>NZ_JPLA01000055.1 GCF_001010355.1 Dyella japonica DSM 16301 | reverse complement strand
CTCACCACGCTCAGCCAGAAGATCGAGAACTACGCGCTCGACAACGGCGCCCCGCCGCAGCAGCTGCAGGACCTGATGGTGAAACCGGCCAACGCGCGCAACTGGCAGGGACCGTATGCGAAGGAGTCGGAGCTGCACGATCCGTGGGGCCATGAGTTTGGCTACAAGGCGCCGGGCGATCACGGTGCGTTCGACCTGATCTTCTACGGCCAGGACGGCAAGCCCGGCGGCGACGGCTACAGCGCCGACGTGGGCAACTGGCAGTAAGCATGCGAGAGATAGCGCCACGCACTTTGATCCACCGCACTTCGCGTGCGGCGCGTGGCTTTACCTTGCTCGAAATGCTCGCCGTGATCCTGCTGATCGGCATCGCGGCGGCCGCCGTCGCGGTGTCGGTGACGCAAGGACTGGCCAGTGCGCGCGTCAACGCCGCCAGCGGTGAACTGGCCGCTGCACTGCGCGGCGTGCGCACGCAGGCCATCGTGCACGGCAACGAACATACCTTCGATGTGGATACGCGCGACAACACCTATCGCGCGGACAACGGCCCCAGCGTGCGCCTGCCCTCGGGCATGAAGCTGGGCATCACCAGCGCGAAGGAAGACCAGGTCAACAGTTACACCGGGCGCATCCGCTTCTTCCCTGATGGCAGCTCCACCGGCGGCCACATCACGCTGCAGCGCGAACGGCGCCAGTGGCGCGTGAACGTGTCGTGGTTGACTGGCGCGGTCAGTGTGGCCGACATGAGTGCGAAGCGATGAAGCGGCATGCGCGCGGCTTCAGCCTGCTGGAGGTGATCTCCGCCATCCTGCTGCTGGCGATTGCGTTTGCCGCGCTGCTGCACGTGGCAGGCGCTTCACTTCATCTCGCCGATCAATCGGGCCAGGTCAGCCGGGCCGATATGTGGGCACAAGCGAAGCTGGACGCCTTGGGTGTGGCCGAGCCGCTGGTCGCCGGCGAAAGCGATGGCGACTTTGGAACGGACTATCGTTGGCACCTGCGCGTCGCTCCCTGGCAGGACGACGATCCGCCTGCGGGAAGTCCGCTCACCCTCTATCGCGTCGATCTCGACGTGCAGTGGGGTTCGCAGCGTCGTCCGCACGTCATTCACTACACCACGCTACGGTCTATCGACAACGGCGTAGCCTCCGCACGGAGCACGCGATGAAGCGCACGCGCGGCTTCAGCCTGCTGGAAGTGCTCAGTGCGCTTGCCTTGCTCAGCATCCTGCTGGTGGGTGTGTTGTCCGGCATACGGACTGCCACGCATATGGTCAGCGCCGGCTCGCGTGCGATGGAGAAGGTGGACGAGGCCCGCTCCGTCCAGCGCTTCATTCGCCACGACCTGCTTCAGGCTCGCGCCATTCCGTGGAAAGTGGATGGCAAGGGCCTGCCCATCGTGTTCGAAGGCGACGAGCATCGCCTTCAGTTTGTGGGTCCCTTGCCCGGCTATCTCGATCGCAACGGCCCTCAATTGCAGACCCTGGCGATGGTCAAGGATGGCAACGGTACGCTCCGGATCGAACTGAGCAGCGACGGCATGAGCCCGACGGGCGCATCGCATGGCATCGGATTCACTCCGGAGCCACTGGCCGATGGCATCAGCCAGGGGCGCTTTCGCTACTACGGCCGCGCGGATGACAAATCGCCCCGCAAATGGCGCGATCAATGGCATATCCCAGGTCGCATGCCCGACCTGGTCAGCGTGGAACTGGCGCGCGGCGACAAGGATAGGACCTGGCTACTGGTGCAGACGCCGATTCGCCAAAGCCCCGAAGCCCTGAACAGTCGCGCACTGGCCCGGCTGTTGCCCAACGCAACGCAATATTGATGGCACAAAAATGTCGTCTTGCACTGCAATGCTGGGTTCTCTGCACGACGTAAAGTCGAGTGCCCACGGGAGGACAAGGATGCCCGCAGGTCGGTCAGGTCGCTTCAAGCATCGCGAGCACGGCATCGCCTTGCTGGTCGTGCTATGGGCGTGCACCTTGCTGGCAATCCTGCTCGGCGGCTTCGCCACGCTGGCGCACACGGAAGCGACGCAGACACGCTACCTGGCCACGCGCGCGCAATTGCGCTATCTCGCCGAAGCGGGCGTGATGCGTGCCGTCGCGGAAATCACTACCAAGAATGGCGGGCGATGGGTGGGCGACGGTCGCCCTTATGGCATGAGCATCGACGGGCAACAGGTCGATGTCCGCATCGTCGATGATCTGGGCAAGATCGATATCAACGCGGCGGATCCCGCCGTACTGAAGAATCTGTTTATCGCGGCAGGCCTTGATCCTGTCGCAGCATCGACACTGGCGGACAACGTGCGCGAATCGCGCGATCCTTCCGGCGCCTTCAATCGGGAAGAGGGTACACAGCGCTATGCCCAGGCTGGCCTGACGCAGGGCCCGCGCTATAGCCAGTTCAATATGCCCGACGAGATCCAGTCGGTGCTGGGGATGACGCCCACGCTGTACCGAAAAATTGCGCCAGTGCTGACCGTCTGGTCGCATCGCCAGACACCGGCGGCGGCTTTTGCACCCACGCTGGCGCTGGCAGCGCTGCCTGGCATGGACACGGCGTCGGCCACGCGATTTATCTCGCTGAGAGGCTCTTTGAATACAAGGATGCCGCTGCCGGCGCTGCCCAATGGCATGCCCATGGGGCCCACGCGCGGCGGCACGG
The DNA here is from genome assembly GCF_001010355.1 of Dyella japonica DSM 16301. Classification (GTDB taxonomy): domain Bacteria; phylum Pseudomonadota; class Gammaproteobacteria; order Xanthomonadales; family Rhodanobacteraceae; genus Dyella; species Dyella japonica. Next base: position 1,737 of record NZ_JPLA01000055.1, on the reverse strand, counting down.
TGCGAACGATCGTCGCATCGGCATCGTCGCCCGACGGCACCATCTCACGTGTCAGCGCCACGATCCGACTGGAACATCTGCCGGGTCGTCCAAGCTACTCCGTGCTTCGCTGGCAAGAGGATGCTGTCGAATGAATGCCTCCATAAAGGCCTGGCACACCGCGGTGGCACAGCTCTGGCAACGCTCGCCGGCAACACCGCTGTGGCGTTGGTGGCTGGGGGAGTTGGCGTCGCTGTTGCCACGTCCGTTGTTGCAAGCATTCACCAGCGGAATCGAGTGGCATGCCATGGAATGGATGGATGGGGAGTGGCAGCTACGCGCCATGCATGCTTCGGCGCCAGTGGCGCGCTGGAACGACGCGCTGTTGATCGAGCAGCAACAGGCGTTGATCAGAGCGGCACTCGCCAACGTGCCGCAGGACGCGCTGCGCCTGGCCTTCCTCGTCCCCGATGCTTGGGTTTTGCGCCGCCACATGAGTTTTCCGGCAGCTGCACGCGATCAATTGAAGCGGGTGGCCGCCTTCGAGATCGATCGACAGACGCCGTTTCGTGCTGCGCAGGTCTTCCATGATATCGGCCAGGTCACAGTGACAGCCAACGGTACGCAGTTGCAGACCGAGCTGGTGGCGGTGCCGCGTTCCCTGATCGATCCGCTGTTGGCGAGACTGCGCGAGCTCGGCGTCGTGCTGGATGCGATGGATATTGGCGTCAACGGCGCGCGTCTTGGCGTGAACCTGCTACCCGCCAGCGACAAACCACGACGCATCAATCGCCGGTTTCGCCTGAATCTTGGCCTGATGGCCGGTGCACTTCTGTTGCTCATCCTTTCCATGCTGCAGTGGGTACACAACCGCGAATCCGCGCTGGATGTCATGCGAGGTGAAGTAGATCGCATGAAGACCGAGGTACAGGCCGTTAGTGCCTTGCGTCAGACCTTGCAGGACCACGCGGGCGCTACGGGATTCCTGGCTCAACGCAAAAGGAATGGCGCGACGGCTTTGTCGATCCTGCAGGATCTATCTGCGCGACTTCCGCAGAATGCCTGGCTGGAGCGCCTGAGTATCGATCACGGCGGCCAGATCGGCATGCAGGGGCAGGGCACGCAAGCAGCGTCGTTGCTGGAAGCGCTGAAGGGATCGGCATCGCTTGCTGAGCCAGCCTTCCAGGGATCGATACAGAAGGACCCATCCACCGGTAAGGAACGTTTCTTCATGGTGGCGCAGCTGCGCAAGCCCTCCGACGCCAAGCAAAAAGCGCCGGCCGCAGCAGGAAGCACGCCATGAAGCTGACCACACTCAATCCTCGCGAGAGCCGCATCGCTGCCGTGCTGTTGCTGCTGGTGGGGCTGGTCATCGCGTACTTCGCGCTGCTGCACTGGTGGTTCGTCGCGCCGCTGCAATCCATTCACGCCGAGATGGACGACCTGCGCGACACGCATGCGCGTTACGCCGCCGCGATCGCCGAAAAGCCGCAACTGCAACAGCGCATTGCCGCGATGGGCGCAGGGCAGGCCGCCAGTCACGCCTTCCTGCCGGAAGATGATCCGAACGCCGCCGCGGCCGGCCTGATGCAGCGCGTGGTCGANNATGCCGGTGACCAATCCCCCAGCCGCGCCCGATGAGCCGTATCGCAAAGTGGCCGTGAGCATCACCCTGCGCTGCGATGTGCAGCCACTGGCCGAAACCCTGCACGACCTGGAGCAAGGCACGCCATATCTGTTCGTCGATGACCTGAGCAT
>NZ_JPLA01000054.1 GCF_001010355.1 Dyella japonica DSM 16301 | reverse complement strand
TGGGGTGAGGGGCGGGTGCTCGCGAAATGCTCCCCAATCCGCTCTTTAGCGCTTCGAAGCCAAGCCCACCCCTCTTTCGAGGAGTGGGCTTGCAACGCCAAGCAGAGTTACAACAGCGGAATCAGCAACAGCGCCACGATGTTGATGATCTTGATCAGCGGATTCACCGCAGGGCCCGCCGTGTCCTTGTACGGGTCGCCGACGGTGTCGCCGGTGACGGCGGCCTTGTGCGCGTCGGAGCCCTTGCCGCCGAAGTGGTTGTCTTCGATGTACTTCTTCGCGTTGTCCCAGGCGCCGCCGCCGGTGGTCATGGAGATGGCCACGAACAGGCCGGTCACGATGGTGCCGATCAGCACGCCGCCCAACGCCTGCGCGCCGGCCTCGGCGCCGCCCAGCCACTTGAAGCCGAACACCACGATCACCGGTACCAGCACGGGCAGCAGCGACGGCACCAGCATTTCCTTGATGGCCGAGCGCGTGAGCATGTCCACCGCACGCGAATAATCCGGGCGGGTGGTGCCTTCCATGATGCCCTTGATCTCGCGGAACTGGCGGCGCACTTCCTCCACCACCGCACCGGCCGAACGGCCCACCGCTTCCATTGCCATCGCGGCGAACAGATACGGAATCAGGCCGCCGATCAGCAGGCCGATGATCACGTATGGATTGGAAAGGTCGAAGCGGAAGTCAGTGAGGTTGAGGTGCTGGTTGAGGTTGTGCGTGTAGTCGGCAAACAGCACCAGCGCGGCCAGGCCGGCCGAACCGATCGCATAGCCCTTGGTCACCGCCTTGGTGGTGTTGCCCACGGCATCGAGCGGATCGGTGACGCCGCGCACTTCGGGCGGCAGCTCGGCCATTTCGGCGATGCCGCCGGCGTTGTCGGTGATGGGACCGTAGGCATCCAGCGCCACGATCATGCCGGTCATGCTCAGCATCGCCGTGGCGGCGATGGCGATGCCATACAGCCCGGCCAACTGATACGCGCCCCAGATCGCCGCACACACCGCCAGCACCGGCAAGGCGGTGGACTTCATCGACACGCCGATGCCGGCGATGATGTTGGTCGCGTGCCCCGTGGTCGATGACTGCGCGATGTGCTGCACGGGTTTGTATTCGGTCGCCGTGTAGTACTCGGTGATCACCACCATCGCACCGGTCAGCACCAGGCCGATCAAGGCGCAGCCGTAGAGGTGACCCACGCCGTAGGCGGAGTCGGCCATCAGCTGGCTGGTGATGGGCCAGAACGCAATCGCGGCCAAGATCGCCGACACCGCCACGCCCGCATACAGCGCACTCATGATCTTGGTGCTGCGCGCCTTCACGAAGAACGTCCCGATCACCGACGCCACGATGGATGCACCACCCAGCACCAGCGGAAACAGCACGCCGTTGCTGCCGGTCTGTTCGGCCATCACGCCGCCAAGCAGCATGGTGGCGATCAGCGTCACCGCGTAGGTTTCAAACAGGTCGGCTGCCATGCCGGCGCAGTCGCCCACGTTGTCGCCCACGTTGTCGGCGATCACGGCGGGATTGCGCGGGTCATCCTCGGGAATACCCGCTTCCACTTTGCCCACCAGGTCGGCACCGACGTCCGCGCCCTTGGTGAAGATGCCGCCACCCAGGCGCGCAAAGATGGAAATCAGCGAGGAGCCGAACGCCAGGCCGATCAGCGCATGCAGCGCGTGCATGGTCTCGTAGCCCATGCGGCCCAACAGCACGTAGTAGCCGGTGACGCCCAGCAGGGCCAGCCCCACCACCAGCATGCCGGTGATGGCGCCGCCGCGAAACGCGACATTCAGCGCGGCGGCCAGGCCATGACGCGCAGCTTCCGCGGTGCGCACGTTGGCGCGTACCGACACGTTCATGCCGATGTAGCCGGTGGCGCCGGACAGCACCGCGCCGATGGCAAAGCCGATCGCCGTGCCCCAATCCAAGGCCAATCCGATGATGATGAACAACACGATGCCAACAGCGCCGATGGTGGCGTACTGGCGATTGAGATATGCCTTCGCGCCTTCCTGGATCGCGGCGGCGATCTCTTGCATGCGTGCGTTGCCCGGCGACTGCGCCAAGATCCAGCGCACCGACAGTGCGCCATAAAGAATCGCCAGAACCGCACATGCCAGCACGATCCACAAGCCATACTGCTGCAGCATCGGAGCCTCCCCATGAGTGGTAAACCCAACGTCGAGGACGCCACCGGCTCCCCGACACGGCGGCCGCCCTTGCGGGCGGTCCAGGGGAGTATAGGCAATTGGCGTGACGTTCCGTGTTGTGCGGCGCAGCGCTAAGAAAGTTCGCAGGTGATTGCCTGCACGTGAAATTCCGACATGGATGACGGATTGGGCTCACATATGAACCTGGTCCAGGCCTTCATGTCCCGTCAGTTCGTCTCGGTAAGGTGCGTGAATGTGATGGGCTCACGCCTGGAGAGCACTGGTCGGGACGCATCCGCGTGTTCATGGCGTGACGTATCGCCGAAAGATTCCATGAGTCGCGGCATCCGCCAGCCCAGCTTCCGGTCGCTGCGCGACCGACGCGGACTGGCTCGGATGCGACGTCCCAGCGCCAGGCCATCTTTCAGGCCCATCTCGCATTCACCTCCTGAGAGATTCGCATGAACGAAGAACAGACCGCCACCGATATCACCGAAACGACTGCAGCCCAGGCTGTCCAGGCCCATGTCGCCAGCTCCGAGGCCAAGCGCAGCGGCAAGCCGTCGTTCTGGCAGACGCGCTACGGCCTGGTGCTGGCGCAGGACTCCAAGGCCACCATGGCGCGCTCGCTGGCCGAATATGGCGAGTGGATCGAACAGGAGCTGGATACGTTGGGCGCCCTGCTCGACGAGGGCCACGTGGCGCTGGAATACGGCGCCGAATACGGCGCACAGACACTTTGGTTGTCGCAGCTGGTCGGCGCGAACGGCCAGGTGCACGTGGTCGAGCCGCGTCGCCTCGAGCACATTGCGTTGTGCTCGACGCTGGCGCTCAACCAGATCGGCAATGTCTATCCGCTGCATGCTGCGCTCGGCGACAGTCGCAGTGCCTCGGTGTTCCTGGCCGCCACCGATGACCAGCCGGAGGAGACCTGTCGCCAGATGGCGCTGGACGCCCTGCGCATCGCCAAGCTGCACCTGATCAAGGTCAATCGTCCGGGCGGCCTCTTGCCGATGCTTGCCGGCGCCGAGAGCACCCTGCGCAATCAGCGTCCGAGCATCTATTTCCGCCTGTCCAATACCGATCTGGCCACGGAAGAGATCAACACCTTGAAGTCCATGGGTTACCGCTGCTGGTCACATCTGCCTTATCTGTACAGCGCACGCAATTTCTCCGGCAGCAGCAACAACATCTTCCCGGGCTGGGTCAGTCAGAACGTGATCGCGACCCACCAGGAGGCCACCGCAGAGTTCGTCCACCTCAACGAGCTCTGAGCAACGTGAGCCACGCGCCGCCAGCGAGGGGACCATCACGCGGACGCTCAAGCTGGCGCGTGGCGGCGGCCACCGGCGCGGCGCTGCTTGCGTGCACCGCGCTGGTGGCCTGTTCGCTGGTTGATCGTGTGGGAGTGAAGACGCCGCAGCCCATGTATGAGCTACCGGAGCCTGCACCTCCCGTGGTCCAGCTGCCGTCCTCGGCCGCCGACGATGAAGGGGCCGAGGTGCCAGTCCCGCCTCTCGCCACGTTCCTTGCGCGCGGGCGCGACGTGCGTGCGGCGGCACCGCCGCGTGGTTCGCCGCTTCGTTTGTCGCTGCGGAAGTCAGCGCCGGAGGGTATCCCCGCGGACAGGGGCATGCAGTCTTCGTCGATGGAACCCCCCGCAAGCACCGCCATGGCGCCACCCGTACCGCCGTCCAGCTCGGAAAAGCTTCTGGCGGCGGGCGCGCCGCTGGCCTCGTGTTGTGGCGGGACGCATAACCGGACAGGAAAAGTTTCGACAATGTGGCTGCTGGAATGGCGTTATCTGTGGGCGGCGGCGCTGGCCTTGGTGTTGTTGGGGGGTGTGCTGTTCGTGCTGGCGCGTCGGCGAAAAAGGCAACGGGCGAGTCGGTTGGCCTTGCCCCGGCTGTCCGATGAGGACATCGCGTTCCTGGCGCTGACCTGGCAAGGCGCACCCGCGCCGGACATGGAGCTGGCGCCCGTGCACGCATCCGTGGATGAAGCAGCACCGGTGAGCGCGGGCGATGACGCCGTGCCCGCATCCGCCGAAGCATCCTCGCCGCTGGACGCGGTCTTCAATCAGCTCTCCACGCCTGGGGGCGTGTGCGCCACGCGTTCCCTTGGCGAAGCGCTGCGGGAGCAGGAGCCGATCATTCGCGCGGCCGTCGACATGGGCGAGGGGCCGGGCGTCTCGTTCAAGATCGCAGGCGCGGTGGAATGGCCGCTATGGACGCGCCTGTATCACACCGACGCCGACGACGTGCCGACGTCGGCGCTCGGCACGTCGTCCGTGCAGGCGGCTGTTGCAGGCAACAGCGAGGCGATGTCGCCCATCGCGCAAGCGCCCGTGGTGCCCACACTGGAAAACGTGGCTCCCGCCGAGCTGCTCGACGCGCTCGAATCTTTTCTGCGCCAGCGCCCCGATGATCTGGAAACCAGGCGGGCCGTGGGTCTCAGCTTGCTGGCCGATGCGCAGGATCAGCTCGACGAGCCGGTACGCGCCGGCATGCTCGACGCCAGCATTCGCATCTTGCGTGAAGTGACGCATGTCGATCACGACAACTTGCCTGCCGAGAAGCTCGGCGAGGCCTGCTATTTGCGTGCCCTGATCGGTCCGGACATCGACGAGGAGCTGTTGGGCGAGGCGGAACGCGTGCTTCGCGAGGCGATGCAACAGGATGCCCGGCCTCATTCCGGTGCCGCATGGCAACTCCAGCGCGTGCTGCACGCCGCGCCGCGCGGGATGGCGCGCGAGCGCGTGGCGGCGCGCCTCGAGGAGGCGTGCCAGCTGCTGGCCAGGGGCGCGCAAACACCGTGCGGACCATCGGCCTGGAAGGCGGCGCTGCTGACCACCGAGTGGCGTTGGCTGATGGCCTGCTGCCAGAACGCGACCGAGCGGCGTCTGCGCCTGCGTGAACTGCACGCGCGCTGGTTGCCCGCGATGGAGGCTGAAACGACGGCCGAGGTGCTGGCCGCCTGGGTCGGGCTGCTTTGCGCCATGGCCGAGTCGCTGAGCGCACCACTGGCGTTGGAGCGATATACCGAGGCAAGGGGAGCGCTGCGCCGGCTGTTGGCCGACGATGGCGAGAGCCCGCGTTACGCCCGCGCGGCGGCGCAGGTGGCGCTCGGCAGGGCGCGTCTGGAGCGTGACCCGGTAAGGGCCGCGCTGCTGGATCAGGCCGATACGGTGCTCCAACCGTTTGTCGACCGCGACGACAGCCTGCGTCTGGAAGCGTGCCGGGTCGCGCTGACCCAGGCTCAGGGCATGGATATGGTCGGTGCGCGGAGTTTCTATCTGCGCGCCATCGATCTCGCCCGCCCGCTGACCGCGGCGCCCACGCTCACCGTGGATGCCTTGCGCTGCATGCTCACGGCGCTGCTCGCGCTCGGCGAGGAGAAGGACCGCCGGGTGTATGCCAAGTGCCTGGAGATCGCCGCGGAGGACGACGATGCCCAGTCACAGCTGTTGCTGGCGGAGTGCCAGCTGCGCACCGCAGACCACCGCGCGGGTTGCCTGCACGCCGAACTGGCCTGGCGTGCCGGAGCCGCTCTGTCGCCAACGCTGCTGGCCCTGTGGCAGGCCGCCTACCCAGCCTGGGCGGCGCGGGCAGGAACATCGGCCGAGCTCGCCAGGAATCGGCAAGCCTTGCGCATGGCATCCAGCGCCGCCGGCGTCGGCAACCGTGCGGCGCCTTGACGGCGATACGCCTCAGCGTATGACCATGTCCAGGATCATGCTGTCGCCGATCGAAACCAGCAGGAAGTTGCCGTCGTCGCGCACCCAGCGATAACCGTAGGGCGGCGGGGCGAGGCGATAGCCGCGGTAGTCGTTGACGATGTACATCGGGCCGTCATAGCGGTAGCCGCGCTCCCAGCGATGCGGACGGCCGTAATAGCCGCGGTCGCTGTAGTAGCGATGGTTCCAGCCGTCGTGACGATCGCGCTCGCGCCAGCCGTCGCGATCATGGCGGCCGCCGTGGTTGTCGTAGCGATCGCCGCGATCGTGTCGATCATCATGGCCATGTCCCCGATCGTGGTCGTGCCAGGGATCGGCCAGCACCGCGCCGCTGCCGGCAAGCAGGGCCAAGGCCACCAGTACACGGGAAAGGGTCTTCATCGCATCCTCCTGGGATGCCCGCCAACGCCACAGGCGCTGGATGGATCGGGCAGAATCATCGTAAAAATCTGCGTCTGAACGCCGGGCGTGCTTTTTTGAAAGCGTCGTGCAAGCTTTCAGCCAGCGCTTATCGATCTGAATCGCCGTACAGAATCCGCCCGGAGACGCCGTGATGTTCCTGCGAGTGATGCTGGTATTCGTGGCGCTGGCGATCGTGCTGTACGGCGGCATCTGCCTGGCCATGTACCTGGGGCAGCGCCAGCAGATCTATCACCCGGAAGCGAGCTGGCGCGTGCAGCAGCCGCCGGATTTCGAGCTGGTCAACGATGGCATTCGGTTGCGCGGATGGGTGATGAACCCGGGGCGTGCGAAGGCCTTGATCTATTTCGGCGGCAACGGCGAGCGCATCGAGGATGCCCGCAACGAACTGGCGCGATGGTTTCCGGATCGAACGATCTATCTGCTTCCCTATCGCAGCTATGCGGAGAGCGGAGGGGCACCCTCCGAGCAGGCACTGGTCAGCGATGCGCTGGCCTTGTTCGACCATGTCGCGCGTGAGCAGGCGAGCATCGCCGTGATCGGGCGCAGCCTGGGCAGCGGCGTGGCCGTGCAGCTTGCGGCGCGCCGCCCGGTGGAGCGCCTGGTGCTGGTCACGCCATTCGACAGTCTGGTGCGCGTGGCAGCGGGTTACTTCGGCTGGCTGCCGGTGAACGCGCTGATGCGTGATCGCTACGAGTCCTGGCAGTACGTCAACGACATCCATTGTCCCGTGCTGGTGATCCGTGCCGAAGCGGATGAAATCATTCCTGCCGAACGCACCATGGCTTTGCTGAAAGCGTTCAAGCAGCCGCCCACCGTGCAGGTGATTGCCGATGCCGGGCACAACACGGTCCAGGATCACGCGGACTATCGCGTGAGCCTGGAGCGTTTTCTGCATTGATCATCAGCGTCCGAACGGTTCGAGCTTGCGCGCCACCATGGTGTTTTTTAGCGCTGCGTACTGCGGCAATCCGTTCTTGCCATACGGCGGCGGCGCTTCGCCCTGGATCAGCGGGCCAAGGTAGCGGCGTGCGGCTGCCGTGATGCCAAAGCCGTCGCGCGTGATGAAGTTCGCCGGCATTTTCTTTTCGCGATTGGCGATCTTGGACAGCGGCGCCGGTTCGATCTTCCAGCGATACGGCGCGTCGCTGCTGCGCACGATCACCGGCATCACCGCATTCATGCCGGCCAGGGCGTATTCGACGGCGGCCTTGCCCACGGCGTAAGCCTGCTCGGCATCGGTTTTCGAGGCGAGATGACGCGCCGAGCGCTGCAGGTAATCGGGCAGCGCCCAGTGATACTTGTAGCCGAGTTTTTCCTTGACCAGCGCGGCCAGCACGGGCGCCACGCCACCGAGCTGGCTGTGGCCAAACGCATCGCGCGTGCCTGCCTCGGCGAGGAACTGGCCCTCTGCATTGAGCAAGCCTTCCGACGCCACCACCGTGCACCAGCCCACGCGTTCCACCGTGGCCTTGACCTTGGCGAGGAAGGCGGCTTCGTCGAACGCACGCTCCGGAAACAGGATGATGTGCGGCGGCGCATCCGCACCTTCGCCGGCAAGACCTGCCGCGGCGGCGATCCAGCCGGCATGGCGGCCCATCACTTCGAGGATGAAGACCTTGGTCGAGGTGTCCGCCATCGAGGCCACGTCCAGGCTCGCCTCCAGCGTGGACACGGCGATGTATTTCGCCACCGAGCCGAAGCCGGGGCAGCAGTCGGTGACGGCCAGGTCGTTGTCCACCGTCTTGGGCACGCCAATGCAGCGGATGTCGTAATTCATCGCCTTGCCGAGCTGCGAGATCTTCAGCGCCGTATCGGCCGAGTCGTTGCCGCCGTTGTAGAGGAACCAGCGGATGTCGTGCGCACGGAAGACATCGATGAGGCGCTCGTACTCGGCGCGGTTCGTCTCCAGCGATTTGAGCTTGTAGCGGCAAGAGCCGAACGCGCCGCCGGGCGTGTGACGAAGCGCTGCGATGGCCGCCTTGGTTTCCTTGCTGGTATCGATCAATTCCTCGCGCAAGGCGCCGAGGATGCCGTTATGCCCTGCATACACCGGCACGCCCTTGGCGCGCGCCGCCTCGATCACGCCGGCGGCGGTGGCATTGATGACGGCGGTGACGCCGCCGGACTGGGCATACAGCAGGCGGCCGCTGGGCTTGGCTTTCGTCGTCATGAGGTCTCAATCCGGTAAGGCGAGGTTGCCGTGGTCATCAAACACGAAGTACGGGTTGAACGCGAATTCCCACAGGTGGCCATCGGGATCGGCGAGATAGCCCGAGTAGCCGCCCCAGAATGCCTCCTGCGGTGTCTTCAATTCGCGTGCGCCGGCGGCGAGCGCCGTGGCGAACCAGGCATCCACTTCGTCCTTGGAGCTGGCGTTGCGCGCGAGCGTGATGGCGGCAAAGCCGGTGGGCAGGTCTTCGGCGAGCGCGTCTTCGGCCAGCGCATCGCGTCCGTACAGCGCCAGCACGCCCGCGCCGCCCTTGAGAAAGACGATGTTGTCGTTGCTGGCCGAGGAGGCCTTCCAGCCCCAGGCCTCGTAGAACCGGCGCGAGCGCGCCAGGTCGCTGACGCCCAGCGTGACGATGTGGATACGGGGTGCGGACACGGCGTTTTCCTCCCGGTGGTCCTGGCGAGCTTAATCCGGCCCGGCCGCGGCGTCCCTGTGACAACGACGTGTCAGGGTTAACTCTTTTGGCAACAACTACTTGCCGTTTGCCAGCCGCTTTCTCGGTTTGACGTTGACGCTGCCAGAAGTTAAGTTGAACGCCATTTTCTTGCATCCCCGGGTCCCGCAGCGTGCGTGGCCTGCGGATACCTTGGAGCACTATGCGACTCGTCCTACTCGGTCCGCCCGGTTCGGGCAAAGGCACCCAGGCTGCGCGTCTGAAGGTGGAACTCGGCGTACCGCACATCTCGACCGGCGACATGCTGCGCGCGGCGGTGGCGGCTGGTACGCCGACGGGCCTGAAGGCGAAGGCAGTGATGGATGCGGGCAAGCTCGTGTCCGATGACATCCTGCTGGCCATGCTCGAAGAGCGCCTCTCGCAGGACGATGTCCGCGGTGGTTTCATCCTCGACGGCTACCCGCGCAACCTGGCCCAGGCCGATGCGCTCGATCATCTGCTGGCCAAGATCGGCCAGCCGCTGGACGCCGTGGTGAAGCTGGACGTGCCCAACGAAGTGATCATCGGCCGCTGCGAAATCCGTTTCGCCGCCGAGCACCGCAAGGACGACGATCCGGTGGTGGTGCGCGATCGCCTGAAGGTCTATGCCGAGCAGACCGCGCCCGTGGCCGATTTCTTCTCCCGCCGCGGCAAGCTGCAGGTGGTCGACGGCGTGGGCGAGCTCAACGAAGTCACCGCCCGCGTCAAGCGTGCGCTGGCTGACGAATCGGCCGCCGCCAACGGCTGACGCTCCGGGCCGCCGCAAGGCGGCCCGATGTTTTTGGGCTGGCGCATCGGCTGGCCGGGTTCTATCGAGCAGGTAACACATGCGTCTGCACATCCTGGGCATCTGCGGCACCTTCATGGGCGGCGTCGCCGCACTGGCGCGCGAGCTTGGACTGACCGTCGAAGGTTCCGACGCGAACGTCTATCCGCCCATGAGCACCCAGCTCGAAGCACTCGGCATTGGCTTGATGAACGGCTATCGCGCCGACTACCTCAAGCCCGCGCCCGATCTGGTGGTGGTAGGCAACGCCATGACGCGCGGCAACCCGGCCGTGGAATACATGCTCGACGAGCAGCTGCGCTACATCTCCGGGCCGCAGTGGCTGGGCGAGACCCTGCTGCCGGGCCGTGAAGTGCTGGCCGTGGCCGGCACACACGGCAAGACCACCACGACCAGCCTGCTGGCACACCTGCTGGAAAGCGCGGGCCTCTCGCCCGGCTTCCTTATCGGCGGCGTGCCCGGCAACTTCGACGTGTCGGCACGCGTGGGTGGCGGCAAGCCCTTCGTGATCGAGGCGGATGAATACGACAGCGCGTTCTTCGACAAGCGCTCGAAGTTCGTTCACTACCGTCCGCGCATCGCCATCCTCAACAACCTCGAATACGACCACGCGGACATCTTCCCCGACGTCGCCGCGATCCAGCGTCAGTTCCATCACCTGGTGCGCACCGTGCCAGGCAATGGACGTCTGATCGTCAACGCGCACGATCAGCATCTGGCTGAAGTGTTGGCGATGGGTTGCTGGACGCCGGTGGAAACGTTTGGCATCGGGCAGGGCGACTGGCAGGCCGAGCTGATCGAGGCCGATGGTTCCGCCTTCCGCGTGCGCCATGGCGCCGAGTTGATCGGCGAGATCCACTGGCCGCTGCTCGGCAACCACAGCGTGATGAATGCGCTGGCGGCCTTGGCCGCGGCTGCTGCCGCAGGCGCCGATCCGCGTGCCCTGCTGCCGGCCTTTGCGAGTTTCCAAAGCGTGAAGCGCCGTATGGAAATCGTCGGCGAGGCGAATGGCGTGCGCGTGTACGACGATTTCGCGCATCACCCCACGGCCATCGCGACCACGCTGGCCGGCTTGCGCGCGAAGGTGGGCAACGCCCGCATCGTGGTCGCGCTGGAGCCACGTTCCAATTCCATGCGCCTGGGTGCACATGCTGAGGCACTGGCCCCTTCGCTGGCCGATGCCGATGCCGTGGTCTTCCTGCATCGCCCGGAACTGGCCTGGGATGCCGGCCGCGTGACGGCCGCCTTGAATGGCCGCGGCAGCGCCGTGCCCACGGTGGATGCGCTGATCGACGCCTTGCGCAGCCAGGTGCGCGCAGGCGATCACGTGGTCTTCATGTCCAATGGCGGCTTCGAAGGCGCACCGCGCCGCTTCGCCGAGTCGATCGCCTCGTAAGATCCGGGGCCGCTACTCCCACTCACCTGTGGGAGCGCACCCTGTGCGCGACTGGTCTGGCCATGGCGCCTCGCTATCGCGTTCGCGCACAGGGTGCGCTCCTACAACGCAGGTGCGCGGTTAGACTGATTGCATGGCTGCCAACACTCCATCCATCGATCTGCCCCTGTTCCCACTGAACACCGTGTTGTATCCCGGTGGACAGCTCTCGCTGCGCATTTTCGAACCACGCTATCTGGACATGATTCGCGAGTGCGCACGCACCGGCAGCTCTTTCGGCGTGTGCCTGATCCTCGAGGGACGGGAAGCGGGCGCACCCGCCTTGCCCGCCGCCGTCGGTACGCTGGCGCGCATCGTTGATTTCCACAATCGCGAGGACGGCCTGCTCGGCATCCTTGCCGAAGGCGGCGAGCGCTTCCGCGTGCAGCGTACGCGCGTGCGTTCGGATGGACTGGTGCGCGGCGACGTCGAATCGTGGGCTGCGGAGCCCACGCAGGAAGTGCCGGTGGAGTTGGCCTTGTTGCAGTCGATCCTCGAGCGTCTGATCGAGAACCTAGCGCCGCAGTGGCGTCACGCGCCCAAGCATCTCTACGACGACGCCAGCTGGCTGGGTTTTCGCCTGGCGGAATTGCTGCCGTTGCAGACCGACGAACAGCAGCGCCTGCTCGAACTGACCGATCCCGTGCGACGACTGGGCGAACTGCGCGACATCCTCCCGCGTTTCCAACGGGCGTGATCGTCTCGCACTTTGCGCCTGCATGACGCGCTTCTACACTTGCTCACTCACCATTGAAGGCGACCATCCATGAGCAGCCTGGCCGGCAAGACCCTCTTCATCACCGGTGCCTCACGCGGTATCGGCCTGGCGATTGCCCTGCGCGCCGCGCGTGATGGCGCCAATATCGCCATTGCCGCCAAGAGCAACGTACCCAATCCGCGACTGCCCGGCACCATCTTCAGCGCAGCGGAAGAAATTGAAGCGGCCGGCGGCAAGGCCCTGCCGATCAAGTGCGATATCCGCGAGGAAGACGAAGTGAAGGCCGCCGTGGCCGCCACGGTCGAACGCTTCGGCGGCATCGATATCCTGGTCAACAACGCCAGCGCGATCTGGCTGGCAGGCATCGCAGACACGCCGATGAAGCGCTTCGACTTGATGCAGCAGGTCAATGCGCGCGGCAGTTTCCTGTGTGCACAGGTGTGCCTGCCGCATCTGCTCAAGTCCGACAATCCGCACATCCTCACGCTGGCGCCGCCACCCTCGCTCAATCCGAAGTGGTGGGCGCCGCACACCGGTTACACGCTCGCCAAGATGGGCATGAGCTTCGTGACGCTGGGCCTCGCCGGCGAGCTGGGCAGGCAAGGTGTGGCGGTGAACGCGTTGTGGCCGCGCACCATCGTAGCCACCGATGCGCTCAACATGATTCCGGGTGTGCCGCTGGAACGCTGCCGCAAGCCGAGCATCGTGGCTGATGCAGCGCATGCCGTGCTCACGCGGTCGGCCAAGGGTTTCGCCGGCAAGTTCCTGATCGATGAAGAAGTGCTGCGCGAGGCGGGCGTCACCGACTTCGCGCCGTACGCGGTGGATCCAACGCAGTCGCTGTTGCCCGATCTGTTTCTGGATTGAGCGTCGTGTCCTGTCCGTTCTGCGAGATCGTCGCGGGCCGAGGCGAGGCCAGCGTGGTGGCGCAGACGGACAACGCGCTGGCGTTCCTCGATCTTCGGCAAGCGGTGCTCGGCCACGTGTTGGTCGTGCCGAAGTTGCACGTGCAGGATATCTACGCCATCGATCTCGCACTGGCCGGCGAGGTGATGCAACTGGGCGTGCGCGTAGCGCATGCCTTGCGCGAGACGATGCATGCGCCCGGACTCAATCTCTGGCAATCCAACGGCGCGGCCGGCGGGCAGGAAGTGCCGCACTTCCATTTGCATGTGCATCCGCGTCGCGTGGCCGATGGCTTGTTTCGCGTCTATCCGCACGGCGTGCCGACACCGTCGACACGTGAGGTGCTGGATGATCTGGCGCAGCGCCTCCGTCACGTGCTTCCCCATGACGGCGGCGTCCCCACGCCACGGAGTTCCGCATGAAATACCTGCACACCATGATCCGCGTGCGCGACATCGATGCCAGCCTGCGTTTCTTCTGCGATGGACTGGGCTTGAAGGAAACACGTCGCAGCGAGAACGCAGCGGGCAAGTTCACCCTGGTCTTTCTCGCCGCGCCTGATTCGCCAGAAGCGGAAATCGAGCTGACCCATAACTGGGGCTCGAGCGAGGACTACGGCAGCGCACGCAACTTTGGCCATCTGGCGTTTCGCGTGGACAACATCTACCAGACCTGCGCGCACCTGCAGTCCATGGGCTACACGATCAATCGGCCGCCACGCGATGGACACATGGCTTTCGTACGCTCGCCTGACCTGATTTCGGTGGAATTGCTGCAGGACGGGCATCTGCCCCCGCAGGAGCCCTGGGCTTCGATGCCAAATAAGGGCGTCTGGTAGGGCCCTGGCTGTCGCGTGGCTTGCTGGGGCCCTTGGCGGGCCTTTGGCAAGGGTCTAAGGACTCTAGGCCATAGGTGCTAGCCCACCTGCCGGCCTCCGGCTTACGTCCGACGGTTTTGCGCCATTGGTGGGGTGACTGTGAGGCGCAGAGTTGTATATTGTGTGACCCATATCACATTTTTGTAGCGGTCGCGGGTTAGCTTGGCGCGACGGGCGTGGTAACCGGGGGGTAGCCATAGGACGTGGCAACGACCGGCCGAAACCTGTGACCCCTAGAGGGGTTGGGGGAGGGAACCATGGCTGTAATGAGGGAGGAAGCCAGGCGATGCGTCGTCTGGTTTGGTCAACCGGCCGGCGAAGAGCGGGCAGGGTTGGCCAATGCGGGATGGATCATCCGCGTGGCCGATGCCGGTACTCAGGGCGGCGTGGGCATGCGAAACAACGATACGGTGGTGGCGCTGGCCGACCTTAGGCACGGCGATCCTGCTTCCGCCCAGGCCATGGCCCAGCTCATGGCTGATCACCCCTGGCTGCCGTGGGTGGCGCTCATACCGCCGGCCATGTCGGTGCACGAGCCGCTGATCGATCGCGTGCTCGAAGCGAGCATCGAATACTTCGCCACGCCGGTGGACGTCGACCGTCTGGTCGAAGCGCTCGCTCGCGTGGGTGGCGACCAGCCGCGTGCGGCCGAACCGGGCGACATCGGCGTGACCGGCCGCAGCGCCGCGATCGGCGCCGTGGTGGCCAGCGTACGCAAGTACGCGCCGGTGGAGCTGCCGGTGTTGATCACCGGCGAAACGGGCACCGGCAAGGAGGTTGCCGCGCGGGCATTGCATAGCCTGTCGGCGCGTGCCGATCGGCCGTTCGCCGCGATCAATTGCGGAGCACTGCCACCCAACCTGGTGCAGTCCGAACTGTTCGGCCACGAGCGCGGCGCATTCACCGGCGCCAACGCACGCCGCATCGGCCATTTCGAAACGGCCGCCGGTGGCACGGTCTTTCTCGACGAAGTTGGCGATCTGCCGCTGGACGCACAAACCAGCCTGCTGCGCTTCCTGCAGGAAGGCACGCTGGAGCGCGTGGGCAGCAGCCAGTTGATCAAGCTGGATGTGCGCGTGCTCGCCGCCACCCACGTGGATCTGGAAAAAGCGGTGGAGCAGGGCCGCTTCCGCGAAGATCTCTACTACCGCCTCAACGTGCTGCGCCTGCGCATGCCGCCCTTGCGCGAGCGCGAGGACGACGTGGTGTTGCTGGCGCAGAAATTCCTCGACGCATTCCGCGAGCAGCATCCCAGCCGCGGGCGTGCCTTCAGCGCCAGCGCGCGGCGGGCCATGCTTGATTTCAGCTGGCCGGGCAACGTGCGCGAATTGCTCAATCGCGTGCAGCGCGCCGCAGTGGTGGCCGAAGACGCCCTCATCAGCGTCAACGACCTGGACTTGGCCGACGTGCTCACCAAGCAGGCGGCACGTTCCAGCCTGGGCAGCACGCGTGTGGCGGCCGAGCGCGATGCGGTGATCGCCTGCCTGCGCGAGAGTCGTTTCAATGTGAGCGAATGCGCGCGGCGACTGAAAGTGTCGCGTGTGACCATTTACCGTCTCTGCAAGAAGCACCAGCTCGCACTCGACGAGCTGCGCTAGGCGCACGTCCAGGCCCGCCAGGGCGCCCACCGAACGAATCATGCTGGCCACCCCTTGGGGTGGGCGGCGCGTGCGTGCTCTTTGGCAGCGAATGCGGCGATGGAGCGTGAGGCCCTCAAGCCATCGAATCCGCACACGACAAAAAGGAAGGCCCCCGACCCGCAGGGGTCGGGTCGGGGGCTTCCATTGGTGCCCCGGCCACAGGGGTTGCCGGGTTACCGCCCTCATCACCGCCTTGCGGCGGAATGCTTGAACGACCTCTCAGCAAGGTGAGAGGCGCGGAAAGGGTGCTTCCCATGCCAGCTGCGAAGTCCGTGCCGACTTGCCCCGGGCCACCCAGAAGCGTCGCCATCCTGTCGCCGCGAAGGTCCTTGTCGCGACGTCCGGCGCGTTTATCGCAGCTGGCCCTTCCCCTTCCCGCCTGTACGGGGTTAAGAGAGCAATCGTCGTGCCAACCAGGACCAATGGCTGAAAAACGGGGGTTTTAGCGCCTTTGCAGCGCAGTGGACGATTTTGAACCGTGCTAAAGGCGTTACAGCCCCAACCCGAATTCAGGCCTTCGGAAGGCGCTTAACTCCTGTGGTTAAGCGGTTTCGGGAAGGTGTATCACCTGCTTTACGGCGGACAGGCGAAATGTCACACCTTTTGCCGGCCCAGGGCAGGCGTCGGTCAGAAGGCGCGACGCCGGGCGCCACCTCCCCGGGCCATCCTTGTCCACACGGTCGGGAGCCGTGCAAAGCCGGTACTCAGGGCTTACGATGCACGCGCGCCGCTGCTTGCGGCGCATCCCCATCCCCAATCCCGCTTTTGAGCATGGTGTCGTCCTCGACGATGCCCGGAGTACGACATGCACGCGCAAGACCCGTCCGCCCAGTCCCTGATCGATCTCGGCAAGCGCTACTGGTTGCCGGTGTATCGGCCGCGCGATGTGGTGCTGGACCACGGCAAGGGCGCGCGGGTGTGGGATACGCAGGGCCGCGACTACCTCGACTTCGGCGCCGGCATCGCGGTCAACGCGCTGGGCCATCAGGATCCCGACCTGCTCGAGGCGCTGACTACCCAGGCGCACAAGCTCTGGCATACCAGCAACGTGTTCTACAGCGAGCCGCCGTTGCACCTGGCCGAGGAGCTGGTGTCGGCATCGGGCTTCGCCGAGCGCGTGTTCCTGTGCAACTCCGGCACCGAGGCCAACGAAGCGGCCATCAAGCTGGTGCGCAAGTGGGCCGCCGCGCAAGGGCGCGAGGCCGATAAGCGCGTGATCATCACCTTCCGTGGCTCCTTCCATGGACGCACCCTGGCCGCCGTCACGGCCACTGCGCAGCCGAAGTACCAGGAAGGCTACGAGCCGCTGCCCGGCGGCTTCCGCTATCTCGATTTCAACGATGTGCCCGCCCTGGAAGCGGCGTTCGCGCAGGGCGACGTGGCCGCCGTGATGCTCGAGCCCGTGCAGGGCGAGGGCGGCGTGCTGCCGGCCGCGCCAGGCTTCGTGCAGCGCGTGCGCGAGCTGTGCGATCAGTACAACGCGCTGTTGGTGCTCGACGAAATCCAGAGTGGCATGGGCCGTACCGGTACCTTGTTCGCCTATGTGCAGGACGGCGCCAAGCCCGACATCGTCACCATGGCCAAGGCCTTGGGTTGCGGTTTCCCGATCGGCGCCATGCTGGCGGGTCCCAAGGTGGCCGAGGTGATGCAGTTCGGCGCCCACGGCACCACCTTCGGCGGCAATCCGCTGGCCGCCGCCGTGGCGCGCGTGGCGCTGCGCAAGCTGTCTTCGCCGGAGTTGCTGGCCAACGTGGCGCGCCAGTCGCAGGCATTGCGTGATGGCCTGGCGCGCATCAACCAGTCGCTGCAGCTGTTTGAGCAGGTTCGCGGCCGCGGTCTGATGCTTGGCGCGGTGCTCAACGAGGCGAACAAGGGGAAGGCGGGCGCCATCCTTGATCACGCCGCGGCGCACGGCTTGCTGGTGCTGCAGGCCGGTCCGGACGTGCTGCGTTTCGTGCCCGCCCTCAACATCAGCGATGAGGACCTCGCCGAAGGCCTGCAGCGTCTCGAAGCCGCGCTGCGCAGCTTTATCGCTGGGTAAGCCCGCGCGCCCAGGGCTCAGTCCTGGGCGTTTGCTCCACTGGACGATGCCTGCAGTGCCGGCGCCGCAAGCGGCTGGCCGCAGCCGCGACAGAACCGGGCGTCGCCCTGATGGCCGTCCAGGCCGCAGGCGCGGCAGGTCAGCTGCTGACGAACGTCGCGGATGCCGGCCGCCAGTTCCGCTGCAAAGATGCCCGTCGGCACCGCGATGATGCTGTAGCCGACCAGCATGATCAGCGAGGTGAGCACCTGGCCCAGCGCGGTATGCGGCGTGATGTCGCCGAAGCCCACGGTAGTCATCGTCACCACCGCCCAATACATCGCACGCGGGATGCTGCTGAAACCGTTCTCCGGGCCTTCGACCAGGTACATCAGCGCGCCGAAGATCAGCACCACCGTAAGAATCGTGCTGATGAAGATGAAGATCTTCCGCCGCGATTTCACCAGCGTGCCCCACAACAGATCGGCCTCGCCCACATAGCGCGTCATCTTCAGCACGCGGAAGATGCGCAGGATGCGCACGGCGCGAATGACCAGCAAATATTGGCTGCCCGCGACGAGCAGGCTGACGTAGGTCGGCAACACCGCAAGCAGGTCGACGATGCCGAAGAAGCTGCGCGCATAGCGCATGGGCCGTGCCACCACCATCAGGCGTACCACGTATTCCAGCGTGAACACCACGGTGAAGAACCATTCCAGCGCATAGAACAAGCTGGCGAAACGGACATGCAGCTCGTTCACCGTATCGAGCACGGTGACCACGATGCTCGACAGAATCGCGATGATCAGCACCAGATCGAATAGCCGTCCAGGCGCGTCGTCATGGCCGAAAATGATATGGAACCAACGGGCGCGCCAACCCGTAAGGGTGGCCGGCCTGACACGCGTGTCGAAGGGGAACGGCGGTTGCTTGCTCATGCGGCGGACATCCGGGCGCGAGAGCACGGAGCATAGCGCCGGCGGCGTCAAGCTTGGATCAGACGATGCCCAAACTGCCGCATGCCTTGAATCGCGCTGCATGCTGCCGATGGCGGGCGCCATCGGCAGCCATGTGGGCCGATGCTCAGCCGTTCCGCGCCGCGCGCAGCGCACCACGCGCTGCTTCCAGCGTCTGGGCAAGGTCCTGCTCGCTGTGTGCGCTGGAAACAAAGCCCGCCTCGAACGCCGACGGCGCCAGGTAGACGCCACGCTCGAGCATGCCGTGGAAGAAACGGTTGAACATGGCCGCATCCGCCGCCGTCGCCTGCGCGTAGCTATCCACCTTCTCCTTGGTGAAGAACAGGCCGAACATGCCGCCCACGCGATTCGTGCTGAAGGCCACGCCTTCGCCATCGGCTACGGCCTGCAGGCCATCGGTGAGCAGACGCGTGCGCGCCGCGAGCTGGTCATAGAAGCCCGGCGCCTGGATCAGCTCCAGCATGGCCAGCCCGGCCGCCATCGCGACTGGATTGCCCGAAAGTGTGCCGGCCTGGTAGATCGGTCCCGCGGGCGCGATCTGCTGCATCAGGTCGCGACGGCCACCATAAGCTCCCACCGGCATGCCGCCGCCGATGATCTTGCCGAACGTGGTGAGATCCGGCGTCACTCCGTAATACGCCTGCGCGCCACCCAGGGCCACGCGGAAACCCGTCATCACCTCATCGAAGATCAGCAGCGCGCCGTGCTTCGTGCACAACTCGCGCAGGCCCTGCAGATAGCCATCCTTGGGCGGGATGCAGTTCATGTTGCCGGCGACCGGCTCGATGATCAGGCCGGCGATATCGTGGCCGTGCTCATCGAACAGCCGTACGGCAGCCTCGAGATCGTTATAGGCCAGGGTGAGCGTGAGGTCGGCATTGGCCTTGGGCACGCCGGGCGAGGTCGGCACGCCGAAGGTGAGTGCGCCCGAACCGGCCTTCACCAGGAAGCTGTCGCCATGGCCGTGGTAGCAGCCTTCGAACTTCACGATCAGGTTGCGACCGGTTGCGCCGCGCGCCAGGCGGATCGCCGACATGGTCGCTTCCGTGCCGGAATTGACCATGCGCACCATGTCGATCGACGGAATCAGGCGCGTGATCGTTTCCGCCATGGTGACTTCGGCGGGGCAGGGCGTGCCGTACGACAGGCCATTCTTCACCGCGCGTTCCACCGCCTCACGCACCTGCGGATGGTTGTGGCCCACGATCATCGGGCCCCACGAGCCCACGTAGTCGACATAGCGCTTGCCTTCGACGTCCCACAGATAGGGGCCATCCGCCCGCGCCGTGAAGAACGGCTCGCCGCCCACCGACTTGAAGGCGCGCACCGGCGAGTTCACGCCGCCGGGCATCAGTTGCTGCGCGCGTTGGAAGAGTTCGTGGTTGGTGGTCATGGTGGATGTCTCAAGGCTTGGTGAAGAGTTGGGCGAATCGCGCAGCGGCGCCGCGCACGTCCGGATCGCCGAAAACCGCTGAAACCACGGCGAGATAGTCCGCGCCGGCATCGATCAGCGACTGGGCATTGTCTGGCGTGATGCCGCCAATCGCCACTCGCGGCACGTCGAGCGCGGCGCTCTGTCGCAGCAGGTCGAAGGAAGCACGGCGTGCATGCGGCTTTGTGGGCGAAGGGAAAAAGGCGCCAAAGGCGATGTAATCGACGCCCGCGGCGGCCAGTTCGCGCGCGCGCGCCAACGAGTCGTAGCAGGACACGCCGATGATGGCGGCGTCGCCGAGCACGGCGCGGGCCGCGGCCACGTCGCCGTCCTCCTCGCCCAGATGCACGCCCGCGGCGCCCGCGGCGTGGGCTAAAGCCACGTCATCATTGATGATCAGGGGCACCTGGCGGGCCGCGCACAGGGCCCGGATGGCGCGGGCCTCGGTGAGGCGGCGCGCGTGATCGCCCGTCTTGTCACGGTATTGCAGCAGCCGGGCGCCGCCAGCCAAAGCCTGGGCGACGGCCTGGAACAAGTCGGGGCGCGGGCCATCGGTAATCACATAAAGGCCACGGCCCTGGAGTTTTTCACGCATGCAATCGATCCTGGAGAGCGGCGCCATACGCTTTCGCATCGGCGGGGGAGTTGCGAGAATGACCTACTTATTCTCCATAGCAAGCCATTGACGATGAATCAGAGCACCAACGAAACCGGCACCCTGCGCAAATGGATGTGTGTCGTTTGCGGCTTCATCTATGACGAGGCGCTGGGCGTGCCCGACGAGGGCATCGAGCCCGGTACGCGTTGGGCCGACGTTCCCGATACCTGGACCTGCCCGGATTGCGGCGCGACCAAGGAAGACTTCGAGATGATCGAAATCGACTGAGTTCCTCCCCGCATTGCCCTCAAACGGCCCGAATCCGTCATCGTACGGACCGGGCCGTTTGCTTAAATGCTCCCGCGCGCCGAGAAAACCGCGCAACCCAGGCAGGAGCAGCACCATGCAGCAATTCATTCCGTTCGAAGACGAGTGGGACATCCTGGAAAGGCTGAGTCTCGAGTCCCTCATCCCCTATCACGTCGGCGTGCCCTGCCGGCATGACCTGGCGGCCAACGGAGACGGCGCCACGCCCGTGGCGGCCAATGCATCCCTGGCGATCACGCCAATCTCCTCCATCGCGGCCGCCAAGGGTGGCGAGGCCTAATTAGAGCCCCCTGGCCTCTTCAGGGCACAGATTCCGCCGACAAAACGCGCCGGTCTTGCCGCTGCAAGGCCGGCGTATTCGTGCCCCGTGCGTCGCGCCCTGTCACGAACATGAAAAAAATTCGTATAGACCCCTTCCCAACCCTGTGGAGGGACGCTATAGTTTCGCTCCTCCCCGGACGACAAGCTCTTCAACGGGGATTCCACTGAAAACCCGGCAGCAAAAATTCTTCGCTGAAGGTGTTGACGGACCGGAAAGATGATGTAAGATGAGCGGCTCA
>NZ_JPLA01000053.1 GCF_001010355.1 Dyella japonica DSM 16301 | reverse complement strand
CGCTGCGCAACGCGCCCGAATCGCTGAGGACTTAAAGCGGGGCCTCGCTGCACATCGGCTTGACCCCGCACCTTTCGACTTGGCTACCGCGCTTGGCGCTTGTCTGTGGGAGCGCACCCTGTGCGCGACAGCCACGCCGCGGTGTACCGCTCCGTAGGTCTGTCGCGCACAGGGTGCGCTCCCACAAAAGCCGACAAGTGACGCTAATCCTCGTCCACAGGCCCGCGTGGTTCCCTTGTAGGAGCGCACCTTGTGCGCGACCGCAGCGCTGGGATGTACCGCTCCGTCGGCTGGTCGCGCACAGGGTGCGCTCCTACAGTCGGATTGTGGCCAGCTTGCGGGGGTGAGGGATTGGTCCTGGGTCTAGACCGCCTTCCATCAGAGATCATCGCCCCCAGCCGCGACTATCCTCTCCAGCTGATCCCCCAGCTCGCCCAGCTCCTCGATCAGACGCCTCAATTCCACGGCATCCAGCAGCTCATAGGGCCGGTTTTCGCACAGGTGCAGGTACGGCGAACCATCCAGGTCTGCGACGGCCAGGAAGCCTTTGCGTTGCTCCCAGTTGAAACGCAGGCATCGGCGCGGATCAGCGCCCGCGAGCGGGCCTACCGGGGTGGAGATGCGCAGGTAGCGGCGGCCGGACTCGTCTTCGAGTTCGGCCAGATAGATGCCCTGATGCCGGTCGTGGGGCAAGGTCAGGTCGAAACTGATCAGGTAAGGATCGTTGTGGCGCAGCGCGTGCAAGCTGCCGATGTGGGAACGCACGGCTTCGAAATGGCGCATGGTGCGATCTCCTTGGCAGGTGGAACCAGGCTCGCTACTGTGCCACGACCCGGTGTAAAGAGCCTGTTGAAGATCATGGACAAGCCCAAATCCGACGCACACGCGCGCATCTTTGCTGCCATCGCAGCTATTCCTCCCGGCCGCGTCGCCAGCTACGGCGCGATCGCCGCACGGGCGGGCCTGCCGGGGCGCGCGAGGCTGGTCGGCAGGGCGCTGGGCGAAGTGCCGGACGGCATGGAGCTTCCCTGGTTCCGCGTGCTCCGCTCCAGCGGCCATATCGCTTTTCCCGCCGGCAGCAAGGGCTTTCGCGAGCAGAGCAAGCGCCTGAAAGCGGAGGGCGTGGACGTCAAGAACGGCCGTGTGCCGTTGGCGACCTTCGGTCTGGATGCCAATCTTGATCGTGCGTTGTGGGGCATGCCGGGCTAGATCTGCCCGAGTGGCAAACGTCGGATGCGATCGGTTGCTTGCCGTTGTACTTACACGCGATTGAATGGCTGCGCTTCGTCGGCATTTCCCCGGGCAGTGCGTCGGCTGGCTGACCGACCTGCGTACGTCTTGACAAAGAGCGGCCACGCGAGACGCAAAGCGGCAAACGACTTTTGCTAGCATTCGCCGATGCTTCCTGCCCCTCTCGATATTCTTCAAAGCGTTTTTGGCTACGCGCAATTTCGCGGTCAGCAACAGGCCGTCGTCGAGCAGTTGATCGACGGTGGCGACGCCCTGGTGCTGATGCCTACGGGTGGCGGCAAGTCGCTGTGCTATCAGATTCCTGCGTTGGTGAGGCAGGGCACGGGCATCGTGGTGTCGCCGTTGATCGCCTTGATGCAGGATCAGGTGGATGCGCTGCGCGAAGCCGGCGTTTCCGCGGCTTATCTCAATTCCAGCCTGGGTGCGGAAGACCAGCGCGACGTGGAGCGACGCCTGCTGGCCGGCGAGCTGAACCTGCTTTACGTCGCGCCGGAACGATTGTTGACCTCGCGCTTTCTCGGTTTGCTCGAGAGCACCGAGGTGGCGTTGTTCGCGATCGACGAAGCACATTGCGTGTCGCAATGGGGGCATGATTTCCGCCCTGAGTACCGCGAGTTGGCGGTGCTGCATCAGCGTTTCCCGCAGATTCCGCGCATCGCGCTCACTGCAACGGCCGATCAGCGCACGCGCGATGAAATCGTCGAGCGGCTGGCGCTGCAAGAGGCGCGTCAGTTCGTTTCTAGTTTCGATCGACCGAACATCCGCTATCAGGTTGGCCTGCGCCACAACGCGCGGCGGCAGCTGATGGAATTTCTGGAGCGGCATCGCGGCGAGACGGGCATCGTCTATGCACTCAGCCGGCGGAAGGTGGATGAGACGGCGACATGGCTGACGGAAGCGGGTATCGAGGCGCTGCCTTATCACGCCGGTCTGGATGCCGCGACGCGCAACGCGAACCAGCGGCGTTTTCTGCGCGAAGACGGCGTGGTGATGGTGGCCACGGTGGCGTTCGGCATGGGCATCGACAAGCCCGACGTGCGCTTCGTCGCGCATCTGGATCTGCCGCGCAGCATGGAAGGCTACTATCAGGAAACCGGGCGCGCGGGTCGCGACGGCCTGCCGTCTGAAGCCTGGATGATCTACGGCCTGTCGGACGTGGTGACGATGAGCCAGATGATTGCGCAATCGGAATCGGCGGATGAGCGCAAGCGCGTTGAACGCCAGAAACTGGAATCGCAACTGGCGTATGCGGAAGCCACGCAATGCCGTCGTGAGCTGTTGCTCGCCGCATTCGGCGAATCGTTCCAGGGGCCGTGCGGCCATTGCGACAACTGCATCGAGCCGCCCAAGACCTGGGATGCCACGGTGCCGGCGCAGAAGGCGCTATCGGCGGTGTATCGCAGCGGCCAGCGCTTTGGTTCCGGCCATGTCATCAGCATCCTGCGCGGGGAAGACAGCACGCGCATGACCGACCTGGGACACGATCGACTTTCGACTTTCGGCATCGGCGCCGACATGGATGAAAAGCAGTGGCGCTCGGTGTTCCGCCAGTTGCTCGCGATGGGTTTGCTGGAAGCCGACGCGGAAGGCTTCGGCACGCTGCGCCTGAGCAAGGCGAGCCGCGAGGTGCTGGTGGGCAATCGTTCGGTGCGTCTGCGTGAAGACGCAACGCCGGCACGCGCCACGCGCAAGCGTCGTCGCGACAGTCAGCTGGTGACCGGTGGCAGCCTCGGCGTGGAGGCTTACGAGCAGCCGCTATGGGATGAACTGCGCAAGTTGCGCACGCAGCTGGCGAAGCAGCATGGTGTGCCGCCGTATGTGATTTTCCACGATGCGACCTTGCTGGCGATGCTGCGGGCATTGCCTTCGAACGAGGCGGAGTTGTCGTCGATCAGTGGTGTGGGTAAGGCGAAGCTTGAGCGTTATGGGCGGGATTTTTTGGCGGTGATTAACGCGCACGAGTAGCGGCAGGGGCAGTAGGTGATCCTACCGCGAGCACCCGCCCCTCATCCCGGCCTTCTCCCCGGAGGGGAGAAGGAGAAGTGAAGTGCCTTCAACCGGCCAAACGCCAGCGCGTGCCTTCGCTCGAAACGCGCGAATGCGCCAGGGCCAGCTCGGGGATATAGCGCCACTCGGCCAGTTCGCCAGGGAGGCGCGCCTGCGGGCAGTCCATGCGGATGGCGATGAGCGCGGCTTCTGCCGTTTCGTGGCGGCCCATCTCGTGTTCATCGCACAGCACGCGCCATTGGCGGCCGTGGCGGACGATGCGGAACAGGCCGGATTTCGACGGGTAGACGTATTGCGCCAGCATAGGATTCAACTTTTTTAGTAGTCCGATGGTGCGCAGCTTGCCGTCGATGCATGACCTTCTTGTGATTGCTGTCTGGCTCGACGGTGACTGCCATATTGCCGTTGTGTTTTGCCGTCATCTGAATCAGCTTCGCGTGAAAAACATGTTCCCGAAGGTTGGATCGGTTAAAGAAAAAAGGCCCGCATTGCTGCGGGCCTCTTCGTGTACTGCAACGTAATCGCGGTTACTTGCGCTGCGCTGCCGTGGCGTCGCGGGACGCGCGGAATTCCGAATCCTTGCTCCAGTTCGGCCAGGTGTCGGAGTTGGCGAGGTCGCTGCCGAGCTTGTAGAGGATCTGCAGATCGCGGGCCATGCCGGTGAACGGCCAATCCGCCTGCCATTCGTCGGACGGTTGGTGATAGTGCTTGGCCACGTACTCGTCCTCGGCCGCCTTGCCGGCAGCGAGGCCGCCGTCCACCCAGTCATTGCCCGAGCCGAACGACACCGCCGGCACGCCGCGCTTGGCGAAGGAGAAGTGATCGGAGCGGAAGAAGTGGCCGGCTTCGGGCTTGGGATCGGCCGAATACACCAGGTTCCACTGCTTGGCCGTGGTGGTCAGCTCATCGAGCAGGTCCAGCTTGGCGCTGCCGGAGATGGTGAAGTTGCGCGACGGGCCGTGCGGATCGAGCGCATCCATGTTGATGTCGGCCACAGTGGTGGCCAGCGGGTAGAGCGGCTTGGAGGCGTAGTACTCCGAACCGAGCAGACCCTTCTCTTCGGCGGTGACGTTGAGGAACACCACCGAGCGTTCCGGCTTGGGCTGGCTGGCGAAGGCGCGTGCCAGTTCGATCAAGGCCGCGGTGCCGGTGGCATTGTCCACGGCGCCGTTGTAGATCTTGTCGCCCTTGGCATCGGGTGCGCCCACGCCCAGGTGGTCCCAGTGCGCGCTGTAGATCACCGTCTCGTTCGGGCGCTTGCTGCCCTCGACGCGGCCCACGATGTTGTGGGAGGTGATTACCTTGGAGTTGATCTTGTAGTTGGCCGAGAAGGTCTCGCCCTTGAGCACCACCGGCTTGAAGTCGCGCGTCTGCGCCTGTTTCTTCAGTGCTTCGAAATCGAGGCCGGCGGACTTGAACAGGTCGACCGCCACGTCGCGCTGGATCCACGCTTCCACCGGCGTATGCGCGCTGGCGGGATGGTCGCGCACCACGTCGAACTGGGTGTTGGTGTTGGAGTTGGCCACGGTCGCCCAGCCGTAGGAGGCCGGTGCGGTCTCGTGCACGATCAGCATGCCGGCCGCGCCCTGGCGAGCGGCTTCTTCGTACTTGTAGGTCCAGCGGCCGTAATAGGTCATGGCCTTGCCGCCGAAGTCGCCCACGCCGGTTTCAAAGTCCGGGTCGTTGATCAGCACGACGGCGATCTTGCCCTTGAGGTCCACGCCCTTGAAGTCGTCCCAGTTGCGCTCCGGCGCCTTGACGCCATAACCCACGAACACCAGCGGGGCGTCCTTGATCGACACGGCCTTGGAGCCGTCGAGCGCGGAACGCACGGCGATCTGCTGGCCCTGGGTCAAGGCCTCGGTCTTGCCGTTGACGGTGAACGACAGCGACGGCGTGCCTGCGATATCGGACTGCAGCAGCGGCACGGCCTGCGTCCATTCGCGCTTGCCGTTCTTCAGATCGCCACCGGGCTGCACGCCGGCTGCCTTGAACTGGGCAACCACGTAATCGATGGTCTTGGTTTCGGCCGCCGTAGCGGGGCCGCGGCCTTCGAAGGCGTCGGACGAAAGCGTTTTGACGTCGTCCGACAAACGGTGCGGGTCGAAGGTCGGGGTGGTCGGTGCATCGGCGGCGAACAACGCCGACGTCACGGACAGGGCGAGCAGGGATAAGGCCAATCGCTTCATGGGCAGCACCTAGCGTGGAGACGAAGCTCGATAGTAGAGACGGCTGGCGCCGCCGGTCCATAGCCGCCTGACGTGACGCCGTCGCCGATCGGCGGGGGCGGGCTAGGAAAAGCCCTAAAAAACAGCCTTCCTGAGTGCCCGATCGTGACTTTCTTCACCCCCGACGGGCCAATATCGAAAAAAAACCGCAATTTTTCCGTCTTGCAGCTTGGCGTGATGGGCTGGCATGCCATACATTCCGCATGCCGAGAGGCATCAAACACCATCTCTATCGATCACCACGGGGAAATGTATGGCGAAGGCGCAAAAAGCAGCAGCAAAGAAGAAGGCCGCTCCGAAGGCAGCTCCGAAGGCCGCCAAGGCGGTTGTTCATAAGCCGATCAAGGACGCACTGGGCAAGTCGGGTCTCGTGGCTCACATCGTTGAAGCCAGCGGCGTGGCTGCGAAGGACGTGCGCGCAGTGCTGGCCTCGCTCGAAGGCGCAGTGACGGGCTCGGTGCACAAGAAGGGTGCCGGTCACTTCACCATGCCGGGCCTGCTGAAGATCACGGCCGTCAACGTGCCGGCCAAGCCCAAGCGCAAGGGCATCAACCCGTTCACCAAGGAAGAGCAGTGGTTCGCTGCCAAGCCCGCCACGGTGAAGCTGAAGATCCGCGCGCTGAAGAAGCTCAAGGACGCCGCTCTCTGAGCGTAGTGCTTTACTAGAGCATTCTGGCCAGGTGCGGCCCTAGCGCCGCACCTGGTGTCTCCAACAGTGGTTTATCGCTGCGCATCACGCCGGCCACTGTCACCGACCGCATGCATGCCTGTCGGTACCGATCCCTCGACCCGTCTGCGGATCCTGCGGCAGATCGACGCCCTGGCCTCGATCACCTGCCTTGACCATCCACGCATCATCCTTCTCGTCCACGTCATGCACGTGGGTATGACTGCGTTCGGATAGCTGTGCGCGGTATGCGATACGAAGTTGCGGCGCGCGATGGTTGGCCGTACTTCAGTGGCACGCGGGTCGACGTGTTGGTCGATCAAGGACGCGCCAATCACACATTTCGTTGAGGGCGGAAGGTTCATGCTCCCGTCGCGCAGCTGGTCCATAGTGGCCACAGGTGTCATGGCGACACCGGTGCAAAGCCACCGCCGGAGGGCGCTGGCGCAACCGCAAGACGATCTCCCACTGAGGGCATGACATGGCGAACCCGAGCGATCTCCCGTTGAGCCTCTATAAAGCCAACACCGAGCTTCAGCTGCGCGTGAACAAGCTGGTGATGGAAAACTGGAAGAAGTGGCTGGAGCTGTCCACCCGGGCGATGGACGACGGCATCGCGGAACAACAGGCGCGGGTGGAACAACTGATCAAGGCGCAGGACTGGGCGGCGCTGGCTTCCATGCCCGCCGATACGTTCTGGCGACAGCTGCAGCAGCGCATGGGCGATGCCAGCGTCACCAACCAGATCGCCGCCAACGTGCAGGCGCATTTCGCCAAGGGGCTGCAGGATGCCGTGCAGACCTGGCAGAAGGACACGGCCAGTGCACTCGGTGGCGTCGGCGACATGAGCCTGTCCGAGCCGTGGAAGGACATCCTGTCGCCGTGGGGCAAGTTCCACCCGCTCAGCTGACGGCACTGACTGTGACACCTGGCCACGGAGCCGGGTGTCACGCCGCTCGCCCAGGTCCGCACCCGCTCGGTGCGCGCGTTCGTTCTGCCGACTCCATCGCGTTACCCCGTCGGCGCTCATGGTCAACTCTGCCGCTGCCGTGACGGGCGGTCGTGCCCAAAGGGGATGCGCGACGTGCCCAGCATGTAGCCGACCGATGGGGATCAGGCACGCGCGCGGCCATAGTCCGCGCCGATTCCCCGTCTTGTCACATAGGTTTAGTTAGCTAGGGGGCGCAGTGCCATCAGGTGCTGCCTGCCGACGATCGCGGTACGGGATCGTTGGCAGCGGAATTTTGGACGGGCAGGGGGACGGGTGAGGCGAGGACAGGGCAGGGCGCTTCAGGGCCGGGCCGGCGGCGTGCCGGTCCATGACGTTGCGGGCAAGTCTCGCCTGCGCGCGCCTCGCGCATGGCGCGACGGGCGCCGTCGACTCGGGCCCATGCCGCTGCCGCGGGTATCGATGGTCGGCAGCTGATGCGTTATGCCATCTACTTCTGTCCGGCGCCGGCAAGCGCGCTGGCCGCCCTGGGGCGCGACTGGCTGAGCACCGAACTGGCTGCCAATGGCATTCCAGGGATAGGACTGACGCGTTGGAATGCACTGCTGGCTGATGTGCGGCGCTACGGCTGGCATGCCACCTTGCGATCGCCGTTCACGCTGTCGCCCGATGTGGACCTGGCCGAGTTGCGTCAGGCCCTGCATGTCGTCGCACGGTCACACGCGCCGATCAACCTCACGCTGCGTTGTGCGCGGCTCGCCGGTTTCCCGGCGCTGCGTCCACTGGGCGACAGCAAAGCGGTGCATGCCCTGGCGGCGGCCTGCGTCGAAGCGATCGAGCCGCTACGGCTGCCGCTGGCAGAAAACGATTTCCAGCGTCGCGCCTCCGGGCTCGACGCCATCGAAACTCACTACCTCGGACGTTACGGGTATCCCTACGTGTTTGAACGCTACCGTTTCCACATGACCCTATCGGCGCCGGCTTCCGTCGAGGAGGAACGCGCACTGCAACGCTGGCTGTCGCTGCGCGCATCGATGCTGCCGACCGCGCGCATCGATGCGCTGACCTTGTGCGTGGAGTCCTCACCCGGCGCCGCCTTCGAGCCGTTCGAGCGCATCGCGTTGCACAAGGCGTCGGCGGCCTGAGTTCGAATTGCCGCCTTCCGCGGTAGAAGGCAGGCGGTTCGTCTTGGCGCATTACCCTGCGGATGCGGTGGCTTGCCGACCTGAGTGTCAGGCTCACGTTGGCTTGACGTGTCGAAGGGGATTCTCGAACCTCCCCCGACGGTGTCGACAGCGCCCGGTGCGATCGCCAAACGCGCAGATGTCAGTCGCCCGGCATTCCTGGTGAAACTTCCTGGGAGCGCGTGATGAACAAGACGGTTTGGATCGTGGTTGCCAATCGAGGCGTCGCCCGGCTGTTCCAGGCCCGGCAGCCGACCGGTCCACTGGAGGAACTGGACGCTTTCATCCATCCGGAAGCCCGCCTGCACGAGCAGGACCTGGTCTCGGACCGTCCCGGGCGGGGCTTTGACCGATCCGGCCCGGGCAGCCATGCGGAAGAGCCCGACACCACCATGGTCGAGCTGGAAACCAGCAATTTTGCGCTGGAGCTGTCCCGCTTCCTGCTCAAAGGCCGCACCGATGGGCGCTTCGACGGCTTGATGCTGATCGCCGCGCCGGCCTTCCTGGGCTCGCTGCGGGAACGGCTGGACGGCCCCACCAAGGGCCGCATCATGCTCGAAGTGGCCAAGAACCTGGTCCACCTGGATGCGGCCTCGGTGCGCAGCTACCTGCCCGATCGCCTGTATTCGGCGGTCGCCGGCTGAGTTTTCCCCGGGCGTCGTGCGCTAGCAGCGCAATATTTCACGTCCAAGACCCGTCGCGACTTTCACGACTCGATGCTTAAATGTTTGACGTGGTGCACATTTGCAACAACTGGGTGCGCTACGATAATGGGGCTAGAACGCCGGGGCGTTTCACAGTGCATTCACGCCTCAACCGATGTGATCGGCCGCTTGCGCAGAAGCCCGGCGCAGGCGAGGGAACGACTGACAGGGGGATGCAATGCTGGACGCTCCGTGGGCCAATCTGTGGTTCCGCCGCATCGGCATTGCTGCGTCCTATGGACTGCTGATTGCGCTTGCCCGCCAGGTCACCATTTCGCATTTTGTGCTGGTGGCCGGTATCCATCTGGTCGTGCTCCTGCTGGTGCGCTATCGCGACTGGCCGGCATTGATCGTGGGCGAGACGCTGGCCCTGCTGCCTACCAGCATCGCGTGCGTGGGGATGTATGGCCTGCCGTGGGCCGTACTGTATGCCACGCCCGGCCTGGTCTTCATGGCGCCCTTCGTCTATGTCCTGCGCGAACGCTGGCCCGTATTGGCGTCCAGGGGTTCGCTCAACATGGGGGCCCTGCTTGGGGCGGCGCTGGTCCTTTCCTTCGTGATGACGGCCATCAACATCGGCACCATGTTCATCATGACGCTGCCGGCGGACTATCACCTGCAGGTGGACAAGCTGGCCACCAAGTGGGTGCTGGGCAACTACCTCGGCATCCTGGCGATTACCCCAACCACGCTGTTCGCCTACCAACTGCTGAGCGGTGCGCGCTGGCGTCAGCTGGGCACGCGACTGATCGACAATCGCGCGGTGCTCGACAGCATTTTTCTGGTGGTGCCTGCTCTGTTGCTGCTGGTGTGGATAGGCCTTGAGGCACCCCGCGTCCGGCAGATTGCCCAGGTCGCCATGTTCCTGCCCATCGTGTGGCTGGCCATGCGGCATGGCTGGCAAGGCGCAGCCATCGGGGGCACCGCATCGAGCTTCGCCGTGATGGCCCTGATGCCGGCGACCAACGATCAGCAGACCATGCAGGCCGAGGCGATCGTGGCTTTCGCGATCTCCTCGATGATGCTGCTGGGCGCGCGTATCGGTGCCTTGCACCAGCACGCCGAGCAAGAGCGCATGGACGTACGCATGGCCTTGGCGCTCGCCCAGCGCAACGTGCATATCGGCGAAATGCAGCTGCGCACCACCTCGCTTGCACTTGAGCAGATTCGCGAAACGGTGCAGGCCAGCTTCTCGATGATGATGGGGCGTCTGCGCCACCTGCAGCCGACCATCGAAGATCGCAGCTATCACCGCCAGGCGCTGGTGGCGCAGGACCAGTTGTTCCGGCTTGCCGACAGCCTTTATCCGGTGTCGTGGCGTGAACGCGGCCTGCCGGCTGCCCTGCGCGAAGGCGCCATTCCGCGTGCGCTCGATGAAACGGGCGTGGGCTACTGGTGCGATCTGCGCGGCCCGCTGAGCCGGCTATCGCAGACCCTGCACCTGGCCATCTATCGCCTCGTGGTCGAGGTGGTGGCCGATGCGTGTGCCAAGCGCAACCTCAGCGAGGTCATCGTGCGCGTGCGCTGCGGCGAAAAGCTGGGGCGTCGCTGGGTGCTGATCAGCATCATCTTCCGCGACACCGCCGAAACGTCTTCGCAGGTACGTTGGGATGAGCTGCTGCCGCGCGTGATGCGTTCGACCAGTGGCATGGGTTGGGCCGGTATCCGCGACCGCGCCATGACTTTTGAAGGCGATGCGCGCGAACATCAGATCGCCAATGGCCGTCGGGTCAGCATGCTGATGCTCGATCCGATCACGATCAGCGGCATTTGACACGCCGCTGATCGCCGTACTGCCCACTTACTGGATGTGCGTGGCGCAGGTTTCCGGATCGCAGCTGCTGACCGAGGCTTTCAGTTGCATGGTGCCGTCACTGAGCGCCGTGGCCGTAACCGTCGTTGCCGGATCCTGATACACCGTGGTCGGTGCCGTGGTCGGCGTCGCCGTGGTGGGCACAGCCGGGCCCTGCTGCGGCGTGCTGACCTGCTGCGCGAAACGGCCTACCGGCAGCGTGATGAACTGGCCGCCCGCCGTACCGACGGCGCCGAGCACATTGCCGTTCGCATCATTGATCTGCACGAACTGAATGCCGCCAATGTTGAATACATAGGCGTGGAAGTTCGGATTGCTGCTGACGTCGGACGCATTGGGCCACGACTGGCCGAGGCCGGTAGCGGGCGGCTTGTCGGCGAAGGCAGCTCCGGACGTAGCCAGAGCGAGCACGCCAAAGAGGCATGCGCGACGCGAGAGGGCTTTCAACATAACGGACCCCTTTGTTGGTGATGTGCTCAGACATTGAGCAACGGTGGCGAATGTAGCACCAAGTTTGTCGCATCCCCCGTGACTAGTGGCCGATTCGGCACAACAATTGCGGTAAGCGCGTAAACAGGACCGCGCCAGGCGCGTGCGCCTGAGTGGACGTCCCGCTTCCTGGTTGTGTGGAAGCAGATACCCGAGCGGATTACGGCCAAAATGTGATCTAAATCACAGTTTGGCCGTCTGGGCGACACGCTGAGCAAATGACTGCGACGGCATGTTTTGATCGGACGACTGAGCGTGCCGATTCAAGCCCGCATGGATGCTCCTTGCAGAACAGTTCGACAAAGCGCGTCCAACTGATGGTCTCGCGCCAAAGTCACCAAGGAACTTGTCGTGGCCGGCTTCGGCCTAGGCTCAATCGCGTACAGCACGTCTAACGCTACGGGGCGGGCGCCCCGTGGAAGTTCAGCATGCTCTCGAGCCTGTCCGCGACCCACTCCTGCTCATGAGCAGGCGCGCCATCGAGAATGCTGTCCGCCTCGCCGGCAAAGGCAGGCCAGAATTCCGCCGGATCGGGATGGCTATCGAGGAGCCCAGGAAGATAGGCCTCAATGCGGTTCAGAGCTTTCTGCAGCTGGGCGCGGGTATCCATGGGCGAAACGTATCCCGCGTCTTTCTCACCGGTTGAGACCGGCAATCTTCAGCGATGGTGCCGATGCGTTGGCCGTGCTTTCACTGGGGCGCATCGAGCAAACGGGACCGAGTAACAACGGCGGCGGGACTTTACTGCCTCCGTCCTGATTGTCCGGTCCCGTTTGTCCCCGTTCGCCGTGCGTTTGTCCTCAATCAACGAGCGGACGATAAGCGCGCAGCACGGGCTTCGCCCTTTCCAGATCGTACCGTGCCTGCAATGCCAGCCAGTAAAAGGCAGTGGTGTCGAAAGCGAGGGAAAGGCGGAGGGCGATCTTGGGCGTGATGGGGTGGGTGTCGGCGATGAAGGCTTTGATCTGATGGGAAGGTATGCCCGTTCGACGGGCGAGTTGTGCTGGGTTGAGTGCGCTTGGAATCAGGTAGGCGTGCAACAAGATGTCGCCGGGGGCTCGAAGGGGTTGCGAGGGGTCTACTTCCGAATGCGGGGTGAGCTGGATCAGTTCCATGGTGGTTCTCCCTGTCGGACACGGCCGCGCAGCGGCTCAGGCGCTTACAGCGCTCCGTGTAAGTGAAGGCTTGATTGCTGCGTCAGTGATCGCCCGAGTGCGGCGCATCGCCATGCAGGCCGATGCGCCGCAACGGTGATCATCGGATGCGTGGTGTGCTCACTCGATGCTCGTCACCGAGCAGGCGGGCGTACTGCTGAAGGCAGTGGATGGCCGTGCCCAGGCTGGCCGTGACGGCCGCGGGAAGCGGCCATGGCAGTGGTCTGCCGGGGAATCCCCGCGCCTGCGCGTGACGGCATTGCTCACTGTCGACACGCAAACGCGTGAGGGCGAGCACCGCCAATGCGATGTCACCGCGACTGTGATGACGCGAGGCTTCAGGCCATGCCGTCGCCTTGGATGACGAGGCTCGAGGCAGGGGAGTGAGGGTGTCGCCAGGGGGAACGGACGAGCGAATGCGTCCCGTATGATCGCGGATAGCCATGATCAACTCTCAACTAGTTGGTGATGGTTAGCGGGTCGTGAGTGTGCAACCACTCACGGCCCGCGCCTCATGACCTGGTGGTCATGGTCATTCGCGAGCCGTGCAACACGACAGCGCGAATGACCGACTGACCCTAACAAGCAGGGTTGGCATCGTCTGTCAGGGATAGGCGAGATGGATGTCCGCGTGGCCGCAGGCGAGCGCGAGGGCTCGGGGCTGACAAAATGTCAGCGCCCCTTCCGTTGAAGGCAGAAGAGGGAATGCAACCTTCAGAGCAAACGGGAAGTATGTAGTTGATTCGAACCATGGCGGCGGGACTTAACTACCTCCGTCCCCATTTGTGGTTCTCATAGGCCTCATCTATTTCGTAGATGCTTGCTATTAGCGGTGCAGGTAACAACGCAAGAAACGAAAGCAGGTACCACCTCATTCCCTCTCCGAGGTTCCAGACCTTCATAGCCGCGACGTCCGCTCCGGGTCGAAAGCGGACCTTATGCATCCCAAGAGATTGCCCACTCTCTACTCGCGGCCTGGCCAGGAGCCACTTGAGCGCCACTGACTTAAACATGCGTTCGCTTGCTCCTCAGTGATCTCGTCATCAACCAGATCAAAGTCGCCTCTCATGAAATCGTTCAACAGAGGCTCAACATCAGTATGGCTATCTGACCAAGTGCAGTCCTTCTTTGCTCGCCACAAACCATGCAGTCCAAAGTCGGAAGGCGACGTGCTCACGCTTCTGTAGATTTCTCGCACGCTCCCCGTTGGGTAGCTGACTGCGTAGTATTTGTACTCACTCATGCTGGATTCCCGGGCCTGCGATTGATGATGTGCCCAGCCCAAGCACGTCGATATTAGACATCCACGGACTGGCTTACTCTGCCGTTCCAAGCAAAATTGCGCGGACGACTTTGTATTCCTCAAGCCTCACATAGTCCCGCTCTGTCGGCGCCGCTATGCGCGAAAGATCCATGTTCTCGGCGTTATCGGCTAGCTTTACGGCGAGTGCAATACGATCTTTCTTTGCTCTGTGTGCTGCATCCGATCGGGATTCGCCCCTGCGCTTCGTTAGCGCATCGACAGCAGCGAGCACTTCTTGCGAAAACCCCTCCGCGCCGAGAATCTCCAGAGTCACGTCGGAGTCCTCCACAACATCGTGAAGCACTGCGACGATCCTCTCAGGCGTTGATTGCATTCGAAGCATCACGCGAAGCGGGTGGAGAATGTAAGGCTCTCCGCCTTTATCGACCTGGCACGCGTGTGCCGCAGCCGCGATTGCTATTGCGCGCTCGAGAGTTGCCATATCCTCCACCCCTCCAAATCAAACGCTTGCAGAACTCATGTACCCGTTAAAGGAATGTCCGCTATGGGTCGTTAGCGGACATTACGACCCGATCACTCGAAATCAATCACGACCTGCCGCGTCCCTTCTCCGGGAGGCCCGTAGCGCTTGGCAATCCGGGCGCCCTTCATAAAGGGCGAAGACGCGAGAACTGGCTTAATTGCATCAAACAGCCTGTCTGCATCCGGGCCGTACATGTAGATGTAACCGTCGTGGCCATCGGCAGCGACTTCGTCGCCGTCAAGAATTCCAACGGCGGCACTTTTGATGGCGGATTCAAGTCTGTCTTCCAAGGCAAAAAGCGGCTTGAGATCGGTCGATCCATATCGGAAGTGCACCACTACCGCCTGATCATTGACGCTTGCCGGGCTGGCGGCATTTGCCGATCCCATAACTCCGAATACAGCACCAAGGAGAAGTATCCGTGCGGCCTTCACGCTGACTCCGTTGCTGAGCGAAACCATAGGGACTCCCCGTTTACCCCTACGACCAGAAGGTCCGCTTTGGGTCGGAAGCGGTCACTCAAGTGCACATCACCACCCCAATTCCGGTTGTTCAACCGCCGCCGCGGCAAACCGAAGACTTCTCTGGGTAGGCGCCGACGCACCAATTCTGCCATTGCTTGCGATCCGACTCTCGTTCCGCAGCGTTCGAGCCGTTGTAAACAAATTCGAAGCTCTTCCCTGTGATCTGGTTGAGCACTGCGGACAGGCCGTCATGGACGACCTCAGGGCCGTAGTGCCGGATTCCCTCAAATGCGTCCGGTGCCGTATTGATCAGGCTGAGGTGCTTGATCGGAAGTTTCCGCGTGTCTCCTAGATGCCCCACCAGATATGGAACCGCGTCATTCCCGAGCGACGCGAGCTCGGCGAATGCCTCCTCCTCAGTGGCTTTTCGCGTAGTCGCGTTGATAAGCGGTGTCACCTTCTGGGCCATAGGGTCGTCCGACGACGCGTGATTCGTCGCGCACCCCGCCAGCAACACAACGGCAAGAAATGGCGTCGCCCGACCAATGATTCCGTGCATGCAATCGCTCTCCAACGCTAACAAGACAAACGTCCGCTATGGTTCGGTAGCGGACCTTTTGGGCTCATGCGCTAAGGCGCTCGCGCCATGCCAAAAGTACGTCAACCACCTTGGTATCGTGACTTGGGTTAGGCCCCATCCCAATGTGTTCCGTGCTCAACCAGAGCAAGTAATCGGCGACGTCCCTTCCATCGACGGTGGTCTTGAGAAGCTGGAATACATGGGGCACATAGCTTTCATATTCGTCCCTGGCCTGTGGGACGCCAGCAACGCCAATGGGATCCCACACGTAGTGAAGGACTTCGTCGATTCTTCGGAGTAGCTCTTGGTCTTGTGGCAAAAGTTCCAATGTCTCATCCCTGGTAAGGCTTTCGTTGATGTCCGCTATGGGTTGGAAGCGGACTGTTTCAATTTGCCCCGCCGAAAGCTCTTAGCGCTGGAAATTCCGCTATGACGCCACAGAGTCCAAAAAAAATAGCCGCCTTTAAGGCAAGCTCTCCCCAAGGGAAGGGAGCCGTTCCGTCCGGATTGCTCCAGCCCCCAGGGGCGTCATCATCAGCGGTCACAACGTGCCCTATAAAGGCCCAACCGGCAAATCCAGTCACGGTAAAGATGTACGGAACAGCGAATGCCGACGATAAAACCAAGGCCGTTGATGCGACGACGACTAACAAGACGGCATAGCGGCGACTCGCAGGCATCCTCCCTCCCAAATGCTATCGATTAGGTCCGCTCCGGGTCGGAAGTGGACACTGCTGAACGCCTATTCGTGTGGCTTGTACCAAGCAAATGGGACACAAAGCAAAGGGGACGGAGGTAATTAATTCGAACAATGGCGGCGGGACTTAACTACCTCCGTCCCATTTGTCCGGACACAAAAAAACCGCCGAGAGGGCGGTTTCTTGTAAATCTTTGAATTCAATGGTGGCCGGGGACGGAATCGAACCGCCGACACGGGGATTTTCAATCCCCTGCTCTACCAACTGAGCTACCCGGCCATGCCAGCGTGCGTCGAAGACGCCGCGTGGAGCCGTGCATTAAATCCGAAGCAGGGCGGCTCGTCAAGACTCTGTGGACGGGGCGACGTAGCCTTCGGGCTGTTTCACGTCGCCGCCGAACAGGAATTTTTCCATCTCGGCGCTCAGGAACTGGCGCGACTTGGGGTCCAGCGGATTGAGGCGGTATTCGTTGAGCAGCATGGTCTGGTGGGCCAGCCACTGTTGCCAGGCTTCCTTGGAAATCTCCGCATAGATGCGTTGGCCCAGCGGGCCGGGCCAGGGGGCGAAATCCAGGCCTTCGGCGTCGCGGCCGAGCTTGGCGCAGTGAACGATACGACTCATGCGTGGTGACTCATCGGT
The DNA here is from genome assembly GCF_001010355.1 of Dyella japonica DSM 16301. GTDB lineage: Bacteria > Pseudomonadota > Gammaproteobacteria > Xanthomonadales > Rhodanobacteraceae > Dyella > Dyella japonica. The sequence continues at coordinate 9,404 of NZ_JPLA01000053.1, read as the reverse complement.
AGTGATTCAGAGGTCTTGCAGCAGGGTGCGCACCGGGGCGGGCAGGCCAAGCGCCGCTCGCTCACCGGGATCGCACCAGCGCAGGCTGGCATTATCGGCGATGCGCTGGTGCGCCGTCGCCTCGTCGAACAATAGCGGCTCGACCTTGAGCCGATAGTGGCTGAAAACGTGTACGAACGGCGGCAGCGCGTGCGCGTCGTCGATCCGCGCCAAGGATTCGGCGGTGCGCCACGCGTGATCGTGATCGCTAGCTTCGGGAAGGCTCCATAGACCGGACCACACGCCTTGCTCGCCGCGACGTTCGAGCAACACGCGTCCAGTGGCGTCGCGCAGGATCAGCATCACCGTGTCGCGCGTCGGTATCGCCTTGGTGGGTTTGGCGCTGGGCAGCTGCGCGGTGAGGCCGTCGCGCCTGGCGATGCAGTCGCCCGCCAGCGGGCATCGATCGCACTGCGGTTTGGAGCGCACACATACGGTGGCGCCCAGATCCATGATGGCCTGCGTGTAGTCGGCGGTGCGCCGGGCCGGCGTCAATGCATCGGCGTGTTGCCACAGCGTCTTCTCGATTGCGCTTTGGCCCGGATGTCCGTGGATGCCCAGATGGCGCGTGAGCACACGTTTGACGTTGCCATCGAGGATGGCGAAGCGCAGCCCATGCGCCTGTGCGAGGATCGCGCCCGCGGTGGAGCGGCCGATGCCGGGGAGATCAGCCAGCGCATCGAAATCGCGCGGCAATTCGCCCTGGTGTTTTTCCACGCAGATCTGCGCGGCGCGTTGCAGGAAGCGAGCGCGGCGGTAGTAGCCAAGACCGGACCACAGTGCGAGCACGGTGTCTTCTTCGGCAGCGGCCAGGTCGCGCAGCGTCGGCAGCGCAGCGACAAAACGCTGGAAGTACGGGATGACCGTCACCACCTGCGTCTGCTGCAGCATCACTTCCGACAACCACACGCGATAGGCGTCGCGCGGATGCTGCCAGGGCAGATCCTTGCGGCCGTGTTCGTCGAACCAGGCCAGCAATGCAGCGGCGAATGGATTCATGGCGACTTGCGCGCGGGCTTGGCCGGCGTGGGTTTCGCCGTTGCCGGTTTCGGCGGCGGCGCCGTGCTGGCCGCGGCGGCGGGCACATCGGTGCCTGCCTGGATGGTGAGGCCTTCGACGCTGATGTCGCCAGCCTCGATGCTGGCCACTTCCGCATGTCCGTTGCCGGGTGGCACGGTCAGTCGCGGACCGTCGTCGTGATCCAGTTGCGACCACCAATTGGCCAGGGCCAACGGCGGGATATGCAGGTCGGCGTGATTGTCCGGGCCGTCCAGCTTCAGCGCGAGCATCAGCGGATCGCTCTGGTCGGCGGGCGTGAGCTGGATCACCGCATCGTATTCGCCGGCGTTGGCGTGATCGAGCTTGCCCGACAGCTGCGCGGATGCATCGGCAGCGCCGCGCCAACGCGCGTCGCCTGTGAGGTGCAGAGTGAGCGTGGTGCTGTGTGCCACGTAGAGCGCGATGTTCTGCAGCAGCAGCGAGCCGTTCTTGATGCTGGGCGTCACCGACAGCCGCAATTGGGTGGGAATGCCTTGCGCATCCTTCGCCGTGATGCTGAGCGGAAACGCATGATTGGCGGCGAGGCGACCGGCATCGAGCTCCACATCGCCGAGCAGCATCTGGTTGCCGCGCACCAGGCTGCCGCGCGTGATGTGCACGCCGGCATCGATGCTCGGTATCGCTGCGGGTACGGCGGAAGGGCCGGAGGGCAGGTCGTCCAGCCATGATTGCAAGGCATCGAGGTCGACGCGTGGCGAGTCGATCTGCATCTGCGAAATCACCGTTTCGCCGTGCAGCAGCGTGCGCCATGGCAACGCAAGCGTGCCGCGCGCGGCGAGCAGGATGGGCATGTTGGCGTTGCGCGCGCTGAGCGTGATGCCTTCGAGCTCGAGCGCGGGACGCGGAAACAATGCGGGCGTGGCGGGGCTGGCGAGGCTCAGCTCAAGGCCGGCATCCTGCGCCTGCTGCTGCAGCATCGCGGTGATGCGTTCGGGTTGCAGCAGCACGTGTACCGCGATCAGCGCGACCGCCACCAACAGCAGCGTGGCGCTGCTGAGCACGATAAGGGCGAGGCGGAGCCAGCGCGGCACCCGTCAGCGCTCCTCAGCCTTGACCCAGGCTGGCGGGAAGCAGGCCGTCGACATAAGCCTCGGCGTCGAACACGCGCAGATCGGTGGCGGTTTCGCCAAGGCCCACGTAACGGATCGGCAGGCCGAATTCACGCGCCAGGGCAAACACCACGCCGCCCTTGGCGGTGCCATCGAGCTTGGTCACCACCAGGCCGCTGACGCCGACGATCTGGCGGAACTGGCGCACCTGGCTCACGGCGTTCTGGCCGGTGGTGCCGTCGATCACCATCAGCACTTCGTGCGGCGCCGCGGTGTCGATTTTCTTGAGCACGCGGGCGATCTTGCCCAGCTCGTCCATCAGGCCGCCCTGCGTGTGCAGGCGGCCGGCGGTGTCGGCGATCAGCACATCGGCATTGCGCGAACGAGCGGCCTGCAGTGCGTCGAAGATCACGCTGGCGGCGTCGGCGTCCTGGCCCTGCGAAATCACCGGCACCTTGTTGCGCTCGCCCCAGGTCTTGAGCTGCTCCACCGCGGCGGCGCGGAAGGTGTCGCCGGCAGCGAGCATCACCTGGCGTCCCTCGTCGCGATAACGACGCGCGAGCTTGCCGATGGTGGTGGTCTTGCCGACGCCGTTGATGCCCACGGTGAGGATCACGTACGGCTTGAGGCCGCTGACATCCAGCGGTGTTTCGACCGGACGCAACATGGCAATCAGCGACTGGCGCAGCGCGGCCAGCAGCGCGCCCGCATCGGCGAACTCGCGCTTGTGCATGCGCTTGCGCAGATCCTCCACCAGCGTGGTGCTCGCCTCGACGCCGACGTCGGCGGTGATCAGCGTGGTTTCCAGCTCGTCCAGCAGGTCGTCGTCCAGCTTGGGATGACGGATGAACAGCGAGGTGAGGCTGCGTGCAAACCCGCTGCCGGACAGGCGCTCGCGCCAGCTGCGCTTGGACGGGGCGGCGGCTTCGACAACCGCGGCCAGTTCGGTGGCGATGTCTTCGGCGGGCGCGTCCGGAGCAGGCGGCGTCTCGGCCAGCGCTTCGTCCAGCGTGGGACTGGCGTGATCGAGCGAGACGGCATCCGTGTCGTGCGCGAAGCCGGCTGCCGGAGCGATCTCGTCCGCAGGCGCGGTCGACTGGCCCGGTGCGGCGTCAGCGGGTTTCTTCTTCCAGAACTTGAGCATTGCGGCAGCGATTCAAAGACAATGGCCCGCATGCTACCACCCCCTTCCAAACTCACCGCTGAGCCATGGCGCCCATGAAGGGCGCGAGCGGGCGCATCCGCATCATTGGCGGACAGTTGCGCAATTCACGCCTTGATGTGCCCGATCTGCCCGGCCTGCGCCCCACGCCGGAGCGCGTGCGCGAGACCTTGTTCAACTGGCTGGTGCCGGTGATCGATGGGGCGCGCTGCCTGGATTTGTGTGCCGGGACCGGGGCGCTGGGCGTGGAGGCGCTGTCGCGTGGCGCGGCTGGCGTGCAGTTTGTCGAGCGTGATGCGCGGGCCGCCCAGGCGCTGCGGGACAATCTGGCGCGGCTGAAGGCCAGCGGTGGGCAGGTTGCCGCGATCGACGCGCAGGTCTATCTGCAGGGCGCCGCGCAGCCGTTTGGGGTGGTGTTTCTTGACCCGCCGTTTGCCCTGGATCTGTGGACGCCTTTGACCCGGCAGCTGGAGCAGGGTGGTTGGTTGGCGCCGTCGGCGTGGATCTATGTGGAGGCGCCCCGGCAGGGGGTGCCTGTGGTGCCTGGCAATTGGGTCGAGCATCGGCAGGGGGCGGCGGGTGAGGTGGTCTACACCTTGTATCGACGGGGTGGGTGATGCGCGACCAGCGCCAGGAGCGGGTACACCGGGGCGTTGCAGTCGCGCACAGGGTGCGCTCCCACAAGGGTAGGGTGGGGCTGTGGGGGCTTGGGGCCATGGATTTCCGGGTTTAGGAAACAGGCTAGGCGGATGCCTCGAACGGGCCTAAGCTAGCCGCCCCTCCGCTGACAGTGACTCGTCACGTGAACAAGCCGCCGGTCAACCAGCGTCTCGCCGTTTACCCGGGTACCTTCGATCCCATCACCAACGGCCATGCCGACCTGGTGGCGCGTGCCGCGCCGCTGTTCGAGCGGATCATCGTGGCGGTGGCCGACAGCCCCAACAAGGGCCGGGGACCGGGCTTCAGCCTCAACGAGCGGATCGCCCTGGCGCGACTGGCGCTGGCCGACCTGCGGAACGTGGAAGTGCGCGGCTTCGACGGCCTGCTGGCGCATTTTGTCGAAGAAGTGGGCGCCGGCGTGATCATCCGCGGCCTGCGCGCCGTCTCCGATTTCGAATACGAATTCCAGCTGGCCAGCATGAACCGCCATCTGATTCCCCAGGCCGAGACCCTGTTTCTCACCCCGGCCGAGCAGTACAGCTTCATCTCCTCGACCCTGGTGCGCGAGATCGGACGTCTGGGCGGCGATATCTCCGGTTTCGTGCACCCCGCCGTGCAGCAGGCGATGCGCCAGCGCTGGCACCGGGACCGCGCGGCCTCGGAAGACTGAGCACCCCGTAAACCCGCAGTGCAACACGTCTGACGGTGTCCGGCGCGGGCGTCGTCGTGTATCCTCGCCCGCATCCTGCGGACAGGACAGTCGCTCGCCGCGGATCAGGGGTAGGCAAGGTTTTGCTGGCGGCACGGCTGCCATGGAACCGGTTGATTCCCTCGGTCCAACAAGGCTCTGTCGCATGACGGCCGAAAGGTCGGTTATCCAACGGATCCCATGACCAGATTTCATCATTCCAGGGTGACCACCATGTACAAGTACGCTCTTCTCGCCGCCATCGCGATCACCGGCATCACTGCCTGCAGCCAGCAGGACGAGTCCGCCCAGCAGCCGACCGAGCAGGTCGCCGCCGTCACCAAGCCGACCGATCCGAACGATTCCAAGGCCTGGAACGCCTACCTCGGCCAGATCGTCCAGAAGAACATGCAGGGCATGACGGCCGACCGTCCGTTCCCGTACCTGGTGCCGGGCGGCGATACCGAAGACGCCAACGCGCTGCGCCAGCGCCAGCTCGAGCAGGTGCAGGACACCGTCGCCCGCGGCGTGCTGCCGGGCAACATGCTGGTGTTCGCCGGCCCCGATTCGGCCAAGACCTCCGAGTTCGTGACCGATGCCTTCAAGGACGCCAAGGCCGGTTCCTTCAAGGACGTGATCGTGCTGGTCATCGGCGACGCCGGCGACAAGGACAAGGTGACCGCGGCGCTGCAGCCGACCGGCGCCACGATCCGTTACGTGAACATGTAAGTTCCGGTTTCCGGAGCGGTTTTGAAGCCCGCGGTGCGAAAGTGCCGCGGGCTTTTGTTTTTCCCGAGCGCATCCATGTTGATCGTTCCAACCGCCGAATCTTGCGGCGCACCATCCGCGCCCACCATGTAAACTCAGCGAATGTCCCTGAAAATCCTCGATACCTGCGTCAATTGCGACGTCTGCGAACCGGTTTGTCCGAACAAGGCGATCTCGCTGGGCGAGGAGTACTACGTGATCGATCCGTCGCTGTGCACGGAATGCATCGGTCACTACGACGAACCGCAATGCGTGGATGTGTGCCCGGTCGAGTGCATCATCGTCGACCCCGAGCACACCGAAACCCACGATCAGCTCGACCTCAAGTACCGATTCCTGATGGCGCAGGGCGATAGCGCGGCGCCGTCGGGTCATGTATCCACAAAGGACGACGCATGAAGCACCCGTTGAACTGGCGCGTGACGCTGCTGGCCCTGCTTGTTTCCTCCAGCGTTGCATACGCCGACAGCCGCCCAGCAGTTGCTCCTGCGCCCTCAGCTCCTTCCCATGTCATTGCCCAGCGGCCCGGCCACGCCGGTATCGCCAGTGCGAATTTCCACGCCACCGATGCCGGCCTCGAAGTGCTGGCCAAGGGTGGCAATGCGTTCGACGCGGCCATTGCGGTGGCCTCTACGCTGTCCATCGTGGAGCCGGAAAGTTCAGGCATCGGCGGCGGTTTCATGGCGGTGTTGCATCGCGCCTCGGACGGCAAGGACATCTTCATCGACGCGCGCGAAACTTCGCCGGCCGCGGTGAACGTCAAGGACTATCTCAACAAGGACGGCTCGCCCAATCGCGACACCGCGCTGAACGGGCCGCTGTCCGCCGGCATTCCCGGTGAACCCGCCGGCCTTGCGTGGCTGGCCAAGCACTACGGCAAGCTGCCGCTGAAGGATTCGCTGACGCCGGCGATCCGCCTGGCGCGTGACGGCTTCCAGCCGGATGGCCGCCTGATCAATGCGATCAGCGAGCGCCAGCAGGATATCCAGCGCTGGCCGGCGTCGGTGGCCAAGTACCTGCCGAACGGCAAGCCGCCGGTCGCCGGGCAGGTCTGGCGCGATCCGGATCAGGCCCGCACGCTGGAAGTGCTGGGTGAGCAGGGCGCCGATGGTTTCTATCGCGGCGAGATCGGCAAGAAGCTGGTGGACGCCGTGCGCGCCGCTGGCGGCAACTGGACCGCGAAGGACCTGGAGAGCTACCAGGTGAAGGAGCGCACGCCGATCACGGTGGACTATCGCGGCTACCGCGTGGTCACCGCGCCGCCGGCGTCGTCCGGTGGCGTCGCCGTGGCGGAGATCCTCAATATTCTTTCCGGCTACGACCTCAGCAAGCTCGATGAAGCCCATCGCACGCACCTGGTCATCGAAGCCATGCGTCGCGCGTTCCGGGACCATAACGACTACCTCGGCGATCCGGATTTCGTGAAGATGCCGCTGGACATGCTGCTGTCGCCTTACTACGCGGCCGGCCTGCGCATGACCATCCTGCCCGACAAGGCGACGCCCTCGTCGATGCTGCCGGGCAGCACCGGCGTGGATCCGGGCATGCACACCACGCATTTCTCGGTGATCGACAAGGACGGCAACATCGCCTCGATCACCTCGACGGTGAACTACACGATGGGCTCCACCTTCGTGGCCGACGGCACCGGCGTGCTGCTCAACGACGAGATGGACGACTTCGCGCTGGTGCCCAACAAGCCCAACGTCTACGGCCTGCTCGGCAGCGAGGCGAATGCGCCGGCGCCGGGCAAGCGCATGCTGTCGTCGATGACGCCGAGCATCGTGTTCGGCGCCGACCGCGTCGGCGTGATCGGTTCGCCGGGCGGCTCGACCATCATCACCCAGGTGCTGGAAGGCATCCTGGCTTTTATGGACGGCAAGAATGCGCAGGGCATCGCCGCGCAGAAGCGCTACCACCATCAGTACATGCCCGATCGCGTGGATGTGGAGCCGGGCACCTTCGATGCGGCCACCGCTGATTCGCTCAAGCAGATGGGCCATGAACTGAAGGAACGTAGCCCCTGGGGTTACATGAACGTGGTGACGTGGGATCTGAAGACCAACAAGCTTGATGCGGCCAGCGATCCGCGGCGCGAGTCGGGCCTGGGCAAGGTGCAGTAACGATGGAACTGTGGTCGCTCACCGGCAATTCGCAGCAGCTTGATGGCGGCGCCATGTTCGGCAATGCGCCGAAGGCGCTGTGGTCACGCTGGATCAAGCCCGATGCGGAGAATCGCATTCCGCTCGCCTGCCGCTGCCTGCTGGTGAAAAACCTCGACGGCAAGAACCTGTTGTTCGAGACCGGCATTGGTGCGTTCTTCGAGCCTGCTCTGCGCGAACGCTATGGCGTAGTGGAAGACCGCCACGTGCTGCTCGACTCCCTGGCTGAAGCCGGCCTCACGCACGAAGACATCGATGCCGTGGTGTTGTCGCATCTGCACTTCGACCACGCCGGCGGTTTGCTTGCCGCGTGGGAGCAGGGACAGTCGCCGCGCCTGCTGTTTCCCAAGGCCACCTATATCGTCGGCGCCGAGCACTGGCGTCGCGCGTTGCAGCCGCATCCGCGTGATCGTGCCTCGTTCGTGCCGGAACTGCAGCCACTGCTCGAAGCGAGCGGCCGGCTTGAGCTGGTTGAGGGCGAGCGCTCCAAGGCGCTGGGTGATGCGGTTCGTTTCAGCTATTCGGAAGGCCACACGCCTGGCTTGATGTTGGCGGAAGTGGCCGGCGTGGTGTTCTGCGCCGATCTCATCCCGGGGCGCTTCTGGGTGCACCTGCCGATTACGATGGGCTACGACCGCTATCCGGAAAAGCTGATCGAAGAGAAGCGCGCGTTCCTGGACGACAAGTTGGCCCGCGATGTGCGTCTGTTCTTCACGCATGACCACGACTGCGCCGTGGCGCGTGTGGTGCGGGACGAGAAAGGCCGTTACGGTACGACAGACGAGCAAGTAGCGATGCGGGGACAGGCGGCCTGAGCGGTCGCCCACAGGGGGAGGGGATCACCATGCAGCCTTGGTTGCGACGCGTATTCGGAGTGCTGCTGTTGTTGGCGGGTGCAGGGCTGGTTGCGATGACCGAGCAGGGCTTGCTCGACAATCGCCATGCCTCCGATCGCCACGGCGGACAGATTTTCGACCTGGGCGGCGGCGATGCATCGTCCGCAGGTCATCACGGCAACCTGGTGCGCGTCAGCGGCGCCGTGCGGGTGATCGAAGAGCCGTTTGACCCTGAATTCGGACAGCGCGCGCATGCGCCGGTGTTGATCCGTCACGTCGAGATGTTCCAGTGGCGCGAGCTGCGGCTCGGCGGCGACGTGCACTACGAACAGGACTGGGTCGATCGCCCAATCGACTCGCGGGGTTTTGCGCATACGTCGGGCCATGTGAATCCCGAGCAGTTTCCGATCGAAGGCAAGCAATTTGATTCGGGCCAGGCGCGCGTAGGCAACTACGTGCTGTCCGCGCCGCTGCTACATGCCTTGCTCGGCGGCGAGTTGATCGCGCCGAACATCAAGACGCTGCCGACGAATCTGGCGGCGAGCTTTGCGCCGAACGGCAACTACTTCACTACCAGCGAGCATCCTGATCATCCGCAGCTGGGCGATCTGCGCGTCAGCTGGGAGGCGGTGCCGGCGCAGGTGGTCACGGTGTTCGCGCAGATCAACGGCGACCAGCTGGTTCCGTCCGCGAGTGCCACCGACGGCAAGGGTTTCGACGTGCAGATCGGCGAGCGCTCGCTGGTCGACGTGGTGCCCGATGTTCCCGCGCCGCCTTCGTTCGTATGGGCACGCCGCATCGGCGGTTTGCTGCTGGCCATGCTGGGCGCGCTGCTGTTGTTGCCCGAGCGTCCGCGTACGCATCACGATGCCTTGCTTGCCGTCGGCAGCGGTGCGCTGCTGATTTCCGCCGTTGCTTGCGTGATGTGGTTGGGGACGGATATGGCGGTGGGGGGGGCGGGGGTTGGGGGGGGGGAGGGGG
>NZ_JPLA01000052.1 GCF_001010355.1 Dyella japonica DSM 16301 | reverse complement strand
GCGTCATACGGGGACCCCGGTTAACAGCCACATCAAAAGCGGAAGCTCAGCCGTCGCCGGGTTTGCGTTCGCTTGTAGGAGCGCACCCTGTGCGCGGCAGCTCCTCGGCGCGCTACGCCGCAACGCTGCGGTCGCGCACAAGGTGCGCTCCTACAAGGGGACTCCCGGACCTGTGCCGACCTGCTCTTCTGTGGGAGCGCACCCTGTGCGCGACATACCTACGGAGCGGTACACCCAGCATGGCTGTCGCGCACAGGGTGCGCTCCCACAGACAGGCGCCAGGCGCGACAAGCTTCCGACCACCGCCACCACCCCGTCACGCCCAATCCCCGACACGCGTCAAGAAAGCGCCGCGATCTCCTCGCCACACCGCGCAAACCCAGTCATACCAACGCTTTCCACCGATGGCATGCCGTTTGCAATCAACGGGCATGTGCCGCCCGTGGCGGGTGGCCGGCGATTGAACTTTGGATAGGGATTGATTTGGCATGGCTCAGAACGAGCAAGCAGAAGCGACGGCGGCAGCGCCGAAGAAGGGATCGAACAAGCTCGTGTTGATCATGGGCTTGGCGCTGCTCGCCATGGGCGGCGTGACTGGCTACCTGGTGATGAACTCGCGCAGCGGCGCGCATGGTGCCGAGGGCGAAGAGCCGAAGGTGGCGCTGTCCAAGCAGGAGCAGTACCTCATGCTGGATCCGCCGTTCGTCGTCAATTTCAAGGACGACCAGTCCATGCGCTTCCTGCAGGTGGGCGTGAGCCTGATGTCGCATGACGCGGCGGCGCTGGCGGCGGCGAAGGATGCCGACCCGGTGATCCGCAATGCGCTGGTGATGCTGTTCAGCAGCCAGGACTACTCCATCCTCAGCGACGCCGCAGGCAAGCAGAAGCTGCAGGCGCAGGCGCTGGACGCGGTGCGCAAGATCATCGAGAAGCGCCTGGGCCGTCCGGGCGTGGAAGCGCTGTATTTCACCAGCTTCGTGATGCAGTAACGGGACAGCGGCGATGAGCGACCTGCTTTCACAGGAAGAAATCGATGCCTTGCTCGACGGCGTGGAAGGTGGCGCCGTCGAAACAGGCAACGACGAGCCCTTGCCGCCCGATGCGGTGATCTCGTACGACTTCACCCAGCAGGACCGCATCGTGCGCGGCCGTCTGCCGACACTGGAGATGGTCAACGATCGCTTTGCGCGCTTCTTTCGCACGGCCGTATTCGGCGTGTTGCGCAAGACCTGCGAAGTGTCGGTGCTGGGCGTGAAGATGATGAAGTTCGCCGAGTACGTGCACGCGCTGGCGGTGCCGAGCAACCTCAACCTGGTGCGCATCAAGCCGCTGCGCGGCACCGCGCTGGTGGTGATGGAGCCGCGCCTGGTGTTCACCGTGATCGACAACTTCTTTGGTGGCGACGGGCGTTTCCACGCGCGCATCGAAGGCCGCGACTTCACGCCGACCGAAAACCGCGTGATCCAGATCATGCTGACCGAGCTGTTCGCCTCGATGGTGGAAGCGTGGGCGCCGGTGCTGCCGCTCAACTTCGAATACCTCAATTCCGAAATCAACCCGCAGTTCGCCAACATCGTGAGCCCCACCGAAACGGTGGTGGTGTCCAAGTTCCATATCGAACTCGATGGCGGTGGCGGCGAAGTGCACCTGACCTTGCCGTACGCGATGGTCGAGCCGATCCGCACCCTGCTCGATGCCGGCGTGCAGAGCGACCGCGTCGACCGCGATCACCGCTGGGCCGAGACTCTGCAGGACGAAGTGCTCGATGCGGAAGTGGAGCTCAGTTCGCTGCTGCTGGAAACGCGCCTGAGCATCGGTGAGTTCCTGCGACTTCGCCCCGGCGATGTGCTGCCGATCCAGCTGCCGGAATTCAGCACCGTGTTTGCCGAAGACGTGCCGGTGTTCCGTGGCCGCTACGGCCAGCACAACGGCCGCAACGCCGTCCGCTTCCATGCCCAGACAGGGCGCCGCGAAATGCGCCTGTCGACCGAAACCACCCTGGAGATTGACCTCGCATGACCCCCAATGACGCCGCCAGCGCTACCCAGCGCGTCGAGTTCGATCAGCTGAGCGCCCCGCTGGGCGAAGGCGCCGAAGTCAATCTCGACATGATTCTTGATGTCCCGGTCACGCTCGCCATGGAAGTGGGCCGCACCCGCATCAGCATCCGCAACCTGCTTCAGCTCAACCAGGGCTCCGTGGTGGAACTGGATCGCTCCGCCGGCGAACCGCTGGACGTGTTCGTCAACGGCACGCTGGTGGCACACGGTGAAGTGGTGGTGATCAACGACCGCTTCGGCATCCGTCTCACCGACGTGATCAGCCCGGCCGAACGCGTGCGCAAGCTGCGGTGAGTTCGATGATCGCCTTGGTCCTTCCTGTTGCCGCCGCGCCCGAGATCAATGTCGGTGGCGAGCTGGTGCGCGTGGTGCTGAGCCTCGCGGCGATCATCGCGCTGATCTTCGTGGCCGGCTGGTTCAGCCGCCGGCTGCAGGCGCGCACGACGCCGGGTGGGCGTCGCCTGCGCTGCGTGGAAACCATGGCCGTGGGTGCGCGCGATCGCCTGATGCTGGTCGATGCGGACGGCAAGCGTCTGCTGATCGGCATGGGGCAAGGCGGCATGCGCACGCTGCACGTTTACGAAGGCGCGGCACCCGCGCCGGAAGCCAGTCCGCAACCGCCGATCGCGCCGTTTGGCGACGTGCTGGCCCGCTGGAAACGCAAGTGATGAAGCACGCTCGTTGGTTTCTCCTGGTCTTGCTGATGCTGTGCCCGGTGCTGCTGTGGGCCGCGCCGGCCATGCCCGCCATGCCCGCCATGCCGCAAATGCCGTCGTCGCCTGCCGGCATCCCTGTGCTGACGGTGCAGAACGCCCCAGGCGGTGCGCAGAACTGGACGTTGTCGCTGCAGTTGCTGGCGCTGATGACCGTGCTGACGCTGCTGCCTGCGGTGTTGCTGATGATGACCTCGTTCACGCGCATCATGATCGTGCTGAGCTTCCTGCGTCAGGCCTTGGGCACGAGTTCCACGCCGTCCAACCAGATCCTGTTGGGCCTGTCGCTGTTCCTCACGCTGTTTGTGATGTCACCGGTGCTCAACCACGCTTATGCCGACGGCGTGAAACCCTATATGGACGGCCAGATGACCGCGGAGCAGGCAGTTCCCGCCGCCGCCGCACCGTTCAAGCATTTCATGCTCGACCAGACGCGCGATGCGGATCTGCAGCTGTTCACCCACCTGGCCAACGAGCAGCCGTACGCCAGCAAAGAGGACGTTCCGTTCCGCGTGGCCATGCCGGCCTTCGTCACCAGCGAGCTGAAGACCGCGTTCCAGATGGGATTCCTGCTGTTCATTCCGTTCCTGATCATCGACCTGGTGGTGGCCAGCGTGTTGATGTCGATGGGCATGATGATGGTGTCGCCTACGATCATCTCGCTGCCGTTCAAGATCATGCTGTTTGTGCTGGTGGATGGGTGGACCTTGCTGCTGGGCACGCTGGCGGGGAGCTTTTACTCATGAGCACACCGCACGCTTTGACTCCCTCTCCCCTCCGGGGGGGGGGCGGGTGCTCGCGAAAGCCCTGCCTATGCTCGCGTCCAAAGAGCACAAGCCCGGCGGTGAGGGCGACAAGCGCTTTCTCGAGCACCCGCCCCTCACCCCAACCCTCTCCCCGAAGGGGAGAGGGGGCAGGAGCGCATGCCATGACGCCTGAGTCAGTCATCGAATTCGGCCAGCACGCGCTCTACGTCGCCATGATGGTGGCCGCGCCCTTGCTGCTCACCGCGCTGCTGGTGGGCCTGATCATCGGCGTGGTGCAAGCCGCCACGCAGATCAACGAAATGACGTTGAGCTTCATCCCCAAGGTGGTCGCCATGGCCGCGGTCGCGCTGATCGCTGGCCCCTGGATGCTGCGCACGCTGGTGCAGTTCACGCGTCAGCTCATCGAGAGTCTGCCTGGGGCGGTGAAGTGACCACGGTGCAGCTCGCTCAATTGCAGGGGCTGATCGGCTCGCTGTTGTGGGCGATGGGCCGCGTCGGTGGGCTGTGCCTGGTCGCGCCGGTGTTCGGTGATTCCGTGCTGCCGCAGCGCTTTCGTCTCGCCATCATGCTGATGCTGACCGTGGTGTTGGCGCCGCTTGCGCCCACCACGATCGATCCGATGACGGCCGACGGCATCACGACCATGGTGGCGCAGCTGCTGATGGGCGCATCGATCGGTTTCGTGTTGAAGCTCGCCTTTGAAGCGGTGTCGCTGGGCGGCCAATTGGTTGGCCAGAGTATGAGCCTGGGCTTCGCCGAAACCGTGGACCCGCGCGGCGGCGGCAGTTCGCCGGTGCTCAGCCAGTTCTACCTGTTGATGACGATGCTGCTGTTCCTGGCCATGAACGGCCATCTGCGCTTGATTTCGCTGCTGGCCGATAGTTTCCATAGCCTGCCGCCGGGGCAGGCGGTGATCGATCCCAAGGGTTTGTATGCCGTGGTTGCGTTCGCCACGCATTTGTTTGGCGGCGCGGTGCGCGTGGCCTTGCCGGCGATGACCTCGCTGCTGATGGTCAATATCGGCTTTGCCGCGATCAGTCGCGCGGCGCCATCGATGAACCTGTTCGCAGTGGGTTTTCCGATCACGGTGACCCTGGGTTTTGTCGCGCTGTGGCTGTCGCTGCGTACGGTGCCGGGTGCCTTCGAGTCCCTGCAGTACACCGCATGGACGCTGATGCACGAACTGGCGGGCGGTTGAGGGATACGCCATGGCCGAGAACGACGATCAGGAACGCACCGAACAACCATCAGAAAAACGCCTGCGCGAATCACGCGAAAAGGGCGATGTTCCCCGCTCGCGCGATTTGTCGGGTGCGGTGGTCGTGCTCGCCGGCGTATCCGCGCTGATGAACGGCGGCGCGGCGGCAATGGAACACGTCAGGCGCATCTATGGGCTGGGACTGACCTACGACCGCGCGGCGCTGTTCTCCGAGCAATTGCCCGGACGCGTGCTCTCGATGGCGATGCACGAGGCGATGTCGCTGTTTGCCCCGGTGGCCCTGGCCACCATGCTGGCCGCGCTCGCTGCACCGCTGCTGCTGGGTGGACTCAATTTCAGCGCCGAAGCGCTGGAGCCCAAGTTCGAGCGCCTCGATCCGATCAAGGGCCTGGGCCGCATCTTTGCCATGCGCGGCCTGGTGGAGCTGGCCAAGTCGCTGCTCAAGCTGCTGCTGATCGGCGGCATCCTGGTGATGGTGCTGAAGAACTGGCAGGACGACCTGATGGCCACCGGCGTCGGCGAAGTGCGCGCCGGCACCTTCAAGGCCATGAGCCTGCTGGGCCACGGTGCGCTGTTGTTCGGCTCCATTCTCGCGCTGATCGGCGGCGCCGATGCGCTGTACCAGAAGTTCGACCACAACAAGCGCCTGCGCATGACGCGCCAGGAGCTGAAAGACGAGTCGAAGGAAAGCGACGGCAATCCCGAGCTGAAGGGCCGCATCCGCCAGCTGCAGTTCCAGATGGCGCGCAAGCGCATGATGCAGGAGCTGCCCAAGGCGGACGTGCTGATCACCAACCCTTCGCACTTTGCCGTGGCTCTGCGTTACGACGAAGGCCGCATGGGCGCGCCACGCGTGATCGCCAAGGGTATGGACGAACTCGCGCTGCAGATTCGCCTGGTTGCCTCCAGCCATCGCATCCCCACCGTGGAAGCGCCGCCGCTGGCGCGCGCGCTGTATGCGACCACCCAGATCGACCGCGAGATTCCCTCGGCGCTGTATGTCGCCGTGGCGCAGGTGCTCGCCTATGTCTTCCAGCTCAAGCAGGCGGTGTCGCGCGGTGATGCACCGCCGTCGGCGCCGCAACCCGATGTTGATCCGGACCTGATGGGTCCCTACAAGTTCTGATGGAACAGTGATGGCAAACGCTACTGCCCTAGGCAATCTCAAGTCGCTTGGACGCCGCGGACTCGGCGCGCCGGTGATCATGCTCGCCGCGCTGGCGATGCTGATGCTGCCGCTGCCGCCGTTCCTGCTCGATATGCTGTTCAGCTTCAACATCGCGTTGTCGCTGGTGATCCTGCTGGCGGTGATTTATGTGATGCGGCCGCTGGAATTCGCCGCGTTTCCCACCGTGGTGCTGATGGCGACCTTGCTGCGCCTGGCGCTCAACATCGCCTCGACGCGCGTGGTGCTGCTGAATGGCCACGACGGCCCTGGCGCCGCGGGCAAGGTGATCGAAGCGTTCGGCGAGTTCGTCATTGGCGGCAATTTCGCCGTGGGCCTGGTGGTGTTCGCCATCCTCACCATCATCAACTTCGTGGTGGTGACCAAGGGCGCGACCCGCGTGTCGGAAGTGACGGCGCGCTTCACCCTCGATGCGATGCCCGGCAAGCAGATGGCAATCGACGCCGATCTCAACGCCGGCCTGCTCAACCAGGAACAGGCGCGCGACCGTCGCCAGGAAGTACGCGAGGAAGCAGACTTTTACGGCTCGATGGACGGTGCCTCCAAGTTCGTGCGTGGCGACGCAACGGCCGGCATCCTGATCCTGATCATCAACATCGTCGGCGGCTTCTTCGTCGGCATCTTCCAGCACGGATTGTCCGCCGGCGAAGCCGCCAAGACTTACACCCTGCTCACCATCGGTGACGGCCTGGTGGCGCAGGTGCCGTCGCTGATGCTGTCCATCGCTACCGCGGTGATCGTGACGCGCGTGTCCAAGTCCACTGACATGGGCAAGCAGCTGGTCGGCCAGCTGTTCGGACAACCGCGCGCGCTCGCCGTGGCCGGCGTGGTGCTGGGCGTGATGGGCCTGATCCCGGGCATGCCGAACATCGCGTTCCTGTTGCTGGGCGGTACCTGCGGTGGTGCGGCGTGGCTGATGATCAAGCGCGATCGCGAAGCGGTCGAGCGCGTGGCCAAGGCCGCCGCCGAAGTGCCGCCGCCGGCCGCGCCGACGGAGCGTCTCGAGCTGGGTTGGGAAGATGTCGCCAGCGTCGATCCGCTGGGCCTTGAGGTGGGCTATCGACTGATTCCGCTGGTGGACACGCACCAGGGCGGCGAGCTGATGGGCCGCATCAAGTCGGTGCGCCGCAAGCTCTCGCAGGAGCTGGGTTTCCTGGTGCCCCCGGTGCATATCCGCGACAACCTGGATCTGGGGCCCAACACCTATCGCATCAGCTTGATGGGCGTGCCGATGGGCGAATCCGAAGTGCACAACGATCGCCTGCTGGCGATCAATCCCGGCCGCGTGCAGGAAGGCTTGCAGGGCATCGCCACGCGCGATCCGGCGTTCGGCCTCGAAGCGTTGTGGATCGAGCCGGGCCAGCGCGAAACGGCGCAGAGCCTGGGCTATACCGTGGTCGATCCGGCCACCGTGGTCGCCACGCATCTGTCGCACATCCTGCAGAGCCACGCGCACGAACTGCTCGGCCACCAGGACGTGCAGCAGCTGCTCGACCGCCTCGCGCAGACCACGCCCAAGCTGGTCGAAGACCTGGTGCCCAAGCGCCTGTCGCTGGGCGTGGTGGTCAAGGTCATGCAGAACCTGCTGGCCGAGCGGGTGCCGATCCGCAACATGCGCTCCATCGTCGAATCCTTGGCGGAGCACGCGGGCCAGAGTCAGGATCCCGGCGCGCTCAGTGCCGCCGTGCGCGTGGCGCTGGGGCGTCAGATCGTCCAGGAGATTTCCGGGCTCGGTACCGAGATCCCGGTCATCACGCTGGCGCCGGAGCTGGAGCAGATCCTGCTGGGATCGCTCGCAAATGGCGGTGTGGCGGGCGCGGCGGTGGAACCGGGGCTCGCCGACCGCCTGCAGCAGGGCGTCGCAGACGCTGCGCGCAAGCAGGAAATGAGCGGCGAACCGGCTGTCTTGCTGGTCGCGCCGCAGCTGCGTCCGTGGCTCGCGCGCTTCACTCGCCATGTGGCACAGAACCTGCACGTACTGGCTTACAACGAGGTGCCGGACAACCGCCGAGTGCGTTTGGTGCAGGCATTGGGTCGCTGAATTTAAGCAGACGAGAGAGGGAAGAGGGATGAGTAGCGAGGGCGCAAACATCGAGTCGTTGGCGAATGGGCAGCACATGCCGCGAGGCATGGCAGCGCACCTTCGCCGCTCGTCCCTCGTCCCTGTTTCACGGAGCAGCAAGGCATGAAGATCAAGCGTTTCGTGGCCCCGGATATGCGCCAGGCCATGCGTGAAGTGCGCGAGGACCAGGGGCCGGATGCGGTGATCCTGTCCACGCGCCGGATGGACGACGGCATCGAGATCATCGCGGCCGTGGATTTCGACGAAGCCCTGGTGCGCGAAGCCGCACGCCACGGTGCGCCGCTGGAAGTGGAAAACCGCGCACCTTCCGCCGCCGCGTCGAGCCGCGATGTGGAAGCCACCGCTGCACGCCGTGCCGACGTCATGCCGCCGCCGCTGCCGACGGCGAGCCGTCGCGAGGACGATGGCGTGATGGTGTCGCTCTCGCGCCGCACCGCCACGACGCCGCGCATGGAGCCGACGATCGAAGCGCCGGTGGCCCGCAAGGCGGCCGTATCGCAGGCCAAGGCGCTGGAAGAAAAAGCTGCGCCGGTTGAATCTGCGCAGTCCAACGTGGCCGGTGAGGTCTCCGCCTCCATCCATCCCTTGCTCGAACGCGCCATGCAGGACACCGCACGCGTGCGCGCCGAACTGGGCAGCCTGCGCGACCTGCTGGAAACACAGCTGTCCAGCCTGATCTGGAACGACCTGGAGCGCCGTCAGCCGATGCGCGCCCGCGTGCTGCGCGAAATGACGCGGCTCGGTATCGAGCCGGATGTGGCTCGTCAGCTCGTCGGTGAGCTGCCGGTTGAAATCAACGCCGAACAGGCGCGCTATCTGCCGCTGGGCGTGCTCAGCCGCAGCCTGTCGATCAGCCCGCGCGATCATTCGGAGCGTCGCGGCGTGACCGCGCTGGTCGGTCCCACCGGCGTGGGCAAGACCACCACCATCGCCAAGCTCGCCGCGCGTGCGGTGATGCGCAACGGCGCCTCGCAGGTCGCGCTGGTCAGCACCGATCACTATCGCATCGGCGCCGCAGCGCAGCTGGAACACTACGGCCGCCTGCTCGGCGTGCGCGTGTATCCCGCCTACGACGCCGACAGCCTGCGCCATGTACTGGAATTGCTGCGCGGCCATCACACCGTGCTGGTGGACACCGCGGGCCTGGCCGGCGGCGATCCGCGCCTGGCGGAACAACTTGAAGTGCTGGGCAATGGCGGCGATCTGCGCGCCTGCCTGGTGATGGCGGCCAATGCACACGCGTCGTCGCTCGACGAAGCGGTGCGTGCCTACCTGCCGGTCAAACCGCACGCCTGCATTCTCACCAAACTCGACGAGGCTCCCAGCCTCGGCGGCGCGCTGTCGGTGCTGATCCGTCACCGACTCGCGCTGGACTACGTCACCGATGGACAGCGCGTGCCCGAAGACATCGCCACGGCGGATGCGCGGGTGCTGGTGTGCCGTGCCGCGCAGGTGCTCAAGGGCACCGCGCCGGCCGATGACGTGGTGATGGCGGATCGTTTCGGACTAGCGGTGGCAAGCGCATGAGCGGTGTCTTTGCAATGAACCAGGCGATGGGGTTGGAAAGCATGCTGCGTGCGCTGACCGAACGACATAGCCGACAGGCGCCGGTCCAGGACCAGGCGTATGGGCTGAGCGGCGGTGCGCCGCGCAAGCGTTGCCGCGCGATCGCGGTGGCCGGCGGCAAGGGCGGCGTGGGCAAGACCACGGTGTCGGTGAACCTGGGCATGGCGCTCGCCGTGCAGGGCCACCAGGTGATCCTGCTCGACGCGGACATGAGCCTGGCCAATATCGACGTGCTGCTCGGCCTCACGCCGACGCGCCATATCGGGCATCTGCTCGACGGCGTCTGCTCGATCGAGGATCTGCTGATGACCGCGCCGCACGGCCTCAAAGTGGTGCCGGCTGGATCGGGCACGCGCCGGCTGGCCCAGCTGGGCGCGGGCGAACACGCGGCGGTGATCCGCGCGTTTGACGATCTGGTCTCGCCGCCTGACTACCTGGTGGTGGATACCGCCGCCGGACTCTCTGACAACGTGGCGATGTTTGCAGCCGCCGCCGACGACGTCGTGGTGGTGGTGTGCGACGAGCCCGCCTCGCTCACCGATGCGTACGCCTTGCTCAAGGTGCTCAGCCGCGATTTCGGCGTGCGCCGCTTCCGCATGGTGGCGAACATGGTGCGCAACCTGGGCGAGGCCAGGCAGCTGCATCAGAAACTCGCACGAGTTTGCGATCGCTTCCTGGATGTGGCGCTGGAATTCATGGGCCATGTCCCGCACGACGAGCGACTGCGTCAGGCCATCCGCCGCCAGAGCGCGGTGGTGGACCTGTGGCCGTCGAGCCGGTCGGGATTGGCATTCAAGCAATTGGCGGGTGCGGTCGATACATGGGGTGAACCCGAGCGACTGGGCCTGGATCGCATCGCCTTTTTCAGCAGGCAGGCCGCAGTAGCAACGGGGTGGTGACATGAGTGTGGCTTCCGAATATCTGCAGCTGCAGCGGCAGAGTGCCGACGAACTGGTTCGCCAGCACGCTCCCTTGGTGCGACGTATCGCCTATCACCTGATGGGTCGATTGCCGCCCAGCGTGGACGTGAGCGACCTGATTCAGGCCGGCATGATCGGTTTGCTGGAGGCCGCGCGCAATTTCACCACCGGCAAGAATGCGAGCTTCGAGACGTTTGCGGGTATCCGCATCCGTGGCGCGATGCTCGACGAATTGCGGCGCACCGACTGGACCCCACGGTCGGTGCATCGAAAAGTGCGCGAAATGGCGGAGGTTGTTCGTCAGATTGAAATCGAAACCGGTTCTGATGCCGATGACGCCGAAGTGATGCGGCGACTGGGCATGGGCGCCGAGGAATATCACCAGGTGCTGGCCGACGCGGCGAGTGCACGCCTGCTCAGCCTTTCCGCACCGGACGATGCGGACGGCGGCGCGGCGTTCGACGTGGCCGATGGCGACAGTCTGAGCCCGGCGGACAGTGTCGAGCACGAAGGCATGCGCGAGGCGTTGGTGGAAGCCATCGGCGGCCTGCCCGAACGCGAGCAGCTGGTGATGTCCCTGTACTACGAGGAAGAACTGAACCTCAAGGAGATTGGTGCGGTGCTCGGCGTGACCGAATCGCGCGTGTGCCAGATCCACGGCCAGGCCATCGTGCGCTTGCGGGCGCGCATGAGCGGTTGGCATGAGGGGCAGGAAAAGAAGGCAGCAAAACGTAAAGGGGCGAGGGGCGAGTAAGACGGGCGCTGCGCCGACCAGGATCGAACCGACGTCCGGTCGTTGCGCCACCGCAACTCGACCCTGTTCAACAAAAGTCACACTACGCGCAGCGGAGAAAGCGTTTGGACAAGAATATGAAGATCCTCGTGGTGGACGACTTCTCCACCATGCGGCGCATCGTTCGCAACCTGCTGGTCGAACTGGGCTTCAGCAACGGCCTGATCCAGGAAGCCGACGATGGCGAAAACGCGCTGACCATGTTGCGCAACAACGCCTTCGACATGGTCGTGACCGACTGGAACATGCCCAATATGACCGGCATCGACCTGTTGCGCGCGATCCGCGCCGAGCCCTCGCTGAAGGGCCTGCCGGTGCTGATGGTGACCGCCGAGAACAACCGCGACCAGATCATTGCCGCCGCCCAGGCCGGCGTGAACGGCTACATCGTCAAGCCCTTCACCGCCGTCACCCTGCAGGAAAAGCTGAGCAAGATCTTCGAACGCCTGGCCGCCAGCGGAGCCACCGCATGAACGCACAAGTTTCCTTGATGGCCGGCGAAGCCATGCCGCCCGAACTGCACGACCTGCTCAACAGCGCCGATGGTGCCGCTTTTGAGAAGGCCCTCGATGCGCTGGTGCGCGAGCGCGAACAGCGCGTGTTCCGCGCGCTTGGCCTGCTGGCCCGCGACCTGCACGACGCCGTGCGCCGCCTCGGCGGCGACCTCGCGCAGGAAGGCGTGCCGGGCAGCGTCGCCGATGCGCGCAAGCACCTGGAAGACGTGCTGGAGATGAGTTCGCAGGCGGCCCATCGCTCGCTGGACTTCGTCGAGCGCATGCGTCCGCAGGCCGAAGCACTGGCCGAGAACGCCAGCGCCGTGATCGATGGCACCACGGAAGGCGAAGTCGCGCACGTGCTGGCCAAGCAGTCGCAGGCCTTCGCTCATGCCTGCCGCGATGGTCTGGCCGATTTCGTGGTGGCGCAGTCGTGGCAGGACCTGTCGGGTCAGCGCATCAAGAAAGTGGTGAATTTCATCGGCAGCGTGGAGCACTCGCTGCTGGAACTGGTGAGCCTCACCGGCGCGCTGGCGTCGGGCGAAGCGGCCGCCGGCCCGGTCAAGGTCACCAGTCAGGACGAGGCCGATCGCCTGCTCAGCGAATTCGGTTTCTAAGGGACGGACGGCCGAATGGATCCCACGTTGGACAGCGAGCTGCGCAATGATTTCCTGGTGGAAGCCGGGGAACTGGTGCAGCGCCTGGGCGATCAGCTGATCGGGCTGGAGGCCTCGCCGCGCGACGCCGAACTGTTGAACGCGGTGTTCCGCGCGTTCCACACGGTGAAGGGCGGCGCGGGCTTCCTCGCCATCGAGCCGATGGTGCAGCTGTGCCATCACGCCGAGGATCTGCTCAACGTGGCGCGCAACGGGCAGCTGCTGATCGATGCCAGCCGCATGGATGCGCTGCTGGAAGCGCTGGACCTGCTCAACGACATGATGGCGGCACTGGCCAGCGGCAGCGCGATGGCGATGCCGCCCGCTGGCCTGCTGCAGCGCCTGACGCCGGGCAAGGGCGCGGCGCCCGCGCCGGCACCCAAGCCGGTGGCTGCGCCGGTCGCGCCGCCGCCCAGCGACGGCACCATCGACGATTCCGAATTCGAGGCTCTGCTCGACAGCCTTTACGGCAGCAGCGGCGCACCGGGTGCGCCCGCGGCGGCGGTGGAATCGGGCAGCATTTCGGACGACGAGTTCGAAGCCCTGCTGGACAACCTGCATGGCAAGGGCGGCCAGCCGGGCGCGACGAGTGCGCCCGCCGCATCCGCAACCTCGGGCACGATCTCGGACGACGAGTTCGAATCGCTGCTCGACAATCTTCATGGCAAGGGCGGACTGCCGGGCGCCAGTGCACCGGCCCCCGCACCCACGCCTGCTCCCGCCGCCGCACCGGCCAAGCAAGCCGCGCCCGCACCGGAAAACACCGTGCGCGTGGACACCGCCCGCCTCGATGCCCTGGTGCATCGCGCCGGCGAGCTGGTGCTGGTACGAAACCGGCTGCTCAGCCTCGCGGCCAAGACCGGCGATGAATCGCTGGAACTGGCCGCCACCGAACTCGATCGCGTGGCCGATGCCTTGCAGAACGCCGTGCTCGGCATGCGCATGCAGCCGGTAGGCCGTTTGTTCCAGCGCTTTCCGCGCATCGTGCGCGATCTCTCGCGCCAGCTCGGCAAGGAAGTGGAACTGATCCAGGAAGGCGAGGGCACCGATCTGGACCGCAGTCTGGTCGAAGCACTCGCCGATCCGATGGTGCACCTGATCCGCAACGCGCTCGATCACGGCCTGGAAATGCCGGACGAACGCGAACGCGCCGGCAAGCCGCGCAAGGGCAAGGTCACGCTGGGCGCGAGCCAGCGCGGCGAGCGCATCGTGATCACCGTGTCCGACGACGGACGCGGCATGAATCCGGAAATCCTTCGCCGCAAGGCGGTGGAGAAGGGTTTGATGGACGAGGCGCAGGCATCGCGCCTCACCGAGAACGAATGCTACGAAATCATCTTCCGCCCCGGCTTCAGCACCGCCGCCACCGTCTCCGACATCTCCGGTCGCGGCGTGGGCATGGACGTGGTGAAGACGCGCGTGGTGGAACTGGGCGGCACCTTGTCGGTGCGCTCGCAGCTGGGCAAGGGCAGCACGCTGGAGCTGGCCGTGCCGCTGACGCTGGCGATCCAGCGCGTGCTGATGGTGCGCGTTGGCGCGCGTCTGCTCGCGCTGCCGTTGAGCAATGTCGATGAAGTATTCGAACTGGCGCCTGGACAGCAGCAGCTGCTCGATGGTCGCGTGGTGGCTTCGCACCGCGGTCGTGCGCTGGCCCTGGCCGATCTTGGCGGCTGGGTGGGTGTGGAAGGTCTGCCGGGTAGCCACGTGGTGGTGCTGCACATCGGCCATATGCGCCTGGGTTGCCTGGTGCACGAAGTGCTCGGTCGTGAGGACGTGATGGTCAAGCCGCTCGGCCCGCTGTTCGAAGGCGTGCCCGCCGTGGCCGGCGCCACGGTCACCGGCGACGGGCGTCTGGCGCTGGTGATGGATCTGGCCGGCCTGTCCGACCAGGACGGTCAACTTCTTTCTACTCTGCGGATGAGCGGCTGACATGGATCTGGTAAGTCTCATCGGCACGATCCTGGCCTTCGTGGTCGTGATCGTCGGTACCATCCTCAAGGGTTCCAGCGTGGAAGCGCTGTGGAATCCGGCGGCGTTCGTCATCGTGTTCATGGGCACGATTGCCGCGCTGCTGGTGCAGAACTCCGGCAAGGTGCTCAAGCATGCGATGTCGATGTTCCCGCTGGTGTACAAGCCGCCGCAGCACCAGCCATCGGATCTGATCAGCCGCATCGTCGGCTGGAGCGAGATCTCGCGTCGCCAGGGCCTGCTGGGCCTGGAGCCGCAGATCGACGCAGAAAGCGATACCTTCGTGCGCAAGGGCCTGCAGCTGCTGGTGGATGGCAGCGAACCCGAGGCCATTCGCGGCGTGTTGGAAGTCGAAGTCGGCGCGCGCGAACACCACGATCTGGCCGGCGCGAAAGTATTCGAACAGGCCGGCATCTTCTCGCCGACCATGGGCATCATCGGCGCGGTGATGGGCCTGATGGCGGTGATGCAAAACCTCGCCGACCCGAGCAAGCTCGGCCATGGCATTGCCGCGGCGTTCGTGGCGACGATCTACGGCGTGGCGCTGGCCAACCTGTGGATGCTGCCGATGTCGGCGCGTCTGAAGGCGCTGATCCACAAGCAGACGCAGATGCGCGAAATCCTTATCGAAGGCCTCGTCTCCATCGCCGAGGGTGCCAATCCTCGCCAGATCGAAGCGAAGCTCCAGGGTTACCTGGCGTAACGGAGGCGCAGCGTTGTGGCCAGGAAGAAGAAACACCACGAAGACCACGTCAATCACGAGGCCTGGGCGATTCCCTATGCCGACCTGATGACGCTGCTGCTTGCCTTCTTCGTGGTGATGTACGCGGTCTCGGTGGTGAACGAGGGCAAGTACCGCGTGATGTCCAATTCCATCATCGAGGCCTTCAACGGCTCCAGCCACGTGATTGCGCCGATGCCGCAGACGCGTGCGCAGCCACATAACGTCGATCCGGCGATCGCCTCGCCGGGGAGCCAGCCGGGCGCCGCAACCATCCCGGTCAGCGTGCCGATACCGGGGCGTCCGCAGATGGTGCGTGCGGTGGACAATCGCACCGCCTCGCCGGCGGAAGAGAAACGCAATCTCGAAGTGATCCGCGACCAGGTCGTGCGCGCGCTGCAGCCCTTGATCGACAAGCAGATGGTGATCGTGCGCAAGACCACCTCGTGGCTGGAAGTGGAGCTGCGCACCGACATCCTGTTCCCCAGCGGCGTGGCGAAGCTGTCGCCGGAGGCCAACGAGGTGCTCAACAGCATGGCCTCGATCCTCAAACCGTTCCCCAATACCGTGCGCATCGAGGGCTATACCGACGATCGCCCAATCAACACCGCGCTGTATCCGTCCAACTGGGAACTGTCCGCGGCCCGTGCGGCGAGCGTGGCGCGCCTGTTTACGGAGCAGGGCGTGGACCCGACCCGCTTGGGCATCATGGGCTGGGGCGAATACCACCCCAATGCCGACAACGCGACGGAAGACGGCCGCAACCGCAATCGCCGCGTGCTGATCGTGGTGCTCAGCGAAGAAGGGGAGCCCAAGCGTCTGGAAAACAATGCGCCAGGCGCAGGCCAGCTCACCGCCGACCAACAGGCTGCTCCGGCGCCGGCGACCACTGCCGCACCGGCACCCAGTGCCGTTGCCACGGCCAGCGCGAAACCCGCCACGCCCGTGCCCACGGTGGAAGTGGTGGCGCCCCGATTGACCGACGAGGTGCCGGTGAACCAGGTGATCCTCGCCAAACCCCAGCGCAGCGCGCCGGAGGACGTCGACACCGGTCCGGAAGTGACGCCACGCGCCAGTCTGCCCAACGTCGCGGCGGGCGCGATCACCGTGGGATCGGCCCACGTGGCCGCGCCCGAGCATGGCCCGTGATTTGCAAGACATGATTTGCAAGCCGGTTGTACCGAACACCCAGGCCACCGCAACGGAGCCATCGCCATGAAACATGTACAGAACGCCCAGCACTGGCTGTCCTTCCGCATTGGCGGGCAGCTCTACGCCGCGCCGCTGACGCAGGTGAGCGAAGTGCTGCGCGATGGCGAACTGACGCCGGTGCCGGGTTCGGCGCGCGACGTGCTGGGCATTCGCCACCTGCGCGGCCGCATCGTGCCGGTGCTCGATGGGCGTCGGCGCCTGGGGCTGTCCGATGAAACTCGCACGGACCCGTTCCAGGTGCGTCAGGTGATGCTCTCGCACGGTACGCATCTGGTCGGTATCCGCGTGGATGCGGTGGGTGATCTGCTGGACGCGGCCGCCGCCGATATCGCACCGCCGCTGCCGGGCGCCATGGCGCGCGACGACGATCCCGTGCACGGCGTGCTGCCCTCGCAGGGTGGTTTCGTGGCCTTGCTGGACGTGCGCCGTCTGTGCCGCCTGCCGCTGGAACACGAAGCGGCCTGACCCAACCGGCATCGGCAAGGCTATCCTTGCGGCTCCGGGGCGACGTCGTCGTTCCGGGGATGCCGCGGTGGAAAGGAGATGCCCATGTCGTCGCAAGCCCCCACTTTGCCCGCCGTGACGGCGAGCCAGCGCGCGGTCGTGATCATTGCCGCGGCATCGGTGCTGGCGCTGCTGTACTTCGGGCGTGAGGTGCTGGTGCCGATCATCCTGGCGCTCTTCCTCAGCCTGCTGATGGCGCCGTGGGTGCGCCTGTATCGCCGCATCGGCCTGGGCCACGGCATGTCGGTGATGATCGCGGTGTTGGCGCTGGTGGTGATCGTGACCGGCACGACCGCGATGATGGGGACGCAGGTGGTGCATGTGGCGCGCAGCCTGCCGCAGTACGAGGCCACCATCCACACCAAGGTGCAGTCGCTGCGCGAACAGACCCTGGGACGCCTGGATATCCTGAGCGGCGAACTGGGCAAGGTGATCGACGAAACCGGGCAGGGTGCGGCACCCGCCGCGACCGTCGTCGCCCCGCCTTACCTGACCAATGCACCGGCCACGCCCAAGCCCGTCTCGACGCCGACCAAGCTGCCCAGCGCGCCGGTGACGGTGATCACCCGGGTGCTGTCCACCGCGTGGGTACCGGTGGAAACCGCGGGCATCGTGCTGGTGGTGTTGATCTTCGTGCTGCTGGAACACGAAGCCCTGCGCGACCGCTTCATCCGCCTCGCCGGCGGCTCGGATCTGCGCGCCACCACCGCGGCGATCAATGATGCAGGCGAGCGGCTCTCGCGCTTTTTCATCTCCACTTTCTCGGTCAACTTTGGCGTGGGCGTGGCGATCTGGCTGGGACTGTTCCTGATTGGCGTGCCCAGTGCGCTGCTGTGGGGCCTGCTGACGGCGGTGCTGCGCTTCGTGCCTTATATCGGCGTGTGGCTGGTGGCCGCCGTGGTGAGCCTGTTCGCGGCGGCGGTGGCGCCGGGTTGGTCGCTGCTGCTGATGACGGTGGCGTTGTACCTGGTGGTCGAGATCATCGTGTCGCAGCTGATCGAGCCGTTTCTGTACGGGCACACGACCGGCCTTTCACCGCTTGCAGTGGTGGTGGCGGCGATCTTCTGGAGCTGGTTGTGGGGGCCGGTGGGCCTGCTCATGTCCACGCCGCTGACGCTTTGCCTGGTGGTCGCGGGCCGTCACGTGCAGGCCTTGAACCTGCTCAATATCCTGCTTGGCGACACGCCCGCGCTGACCATGCCGCAGCGCGTGTATCAGCGCGCCTTGTCGGGCGATGCGAGCGAGATTTTGAGCGAGGCGCGCGAATTCCTGAAACGCAAAAGCTTCGCGGCGTATTGCGACTCGGTGCTGTTGCCTGCGCTGCAGCTGGCGCGCATCGACCTGGCGGCCGGCGCGATCAGCACCGAGCAGCAGACTGCGGTCAAGCGCGCCATCGTGACCGTGGTGGAGACGCTGGACAGCCACGAGAGCAAGTGGGCGCGCTGGCGCCGCCGTAGCTCGGTGCTCGAGAGCGTGAGCATCGGCCGCAGCCTGCGCCAGCATCGCGAAGATGCGTTTGGTCGCTGGCAGGGGCCGCTCGCCGTGGCGCCGCGCTCGGTGGTGCTCTGCCTGGGCCTGGGTTCGGTGGCCAGCGACTTTGCCACCGAACTGCTCACCCGCATCCTGCGCGACCTGAATATCGATGCGCGCCATCTTTCCGTCGAGGATTTCGCCGCCTTCGACGCCGAGCCGCATCCGGAAGCCACGCCCAATGCAGTGTCGATGGTGTACATCGTCAGCACCCATCCGACCAAGGAGCGCGAGAGCTTCGATGAGGCCGTTGCGCTGACCCGCCGTGGGATTCCCGAGGCCTGCCTGGTGGGCGTGTTCTTTCCCGAGCCCTTGGCGGCGACGGAAGTGGAGCCGCCGGTCAATGCCGAGCTCAACGAAGTCGTCACCTCGCTGGAACAGGCGGCGCAGCAGGCGATTGCGCGCTTCCCGGAAGGTGGCGTGGAGCGCGAGCAGCGCAGCGCGACGATCTGAAGCGGCGCCCGCACCACACGCTGGAGCCGCCGCGCGGCGCCTGTCGCAAGATCATGACGCGGTTTTTTGATACGCGGCCGGGGGCGCCGTTCTGCGTATTTCTACGTAGATCGAGTAGGTGGAATTTCGCTTGTCCGGCTCCCGTGATCCGTAGAGGCTGAGGCCGTGCGGGCAGTCCAGCTGCCGCACGAAACGCGCATGCATACGCGCCATGCCTGGAGCTGCCATGAAACGAGTTGCGCTGTATTGCGCCCTGCTGGCTGCGCTGTTTGCCTTGCCACTGCATGCCACGGAAACCGGCGTCGGTCGCTCCATCACGGGCATGCAGGCGACGTCGTACTCGGGTCTGATTCCCCCTGCGCCCGGCCTGACCTGGCAATACGGCTACGCCTATTACGACGGCTCGATCAGCGCTTCCAAGCAGGTGCCTGTCGCTGGCGGCGGCTCGGCGCTCGGCCTCAAGGCGGAGTTCCAATTGGCCACGATCACCGGGCTGTACATCTGGAAGACGGCACCTTCGTCGTGGAACTTCGCCTCGATGATGACCATGCCTTTTGCCTACGTCGACGCCAACGTCAACGCTAGGCTCGGCGGTTTCAGCGCGAGCAAGTCCTCTCACGTGCTTGGCCCGTACGATCTGTTCTTCGCGCCCGTCATCGCCAGCCATCATTTCAGCCAGACGCAGCACATCTCGTTTTCGCTCTACATCTACGCACCCACCGGCGATTACAAAGACGGGCGACTGGCCAATGCCAGCCTCAACACCTGGACCTTCTCGCCCACCATTGGCTACACGGCCTTGTTCGACCAGGGCTCGCTGGAATGGAGCGCCACCACCGCGGTGGACTTCTATACCAAGGACAAGGCGACCAACTACCAGAACGGTTCGGTGTATCGACTCGACACCCTGCTGGTAAAGCGCTTTCCCACCGGGTGGGGCGTGGGCGCTGTCGGTGGCTGGATCTATCAGCTGGAGAACGACACGGGACCGACGGCCGATCTCCTGGGTGGCTTCAAGGGACACGCGCTGGCGCTTGGCCCGATGGTGAACTACCTCAAGAAGTGGCAGGGCGGCCAGGTCGAATTCTCCTTGCGCTGGCTGCACGAATTCGATGTCACCAACCGCCTGCAGGGCAACCCGGCGATGTTGTCGGCGACGATTACGCTGTGACTTTCCTGCGCACGATTCAGGCCTGGCCACCCACGTAACGGCGACAGTGGTCCAGATAGTCGCGCTCGTGCATCGACAGCAGGCCCGTCACGGCCTGCCACAGCCATGACGGTGCATCGAGCGTGCGCGAATGATTGCGCCGCAGTTCCTGACACCAGGATCTGCGTGTAGCGGCATCCATCTGGCGCGCATGGGCATGGCCCACCACGTGAGCGAGAAAGGCCGCCACCCGCCGCGCCTGTTTGCGGTGCAGGCGTGCGATGTCGATTTTCAGATCCTGCGGCAGCAGTTCGCGCACAAACACCGGCTTGTCCAGCAGATGGGCGGGACGCATGCGATTGCCCAGCGCCGGCGACAGATGTTGTGCCGCGAGTACGACGCGCTCGGCATGATCGCGCGGCATCCGGACGTGTTTGGCGCGGGGTGCGATGGAAGCTGCCGCCTCCTTGATGTCGATCAGGCACAGATCATCGCCTTCCACCGCATTGCCATCCACATCCAGCAGGGCGGCATAACGCAGCTTGCCGAGCGAGCTGCAGCCCTTGCGCCAGTACGCGGCATCGAGCACGTTCACATCGCCGGTGGGATCGCGCTGCCGCCACTGTTTGGCGAGTGCGTCCAACTCAGGCTGCCGGAAGATGGCCTGGATGGCTTTGCGCTCTTTGGCGACGATCGGCCAGAACTCCTTGCCCAGGGGCAGCTCGAGCCCGGCCCCGTTGGTGCGCTCGTTGGCGAGCGATTTCCAGCTGCGCTTTGCCGCCTGTTTCATCACCAGCTTGATGGTGCCGGGCATGCCGGGCTCGGCATCGTCTGTTTCCGGAAACGCGGCTTCGTAGCCGTCGAGCATGGCCTCCATCATGTTGGCCGTCGTGATGCCAGGCAGGTCCGAGCCGCGTGCCGCCATGGCCAGCGAGAGTGCGAGCCGCACCAGGTCATGCGCGGGATTGCCGATCACGCTCTGGTCGAAATCGCGTATCTGGATATGCAGCTGACCCTGGTCGTCCGCCACCGGGCCGATGTTGCCGATATGGCAGTCGCCGCAGATCCAGATGGCCGGCCCCACCGGCAGGCGCGGCGCCGCACGCGAATCCAGCCATGCATAGAACTGTGCCGTGTTGCCGCGCACATAGGCATGCGCCGAGCGGGCCATCTTGGTGTTGCGTCGTTGGATCAGTGCGTCCTGGCGCTGCGCTGGCGACACGCTGGACTGGCGGGAACGGGGCATGGGCAATCCTGTGTATGCAGGATCACTGTTGCGGACCAAACATGAAGGACGTGTCGTGTTTTCAGGCGTCGCGCATCTGCGCGCATCGTTCGCAAAAACGTGCGCTCAGTGCGGTGCGTCGGCCGCGTCGTAGATGCAGGACAACACCGCTGCCGCGGCGGCATACAGCGTGGCAGGCACTTCCTTGCGCAAGCGGAGCGAGGCGAGCAGCGCCGCCATCTGCGGATCCTGGTGCAACGGAATGCCGAGCGCACGTGCACGCGCCAGCAAAGTCTCCAGCGATTCCGGCGGGAGACTCACCGGCGTGGCTGGTGCATCGTTGGGGCCGCCGGATAGACGCAGGGTGACGCGACGACGAGCGGGCGGCAGTGCGTTGCTCATGCCATGGTCCTCAGCAGGATCGCGCTGTGCTGATGGGTGGATTGCGGCAGCCCCTGCTGGCAGGAGAGCTGATCGAGGATCAGACCGGTCGCCGACAAGGCCTGGCGCAATGGCCCGAACTGTTGTTCGAGTCGATGCACCGTATCGGCGCGCTCCGCCCACAGGCGCACCGACAGACGCACATCGCGCAATTGCAGTTCACCCTGCAACGGGCCCAGGCCTGGCAGGTCGATGGCGAAGCCGAAGGTCCACGAGGAACCGGTGCCGCCTTCAGCGTTCTGCTGCAGCTGGACCTGCAGGATGTCGCGACCATCTTCGCCCTGCAGCGGAATCTCGATCATCCAGGCAGATGCAGTGGTGGCTTCGAGCTGGGCCACTTCCACGCGCGCCAGGGCCGCATGCACTTCGCCATGCAGGCGACTGAGCAGGGCATCGACATCGTCATCGAGCAGCGACAGCGGCAGCAGCGCGCGTGGCTGTGCCTGCAGGCCGCGTTGTTGCAGTGGCGGTGGCGTCTCGCTGGACGAGCTGCTCGCGCGTCGCGCCGGCAGGTAGTCGTCGAGCAGGCTGGCCAGCCGCAGCAGTGCACCCTTCCAGTCTTCCTGGCTGAGCCCGGCCATATCCAGGTTGGGCTCGGCCAGTTGGGATTCCAGGAACAGGCCGCTGCGCTTGATCGCTTCTTCCAGCCCTTCGCCGCGGGTGATTTCGGTGGGCGTGCGCACCACGTGTTCCAGCGCGGCGAGGGCCGGGCGCAGGTACGCCGGCAGCTGCCGCAACGCCGGGCGCTGGGCCAGCGCGTCGAGCGTGGCCAGCAAGGGTGCATAGCCGTTCTGCTGCGGCAGGCGTTCGCGCATGGCCACTTGTGCCGCCGGCGCGGCGGTCTGCGGCAGCATCAGCTCAAGCTGCGGCTGTGCGCCCAGGGTGAGCACGCGAACCTGGAACTGGGCCGGCAGCTGCTGGCCGGTGGGCGCTTCGGTCTCCACGGCGACGGCGCCGATCTGCAGCACCATCATGCCGTCCGGATTGATCCCCAGCGGACGCGCGGACAGCACCGTGCCGATGCGCCAGCTCTCCGCGGCACTGCCGGAAGCAGCGCCGGCCCAGGCGAGGGCTGCGAGACTGGTGGGTTGGATGATCAATCGTAGCTCCTTGCGAACAAAGCGACGTGCGCGCCCGTCCGTGCCCTAGGCATCGGCGGCCTTCGAGAAAACTTGAGGGCTCATTTTGCGCGGATCGGCGATGCCCCGACGGGACAAAGATCGCTAAAGCGAACAACGGCATGGCCGATAAACCACCCGTAGACGCCCAACGGGCAGGCACAGGATCACACCATGGGCAAGACGACGGGTGAGGCAAAGGCCAAGGCGCGCGTGATCGCGCTGCCGGCCGATTTCCGCCTCGGCAGCGTGGCGGACGTAAAGGCCGAACTGATCGAAGCGTTCGACGCCGCCGCGCAGCTCGATGGCGCGGGCGTGGAGCGGGTGGACACCGCCGCACTGCAGCTGCTGGTGGCGTTCCGCCGCGAGGCGGCGGCGCGCGGCCAGTCGCCGACCTGGCTGGGTGTGAGCGAAGTGATGCGTGACGCGGCCGGCGTGCTCGGCCTCGCACAGGCTTTGGAACTGCCGGCACCGATGCCGGCCTGAAACTGAGGTGGAAGATGGCAAAGATTCTTGCGGTTGACGATTCGGCTTCGATGCGCGGCATGGTGGCCTTCACCCTGCGCAACGCCGGCCATGATGTGAGCGAGGCGGAGAACGGCCAGCTCGCGCTCGATGCGGCCAAGGGCAGCAGCTTCGACCTGGTGCTGGCGGACGTGAACATGCCGGTGATGGACGGCCTGAGCATGGTGCGCGAGCTGCGCACGATGCCGGCGTACAAGGGCGTGCCGATCCTGATGCTGACCACCGAGTCGCACACGGACAAGAAGATGGAAGGCAAGGCCGCCGGCGCGACCGGTTGGCTGGTGAAGCCGTTCGATCCCGAGCAGCTGCTGGCGACCGTCAAGCGCGTGCTGGGTTGATGCCCCTCACCGTCATTCCGGCGAAAGCCGGAATCCAGTGCCTTCTTTTGCCGGTCTAAAGCAATGTCACTGGATCCCTGCTTTCGCAGGGATGACGGTCAAGAGCGACGTTTCTAAAGAGTAGAGATCCCCATGAGCAAGGCCGGTCTGGCGCAGTTTCAACAGGTGTTCATCGAAGAGAGTCTGGAAGGACTCGATACGATGGAGTCGTCGCTGCTTGCGCTGGACGAGGGCGGCGACGGCGAGCTGGTGCACACCATCTTCCGCGCTGCGCACTCGATCAAGGGCGGCGCGGCCACCTTCGGTTTTCCGGAGATGTCCTCGTTCACCCACGAGGCCGAGTCCCTGCTGGATGAAGTGCGCAGCGGCAAGCGCGCCATCGACGGCTCCATCATCGAACTGCTGCTGCGCACGGTGGATTGCCTGCGCGGCATGTTCGCCCGCGCCCAGGTCGGCGAGCCGCTCAACGACACCGTGGCCGAAGGGCTGCGCAACGAGCTGGCCGCCGCGATGGGACGCGGCACGCCGGCTGCTGCCGTGCAGGCGCGCCGCGATGTGGATCAGGCTGATGCCTGGACGGTTCGCTTCCGTCCGCATGCCGGCATGCTCGCCAGCGGCAACGAGCCGCTGCGACTGATCCGCGAGCTGGCCGGCCTCGGCAAGCTTCAGGTCACGCCCGAGTTCGACAAGTTGCCGGCCTTCGCCGCGCTGGAACCGACCGAGTGCCATATCGGCTGGACCATCGAGCTGACCGGTCCGGTCAAGCGCGCCGATATCAAGGGCGTGTTCGATTGGGTCGAGGACGAATGCGATCTAGTCATTGAGGCGAAGCACGTCGTAGCCGAGGTGGCCGCCGCACCGGCGGCACCTGTCGCTGCACCGGCTGCACCCGCTGCGGTGGCCGACGCCGGCGCCGCGCGTGCGCAACGCGAAACCAGCGCCGAGTCCAGTTCGGTGCGCGTATCGATCGACAAGATCGATGGACTGATCAACCTGGTGGGCGAGCTGGTGATCACTCAGTCCATGCTCGACACCTTCCGCGAAGGCGACATCGACGCCGCGCGACTGGCCGTGCTCGAACAAGGCCTGGCCCAGCTGGCGCGCCACACGCGCGAGCTGCAGGAAAGCGTGATGGGCATCCGCATGCTGCCGATCGCCTCCGTGTTCAACCGCTTCCCGCGCATGGTGCGCGACATCAGCCAGAAGCTCGGCAAGCAGGTGAAGCTGGAGCTGATCGGCGAACAGACCGAGCTGGACAAGACGGTGCTGGAGAAGATCGGCGATCCGATGGTGCACCTGGTGCGCAACGCCATCGACCACGGCCTGGAAACGCCGGACAAGCGCCGCGCGGCAGGCAAGGGTGATACCGGCACGCTCACGCTCAAGGCTTCCCATCGCGGTGGCAACATCGTGGTGGAAGTATCCGACGACGGCGCCGGCCTCAATCGCGACGCGATCGTGGCCAAGGCGATCCAGCGCGGCATCATCAGCAGCAGCGAAGGCATGAGCGACGACGCCGTGGCCGAGCTGATCTTCCAGCCCGGCTTCTCCACTGCCGCCGTCACCACCGATCTTTCCGGGCGTGGCGTGGGCATGGACGTGGTCCGCCGCAACGTGTCCGATCTGGGCGGCACCGTGGCGATCCGCAGCACGCAGGGCAACGGCAGCGTGTTCACCATCACCTTGCCGCTGACCCTGGCGATCATCGACGGCCTGACCGCCGCGGTGGGCGAAGAGCGCTACATCGTGCCGCTGGTCTCCATCGTGGAGTCGGTGCAGCTGAAGGCCGACGCGGTGCGCAGCGTGGTGGGTGGCGGCGAGCTGTTCCGCTTCCGCGGCGAATACCTGCCGGTGATCCGCCTGCATGACGCATTCGCTTGCGAGGGCGCGGTGCACGCCATCGACGAAGGCCTGATGGTGGTGGTGGAAGGCGATGGTTCGCGCGTGGGTTTGTTCGTCGACGGCTTGATCGGCCAGCAACAGGCGGTTGTGAAGTCGCTGGAAGCGAACTATCGGCGCGTGCAGGGCGTCTCCGGCGCAACCATTCTCGCCGACGGCTCGGTCGCGCTGATTGTCGACATCGCCGGACTGGTGCGCATGCAGGGTCGCCGGAAAGCGGCCTGATTCACCGACTCGTCATGCCTGCGTGACCAGCTTCGCTGTTGTGAAGCTGCTCGCAGGGATGACGGGAAAAAACCACGACACGTTGATTCCAAGCCGCGACAGGAAGCCGCGGCGCGCTGGCCTGCGGCCCGCGTCAGGGCAGTGCAGGGCATGAATTCGGGCTATCGCAATCCGCCCGTGGCAAAGAAGGTCGCCCCCCATGAAGTCTCCCATCAAGTACATCGATCAACTGAGTCTGGCCGCCAAGGTATGGCTGGTCATCGCCTTTGTGGTGGCGGGCCTGGCGACGCTGACCCTGGTCTCCGCGCTGGATAGCCGCCGCCTGCAGATGGCCTCGCGCGTAAGTGCGCTCGGCGACGAAGTGAATACGGCCATCTCGCTGATCGAGAGCTATCACGCGCGTGCCGTGGCCGGTCAGCTCAGCGACGAAGATGCGAAGAAGCAGGCGCTGGCGGCGGTGTCCGCGCTGCGCTGGAACAAGGGCGCGGGTTACGTGTTCGCGTTCGATTCCAACTTCGTGATGCGCATGCATCCGATCATGCCCAAGCGCGTGGGCATGAGCATCAAGGACGAGGCGGACAGCCAGGGCACCTTCATGTATCGCCACATGATGGATGCCGACCAGCGTGAGGGTTTCGGCGCCACCGAATACATGTGGCCGATGCCGGGCGGCAAGCAGGACGAACACAAGATCACCTACACCAGCTGGTACAAGCCGTGGGACCTGCATGTGGCGTCGGGTGCCTATTTCGTCGACATCAACGAACAGTTCCGCCACGCCTTGATGGTGAGCCTGCTGGAGGCCGGCCTGGTCGGTCTGCTGGTGATCGGCGTGGTGTGGCAGTCGATGCGCAGCATCCGCCGCAGCATCGGCGGCGAGCCCGCGTTTGCCCTGGCCATGGCGGCGCGCATCGCCGACGGCGACCTGGCCGGTCACGGCGAGCTTCGCTTCTCGCCCGACAGCATGCTCGATGCACTGGAACGCATGCGTACCAAGCTGGTGGGCATCGTGCGCGAGGTACAGCAAGGTTCGCAGGTCGTGTCGAGTGCCGCGCAGCAGATCTCGCGTGGCAATGACGACCTGTCGCATCGCACGCAGGAGCAAGCCTCGAGCCTGGAAGAAACCGCCGCGTCGATGGAAGAGATGACCTCGATCGTGCGCCAGAGCGCGGACAACGCCGGCCATGCCGACCAGCTGGCGCGCAGCGCGCGCATGCAGGCCGAGCGCGGTGGCGAAGTGGCGACACGCACCAGTCACGCCATGCGCGAGATCGAAGGCGCCAGTCGCCAGATCACCGACATCGTGCAGTTGATCGACGAGATCGCCTTCCAGACGAATCTGCTTGCGCTCAATGCCGCCGTAGAGGCTGCACGCGCTGGCGAACAAGGCCGCGGGTTCGCGGTCGTGGCTGGCGAAGTGCGCAACCTCGCGCAGCGCAGTGCGTCGGCAGCCAAGCAGATCAAGCTGCTGATCGGCGACACGGTGGAGAAGGTGCAGGCTGGCTCCACCCTGGTGGCCGAATCCGGCCAGGTGCTTGCGGGCATCGTGGACAGCGTCAAGCGCGTCACCGACATCGTGGCCGAGATCGCCGCCGCCGCGCAGGAGCAATCCTCGGGCATCGATCAGGTGAACCGCGCCGTGATGCAGATGGACGAAGTCACCCAGCAGAATGCGGCCCTGGTGGAAGAGGCGGCGGCCGCCGCACGCGCCATGCAAGAGCAGGCCGATGAGCTGGAACGCCAGATCCGCTATTTCCGCCTGCAGGGCGAAGCGCGTGTCGCGACGCGTCCCGCGGTCCCCGCGCGACAGCCGGCACCGACTGTGCCGAAGCCGCAGCTCGCCTCGGCGAGCGCGGGCTGGACCGAGTTCTAAAAAACCGTCGACGGCCGGCATGGCGCCAGCCGTCGGCAGGGTGTTCTTGCGGCGAAGGATTCCAAGGGGCGCCGTTCGCAACATCAACCACAGCTGCGACAGGAAGCCGCGGCGCGCGGGCCGCTGGCCTGCGTCAGAGCAATGCAGGGAATGAATCCGGGCAATCGCAGAACCGTCCTTTTCATTCTGAAGGTCAGTGTCATGAAGTCTCCGTTGAAATTCGTCGATCGCCTGAGCCTGGCGGCCAAGGTGTGGTTGGTCATCGCCTTTGTGGTGGCCGGCCTGATGGCGCTTACCGTGGTATCCGCCATCGACAGCCGTCGCCTGCAGATGGCGGCGCGCGTGCATGCCTTGCAGGACCACGTCGCCAGCGCTACTGCCGTTGCGCAAAGCTTCCACGATCGTGCCAAGGCGGGCGAGTTCAGCGAGGAAGAGGCGCAGCACCGAGCTTTCGAGGTCATCCGCACGATGCGCTGGGGCCAGGGTTCCGGCTACGTCTTTGCGTTCGATTCCAACTTTGTCATGCACCTTCATCCGATCTTCCCGGAGAAGGAAGGCAAGAATGTACGCGAGGACAAGGACCCGGACGGGAAGCCGCTGTGGCAGATGATCGCGGCCGTGGATCGCGCGCAGGGCTCGGGCATCACCCAATACTCGTGGCCCATGCCGCCGGACAAGCAGATCGAGCCCAAGATCACCTACAGCGCATGGTTCCAGCCGTGGGACATGCATATCGGCACGGGCGCCTACTTCGTCGACATCAACGAACAGTTCCGCCACGCGCTGCTGGTGAGCCTGCTGGAAGCGGGCGTCGTCGGTCTGCTGGTGATCAGCGTGGTGTGGCAGTCGATGCGCAGCATCCGCCAGAGCATCGGCGGCGAGCCGGCGTTTGCGCTGGCCATGGCTGCACGCATCGCCGACGGCGACCTGGCCACGGGCGATCACGCCGAGCGCTTTGCAGCGGGCAGCCTGCTCGACGCCTTGCAGCGCATGCGCGGCAAGCTGGTGGAGATCGTGCGCGACGTGCAGCAGGGCTCGCAGGTGGTGTCGACGGCGGCCCAGCAGATCTCGCGCGGCAACGATGACCTGTCGCACCGCACGCAGGAACAGGCGTCCAGCCTGGAAGAAACCGCCGCCTCGATGGAAGAGATGACCTCCATCGTGCGCCAGAGCGCGGACAACGCGGGCCATGCCGATCAACTTGCCCGCAGCACTCGCGCCCAGGCCGAGCGCGGTGGCGAGGTGGCCACGCGCACTCGTCACGCCATGGGCGAGATCGAAGGCGCCAGTCGCCAGATCACCGACATCGTGCAGTTGATCGACGAGATCGCCTTCCAGACCAATCTGCTCGCACTCAACGCCGCCGTGGAAGCAGCGCGTGCAGGCGAACAGGGCCGTGGTTTCGCCGTGGTGGCAGGCGAGGTGCGCAACCTCGCCCAGCGCAGCGCCTCGGCCGCCCGGGAGATCAAGGCGCTGATTGGCGGCACGGTTGAAAAGGTGCAGGCCGGCTCGGCGCTGGTGAGCGAATCGGGCGAGGTGCTCGCCGGCATCGTGGACAGCGTGAAGCAGGTGACGGACATCGTGGCCGAGATCGCCGCCGCCGCGCAGGAGCAATCCTCGGGCATCGATCAGGTGAACCGGGCCGTGATGCAGATGGACGAGGTCACCCAGCAGAACGCGGCCCTGGTCGAGGAGGCCGCCGCCGCGGCGCGCGCCATGCAGGAGCAGGCGGATGAGTTGGAGGTGCGGGTGCGGTATTTCCGGTTGCAGTCGGAAACATCGAAACCGAAAGGCGGTACGCGAGCAGCGCCTGCGTCGCCGGTCACGGTCCGGCCATGGGCTCTAACGACCTGATCCGGCGTCAGCCCTGTGGGAGCGCACCCTGTGCGCGACGGCGCTCCATCGCGCGGTGTCGCCAGGTCGTCGCGCACAGGGTGCGCTCCCACAGGGACACGGCCAGCCCGGCCACAGCGCTCCAATTCGCTCAAGTTTCCCCCATCACCGCCGATCCAGAACCCGATAGGGGGCCTCGCACGCGGCCCCGACCACGAGGCGAACATGTCCGACAACACCCGGAGCGAGGCGCTCCAGTCACAGTACCTCACCGTCAACCTCGCCCACGAGGAATACGGCATCGACATTCTGGCGGTCCGGGAAATCCGCGGCTGGACCCCGGTGACGCGCATTCCGCAGGCGCCGCATTACGTGCTCGGCGTGCTCAACCTGCGCGGTGCGATCGTGCCGGTGATCGACATGCGCCTGCGCTTTGGCCTGGAACGCGAAGCCTATGGAACCACCACGGTCACGGTGATCATCACCGTGGTAGGCCGCAACTTCGGCGTCGTGGTCGACGCCGTGTCCGACGTGCTTGACGTCACGCCGGACGCCATCCGCCCGGTGCCCGACATGGGTACCACCGTGGATACGCAATACCTCAAGGGGTTGACCGCCGCCGGCGAGCGCATGGTGCTGCTGCTGGACGTGGACAAGCTGTTGCAGCCCCAGGACGCACAGATGCTTGAGGCGGCGCTGCCAGCCGTCTCCGATGTCAAAGCCGTGGCCTGACCGACATACGCAGGATTGGAACCAACATGAAGAAGTTCGCACTGAAAGCCCCGGAACTCAATGTCAGGAACCGCATGCGTGCGGTGCTTGGCCTGCTTGGCCTGATGCTGATCGCCGGCGCCGTGATCGGCATCGGTTCGATGCAGCAGCAGAACGATGGCATGGGCAAGATCTATGACGAAGAGATCGTGCCCGCCCAGCTGATCTCGCAGATCTCGCAGCGTTCGCTGATGTCCTTCATCCTGCTGGGCGAGTCGAGCTCGCTGGTCAGCAAGCCCGAGCAGGTCAAGGCCAAGCTGGCCGACTACGAGAAGATGCAGGCGGAAATGGAGGCGCTGAAGAAGCAGTTCGAAGCGATCCCCATGAGCGATGCGGTGAAGAAGCAGTTCAACGACTGGCGCTCCACCGATGCCGACTACAAGGACGCCAAGGATTCGCTGGTCGACGCCCTCAAGCAGGGCGACACCGGTTCGTCCGAACTGCTGGAAATGCAGGTGCGCCCGTTGATGATGCAGCGCCAGGACGTGCTGGCCAAGCTGGTCGACGCGCAGCGCGCCGATGCCAAGCAGATCTACGACGCGCAGGTGAGCCGTTACCACCTCGTGCGCACGGTCAGCATCATTGCCTTGATCGTGGGCTTGCTGGTGGCCGGTCTGATGGCCGTACTGCTGATGC
The DNA here is from genome assembly GCF_001010355.1 of Dyella japonica DSM 16301. Classification (GTDB taxonomy): domain Bacteria; phylum Pseudomonadota; class Gammaproteobacteria; order Xanthomonadales; family Rhodanobacteraceae; genus Dyella; species Dyella japonica. The sequence continues at coordinate 26,534 of NZ_JPLA01000052.1, read as the reverse complement.
GCTCCATCCTCAACACCCTGGGCCAGGCGGTGAAGGTTGCCCACGCCATCGCCGGCGGCAAGCTCGGCCACAAGATCGACGTGACCCGCAAGGACGAACTGGGCGAGCTGCTCGACGCCCTGCGCACGATGGACGAACGCCTCTCCTCCATCGTCGGCGAAGTGCGTCACGGTGCCGGCTCGGTGAGCTCGGCCGCGCAGCAGATCGCCCGCGGCAACGACGACCTCAGCCAGCGTACGCAGGAACAGGCCTCCAGCCTGGAAGAAACCGCCTCCTCGATGGAGGAAATGACCTCCACCGTGAAGCAGAACGCCGAGAACGCCAGCCACGCCAACCAGCTTGCCAGCGCCACGCGCCGTCAGGCCGAGCACGGCGGTGAAGTGGCGGCGCAGGCCAGTTCGGCCATGCGCGAAATCAACGATTCCAGCCGCAAGATCTCCGACATCGTCAGCCTGATCGACGAAATCGCCTTCCAGACCAACCTGCTCGCACTCAACGCTGCGGTGGAAGCCGCCCGTGCCGGCGAACAGGGCCGCGGCTTTGCGGTGGTGGCGACCGAAGTGCGCAACCTGGCGCAGCGCAGCGCGGGTGCGGCCAAGGAGATCAAGGGTCTCATCAACGACAGCGCGGAAAAGGTGCGCGTGGGTTCGTCGCTGGTGGACCAGTCCGGCAAGGCGCTGGCCGACATCGTCGACAGCGTGAAAAAGGTCACCGACATCGTGGCCGAGATTGCCGCGGCGTCGCAGGAACAGTCGGCCGGCATCGACCAGGTGAACCATGCCGTGCTGCAGATGGACGAGATGACCCAGCAGAACGCCGCGCTGGTGGAAGAGGCCGCAGCTGCCGCTCGTGCGATGCAGGAGCAGGCTGGCGAACTGGCTCGCCAGGTCGGCTTCTTCCAGCTCGGCGAAGGTGGTACCGAAGTGGCGACCGAGAAGGCGCGCTCGCAGTCGGTGATGGCTGAAGCCGAGGCCGTGTTCGCCGCGGTGCGCAGCTCCAACGCCCCGGCGCCGCGCGCTGTTGTCCGGGCTGAAGCCTCGGACGCCGGTTCCTGGAAGGAGTTCTGAGCATGAACACGGCTGCCGCGATGGACAACCAAGCCGGCGTGGCGGCCGTGGGCGGCCCGTTGCTGGGCAATGCCGAGTTCGAGTTCCTGCGCACTTTTGTCTACGAGCAGTGCGGCATCTCGCTGGGTGAGCACAAACGCCAGCTGGTGCAGGGCCGTCTGCTGCGTCGCCTGCGTGCGTTGAAACTGCGCGATTTCCAGGCCTACTGCGAGCTGCTGCGGCGTGATCCGCAGCAGGAGCTGGGCGAGCTGGCGAGCGCGATCAGCACCAACGTGACGGCGTTCTTCCGCGAGTCGCATCACTTTGATCTGCTCACCGACGAGCTGCTGCCGCGCTGGATCAGCGAGAAGAAAAACGGCGGCCGCCTGCGCATCTGGTCGGCCGGCTGCGCCACCGGCGAGGAGCCGTACACGCTCGCCATGGTATTGGCCGAAGCGTTGGAGAAACACGGCGCGCAGCAGATGGATGCGAAGATCCTTGCCACCGATCTGTCGCCGCAGGCGCTTGAGACGGCACGCAAGGGCGTGTACGCGCTCGAGCGCCTCGAAGGGGTCAGTGTGGAGCGTCGCCGCCGCTGGTTCCTGCGCGGCGAAGGCGACTACGCCGACTACGTCTGCGTGAATCCGCGCCTGCGCGAGCTGGTCAGCATCCTCCCGCTGAACCTGCTGCACGACTGGCCGATGCAAGGGCCGTTCGACGCGATCTTCTGCCGCAACGTGGTGATCTATTTCGACAAGCCCACCAAGCAGCGCCTATTCCAGCGCTATGCCGGTCTGTTGCCGGACGGCGGCTACCTGTTCCTCGGCCACTCCGAGTCCATGTACGGACTCAATGACAGCTTCGACCTGATTGGACGGACGGTCTACCGGAAACGCAATACATGAATGTCCTAGCCGCCCAACTCCCCGTGGGCACAGGGTATGACCCGGCCCGCGTGTTGCCGGGCTTCGAACACCTGCGTCGCTTCTGGGATCCGACGCAGTCGTGCATGACGGTCAAGGTGTTGCCGGGCGAGTTCTACGTGAGCGCCCAGCAGGAAATGATTTCCACCGTGCTGGGCTCCTGCGTGTCCGCCTGCATTTACGACCGCGTGCGCGGCCTGGGCGGCATGAATCACTTCATGTTGCCCGAGCCGATCGGCGGCGAGCGCGGCGGCTGGGCCGACACCATCGGTCGCGCGGCACGCTACGGCAACGACGCCATGGAGCAGCTGATCAACGCCATCCTCAAGGCCGGCGGGCAGCGCGCGAACCTGGTGGTGAAAGTGTTCGGCGGCGGACGTGTGCTTGCCACCATGACCGACATCGGCCAGCGCAACATCGCTTTCGTGCGCCGCTATCTCGAAGCGGAACGGCTGGAAGTGGCCGCGGAAGACCTGGGCGACGTGCATCCGCGCCACGTGCAGTTTTTCCCGACCAGCGGCAAGGCGCGCGTGCGCCAGCTGCGTGGCCGCACCGACGCCGTGCTGGTGGACGGCGAGCGCCAGTATCTCAAGCGTTTGGCAAACGATCCGATAAAGGGAGAAGTGGAACTGTTCTGACGCCGCGCGCGTCACTCCAGTTTCCTCTGCAGGCATCAGGCGCCGACACGGGCCGGCGGATGCGGGTGATCCACCCGCGCCGCACCACGAAGGCGAGACGAATACGCGATGGAAAGAGTACGTGTCCTGGTGGTCGATGATTCCGCACTCGTGCGGAAGCTGCTGTCGACCATGCTTTCGTGCGATCCGGGCATCGAGGTGGTGGGTACCGCCGCCGATCCGTTGATTGCGCGCGAAAAGATCAAGCAGCTCAATCCCGACGTGCTCACGCTGGATGTGGAAATGCCGCGCATGGACGGCATCACCTTCCTCGAAAACCTGATGCGCCTGCGCCCGATGCCGGTGGTGATGGTGTCCTCGCTCACCCAGGAAGGCGCGGAAGTGACCCTGCGCGCGCTGGAGCTGGGCGCGGTCGATTTCTTCACCAAGCCGGGCAACGACCTGGCCAGCACGTTTGCCGAGGGCGCGCAGGAAATCTGCGCCAAGGTGAAGCTGGCCGCCCTTGCGCGGCCGCGTCAGCGCACCGCCGTGCGCAAGCTCGATGTGCCGCCGCGCCTGAGCGCCGATGCGGTGCTGCCGCGCGCCCAGAGCGCCGGCACCCGTGGCGGCATGCCGATCATCGCCATCGGTGCGTCCACCGGTGGCACCGAAGCCATTCGCGTGGTGCTTGAAGCGATGCCGCCGGACGCGCCGCCGATCGTCATCACCCAGCACATTCCCGCCGCTTTCAGCGGTCCGTTCGCCGCTCGCATGGACACTTGTTCCGCGATGCGCGTGTGCGAGGCGCGCGATGGCCAGCCGATCCAGGCCGGCCATGCGTATATCGCGCCGGGCAGCCAGCACCTGCTGGTGATGTGGGATGGCGCCAAGTATGTGTGCCGCCTGCACAACGGTCCGCCGGTGAATCGCCACAAGCCAAGTGTGGACGTGTTGTTCCGATCCATGGCCGCCAGCGTCGGCCAGTCGGCGATCGCCGCGCTGCTCACCGGCATGGGCGACGACGGCGCGCGCGGCCTGCTCGAACTGCAGCAGGGCGGGGCACGCACCCTAGTGCAGGACGAAGAATCCTCGGTGGTGTGGGGCATGCCCGGCGCCGCCTGGAAGCTGGGCGCCTCCAGCGAAAAGCTTCCGCTCGAACACATTGCCGCGCGCCTGCTCGCGATGGCGCATCAACCTGTTTCCCGCGCCGCTGCGGCGGCCATCTGATCGGCAGATACCTTATGGATACTCTTTTCTCCTTCATGCACAAGCGCCCGGTGGCTGGCCTCGCCGCCAGTGCGGTGGCGCTGGCGCTGACCATGCTGTGGCCGTCGGCGTGGCTGGGCCCGCTGGTGGTCGTGCTGCTGACCGCGGCGTGGATCATCGAGACGCGTCGTGCCGTGCCGGCGATCGAGCCGGTCATCGACGTCTCGCTGGCCCACCATGAGCCCGTGCGCGAGGCGCTGGAGGAAGTGCGCAGCTCGCTGGTCGACGAACTGGGCCATGCCACGCGCGAACTTCACCAGGCACTGGACCTGCTGCGCGATGCCGTGTCCGAACTCGGCGGCGGCTTCGATGGCCTGTCGCGCAAGACCGGCATGCAGCAGTCGCTGCTGCGCCAGATCATCGACGGCCAGAGCGAAGGCGTCTCTGTGCAGGATTTTGCCGCGCGCACCAGCGATCTGCTCGCCCACTTCGTCGACATGATCGTGCAGATGTCGCGCGAAAGCCTGCGCATCGTCTACCGCATCGATGGCATGGCCAAGGAAATGGACGCGGTGTTCGGCCTGCTCAAGAACGTCAACACCATCGCCGAGGAAACCAACCTGCTCGCGCTCAATGCAGCGATCGAAGCAGCGCGTGCCGGTGAATCCGGTCGTGGCTTCGCGGTGGTGGCCGGTGAGATCCGCAACCTGGCCAGCCATTCCAACCAGTTCAACGAACAGATCGGCAGCCACGTCGAACGCGCCCGTACCGCGATGGAGCAGCTGCGCGGACTGGTCGGCACCATGGCCTCGCAGGACCTGAACGTGGCGCTGTCGGCCAAGGGCGGCATCGACGCGATGATGGCGCACGTCACCGAGAGCGACGCCCGGACCAGCAAGGTCGCCGACCAGGTGGTGGAGATCAACCGCGGCCTGGGCACCGACGTGGCCACCACGGTGCGCTCGCTGCAGTTCGAGGACATCCTGAGCCAGCTGATCAACCAGACCCGCCAGCGCCTGGTCGAGCTGCAGGACATCACCACCGAGTGCACCCGCGATATCCAGGAGCTGGCCTGCAGCCCGATCGATGCCGAGTCGCTGGCGCAGCGCGCCGAGCGCGTACGCAACCGCCTGGCCATCCAGCGCGAGAAGGCACGCCTGCGTTCGCGCGGCCCGGCGCTGCAGAACTCGATGGATGCCGGCGAGATCGAACTGTTTTGAGGAACTGAGCCATGAGCCTGACCGTCCACCACGACCCCGACCTCGACTGCGTCACCCTGCAGCTGGGCGAACGCTTCGACTTCACCGTGCACCGCGCCTTCCACGACGCCTGCCTCGGCGGTCGCGCCGCGCGCAGCTACGTGATCGACCTGGGCGAAGTCTCCAGCATGGACAGCTCCGCCCTCGGCATGCTGCTCCTGCTGCGGGAGCACGCCGGCGCCGATCGCGCGGAGATCCGCATCGTCAACGCCGATACCGGCCTGCGCGGCACCTTGCGCGTGGCCGGCTTCGACAAGCTGTTCGTACTGCACTGACGTCTCGCATCGCCTGCGGGCAGGGCGCTTAGTGCACGCCCTTTGCCTGCGATGCCGGACGATGCGCCTGAAACGCGCGTGACGCGGCATCCGCATGGGCGATGCGCTCCGCCGTCATCGGATGGCTGGCGGCATAGCGCATGCTCTTGTCCTCGCCCTTGATCTCCGGATGCGCGCGTTTCAGCGCCTGCATCGCATGCACGAAGGCCACCGGATCGATGTTCTGCTGCGCCAGCGCGTCGAAGGCGTAGCTATCGGCATCGGCCTCGAACCCGCGCGAATAGTGCGCGTTGATGAGGAACATGGGCACGCCCGCGGTCACGCCGCCGAGCGAGGTGACATCGCCCATCAACATCCCCGCGACGATGAAGACGCCCGAGCTGCGTAAGACCTCGCGCAGCAGATGATGGTGCGCCTGGTGGCCCAGCTCATGCGCAACCACCGCCGTGAAGGCCTGGTCGTCCGGCAGCTCCTTCATCAGCGCATCGGTGAACACCACGCTGCCATCGGGCATGGCAAAGGCATTCGCGCCGATGGCTGGCGCCGTGTAGAAGCGCAGGCGCACCTCGGGCAGGCCGTGGATGCCCTGCACGAAGTGCTGGAACACGGCCTGGTAATGCGCCTGCTGCTCGGGCTTGAGCGTGGTGGGCATCAGCAGGCGGCCTTCCAGTGCGGCCAGCGACTGCGTGCCCATGCTGTGTTCCAGCGTGGCCGGCAGATGTGAGGCGATGCGGTCGGCCGCCCACGGCACGCCGAATTCGAACAGTCCAATCAGCGCCGCCACGATGATCACGACGCCGGCCATCGCCGCCGGCCACTTGCGCTCCAGCCAGTCGACCACGCGTTCAAGGCGATGGTGACGGGGAAACCAGTCATCGGGCAGCAGGTCGTGATCGACCTGCAGGTAAGCACCGTCGGCCAGCCGCAACGCATAGGGCAGGCCGATCACCCGTGCGCTGGGTTCAAAGGCCTCCAGCGGCGACTGCCAGTGCTGCGTGCGATCGCCGGTGTGCCAGAGCAGCACGGAGTGTTCGCGCCATACCGTCACCGGTATGGCGCGAGTGGATCGTCCATCGAAGTAGACGGCCGGGATCATCGTGCTTACAGGCCGATGTCGATGCCCAACAGGCTGTCCATTTCCGTCGCCGCGGCACCGATCTCGCCGTGGGCAAACGCATCGCGCACGAAATCGTCGAGGTCGCCCGCACCCACGATCTCCACGTGATCCGCCCGATAGCGCGCCAGGCGTATGCGCGCCCAGGGCATCGCCAGTCCGATCGTGCAAAGCACGGCCAGGCCGTTGGTGAGGTAGATGCCGAACATCTCCCAATACCCCAGCGTGGAGCGGAAGCGATACGAACCCAGTTGCGCGTTGTTGTAGAGCAGGTTGGTCATGCGCGTGTGCACGTAGGTCCAGGCGCCAAGATAAAGCGGCGCCATGCAGGCGTAGACCGCGGCGATGGCAAGCAGCGGCGGCGCCTTGGGCTGGACCGCCATTTGGCTCTTGAAGGCGAAGAACACGCCGCCGATCAGCATCGCGGAAGGGGCCATCCATGCGAACGCCACGCCGGCGGCTTTGATATAGACACCGTAGTAGTCGCTGACTTCGGCCGCGAACTTGAACGACTTGCCGCCGAAGTGATGGTTCTCGACCATCCATTCCTGCTGGTGGCCCTTGATCCAGGGCATGATCACCGCGATGCCGCCGAAGATCAGCACCGCGCCAAGGCCGGGATGGCCCGCGAGCGACGCGAGGGAGAAGCCCACCAGCGGAATGCCCATCAGGAAATACGCGCCGAAGTACCACTTGTAGGCGCCGCCGTAGTCGTCGGTGAAATAGAAGCGCAAGCCGCGCCAGGAGGAGTAGCGCGCGCGGAACATCAGGCTCTTGACGATCATCCACGGCATGAAGACGGCGATGACCAGCGCGGCAGCGACCTGTGCGGGTTTGAAAAACTGTCCGCCCAGCACATAGGTCGCAAAGATCAGGGCGGTGAGCAGCCGTCCCTTGAGGATCGGTATCGGCTTGGCCAGGTATTCGAACGGCGTGCCGGCAAGCACGGTGTTGGCATGCATGTAGCGGCGCGTGCGCACCGTGGCCCAGGCCGAATAGATGCCCAGCGTCACCAGGCTCAGCGCCACGTTGACGATCCAGATGCGGAAATAGTCCCTGGCGTTGCCGCGGAACTCCAGGCGGCGGCCCTTGCTTACGGGTAAGGCAGGTGGAGCGACGTCAATCTCGGGCAAGTACACGCCCGAGGCCATGGTCTCGTCATGCATAGCTTGGATTCCCCTGATCGCCTCCCCCCCGGGAAGCGAGAGGAGCATAGCCGAGAATCTCGCCCTTCGACGCTAGGAATGCATGTAAGGGTTGCCTGAACCTTGCGTCAGCTGCAGGGCTGCCAGCGCCAGGCTCAGGCTGCCCGGCGCAACAGCTGCTCGGCCGTCCGTTCAATTGACGCTGCCATCGACGGGGCGTAGGTTTCTACGGACATCGGGAGCATCCTTCCCGGGCTTGTCGTGTTCGGTGTTTCCAGGCACACGTCGTCGCTTCCGCCCCCTCGACTTGCGCACACGGCGATCGCCACGTGTGGCAACAGCGCGTGTCGATTCGCAGGTATTCGGATCCATGCAGGGGCATGAGGTGGACGTTCCGTCCACCATGGAAAGGGACGTCCAAACGCAGGTTTCCGCGCGCTCGCGGATGCCTTACCGACCTCGTCGAACTGCTGGAGGACGTGTGATGATGACTTCCGTTTCGTGCAGCATGAAGTGTGCGTTGCTGGCGCTGGCCTGCGTCTTTGCAGGATCGGTATGCGCCCAGGACATGGTCAAGGTCGCACCGAAAAACACCAAGGTGCTGATCGACAACGATCAGGTACGCGTCATTGAGGTCTGGTTGAAGCCAGGCGAATCGCTGCCGATGCATTCGCATCCGGCCAACGTCGTCTACTTCGAGACGGGCGGCAAGGCCAAGAGCACCAGCGCCGACGGCAAGGTGACCGAGATGGAGCGCAAGGCAGGCGAGGCGATCTACAGCGAGCCGATCACGCACAGCAATCAGAACGTAGGCACGACGCCGACCAAAGCCTTGGTGGTCGAGCTGAAGACGGCGAAGTAAGTTCGCCCGGCGATACGGTGAGGGCGGCCGGCTTCGCTTTCAGCAGGAAGCCGGCCGATCCGTTTTCGTGGACGGCGCAGGGGCCGTCAGCAGCGCGAATCGCCTGCTTCGGCAAGGCGTGTATCGTGATCGCCCGCATAACTCACGCCGTTGCGGCCGTCGAACTTGGTGCGATACATCGCCTGGTCGGCCTGGCGCACCAGGTGCTCGAAACGCGTGCCCTGCCGTGCCACCGCGACGCCGATGCTGGCGGTGACGGGGATGGTCTGCTCGCCCATGCGTGCATGCGAATGGGCGAGTGCGAGCCGCAGGCGTTCGGCGGTTTCCAGTCCCTGCACCAGGGTGGCGCCGGGCAGCGCCACCACGAACTCTTCGCCGCCGTAACGACTGGCCAGATAATTCGGCCACTGCACGGCCTTGCGCAGCATCTGCGCCACGTGGCGCAGCACCGCGTCGCCGGCGTCATGGCCCCAGCGGTCGTTGATCTGCTTGAAGTGATCCAGATCGAAAATCAGCAAGGCGAACGGCTGTCCGCGTTCCAGGCAGCGTTCCAGCGACGCGCGGCCTTCGGCCACGATCGCGCTGCGATTGAGCAGGCCGGTGAGGCCGTCCGTACGCGCCGCGCGGCGCAGGTCCACCATCAGTCGTTCGGTGATCAGCTGCAGCAAGGCGAAGTACGAGGCCAGCGTGGTCAGGATGCCGACCACATAGGTCGCCGCCACCGGCATGCCAGCCGTCATCAGATTCTGGCTGGAACCTGGATCCAGCGGAGCGAAGACGCGGGCGAGATAGAACAGGCCATTGGTCACCAGCACGGCGCCGGCGATGCGGCAGCTCTTGCGGATGTCCGGCTCGCTGTAACGAAGCAACAGATACGCATAGGCGAAATTGAACGCCATCGCCTGCAGGCTGCCGGCCAGCAAGCGTGCGCCCAGGTTGGGCGTGGCAAAGGCGAACCAGGCGATGGCGCCGGTATAGACCACGGCAAAACTGCCCGGCCAGCGCCAGCGCATCGGCAAGCCCAGGTGCTGGGCAATACCCTTGAGCGCGAGGACGTTGCCGGTGACCAGCAGACCGTTGCCGATGACGATCGAGATGACATCGGGGATGTGGTTGCGCAACCCGATCAGGGTGACGCCCAGGGTGTTGATCCAGATGCTGGCCACCCAGATACGCAGCACCTTCTGTGTGTTCAAGACCGCCATCAACGACGTGAAACCAACCGATGCGCCGATGCCCATCAGCAGGCAGGCGAGGGTCAGGGTAGGGATGTCGAGATGCATGGCTCTCCCTGGTGCCAGGTCCCTCCCGGCCGAGAAGGCGCCCTGGGCCTCCGATGAGGCGGTGTCTGGGTCTCCTCAGCATATCGGACAAATCCTCAAAAACTTGAACTGCGTCACACTTGCTCGACATCGGCGCAAAAAAAGAGGCCCCGGGAGGAGCCTCGAAGAAAAGCAAGATAAAGCGTAGGGGCTTACACCAAACGAGGTTTACCAGGTGCGCACGTCGGCCACGCCGACGGTGTACTGCTGCATCTCGGGGTCGAAGCGGAACAGACGGCCCAGATCGAACTCCACCGACTGGCCCGGACCGATGTTGGTGGTGCCGGCCGGCCAGCCCTTCTTGCTCTGGATGACCTTGCCCGAGGTGTCCTTGGCGTCGATGCTGATCTGCGCGGCGGCCGCTTCGGCGCAGTGGTTCACCAGCGAGCCGCTGAGGCTCAGGCGGGCGGCGGCACCGGCGCCGACCAGCTTCATCTTGAAGTCCTGCACGGCGAAATCGGTCGGGGCGCAGGCGGCATGGGCGGCCAGCGGAGCGGCCAGGAACAGGACGGCGGCAATCAGGGTCTTCTTCATAAGGGGGTCCATGATGTGGTCAGGTTGGGATGGGTCGACATGACTCACATCGGCGTTCCCGCCGAAATCTTTAGCCCCCGCTGAGGTTTGCGTTCAGGTTGGCGGCTAGGGCTGGGTGTGCTCGATGAACCACAGGCCGGCGAACAGCTTCGGGTCGATCGAATAGCCTTCGGCGGCGCGCGCAAACAGCCACCGCCCGGCCTGCGCCCGCGGCACTTCGTGGACGATGATGTTCTCGCTCTCATCGCCACCACCGTGGCCGACCTTCTCGAGATCCCAGGCGCGCACGAAGGCGATCATCTCGGTGCTCATGCCCGAGGAGGACGGCCCTTCGTGGATGAACTGCAGGCGCGCGCAGCGATAGCCGGTTTCCTCTTCCAGCTCTCGGCCCGCCGCGAGCAGCACGTCTTCATCGCCATGCTCGTGCAGGTCGCCGACCAGGCCGGCGGGCATCTCGATGGTGTGCTTCTGGATGGCCACGCGGTACTGCTCGACGAACAGCAGCTTGTCCTCCGGCGTGACCGCCAGAATGATCACCGCGCCGCCCGGGTTGTTGCGCTCGGCAAACTCCCAGCGCCCGCGCTTGCGCAGGCTGAGCCACTTGCCGACATGAAGGGTTTCCACCGGCGCGTCGGCGTCGGCGGGAATGCGGGAGTCTGGCTGATTCATCGGCGTGGCCGCGCGGCAGGAGGGGAGTCATGCATGTTGCCGCGCCCTCCGTTCGGCCACAACCACACCGTCATTCCACCGCCAGTTCCACTGGCCGCGGTTTGATGCGCACCGCCCACATCACGCCGGCGATCAGCAAGGCGATGCCTGCCAGGGTAAGCGCGCCGGGCGGATGACCGCGCAAGATGAAGGCATAGGCTAGCGCGGCCAGGGTCTCGAACACGATCAGCTGCCCCGCGATCGCCGTGGGCAGACGCTGGCTCGCGGCGTTCCAGCACAGCGCGCCCAGCCACGAGGCGAACAAGCCGATCGCGACCATCAGGCCGATGAAGCGCCAGGGATGCGGACCGAACGGCATGGCGAACGGCTGATCGGCGATCTTCATCACCGACCACAGCAAGCCATAGCCGCACACGGCCAACGGCAGAGTGGCCAGACCCAACGCCGTGGCCCACGCGCGCGCACTGCGATCCGGATGCCGACGCAACCAGGCCGCGTTGCGCAGCGGATACCAGGTCCAGCAAACCACCGCGCCCACCGCGAGCAAACCGCCGCGCACATAGCGCCACAGGTCAGCACCGGAAGGATGGCCAAGCATGGCGATCTCTGCCCGGTTCACGCAGGCGATGCCCATGGCGATCAGCCCCAGCGAGGGCGCCAGCGCGAGCCATGGCAGGTGGCCATCGCGATGGCCGTAGCGCAGATTGGCAGTGACCGCGATGACCACCGGCAAGGTGCCGATGATCATGCTGGGCAGCGGAGCGCCGGCCAGCTGGATCGCGCTGGCCAGGCACAGGTAATAAAGCAGGTTGCCGATCGCGGCGAGCTTGAGCGCTTCCACCCAGTCGGCGCGGCTGAGCACACGCAGTGCGCTTCGATCCATCCACGCCAACGGCAAGGCGATCAGCCCAAAGGCGAGGTAACGGCCTACCGATTGCAGCGCCGCCGGATACTCCGGCAGCAGCAACGGACTGACGAACACCAGACCCCACATCAGGCCGGCGGCGAGTGCATAGAGGGTGCCTTTCAACATGGACGCAGTGTGATGTGTCTCAGAGGTGATGTCTTGTACGAGATTGCGCCCTGCCGAGCGTGCGCACTTTTTTTGTGGGAGCGCACCCTGTGCGCGACAAACCTCGCGAACAGTAGTCGATTGTCGCGAAAGGCCAGTCGCGCACAGGGTGCGCTCCCACAAAAATCTAGGGGGATCGCAGACTACGAGTGCACCGCCCGCTGATGTGCGCGACCGCGGACCGAAGGGCCGCCCTTCGTAGGTTGGTCGCGCACAAGTGCGCTCCTACAAAAACGATGAGGTCGTCCCTTAGCTCAACAACGCCTTCAACCGCGTCCGCGTCAACGGCCCAAAGCGCAGCCTTTCGCACAACGCATCCATCGCGTCCACTTCACCGCGCAACCGCCGCAGGGCATCCGCTTCGGTCGGCACCGGCGCATCCAGCGCAATCCGCGTGAGACGGCGATACAGCCGGGCAGCCTCCGCATGCTCACGCAGTTTCGCCGCGCAACTGGCGGCGCCGCGTATGCGCAGGAACGGCACTTCGTCCACGCGATCGAGCAGGGCATCGAGGCTGCCGAAATGGGCGAGCAAGGCTGCCGCCGTCTTGGCGCCCACTCCGGGCACGCCGGGAATGTTGTCGACCGCATCGCCACACAGCGCCAGATAGTCGGCGACCTGGTGCGGATGCACACCCATGCGCTCGTGCACGCCGGGCGGGCCCCAGCGCAGATTGCGCGCGTAATCCCACTGTTCGTCGAACTCGCCCAGCAGCTGGCCGAAATCCTTGTCGGCGGACACGATCACACTGCGCTTGCCGTGGGCGCGCATGGTCCACAAGGCGCTGCCGATCAGATCGTCCGCCTCGAAGGTGTGGTCGATCAGCACCGGCACGCCCAGTGCCTGGGTCACTTCGCGGCACAGCACGAACTGCCGCTCCAGATCCGGCGGCGGCAGCTCGCGATTGGCCTTGTAGGCCGGATAAATCGCATTGCGGAACGAGGTGGTCAACGAGGCATCGAACGCGACCGCCAGGTGCTCGGGTTTGACCTTTTCCAGCAGCTCGCACAGGAAGCGGGTGTAACCGTGCACGGCATTGACCGGGTGCCCATCGGTATCGTGGAACTCGTCCGGCATGGAATGCCAGGCGCGAAACACATACAGACTGCCATCCACCAGATGGACGGCTGGACGGCTCATGGCGTCCATGTGCTGACCACCTCGGCGAGTACCGGCCGCTCGCGATCGGGCACGTCGATCTGCGGCGTGCCGATATGCACGAAGCCGATCACGCTTTCGTTATCCTTCAGGCCAAGCACGGCCGCCGCATCGCGGTGATAGGCCGCCCAGCCGGTGAGCCACTGCGCGCCAAAACCCAGCGCCTGCGCACCCAACAGCAGGTTGTAGGCCACGCAGCCGGCGGACAGCTGCTGCTCGATCACCGGCACCTTGCTCTCTGGGTCCAGCCGCGCGACCACCACCGCCACCAGCGGCGCAAAGTCGTAGCGCGTGCGGTCCTTCTCGCGCTTGGAATCGGTCATGTCGGGATTGACGCGTAGCGACAGCGCGGCCAGCCGTTCACCGAAGGCGCGCTTGGCATCGCCCTGCAGCAGGATGATGCGAAACGGTTCCAGCTTGCCGTGGTCAGGCACGCGGATGGCCGCTTCGAGCAGCGCGTGCAGCGTGGCCGTATCCGGTCCGGGTTCACCCAGCTGGCGGGAGGGAGCCGAATGGCGCTCGAGGAGCAGGGAAAGTGGGTGGGACATGGGGAGGTCCGGGGAGGCCAAACCATGATGCTAACGCAGGAGGGCAGGAGTGAGAGAACAGGAGTGAGTGGAGAGGAGTGAGGAGTGAGAGAAGGCTGCCTTCTCTCACTCCTCACTCCTCTCCACTCCTGCCTTTATCAGCTGGCCAACCGGAACGACCCCGGCAGCAGCGCCTGCACCGTGGTTTCCTGCACGGCGCCGGCCAGATTGCCTAGCCACACCGGCGTGGCGTCGTCGCACAGCTCGGACATCACCTGGCGGCAGGCGCCGCAGGGGCTGATCGGCGCGGGCGTATCGCCGATCACCGCGATGGCGGCGAAGTCGCCTGGCCGGCAGCCGGCGGCCACGGCGGAGAACAGCGCGGTGCGCTCGGCGCAATTGCACAGGCCGTACGAGGCATTTTCCACATTGCAGCCGCTGAAATAACGGCCGTCGCGGGTCACCAGCGCAGCACCAACGAGAAAGCGGGAATAGGGCGCGTACGCGTTTTCGCGCGCCTGGCGCGCCAGCTTGAGCAGGACATCGGGAACAACGACATCAGTCATCGGGATCTCCATGGCGGGATCCCCTCCGGAACTGCCTACCTACGCGGTTTGCGTACCGGTGGCGGGCCAGTTAACTCCCTTGCAGGAACGACTGCAAGAGGGCGGTGGTCGCTCCGACGGGCCTTCAGATAGGATGCCTGCAGGTCCACCACTCCCGCAGAGGATGCACGATGCCGATCACCGTGGCTGCATTGCGCGAAACCGCCGCCGGCGAACGCCGCGTCGCGATCACACCGGAAGTGGCCAGGAAACTGCGCGGCAAGGACGTGCGCGTGCTGCTCGAACGCGGCGCTGGCGCAGCCGCCGGTTTCCCCGATAGCAGCTACGCCGACGTCGAATTTGCCGATGCCGACAGCGTGCTGGCGCAGGCCGATGTGTTCACCTGCGTGCTTCCTCCCGACGACAACGTGTGGGGCCGCTTGCGCGAAGGCGCCGTGGTGGTTGGCCAGCTGCGCCCCTACGGCGCGGCGGCGCGCATCGTGGCCATGGGCAAGCAGCGCCTGACGGCTTTTGCGCTGGAATTGCTGCCGCGCACGACGCGCGCGCAGGCGATGGACGTGCTCAGTTCGCAGGCGGCGGTGGCCGGTTATCGCGCCATGCTGATCGCGGCCGAAGCCTCGCCCAAATTCTTTCCCATGCTCACCACCGCCGCCGGCACCATCCGCCCGTCGCGCGTGCTGGTGATCGGCGCCGGCGTGGCCGGCCTGCAGGCCATCGCCACGGCGCGTCGACTCGGTGCGCAGACGGAAGGCTATGACGTGCGGCCTGAAACGCGTGAACAGGTGGAATCGCTCGGTGCGAAATTCATCGAGCTGGGCGTGAGCGCCGCCGGCAGCGGCGGTTATGCGCGCGAGCTCACTGCCGAGGAACGCGCGGCGCAGCAGCAGGCGCTGGCCGAGCATCTGAAGAGTGTCGATGTGATCGTGACCACTGCCGCCGTGCCTGGCCGTCCGTCGCCGAAGATCGTCATCCGCGCGATGGTCGATGGCATGAAACCCGGCGCGCTGATCGTGGATCTGGCGGCGGAGGGCGGCGGCAATTGCGAGCTAACCCAGCCGGGCGAGCGGGTGGAGCACAACGGCGTGCTGATCCTGGGGCCGCTCAACCTGCCGGCCGGCGCACCGCTGCATGCCTCGGAAATGATCGCGCGCAACATCTACAACTTCCTCGAACTGATGCTGCAGGGTGGCGCGCTCTCGCCCGACTTCAACGACGAGCTGATCGCCAAGAGTTGCGTCACACGCAACGGCGAGCCTCACTTCCAGGGCTGACGCAACATAAAAAAGCCCCGCATCGCGGGGCTCTCGATTCAGTGCCTGGGGCCGCCTGGCGGTCCCTTGGGCGGCGGGCCCATCGGGCGGTCGCGCATTTCGCTATGCCACTGGCGCAGCAGTTCCTCGCGCTGATCGGGCGACAGCTGCTGGAAACGCTGGAAGGCGGCGTGCAATTGCTCACGCTCCTGCGGCGGCAGCTGCTGGAAGCGCTTGCTGTTCTCGCGAGCCTGTTCGCGCTGCTCCGGCGACATCTTCTGCCACTGGTCGATGCGCTGGCGGATTGCCTCGCGCTGGTCGGGCGGCAGCGATTTCCATTGCTGGGCGCGCTGAAGCATGTGCGCCTGGCGCTCCGGCGGAAACGAATTCCACTTGTCGGCCAGCGGGGCCAGGATGGTGCGCTCGTCCGGGGACAGGCTCTGCCACGGACGGGGCGGCGGCGGCGGGCCGGGCGGCCCGTGCGGTGGCCCAGGCGGCATGTCGCCCCGCGGCAGGTCGGGCGGAAGCGCGCCGCCACCCGGCGGCGGACCATGCCCAAAGCCATCCTGCGCGCCGGGCGGCGGCGGGGCCTGCTGGGCCAGCGTGGTAGTGGCGATGCCGCTCAGTCCAAGGACCACGAACAGCGACATGAAAACACGGCATCGACGCATGGTTACCTGCTCGCCTCGCTATCGCTGTTCTTGGCCAGCCAGCCGTAGAAGTCCAGGTTCTGGTACAGCGTCGGGTCCGCGGCAGCGGCATCGGGCGGCAGTTCGCCGTCGACGTCGACCATCTGGCTGGTACCGGCGGGCTTGGCCGTGGTGGGGCGCTGCACCGGCGATGACATGAACAGGGCGACGAACGCGATGGCGGCAAACGCACCTGCCGGCAGCAGCAGCTGCAGCAGTCGGTGCGCCAGCGACGAATCGTCGGCTTTGGCTAGCGCGTCGCGTCGGGCTGCACGCAGGCGAGCAGCCACGGCCGGGTCGAGCTGGCGTGCAGCCTCGCGATACAGCTCGCGGGCGCGACGTTCGAAGTGGTTGTCAGGCGCATTCATCGCCATGCCTCCAGTTGGTCGCGCAGACGTTGCAGCGCGCGCGACAGGTGTGTTTTAACGCTCCCTTCCGAACATCCCATGGCCTGGGCGGTTTCCGCCACGTCCAGGCCTTCCAGCACGCGCAGCATGAAAGCTTCGCGTTGTCGCTGGGGCAGCAGTTTCACCGCTGCTGCCATATCGGCATACGACTGTGCATCATTGAGGCGCTCCAGCGGGCCGGGGCCGGTATCGGCCGGCTCCCAGGCGGGCAGGTCTTCGCCGTCATCATCCTTGCCGCCCAGCCAGCCCACCATGATCGAGCGCACTTTGCGGCGACGCTGCAGATCCACGATGCGCCGGCGCAGGATGCCCCAGAACAGGGGAGTCCATTCCTGCGCGGGTTTGTCGCTGTAATGCTTGACCAGCCTCAGCATGGCGTCCTGGACGGCGTCCATGGCGTCTTCGCGGTGCCCCAGGTTGAGCTCGGCCATGCGGAAGGCGCGGCGTTCCACCTGGGCCAGGAAGGCATTCATGGAAGCGGGGGCCGCCCGAACGTCGTCGGCCAACAAATCGGTGTCTAGCGTGGAGACGGCGCTGTTCATGCCGTCCTCATCCGGTTCGTCGGCTCGGCCATCGTGAGACTCCATCGGTACGTCCTCTGCTATCAACGTCCGACGCTCGCACGCGTTGACCCGCAACCGTATAGTGCGGCTACACCGATGTCCTGGCGGGGAGGGGTCATGCTCGACGGTTTCCTGGCGCTTTATGTCTTTATGCTGGCCGCTTTCACGGGATACGAGATCATCGCCCGGGTACCGGTCATTCTGCACACGCCGTTGATGTCCGGCTCCAACTTCATCCACGGCATTGTGCTGGTGGGCGCCATGATAGCGCTAGGCCACGCCCAGACTCCGTTCGAGATGACCATCGGATTTATCGGGGTACTACTGGGTGCCGGCAACGCCGCGGGCGGTTACGTGGTGACCGAACGCATGCTGGAGATGTTCAAGACCAGCAAACCCAACGCCAAGGAGGCGAAGTAATGGCCTGGCTGCCGGTACTGATCAAGGCCTGTTACTTCCTCGCTGCCCTGCTGTTCATCCTCGGTCTCAAGCGCATGAGCTCCCCGCGTTCCGCGCGGGGCGGCATCGTCTGGGCCGGGGTGGGCATGCTGGTGGCCGTGCTGGCCACCTTTGCGCTGCCGGATCTGCACAACCGTGGCCTGATCCTGGCGGCCGTGCTGATCGGCGTCTCCGCGGCCTGGTGGTCGGGACGGCGCGTGGCCATGACCGACATGCCGCAGATGGTGGCCCTCTACAACGGCATGGGCGGCGGCGCGGCGGCGGCGATCGGCGCGGCCGAGCTGTTCAGTTACGCGGGCAATGCGGTGACCTTGCTTGATGGCGGTCAGTTCACCGCCAACGGGACCGACACCCCCGGCACGGCCCAGCTGGTGCTGGCCGTACTCGGCGCCCTGATCGGTTCGGTCAGCTTTTCCGGTTCGCTGATCGCGTTTGCCAAGCTGCAGGGCTGGCTGGACCGGCGCTTCGTGTTCCCAGGGCAGCGGGTGGTGAATCTGCTGGTGCTGGGGGCGGCGGTGGTGCTGGGCGGGATGATCGCCAGCGGCCAGCTGAGCATGCCGCTGATCGTCGCCTTCTTCGGCCTGGCCCTGCTGTTCGGCCTGATGATGACCCTGCCGATCGGCGGCGCCGACATGCCGGTGGTGATTTCGCTCTACAACGCCTTCACCGGCCTGGCCGTGGCGTTCGAGGGCTTCGTGCTGCAGAACGAGGCGATGATCATCGCCGGCACCGTGGTGGGCGCCGCGGGTACCTTGCTCACCCAGCTGATGGCCAAGGCGATGAACCGCTCGATCGGCAACGTGCTGTTCGGCAGCTTTGGCGCGGCCGGCGGTGCCGCCCAGGAGATCGCCGGCAGCCAGAAACCGATCGAGGCCAGCGATGCGGCGGTGATGATGGCCTACGCCGAACGCGTGGTGATCGTGCCCGGCTACGGCATGGCCGTGGCACAGGCGCAGCACAAGGTGTGGGAATTCGCCAAGCTGCTGATCGAGCGCGGGGTGAAGGTGAAGTTCGCCATCCACCCGGTGGCCGGCCGCATGCCTGGCCACATGAACGTGTTGCTGGCGGAGGCGGGCGTGCCTTACGACCTGATCGCCGATATGGACGACATCAACCCCGAATTTCCGCAGACCGACGTGGCCCTGGTGATCGGCGCCAACGACGTGGTCAACCCGCTGGCCAAGACCGACCCGTCCTCGCCGATCTACGGCATGCCCATCCTCGATGTGGCCGACGCCCGCCAGGTGATCGTGGTCAAGCGCGGCAAGGGCACGGGCTTCGCGGGCATCGAGAATGCGCTGTTCTATGCGGACAACGCGCGCATGCTCTACGGCGACGGCCAGGCGGCGGCCAGTGAACTGGTTGCCGCGCTGAAGACGCTGGAGAGCTGAGGTCGGATCAGCCGCCCGTCTTCGGCGGCGGGTCGTGGCGGAACGCGACGAACGCCGCGATGCCCATGCCGGCGAGGAACCAGATGTCGTCGACGGGCGTGCAACCCAGTTCGGCCAGCTGAAGCAGCAGGCTGAAACCGGCCGTGCGCATGGAATCGACCAGGCCCAGGCCCATCAGGCCGGAAATCCGTGCCGCGGCCGTCAGCAGGTTGACGTAGAGCACCGCCACGAAGGTGGCCGTGGCGGCCAGCATCGCGGCATGACCGCCGGCGGGACGTACCCAATGGCGCACCGCCTTGCCCAGCAGCCAGCCCGCCAGCAACGCCAGCCAGGGCAGGGGATGGCGCGAGTAGAGCGTGGGAACCATCCAGACCGCGCCCGCAGCCAGGCCCAGCATCACGGCGCTCACCAGCGCAAACAACAGTGAAAAGGCAGCCCGCACCTTCATGAGCGGCAAGCGACAAACTGGACGGCAGACACAGTAACCCCGGGCGTAAAACTCTCATCATAGCGTGCGGCGGCACGTCGCTGTCCCGGGCCTGAAGTCCCGCGATGCCGCATCCCCCTTGAGATTGAGGCCGCGCGACCTGATTTCGTCGGCATGACCGGTCGTCAACCGGCATAATAGGCAGCTTGGCGCAGCGAAGGCCGCGCCCAACGATAAGAGTTGGCAGGATCGGCATGAGCGGTTTCAGTCTTAGCAGCGAACCTTTCACCCTGGAGCGCGACTGCCAGGCAGTCATGGTGCCCCAGGGCGAAACGGTCAGCCTGCCGGCCGGCCAGATCGGTTACATCACCCAGGCGCTGGGCGGCAGCTTCACCGTCTATGTGGAAGGCAACCTGTTCCGTATCGCCGGCAATGACGCCGATGCGCTGGGCAAGGAACCGCCGCCGCCGATCGAACTGGCCAGCGATGCCAGTGACTCCGATGTCGAGGCGCTCGTGTGGCAGCAGCTGCGCACCGTGTTCGATCCGGAAATCCCGATCAACGTGGTCGAGCTGGGCCTGGTCTATGACGTGAGCGTGGAGCATCCGGCTCCCGACCAGCGCAAGGTCTACGTGAAAATGACCCTGACCGCACCCGGTTGCGGCATGGGCGACATCCTCGTCGACGACGTGCGCACCAAGCTCGAACTCATTCCCACCGTGGCCGAGGCCGACGTGGACCTGGTGTTCGATCCGCCGTGGAACCACTCCATGATGTCGGACGCGGCCAAGCTCGAAACCGGCATGCTCTGACGGCGCAACGCCGGCACGTTTCCTCTTGAATCGCTTGCGCGCACGGTATCGCCGCCGCGTGCTGATGGCTTGCGTCCGGTACGTTTGATACAGATCAGCACGGCCCGCTCGTGGCGGCGACAGACTGCGGTCTGCAGTCTGTTTGTAGCCAGGAGCCAAGGAATGTTTCCCGAGTATCGCGAACTGATCACCGACCTCAAGGGGCGTGACCCGCACTTCACCCGCCTGTTCCATCGCCACAACGAGCTGGACCAGGCGATCAAGAACATGGAGCTGGGCGTCACGCCCGCCGGCGGCATGGCGATCGAGCAGCTCAAGAAGGAAAAGCTGCTGCTGAAGGATCAGCTCTACGTGATCCT
This sequence comes from Dyella japonica DSM 16301, assembly GCF_001010355.1. Lineage (GTDB taxonomy): Bacteria > Pseudomonadota > Gammaproteobacteria > Xanthomonadales > Rhodanobacteraceae > Dyella > Dyella japonica. Next base: position 5,882 of record NZ_JPLA01000052.1, on the reverse strand, counting down.
GCGCAAGGCCGCTGCCAACTGATCCTTCAACCTCTCGCGCTGCGTTCGATCGCGTGGCCATTGCCATGCGTCGACGCTTCATCGCGCTGATCAGCATGGCCCGGATTTAGCCGGGAGTTAGCTTCGTCATCGTGGCGTGTAGAGCCCGCCGTGACGTTCGCGCAATATCTTTCGCATGGTCGATCTCGCGCTGAAATCCGAGCAGCAGCGAGCCAGAATTTTCGAATCGATATAACTCGCGCCAGAGCGCCAATGTGGTGTTCATGCCGATAATGAGAACGGCATCACCACTTTTTGTAAGTGTTTAATTGGACGGCTAATTGTTTGCGTTCCTGTATCTGTTGGTTCGGCGCAAGCGAACGCAGGAAAAAACGTATCCGTTGATCGGATCGCAGTTAATTGCTGTTTTTGGCGGGTTTTCAAACAACCGCTGCTGTCATTGACGCTCCGAATGTTCTTGATTAGCGTCAATCAATCCGCCAACGGGAGGGTTGACGGATGGTCCTTTGGCGACGAGGGCACCGGCATTCGCGCGGTGGGCGTCGTTTAGCGAGTCTTCGTCTGGGCATGCCGTTCCATGGAATGGCAGGGGGAAAGCAGGCCCGGACGTCTATCGGATCGCAACACAGTCACGAGACCTGAGGCCGCGCACAGCGGCGCCTTCATGCATGTGGTGCATCGCACCGCATCGGGTCGGTTCGTCCTCAAAAACGTCAAGGAGACAAGAATGACTGTACGTATCGATTTGCGGGGTAAGGCGATTCGCAAGGCACTGCTGCCGATGGCGATGTCGATGGCCATGGCAGGGTCGCTCCACGCGGCGACCAACGATGCCTGGGTAGGCGTGCGCACGCAGGCGGCCATGAGCCGCTCGTCCGGGCTCAGCACCGCGGCCACCACCGCCGCGGCAAGCAACAGCACCTGGACCCTGAGCATGCACGGCTCACCCACCGTCGACGCGGCCACCGTGTCACCGTTGGAGGCGAGCAAACCGGTGCACGTCGCGCTCAGCCTCAACCTGCGCAACGTGGATGAGCTGGAGACGTTCCTGCACGCGGTGAACGATCCGGCCAGCGCGCAGTTCCATAAGTTCCTCACGCCTGCGCAGTTCAAGGCACGCTACGCGCCGACCGACGATCAGGTGGCGCAAGTGCTGGCGCATCTGCGCCAGTCGGGTTTCAGCCATGTGCAGGTGTCGCCCAACAACATGCTGATCGAGGCCGATGGCAACGCCACCTCGGTCAGTGCGGCCTTCCGCACGACCATGCGCACCTTCGCGTTTGGCGGCAAGCAGCGCATCGCCAACGATTCGGCCGTGCAGGTACCGGCAGCGCTCGGTGGCATCGTCAATGCGGTACTGGGCCTGCAGAACCTCAATGTGCCGCACACCATGCATCACATCGTGGGACCGGTGCATGCAAACGCGAACAACGTCGGCATCCAGGCTGCGGCGGTGCAGACCTCGCACAGCCCGAAGGATTTCCCGGCGATCTACGACGCAGGCAGCACGCCGACGGCATCCGCCACCAAGGTCGGCATCGTCACCTGGGGTGACATGACCCAGACCATCGCCGATTTGAAGACCTTCACCACCGGCGCCGGCATGAGCACGGTGAACACGCAAGTGGTGAAGACCGGCAGCCAGGCCTATGCGGACGATCCCGACGGCGACGGCGAATGGAACCTGGACAGCCAGACCATCACCGGCACCTCCGGCGGTGTGAACACGCTGATCTTCTACGCCGCGCCCAACTGCGCCAACGACAGCTGCCTCACCGACGCGGCGATCACCGCCGCATACAACCGCGCAGTGACCGACAACACCGCGAAGGTCATCAACGTGTCGCTGGGCGAGGACGAATCGGCCGCCAACAGCTCCGGTACGCAGTCGGCCGACGATGCGATCTTCGCGCAGGCGGTGGCGCAGGGTCAGACCTTCTCCATCGCATCGGGCGATGCGGGCGTGTACCAGTGGTCCAGCGATCCCACCGAAGGCGCGCCGGGCTACGTCGCCAATTCCGCGGGCACGGTGAAGATCTCGCTCACCCATTACTCCGTCAGTGAGCCGGCCAGCTCGCCGAACGTGGTGGCGGTAGGCGGCACCACGCTCAGCACCACGGGCACCACGTGGTCGGGCGAGACGGTGTGGAACGAGGGCCTGGCGGCCGTCGATCCGAACAATGGCGACAACAACAAGCGCCTGTGGGCCACCGGCGGCGGCGTGAGTCTGTTCGAAACCGCACCGAGCTGGCAGACCACCGCGCTGGGCTCATCGGTCACCAAGCGTCAGGTGCCCGACGTGGCCTTCGATGCAGCGCAATCGACCGGCGCGAACATCGTGATCCAGGGCCAGACCTACCAGATCGGCGGCACCAGCCTGGCCTCGCCGATCTTCGTGGGCATCTGGGCGCGCATTCTCTCGGCCAACAACAACACGCTGGGCCTGCCGACCCAGAACATGTACGCGCATTTCCCCACCGACGCCACGCCGCTGCATGACGTCACCTCGGGCAACAACGGCTACAGCGGCAACGGCTACACGGCCAAGGCCGGCTACGACAACGCCACCGGCTGGGGCTCGCTCGACATCGCCAAGTTCAACAGCTACGTCACCCAGTACTGGGGCGGTGGCGGCGGTGGTGGCACCGGCGGTACGCCGACGGCGAACTTCAGCTTCGTCACCAATGGCCTGGTCGCCAACTTCACCGACAGCTCGACCGATGCGGGCGGCAGCATTTCCTCGTACGCGTGGACCTTCGGCGATGGCGGCACCGCCAGCACGGCGAGCCCGAGCCACACCTATGGCGCCGCCGGCACCTACAGCGTCACCGAGACGGTGACCGATGGCGTCAGCGCCAAGACCTCGAGCAAGACCTCGTCGGTGACGGTGTCCTCTGGCGGCACGCCCTCGCAGCTGATCGTCAATCCGGGTTTTGAAACCGGCACGGCCACCCCGTGGACGATCAGCTCCGGTGCGCTCTGCAGCAACAGCACCTGCAGCGGCGAGACGGCGCATGCCGGCAGCTGGTTCGTGTGGCTGGATGGATACGGCACGACGCACACCGATACGGCGTCGCAGAAGGTGACCATTCCCAGCGGCAAGAGCTCGGCTTCGCTGACCTACTACCTGCACATCGATACCGCCGAAACCACCAGGACCACGGCGTACGACAAGCTCACTGTGCAGGTGCTCAACAGCAGCGGCACGCTGTTGAAGACACTGGTCACGTACTCGAACCTCAATGCAGCAGCGGGCTATGCGCAGGCGAACTTCGATCTCAGCGCATACATCGGCCAGACGGTGACGATCAAGTTCACCGGCACCGAGGATTCGTCGGAGCAGACCTCGTTCGTGCTCGATGACGTGAATCTCAACGTGCAGTAATCGCTACGTTGCAAAAGCAAAAGGCCCGGTCAGCAATGACCGGGCCTTCTTATTGGGCGATGGCGCAGCAATCAGCCGTTGCTTTCTTCGAATCGATTCGCGTCGCGGTTCTTGCGCACCTTGGACGGATCCCACACGCGGCCGTTCATGGTGATGTACACGCCATCGGGCAGGGTCTGCACGGCAGCCACGGCGCAGCCGATGTTGAACACCGCATCGGAGCCCTGGAAGCGCGCCGGATTGAGTGCGCCGGTGAGCACGATCACCTTGCCCTTGATGCTGGCCAGCTCGCGCGCGGTTTCCACCATGGTGTCGGTACCGTGCGTCACCAGTACGTGGCGATGCGGCTGCGCTTCGATGGTGGAACGCACCAGGGCGCGGTCCTCATCGTTCATGTGCAGGCTGTCCTTGCGCAGGATCGGGATCACGTCGAACTGGAACGCCACGCCCAGCTGGCTGAGGATGTCGCCGATCTGGGGCGAGCCGATCTTGTAATCCGACTTGTCGTCGAAATAGATCTTGTCGATGGTGCCGCCGGTGGTGACGATGGTCAGATGCTGCATGGTCGGGAGTCGCCAGGGTGGGGAAGGGCGGTATTTTAGGGCCTGCGCCCGATCTGCGCATGCTTGGCTTTGCCTGGGGCCCGAAAGCCCTTGTGGGAGCGCACCCTGTGCGCGACTGCCCGTGCCGGACTGAGGCAGGCTGTCGCGCACAGGGTGCGCTCCCACAGGATCAGTAATTCAGTGCGGGCCGAGCAGCAAAGCGGTATCGGTGGCATCGGCGGCCGAGAAACGCGCCAATCCATGTGCCACGAATCGCCTCAGCGCAGCGCCCGTACGCGCATGCTCATGCGGGGCCGACCAGGTGTCGTGGCGGGCCAGCAGGGCCGCCGCCGTGCAGCGGGCGAGGGTGAGCGCCAGTCCACGGGCGCCGGCTTCCAGGGATGCCCGTTCGTCGGCGCGAGCCTGCAGATAGGCGCCGGCAGCGTCCAGCACGCGGTGGATCTCCTGCCGCGCATGCGCATCGATGCTGTCGGCCAGCCATCCTTCGATGGCGGTGCGCAAGGCGCCGAGATTCTCGCCTGCCAGCGCGCGCAGGCTGTCCAGCGACAACACATTGGTGGTGCCTTCCCAGATCGCATACACCTGCGCGTCGCGCAGCAGCTGGGGCAGGCCGGTATCCTCGATATAGCCGGCACCGCCGAAACATTCGAGCGCCTCGGAACACAGCTTCACCGCCAGCTTGCCGGTCCACAGCTTGGCCAGCGGCGTGAGCAGGCGCAGCAGGGCGATTTCGTGAGGCTGCGCTGCACCGTGTTCCACGCGTCCGAGCAGGTGCGCCACTTCGAAGGTGAGCGCAAACGCGCCTTCGAATTCGGCCTGCATGTCTGCCAGCGTTTGCGCATGCAGCGGTTGGTCGATCAAGCGCTTGCCGAAGGCATGGCGACGCGTGGCGTAGTCGCGCACCAGCGAGAGCGCACGCGCCATGCTGGCGGTGGCGCCCACGGCATTCCAGGTGCGCGTGATGTTGAGCATCGGCGCCACCTGGCGCACGCCGTTGGCCAGCTCGCCCAGCGGCCATGCCGGCAGGCCGTCGAGATGGATCTCCGCGGTCGGCAGCTCGTGCGTGCCGAGCTTGTCCTTCAGGCGATCGATGATCAGCTCGGGCTTGCGGCGCTCGCCATCCATCGTCTCCACGTAGAACAGGGCGAGTGCGCCCGGCCCGTTGCCTGCGCCTTCGGGACGCGCGAGTCCCAGCGCCATCTCGCCGACCACGGCCGAACTGAACCATTTGCGTCCGTACAGACGCCACTGTCCGGACGCATCCTGGCGGGCCACGGTTTCAGTATTGCCCACGTCCGAGCCGCCGGCGTTCTCGGTCATCCACTGCCCGCTCAGCCAGAACGTGGACGCATCGCGACTGAGCAGGTGCGGCAGGGCGCGTTCGATCAGCGCCTTGTTGCCTGAGGCCTTGAGCGCGGTGGCGGCGCCGTCGGTCATCGCCAGCGGGCAGCTGTAGAACTCGCTGGCCACGTGATAGAGGTAGACGCGCGCAAATTCCTCCAGCCGGGCGTGCTCATGCGCCTCATGGCCCGATGCGAGCACCGCATATTTCGTGGTGATGCGCGGGCCTTCCTGCCAGGCTTCGGTGAGCTCAATGCGATCGACGCGGTTGCCCCAGGCATCCCATTGCGTGAGCACAGGCTTGCGGCGCGTGCTGCGCGTGGCGCGCTCCCATTCCATCACGGCGTATTCGCCCAGCGCCTGCAGGTCGGGCTCGATGGCGGCCAGGCGTGCTGGCGGCAAGGCGCGGCGCAGCGTGGCGTGGAGCAGCGGATCGGCGCGATACGGGTGAGCGAGCTGCGGTGGGGCTTGCAGGAATCCCATGGGTGGGGTCTCGGCGGAGCGGTGTTTTGGAGTATAGGTCTGCGCGGCGAAGTGATGCGTCTGCTCCCTCTCCCCTGCGGGGAGAGGGTTGGGGTGAGGGGGCAACCTTG
>NZ_JPLA01000051.1 GCF_001010355.1 Dyella japonica DSM 16301 | reverse complement strand
GTGGAAACGGCACGCATCGCCCGCACCCTCGGCACCTTGCTCAAGAACGGCGTGCCGTTGCTGACCTCGCTCGGCATCGCCCGTCAGGTCACCGGCAACAAGGCGCTGGATCTGGCGCTGGCGCAGGCCTCCGAACAGGTGAAGGAGGGCGCGGGCTTGTCGTTCGCGCTGGCCCAGGCGCAGCGCTTTCCGCGGCTTGCTTTGCAGATGGTGCAGGTGGGCGAAGAGGCCGGTCAGCTCGACACCATGCTGCTCAAGGTGGCCGACACCTTCGAGCTGGAAAGCCGCCGCGCCATCGACCGCCTGCTGGCGGCGCTGGTGCCCGCGCTCACCATCGTGATGACGGTGATGGTGGCCTTCATCATGGCGGCCATCCTGCTGCCCATGCTCGATCTCACCAGCCATATCCAGTAATCCCTTTCGAACGACGATGAGGTACCCCATGCGACAAAGGACACTCGGCCGTCATACGGCAGCGCGCGGTTTCACCCTGCTGGAAATGCTGGCGGTGATCGTGCTGATCGGCATCATCGGCGCGGTGGTGGTGACCCAGGTCGGCAAGAATGTCGACAAGGGTAAGTACGGCGCGGGCAAAGCCCAGCTCACCACGCTCAGCCAGAAAATCGAAAACTATGCGCTCGACAACGGCGCCCCGCCGCAACAGC
>NZ_JPLA01000050.1 GCF_001010355.1 Dyella japonica DSM 16301 | reverse complement strand
GCGAGGGATGGCGCGGGCTTGGGGGCTGCGACCTTGGCTGCGGCTCGGCGGCCGCTGGCTTTCACAAAAAAAGAAGCCGCGGTTGCCCGCGGCTTCTTCGAGACTTTCCTGGGACGCGAGGCCTTAGACCTGCATCGCCTTGGCCACTTCGGCCAGATAGTCTTCCTGCACCTTCTCGATGCCTTCGCCGACGGCCAGGCGGACCACGGCCACGACGTCAGCGCCTTCCTTCTTCAGGACATCGCCGACGGTGGTGTTGGTGTCCAGCACGTAGGGCTGGCCGACCAGGGTCACTTCGGACACGATCTTGTTGATCTTGCCGGAGATGATCTTCTCCAGGATGTCGGCCGGCTTGGCCTTGTCCTTGTCGGTCATCTGGCTCAGCGCGATTTCCTTTTCCTTCGCGATGAACTCGGCCGGGACGTGCTCCGGCTTGATGTGCGGCGGGTTCATGGCGGCCACGTGCATGGCGATGCCCTTGGCCAGCTCTTCGGAGCCGCCCTTCAGCGCCACGATCACACCGATCTTGCCGCCGTGCGAATAGGTGGCCAGCGGGCCATCGTTCGCGACATGGGCAATGCGGCGCACTTCGATCTTCTCGCCGATGGTGGCGGTCTGGGACTTGGCGGCAGCCTCGACGTTGTCGGCGCCCGGGAAAGCGGCAGCCTTGGCGGCGTCGATGTTGGCAGCGCCCGAGGCCAGCACGGCTTCGGCCACTTCGTTGGTGAACTGCACGAAGTTCGGCGCCTTGGCGACGAAGTCGGTTTCGCTGTTCACTTCGACCAGCACGGCGTTGCCGTTGCCCTGGGCGGTCGCGATACGGCCTTCGGCAGCGACGCGGTCAGCCTTCTTGTCGGCCTTGGCCAGGCCGGTCTTGCGCAGGTATTCCACAGCGGCGTCGATGTCGCCGTTGTTCTCGACCAGCGCCTTTTTGCAATCCATCATGCCGGCGCCGGAGCGCTCGCGCAGTTCGCTAACCAGTTTTGCGGAAATGGCGGTCATCTGGGTTCCTCAAAAGCTTTGATGCGCCCCGACCCTTGCGGGCCGGGGCAGGGAAGGCTTACTCGCCGTCCGACGAGGACTCGTCGGCGCGACCGCGGCCACCACGGCCACCGTCACGACGCGGCGCGCCAGCGCCCTTCTTGGCCGGACCACGGTTGTTGCGGTCGTCACGGCGCGGGGCAGCCTTGCGCTCGTCCTTGGCCACCGGGTTGCCTTCTTCGTCGAGCTCGACGAATTCATTGGCGTCGCCCTGGGCAGCAGCCGGCGCGGCGGCCTTGCCTTCCAGGATCGAATCGGCAGCGGCACGGGCGTACAGCTGGATGGCGCGGATGGCGTCATCGTTGCCCGGGATGGCGTAGTCGACCAGTTCCGGGTTGTAGTTGGTGTCGACCACGGCGATCACCGGGATGCCAAGCTTCTTGGCTTCCTGCACGGCGATGTCTTCGTGACCGATGTCGATGATGAACAGCGCGTCGGGCAGACGGTTCATGTCCTTGATGCCGCCCAGCGAGTTCTCGAGCTTCTCGCGCTCGCGGCGACGGGCCAGCACTTCGTGCTTGACCAGCTTCTCGAAGCTGCCGTCGGTTTCAGCGGCTTCCAGTTCCTTCAGGCGGGCAACCGACTGCTTCACGGTGCGGAAGTTGGTCAGCATGCCGCCGAGCCAGCGGGCGGTCACGAACGGCATGCCGGCGCGCGCGGCTTCTTCAGCCAACGGCTCACGGGCCGAACGCTTGGTGCCGACGAACAGCACGGTACCGCGCTTCTGGGCGATGGCCGAGAGGAAGTTCATCGCGTCGGTGAAGAGCGGCAGCGTCTTCTCGAGGTTGATGATGTGGATCTTGCCGCGGGCGCCAAAGATGTACGGGGCCATCTTCGGGTTCCAGTAACGGGTCTGGTGACCGAAATGCACGCCAGCTTCGAGCATCTGGCGCATGGTGACTTGAGCCATGGTGTAACTCCTGCATTGTTGGGCCGCCCTGCGAGAGGGGGATTGGCCCGGGGGTTGGGACCTCCACGCATCCCCGACTTCGACCCCGGCAGCCCGTTATGATTGGGAGGGCTGACCAAGGCACCCCGAAGACGGTGCCGATACGTGTGTGGCGTTTAAGTGTCCGATCAAGGACTTGTGGGGCTTGCACCGCAAGGCGGTTACAATCTCCCTCGCTTTGCGACGACCGTCTGGACCGATGGAAACGGACACGTCGGGTCAGCAAAACTTCGAAATTGTAGCCGGTGCGCCGGCGATGCGGCAAGTCGCTGGATTTTCAGCAGGTTTGCCGCCATGTGAGTAGAACTATGGCAGTCACCCTTAAAACCCCCGAAGACATCCAGGCCATGCGCGAGGCCGGCAAGCTGGCCGCCGAAGTGCTTGCCATGCTCAAGGAGCATGTGAAGCCCGGCGTGACCACCGAAGACCTCGACCGGCTGGCCTACGAGCACATCGTCAATGTGCAGAAGGCGATCCCGGCCAACGTGGGCTACAACGGCTTTCCCAAGACGCTGTGCACCTCCGTCAACCATGTGATCTGCCACGGCATTCCGACGCCCGGCAAAGTCCTCAAGGACGGCGACATCATCAATCTCGATGTCACCGTGATCAAGGACGGCTGGCACGGCGATACCAGTCGCATGTATTTCGTCGGCACCCCGTCGGTGCTGGCCAAGCGCCTGGTGGACACCACCTACGAAGCGATGATGCACGGCATCCAGGCAGTGCGTCCGGGCGCGACGCTGGGCGATATCGGCGCGGCGATCCAGAAGCATGCGGAGGCTGCCGGTTTCTCGGTGGTGCGCGAGTATTGCGGCCACGGCATCGGCAAGGTTTATCACGACGAGCCGCAGATCCTGCATTACGGGCGTCCGAGCACGGGTCTGGAGCTGAAGAAGGGCATGACTTTCACGGTCGAGCCGATGATCAATGCGGGCAAGCCGCAGACCAAGCAGCTGCCGGATGGCTGGACGGTGGTGACCAAGGATCACTCGCTGTCGGCGCAGTGGGAGCACACGATTGCGGTGACGGATGATGGGTTTGAGATTTTGACGCCTTGGCCGGATGCGGCGTGATTTGAGGTTTTTATGATTGAGGGAAGGTCGCTGCGGCGGCCTTCTTTTTTTGCTCGTCATTCCTGCGAAAGCAGGAGGCGCTTTTCAACAGCCGAATGGCTGGTCATCCAGTGACTGTGCGCTCGGTTGTCGTCTCGAGGCCAGGGTGCCGCCTACGCGGCGGGCGTTTCGATCGGCTGCCGCCGCTCGAGNNAATCGCTGAGGACTTAAAGCGGAGCCTCGCTGCGCTTTGACTTTTGAGTTTCGCGGCGCGCCCCACTTCTCCCTCTCCCCGCCGGGGAGAGGGTCGGGGTGAGGGGCGGGTGCTCGCGGTGGCGTTGCAATCGAAGCCCTTTTATCGAGCCTGGGCTTTTGCCAATTTTTTCCGCCCTTGCCCACAATTTGCCCTGCACCCAGCCCCCATGCGTGGCAGACTTGCTGCATCGCCACATGCGTCCCCGTCCATGCCTGTCGCTCCGATCGTGTTGCCTCCCTTGCCACGCCTGCCTGCGGCGGTGCCGCGTTCGGGTGTGTCGACGGATGCGCGGCGGGCGTTGCGGCAGTTGTTGGGTGATGTGGATCGCGCGCTGGCCACGGCGTTTCGCGATGGTGCGGATGCGGCGGCGTTGGCGCAGCGGCGGGGCGAGTCGGTGCAGCGCATCGTGGTGCATGTGTGGACGGCTTGCCTGGGCGATGTAACCGACGCGGCATTGTTCGCGGTCGGCGGGTTTGGTCGCGGCTTGCTGTTTCCGCATTCGGACGTCGATCTGCTGGCGCTGGTGGGGCCATCTGAGCCGGCACGATTGCGCGCACTGGAACAATGCTTCGCCACGCTGTGGGACATCGGTCTGAAAGTAGGTCACGCAGTACGCGATCTGCCGCAGTGCCGTGCGCTCGCCAGGCAGGACGCCAGTGTGTTCACCAGCCTGCTCGATGCGCGCCGGCTGGTGGGCGATCCGTCGATGGAGGAGGGCCTCAAGGCGATCGTCAACGATCCGGCCTTGTGGCCGCCGGCGGAGTATCTGGCGGTGCGCCTGTCCGAACGCGATGCGCGCCACGCGCGTTACAACGACACGGCGTACAACCTCGAACCCAATCTCAAGGATGGCCCCGGCGGATTGCGCACGCTCGATGCGCTGCGCTGGCTGGGCCGTCGCCTCGCGCATGCGGACGATTTCGACGACATGGTCGAGGAGGGCCTGCTCGATCCCGCCGAAAAGGACACGCTGGAACAATCCGAGGCCACGCTGCGTCGCTATCGCTACGCCTTGCATCTGGAAGCGGGGCGCGCCGAGGAACGCCTGCTGTTCGATTACCAGCGTGCCCTGGCGGCGCGACTGGGATTCCAGGACGAGCACGAAAAGAACCTCGGCGTCGAACAGTTCATGCAGGGCTACTACCGCGCAGCCAGTCAGGTGGAACGCTTGGGCGTGCAGATCGCCGAGCGCTTTGAGGAAATGCTGGAGCCGCTCGCGCCGCCGCAGCCGGTGGGCGAGGATTTCGTGCGCTACGGCAAGCGGCTGGCCGTGCGCGATCCGGATCTGTTCATGCGCCGACCGGCGGCGCTGGTCGAGGCGTTTATCGCGCGACTGGGCGAGCCCGGCATCACCGGTTTCACTGCCGACACCATGCGTCGCATGCATCAGGCATCGGCCGCGTTGGATCGCGAACTGGCGGACGATCCCGACGTGCTGGCAGCGTTCCTGCGCCTGCTGCGGCTGGGCGCGCCGGCAGTCGAGGCGATGTGGCGGATGAATCGCCACGGCCTGCTGGCGGCGATTCTCCCGGCGTTCGGCAAAGTGTTTGGCCGCATGCAGTACGACCTGTTCCATGTCTACACGGTCGACGAACACACGTTGCGCGTGCTGCGCAATATGGCGCGCTTTGCCGATGCGGATGCCGCGAATGATTTTCCCATCGCGTGCAAGATCTGGCCCGGCCTGCCCAAGCCGGAACTGATGCTGCTGGCAGGGCTGTTCCACGACATCGCCAAGGGGCGCGGTGGCGATCACTCGGTGCTGGGCGAAGAAGAGGCGCTGGCCTTCGGCCGGCGACTCGGCCTGCCGGAGGACGATACGCAACTCATCGCATGGCTGGTGCGCTGGCATCTGTTGATGAGCACCACGGCGCAGCGGCAGGACATCACCGATCCGGACGTGGTGAACCGTTTTGCGGAGACGGTCGATACGCCCGAGCGACTGGATTATCTGTACCTGCTGACCATTGCCGACATCATCGGTACCAGTCCCAAATTGTGGAACGGCTGGAAAGACCGCCTGCTGGCAGACCTCTATACGTCCACCCGCTATGCACTGCGCAGCGAAGACGAGTTGCCGTCCGATGCCGCCGCGCGCGTGCGTCACTGCAGCGAGCAGGCACTGGCGCTGCTGGAACAGGAGGGATTTACCGCAGAGGCCTGCCAGCGCGTGTGGCGCGGTTTTCCGGAATCGAGTTTCCTGCGCCACCGACCCGAACAGATTGCCTGGCAGACCTCGGCCATCCTGCGCGCCAAGGGCGCGACGCCGCTGGTCGAAGTGCATCCGAGATCCGTGCGCGGCACCACCGAGTTGTTCGTCTACGTACCCGATCGCGACGGCTTGTTTGCCGCGGTCACGGCCATGCTCGATCGACTGCATCTATCCGTGATGGAAGCGCGCATCCTCAGCTCGCCCACCGGCATGGCGCTCGATACCTTCCTGCTGCTCGAAGCGGATACGCAGCAGCCGGCCACGCCCGAGCGCGCCGACGAACTCAAGCAGCGCCTGCATCGCGCCTTGTCGCAGCCGGGGCATGTGCATCAGCCGTCGCGCCGCAGCATGTCGCGGCATCTGAAGCATTTCCAGGCGGCGCCGAAGATCGCCTTCAGCACCGTCAATGGCCGCACGCGTCTGGCCCTGGTATGCAGCGATCGTCCCGGCCTGCTCGCAGCGGTAGCGCAGGGCATGATGGATGCCGGCGTGCGCGTGCACGATGCGCGCATTGCCACCTTTGGCGAGCGGGTGGAGGACTTCTTCCTGATCACCGATCGCCACGACGCGCCCCTGGGCATCGAGTTGCAGGACCGCTTGCTGCATGCCTTGATCGAACGGCTGGGGCCCGCCAAGGAAAAACGCGCCTGAGGCCGCGCGGGCACCGGCTCGCGATAGGCGCCTTTTCTTGTCAGAATCGCTTGTCCCTTGCGGCACCCTGCGTTGCCGCTCTCTCCCGAACCCCACCGTGACCGCCATGCAACCCATAGAAACCCTGATCAACGACGCCTTTGAACGCCGCAACGAACTGAGCCAGACGGAAATCGACACGCATCTGCGTCCCGCCGTGGAACAGGTGATCGACCTGCTGGAATCGGGCGAGCGCCGCGTCGCCGAGCCCGATGGCAACGGCGGCTGGACCGTCAACCAGTGGATCAAGAAGGCCGTGCTGCTGTATTTCCGCATCAACGGCAATCGCGTGGTCGATGGCGGCCCGGCGATGGCGTTTGACAAGGTGCCGCTGCGTTTTGCGCATGGCAACGATCAGGAGCTCGAAGGCCTGGGCGCACGCGTAGTACCGGGTGCGCTGGTGCGCCGCGGTGCACACGTGGCGAAGGACGCCGTGCTGATGCCGAGCTACGTGAATATCGGCGCCTACGTGGGTGCCGGCAGCATGGTCGACACCTGGGCCACGGTGGGCTCGTGCGCGCAGATCGGTGCCGGCGTGCATCTGTCCGGCGGCGTGGGCATTGGCGGCGTGCTTGAGCCGCTGCAGGCCAACCCGACCATCATCGAAGACAACTGCTTCATTGGTGCGCGTTCGGAAGTGGTCGAAGGCGTGATCGTGGAGAAGGGCAGCGTGATCGGCATGGGTGTGTTCCTGGGCCAGTCCACGCGTATCTACAACCGCGCCACCGGTGAAGTCAGCTACGGCCGCGTGCCGGCGGGCAGCGTGGTGGTGGCGGGCAGCCTGCCGGCCAAGGACGGTTCGCACAGCTTGTACGCCGCCATCATCGTCAAGCAGGTGGACGAGAAAACGCGCAGCAAGACCGGCATCAACGAGCTGCTGCGGAGCGCCGAATGAGCGTGACCCTGTACGGCCTGAGCACCTGCGATACCTGCCGCAAGGCGCGCAATTGGCTGGATCGTTTCGAAGTGGGCTACACCTTCGTCGACTATCGTGCGAATCCCGTGCCGGCGGCGACGCTCAAGAGCTGGGCGCAGCAGCTTGACGGCTGGGAAAAGCTGGTGAACAAATCATCCACCACCTGGCGCACGCTGCTGCCGCAGCGGAAGAATCCGGGCAGCGATCCGGAGTGGACGCTGTTGCTCAAGGAATATCCCGCGCTGGTGCGCCGTCCGGTGGTGGTGCAGGAGGACGGTTCGGTCAGCGTGGGCTTCACCGACAACGGCTTCAAGAAACTGTTCGGGCGCTGAGGTCGCGATCGCCATGGTGGTGCGCCTGTCACGGATCCTGCTGCTCGCCGCCATCGCGCTCTGGCTCAGCCTGGTCGCGTTCGGCAACCTCACCGACTACGCCAGCAATTGGCCGTTCGTGCAGCACGTGCTGGCGATGGACACGATCTTTCCCAACGCGGGCATCCACTACCGCGCGATCACCTCGCCGCTGCTGCAGCACCTCGCCTACGGTTTGATCATCGCCACCGAAGCGCTGGCCGCCGTGCTGTGCTGGTTGGGCGTGTGGCGGCTATGGCGTACGCGCACCGCGCCGGCTGCGCTCTTTCATCGCGCCAAGCGGATGAGCGTGCTTGGCCTGACCATCGGCGTGATGCTGTGGCTGGGTGGATTCATCACCGTCGGCGGCGAATGGTTCGGCATGTGGATGTCCACGCAGTGGAATGGGCTGGAGAGCGCGTTCCGTTTCGTGATGGTCTTGCTGGTGGCGCTGGTCTATCTGGGGCAGCGCGATGGCGAGCTCGATGAATGAGTCACACGGAGGCGGCATGACAGCGCGTCGCGCACGGCACTACCGCAGCAATCTTCGGATCGAGCGCGACAACGCGGCGTTGTATGAGCATCTGTCCGAACTGGCTGCGGACCAGCGTCTGCGCCGGGCCTACCGGCGCATTGCCGACGGGGAACGGGCCAACGCCACGTTCTGGGAGGAGCAGCTCAAGCACTTGGGCGCCGCGGTGCCGCCGGTGCGGCTCGGCTTGCGCGTCAAGGTGCTGACCTGGTTTGCGCGACGCTTCGGCACCGAGTTCGTGATGCCCACGGTGGTCCGCCTCGAACATGCAGACCATCTGCCCACTCCGGTGGACCGCGAAGGGCACCGCGACCATTTCCTTGAACCGCACGCGCCGATGCGCAGCGGCCGCCATCGCACGCAAAGCGGAAATACCCTGCGCGCCGCCGTGCTGGGCGCGAATGACGGGCTGGTTTCCAATGGCAGCCTGGTGATGGGCATGGCGGGTGCCGCCGCGGGCAACCACGCGATCCTGCTTGCCGGTTTCGCGGGGCTGGTGGCCGGCGCGTGCTCGATGGCGCTGGGCGAATGGCTGTCGGTCAACAGCTCGCGCGAGTTCTACCAGGCGCAGATCGCGGCGCGCGCCGAGCGTCTCGCCGTAGCGCCGGAAGACGGCAAGCGCAGCCTTGCCGCGCTCTACCGGCAGAAGGGCATGGACGCGAAGACTGCCGACGAGTTGGCCGAACAGATCGCCGAGCGGCCGCGCAACGCGCTCGACACCCTGGTGCGCGAAGATCTCGGCATCGATCCGGACGAGCTGGGTGGCTCGGCCTACGGTGCAGCCATTTCCTCGTTCTGCCTGTTCGCGCTGGGTGCGCTGTTTCCGGTGGCGCCCTACCTGTTTCTGAAAGACCATGGCGCCTTCGTCGCCAGCATCGCCTCGACCCTCGTGGGGCTGGTGTTGATCGGCATGGGCACGGCGCTGTTCACCGGGCGCAGCATGGCGTTCTCGATTGCCAGGCAGCTTGGCATTACGGCGGCCGCCGCAGGCATCACCTATGTCGTGGGCCACGCGCTGGGAACGGCGCTGGCGGGCTGAGTGGCGCGGTTGCTCACGGTTTGCATGATTTGAGGCACAGCATGTCCAAGGTTCTCGATCTAGCCATTGATCTCATTCGCCGCCGTTCGGTGACGCCGCACGATGCCGGTTGCCAGGCAACCATAGGCCAACGCCTGGAGGCCGCGGGTTTCCAGGTGCAGCATCTGCGCTTTGGCGAAGTCGATAACCTGTGGGCGACGCATGGCGAGGGCGGCCCGCTGCTTATGTTTCTCGGCCACACCGACGTGGTGCCCACCGGCCCGGTCGAGGACTGGGCGAGCGATCCGTTCGAGCCGGCGATACGCGATGGCCTTCTATACGGCCGTGGCGCGGCGGACATGAAGGGCTCGGTGGCGGCGATGGTGGTGGCGCTGGAGTCGTTTGTTGCCGCACATCCTGATCATCACGGTCGCGTTGGCTTGCTGTTGACCAGCGACGAGGAAGGGCCGACCAATCTCGACGGCGTGCGTCGCGTGGCCGAGCATTTCCGAGCCACCGGCGAGCGCATCGACTGGTGCGTGGTGGGCGAGCCCTCGTCGAAGCAGCAGCTCGGCGACCTGATACGCGTGGGGCGCCGCGGTTCGCTGTCGGGCACGCTGGTCGTGCGCGGCATCCAGGGGCACGTGGCGTATCCGGAGAAGGCGCGCAATCCCATCCATGCGTTTGCTCCGGCGCTGGCCGAGCTGGCCGCGGAGCGCTGGGACGAGGGCAACCAGGATTTCCCGCCCACCTCGTTCCAGGTATCCAACCTCAATGCGGGCACCGGGGCCAACAACGTCATCCCCGGCACGCTCACCGCCCTGATCAATTTCCGCTACAGCACGGCCAGCCGCGCCGAGGATCTGCGCTCGCGCACCGAAGCCATCCTCGACCGGCACGGCGTGGACTGGCAGATCGAATGGTCGCTGTCGGGCGCACCGTTCCTCACGCCACCGGGCGGCGCGGTGCGCGAAGCGGTGATTTCGGTATGCCGCGAGCTGTGCGGCATCGCGCCGGAGGAGAGCACCGGCGGCGGTACCTCCGATGGCCGCTTCATCGCACCCCTGGGTGCCGAAGTGGTGGAGCTGGGGCCGGTGAACGCCACCATCCACAAGGTGGACGAATGCGTGTCGGTGGCCGATCTGGAACAGCTGCCAGCGCTCTATGAGGCCATTTGCGCCCGCCTCTTGCGTTGATGGTCGCCTGGCGCATGACGCATGGAAAAAAGCCGCCCTGAGGCGGCTTTTTGCATTTATGACTTGCTGGGCAGCAGGGTCAGCGTGTGCTGATCGGGCCCCGGCAGCAGCGGTGTCGGACGACCGTTGACCCAATCCTCCTGACCGGCGCCGTGATACGGCGACAGCGGGTTGTCGCTCTGGCCGCCGGGCATGTGCAGGATGCTCTGCGCTTCATGCCCGGGCATGGCGTCCAGACGCTCCGACGCGCCGAAGCCCGGTGAAACCACGCGGGGCATATTGTGGTCGCCGGCGACAGGCTCGTCGGGCATGTCGAGGAAGCGAGCGAGGAAGCCGGGCAGGGCACGCGAGAGCGGATTTCGGATGTCGGTGCGGTTGTGTTCGCCCCAGGTGCGCGCCGCCAGGCCGCCGGGCTGCTTGCCGAGTTCGTCGGCCACGTCGTGCGCGGCGGCGTTGAGCAGGGCATTCCAGTTGTCGTAGGCCGGATCGAGCAGGTTCGCGGGGCGGTCGCGCAGCAGAGTCCACACGGCGGCCTCGGTGTCGACCAGGCCCGGCCAGGCGAAGTCCTCGTGCTTGGCCTTCACCTGGGCCACGAACGGCGCCAGCGCCTTTTCCTTCACCTTGTCGCGGAAGGCGCGCACCAGGCGGTAGTCGACGCTGTCCGTCGCGGCGCGGCCTGCCCAGGCGACGGTGAGCTGGCGCAGCTGTTCAAGCTCGGGGTCGTGCGTGCCGGCCAGCGTGTCCTGCAGCAGGCGCTGCCAGCGGGTGAGCAGCACGGCGCGATTGTCCAGCTGCACGTCGAGCATGTTGCCCGGGGTGAAGCTGTTGCGGGCGCGCAGGTCGTCGCGGATCTGCTGCGCGCGTGCGCCCAGGTCATGGCCGCCGTTGCCCAGCAGTTCCAGTTCGGCGCCGTCGACGGTGCGGTTGTTGGCGGTCCACAGGCGGCCATCGGCGGGATCTTCCACGCGCGGGTATTGCGAGGCCTCGGCACAGCCGAGCCAGCCCGTATCGGCGTTCGACCAGTCGGCCGGCAGCTGCGCGTCATAGCCCTTGCGCAGCGGAATGCAGGTGCCGGTGACGGTCCAGCCGATATGGCCGGCGCTGTCGCCCACCAGCAGGTTCTGCGGCGGCATGCCCATGCCGGGGGCGAGATCGAGCGCGGCATGCGCGCTGTCGCTGTGCTCCAGCTGCATCACGCCCAGGTTGTAGCCGCGCGCACGATCGCCGATCCACGCCAGTGCCAGCGGCGTGCCGTCGACATCCTTGCCCATGATCGGGCCCCAGCGTGTGGCTTCCACTTTCAGCGTGTGGTCGGGCGCGTCCTTGATGTGGATGACTTCGTCGTGCGATTCCAGCGCCGCCCAGCCTTCAGGCACTTTGTAGCGCGTGGCGTCGTTCGGATCGCGCTGCACGCGCACCCAGTCCGCCCAGTCGCCGTAGCTGTTGGTGAAGCCCCAGGCGACCTGGCCGTTCGAGCCGACCACCAGCGCCGGCGTGCCCGGCAGCGACACGCCGTTGGCATCGCGCTGGCCGCCTGGCGCCGCGGCATCGGGATAGCGCAGGCGCACGCGGTACCAGATGTTGGGCACGCGCAGCGACAGGTGCATGTCGTTCGCCACGATGGCGGCGCCCGATTCGGTGAGGCTGCCCGCGACGGCGAAGTTGTTGCTGCCCGGGCGTGCGGCATCCAGTGCCGGGGCAAGTGCGGCGGTCAAAGCCGTGTTGTCACCGGTGGTGGACGGTGCGGCCTTGCGCAGGTCGAACACTTCGGCAGAAGGGATCACCGGCGGATGCGAGAGGTCGCCCTGCAAGGGAGCTTCCCAGTCCGGATCGGGCGACAGCAGGAGATCGGCTACCGGTGCCGGCAAGGCATCGCGCAGTTCGGCCAGGTGCAGTTCGCGTTCGTTGCGGCCGTCGCCGTTGAGGTCCAGATACATCGCGGCAATCACCAGGAAGCTGTCCTCCGGACGCCAGGCCTGTGGCTTCGCGTTGAGCAGCAGGTATTCCCAGGGCTTCACATGCAGGTGCGCGAGGCCGGCGTTGACGCCGGCGGCATACAGGTCCAGCGTGCGCTTCTGCTCGGGTGGCAGCGCCGCATACGCGGCCTGCGCCACGCTGCGCAGGCGATGGCGACGATGGTTGAGGTCCGTATCAAGCGCCTTGGCGCCCACCAGTTCCGACAGCTCGCCTGCCGGCAGGCGACGCATCAGGTCCATCGCGAAGAAGCGCTCCTGCGCGTGCACGTAGCCCATGGCATAGGTGACGTCGTCGCGACTCTTGCCTTGCAGCGTGGTGGTGCCCAGCGCATCGCGAGTGATCGCGACGGCGTCGCTCAAGCCGTTGGCCTGCACCTCGCCGTCGAGCTGTGCGCGGCTGCCCGCCAGCAGGAACCAGGCGGCGACGAACACGCCCAGTACCAGCACCAGCAAGGTGCCAAGCAGGTAACGAAGCCAGCGGAAACGGCGGGGTTGATTCATGGCGCGATGGCTCGATGCGTGGGAAGAAAACCGCCGGCGTGCGCGGTCAGGGCGTGGTAGAGGAGAACACCGCGAAAATGCCGGCATACGGCTTGACCATGAACGTGGGCGCGCCGGCATAGCCTTCGCCGTCCACGTAAAACTGCGAGATGGTGCCGTCCAGGTAAAGCGCATCGCGGCAGCCGAGCTCTTCCTTGAACAGCCGCGCGAAGGTATGGAAATTCACCGGCGCCTCGCTCACCGCGAACACCACGTGGTGCGGTGTCTTGGCGCACACGCCGCTGCGCCACTTGAGGCTGTTGGAGTCGTCGATGAACTGCTCGTTGAGCTTGCCGTCGATCACCAGCATGGGACCGGACTGGCTGGCCCACTGCGCGGGCTTCCCCGCCGCCTTGAACGCCGTGCTGGTCTGCACGGCGGCATGGCCGTCCGCGTAGATGGCGAACACGCCATTGGGCAGCAGCGAGAAGTTGCCCGATGCCGGGTTGCCGTGGGCGAGGTTCAACGGCACCGCGGTCTTGCCGTTCTCCACATACAGGCCCAGCGGAGCGAACTGGCGGTCGTAGATGCCGGCGTTGGCAGCGAACAGCATGCGGCGGCTGTGCGTCATGCCCCATTGGCGCAGCGCATTGATGGTGCCGAACGGCTCGCCGCTGTCCGGGTCCTTCCAGTGCAGGCTCAGCGATTCGCGCTTCAGGTCGATGCTGACCACGCGGAAATTCTGGTTCTCGAACACTTCCTCCCGGCTGGCCACCGCCTGCGCCTGGCGGTCGCAGCCGGCCACCAGCGCCAGTGCCAGCAGCAGCCAGCACAGCGAAGGGCGCAGACGGGAGGATGGGCGGACTGGAGCGGTGGACATGCCCTGATGGTCGCCGCCCGGGCCGGGGCGGCGCAAGCCCATGGAGACGCACCGATGGAAATTTTGCCGCCGCCATTCCCTGGCCGAGTGGCCGACGGTCCACGCGAGCCGAGCCGCGGCAACAGGTGCGTGACTATACTGACCGCTTTCCTCCCCAGAACTGCAGCGTACCGATGCCTTACACCCCCATCGTGGCGACCCTCGGCTATGTGTTGTCGCCGGATCGTCGGCAAGTCCTAATGATTCACCGCAATTCGCGCCCGGACGACATGCATCTGGGCAAGTACAACGGCCTGGGCGGCAAGATGGAGCCGGGCGAGGACATCGCCGCCTGCATGCGCCGCGAGATCCTTGAAGAAGCCGGCATCACGTGTGAGTCGATGTCGTTGCGTGGCACTTTGAACTGGCCGGGTTTCGGCAAGCAGGGCGAAGATTGGCTGGGCTTTATCTTCATCATCGATGCCTTCAGTGGTACGCCCTTTACTTCCAATCCTGAAGGCACGCTGGAGTGGGTGGCAGTCGATCGGTTGATGGAGCTGCCGATGTGGGAAGGGGATCGCCACTTTTTGCCGCTGGTGTTTGATGAGGATACTCGGCCGTTTCATGGGGTGATGCCGTATGAGGATGGGCGGATGCAGTCGTGGTCGTACTCGCGGTTGTGATTGAACTGGTGATCGTGCGAACCGTGTGGCGCTATTTTTGGCTCGTCATTCCTGCGAAAGCAGGAATCCAGTGACTGTGCGCTTCGTTGTCGCGATACAGCGACCTGGCTCGCCTGCCGCGGGCTTCCGGCCTCCTGCCGGAGGCCGGGTTACTTTTCTTGCTTGCCCAAAGAAAAGTAACCAAAAGAAAGGGCCCCCCGGATGACGCGCCTTCCGGG
>NZ_JPLA01000005.1 GCF_001010355.1 Dyella japonica DSM 16301 | reverse complement strand
CCCCATCCCCTTACAATCCCCCGACTCAATCACGCCGCCACCCATGCTCACCTCGCTCTACGTTCGTCATTTTGCCGTCGTCGAAGAAGCCGAGATTGCCTTCGGCCCTGGCCTCACCGTGGTCAGCGGCGAAACGGGCGCCGGCAAGTCCCTGCTGGTGGATGCGCTGATGCTGCTGGCCGGCGCGCGCGCCGACAGCGGCATGGTCCGAGCCGGCAGCGACCGCGCCGAACTCACCGCTGAGTTCGACCTGACCCACCTGCCCGAAGCCCGCGCCTGGCTGAGCCGGGAGGAACTGGACGAAGAGGACAGCTGCCAGCTGCGCCGCGTGATCCGCGCCGAGGGCAGCTCGCGCGCCTGGATCAACGGCCGGCCTGCCAATGCCAGCCAGCTCGGCGAGCTGGCCACCTTGCTGGTGGAAATCCACGGCCAGCACGAGCACCAGGCCCTGCTCTCGCGCGCCCATCAAATGGAGCTGCTCGACGCCTACGCGGGCAACGAAGCCCTGGTGTCGCAGGTGCGTGAGCTGGCGCAACAGTGGCGCGAGCTGGGCAACCGCATCCGCAAGCTCAGCGGCGGCGACGACCGCGAGCAGCGCATCGAACTGCTCAGCCACGAACTGGGCGAGCTGGAAAAGTGGGCGCTGCCCGCCGACGATCTGGCCGAGCTGGAAGCCAGCCACAAGCGCCTGGCCAATGCCGGCCGGCTGGCCGAAGGCGCTGGCGGTGTGGTGGAACTGCTCGACGGCGAGAGCGAATTCGCGCTGCGCCGTGCACTGGGCCGTGCCCAGCTGGAAATGAGCAAGCTGGCCGCGCTGGACGATCGCCTCGCCCCGCTGCTGGAGCTGCTGGACAACGCCTCCATCCAGCTCAGCGAAGCGGCCGACGGCCTGGGCCGTTATGCGCTCGACGTCGACCTCGATCCCAATCGCTATGCGGAAGTGGACACCCACCTCACGCGCCTGCACGAACTGTCGCGCCGCCATCGCGTGACGGTGGCCGAGCTGCACGACAAGGCCGGCACGCTGCGCATTGAATTGAGCGAACTGGAAGGCGCCGGCGACGCGCTGGAAAAACTGGCCAAGCAACGCACGCGGCTGCAGCAGCAGTACGACGAACAGGCCACCCAGCTCAGCCAGGCGCGCCAGCAGGCGGCCGAACGCCTTGGCGGCGAAGTCAGCGTGCTGATGGGTGAGCTGGGCATGAGCGGCGGTCGGCTGGTGGTGGAGCTGGAAGCCACCAACGAAGGCGATCCCGATGTGCAGGGCCGCGAACGCTGCGAACTGCTGGTGAGCGCCAACCCCGGCCAGCCGCCGCGCGCGCTGCGCAAGGTGGCCTCGGGCGGCGAGCTGGCGCGCATCAGCCTCGCCATCGAAGTGGCCACGTTGGGCAAGGACACCGTCGGCACGATGGTGTTCGACGAAGTGGATACCGGCATCGGCGGCGCCGTCGCCGAAGTGGTGGGGCAGAAGCTGCGCGCGCTTGGCGCACAACGCCAAGTGCTGTGCGTCACGCATCTGCCGCAGGTCGCCGCGCAAGGCCACGCGCACCTGCGGGTGAGCAAGGACAGCGATGGCGAATCGACGCGTACGCGTATCGAGAAGCTCGATGCGAATGGTCGCCGCGATGAACTGGCGCGCATGCTTGGTGGTGTGGAAATCACCCGCGAGACACGGGCGCATGCGAAGCAGATGTTGGAGCGGGCGCAGGTTTAATCAGGTCGCGCGGACACCTGTGGGAGCGCACCCTGTGCGCGACTGCGGCGCCGTGGCGTTAGCGCTCCGTAGGTTTGTCGCGCACAGGGTGCGCTCCCACAAGATCACCTGCCACCTCTGTAGGAGCGCACCTTGTGCGCGACCGCAGCGTCGCGGCGCTATCGCTCCGTAGGGTGGTCGCGCACAGGGTGCGCTCCTACAACAATCGCGGCACCGATTGACTGGCGAATCAGTTCTTGCGCGGCAACAGCCCGCGCTCGGCGGCCATGCGGTAGAGATCCAATTCCGAACCGGCGCCCAGCTTGCCCATCAGGCTTGCGCGGTGGATGTAGACGGTTTTCTGGCCGATGCCCAGCTCACCGGCCACCTGCTTGGGTGCGCGACCGGCGGCCAGCAACAGGAACACTTCGCGCTCGCGCGCCGTCAGGCGATGGATGGGATCGCGCGATTCGCTCGGCCGCTCGGCGCGACGCTTGCGCAGATCGGAGCTGAGAAAACATTCGCCCTGCATCACCGCACGCAGGCCGGCGACCAGTTCTTCCGGGGCGACACCCTTGGTGACGTAGCCGCTGGCGCCGCGGCGCAGGGCTTCGGATACGTACGGCTCGCCGTCGTGCATGCTCAGCACCACGATGCGGGTGTCCACGGCCACGCTGCGCAGATGCTCGATCAACGGCAGCCCGCTGCCATCGGGCAGCGAGAGATCGAGTGCCACGAGATGGGGACGACAGGTGCCGACCGCTTCGACCGCATCGTCGGCGCAGCGGCATTCCGCCACGACCTCCAGATCCGGTTCCAATTCGATCAGCCGCTTGAACCCCTCGCGGACAATGGCATGGTCATCGACCAGGACAATGCTGTACATGAACGCATGTATAGCAGCCTGCGGGGCGGTTGACGATCACCCTGCGCATGCGCCCGGCCAAAAGCACGCCAGTGGCCGCCTGGACGCCCTCCCGACGCCATGTAACATCGACCGCATGCGACCTAAACACCCTGCACTGCCCGGTTCCAGCCTCTTGCTCGGCATCGGCTATCTGCTGCTCTGGCTGCTGCTGTGGCCCACCGAGCAACCCTATTGGATGCTTCCCTACGGCCTGCGTTTCGGCGCGCTGCTGCTGGCGCCCATGCGCATGTGGCCATGGCTGCTGGGTGCGGAATTTGCCGCCAGCGGGCTGATTTCCTATGTCCATCCGCAGCCGATGGGCTGGCATGGCTTTCTGCTGGGCGAGCTGCCCGAGCCCTTGGTGGTGGCCACCTGCCTGTGGCTGATGCGGCGCGCCAACCTGCATGCGAGCCTGCGCGATCCCGAGGACGTGGCTCGCCTGCTGCTGTCGGCCGCCTTCACCGTGGCGGCCACCACGGCGACGGATGCCGTGCTGATGGCGCTGGTCCACGCCAGCCCCACCACCGAACTGATGATGCAGGCGCTGGGTCAGGACCTGCTGGGCAACTACGTGGGCGTTCTGCTGGTGGTGCCGCTGCTGGTGATGCTGCTGCGCGCCCGGCTGGACAAGCGCGGCCTGGGGCGTTTGCTGATGGACGGCCTGCTGGTGCTGCTGCCGTCGCTGGCCATCCTCCTGGTGCTGTCCTCGCATGCGGCGCCGCAGCCGCAGTTCGCCCGCGTGCTGTCGCTGGCGCCGGTGCTGTTCTTTGCGTTCCGACATGGCTGGCGTGGCGCGAGTCTGGCCATGCTGATTTCCAGCCTGGGCATGACCCTGGTCGACCATCTCTCGGGGCACGGCTCACCGGGCGCACCCGGCGAACTGTTCCTGGCGGTGGCCGGAACCGGTGCGTTGATGCTTGGCTCGGCGACTGACGCGCTACGCCGCAGCAGCGAGCGCGTAGCCGAGCAAAACGTCTATCTGGCCGCGGTGAACCGACGCCTGGATCATCTCGCCCGCCAGTTGCGCGACGCCGCGCGCGGCAACCTGCGCACCGAGGAAAACCAGCGCCGCCACATGGCCGCCGAATTGCACGACGAACTGGGCCAGAACCTCACCGCGATCCAGACCCACCTGAAGCTGGCGCAATCGCGGCTGGCCCAGGCCGGCATGGACGATATCGGTATTTCCATCAACGCCATCCTCGGCCATATGCGTCGCGCCCTGCACCGCCTGCTCGACGACCTGCGCCCCGCCGTGCTCGACGAATTCGGCCTGCTGCGCGCGCTGGACGAGGGCCCGATCCGCGACCTGCTCAACGCCGCGGGCGTGGCCTATCGCACCGAACTGCATGGCGACCCGCGCCTGCTCGACGACGACACCCGCACCGTGGTCTATCGCCTGGTGCAGGAAAGCGCGACCAACGCCGTCAAGCACGCTCATGCCGACACCTTCCAGCTGCGCCTGCGCATCGGCGAACGGCAGGGCGTGGCGCTGGCCCTGCTGGACATCCGCGACAACGGGATCGGCCTGCCGGCCCGCATGCCCCGGGGCGGCCGCGGCATGCAGGGGATGCGCGATCGGGTGACTTCGCTGGGTGGCCTGTTCCGGGTCCGGCCGGAGGCCCAGGGCGTTCATCTTCGAATATTGTTGCGCAGCAACACACAAACTGGTGACGTAGCTCGCACTTAGGATCGTTACATAGGAAATTTTCCGATACCCGAGGTGTGAAGGGTTCGTTACGCTGGATTCATCGATGTGGGGGAGCCACCATCGCAAGATGGTGAGCCTTGCCAACCGTGGGGACGGTGGGCAAGAAGAACGGCAGGATGCCGTTCCGCCGGAATCGGTGGCAGTACCGGGACGCGCGAGCAACTCGCCCTCCTAGGAGCCATCCGGTAACGGATCAAGCCGCAGGGCGGACAGGAGTCCTCCCGCGGCTTTTTTTATGCGCGCAGATTTTATATCGGCCGCGCTTTCCAGCCATGAAAAAGGCCGGCTACGTCTCCGCGCCGGCCTCCGGATTCCGAATTCCCCGCCCAACTCGCTTATTTGCCGCCTTTTTTCGGCCGCACGTACAGCACCAGGCTGTGATCCTCGATGACGTAACCGTGGCGCGCGGCGATCTCGGACTGCAGGCGCTCGATCTCTTCGCTGACGAACTCGATGACCTTTCCGCTGTCCACATCGATCATGTGGTCATGATGCTTGCCGCGGTCCAGCTCGTAGACGGCCTGGCCGCCCTCGAAGTTGTGCTTGACGACGATGCCGGCCGCTTCGAACTGGGTCAGCACCCGGTAGACGGTGGCCAGCCCGATGTCTTCCTGGTGGGCCAGCAGGCGTTTGTAGATGTCTTCGGCGGTGAGATGGTGGGCCTCCTCATCCTCGAAGATCTGCAGAATGCGCATGCGGGGGTGGGTCACCTTCAGACCGGCTTTGCGCAGCTCTTTCGTTTCCTGTTCCATAGCAAACTCCACGCACACGGCGCTACGAGGCCGTTAGTGTATCATCCGACACCTTTACGATCCGGACGCAACACGCATGCATAAGCTGATTCGCACGCTGGGTTTTGCCATGCTGGCCCTTTCGCTGGCCAGCTGCCGTCTTATCTATACCCCCGACGTGCAACAGGGCAACCTGCTCGACAAGAAAACCGTGGATCAGCTGCAGCCCGGCATGACCAAGCGCCAGGTGCTGGTGCTGATGGGTTCGCCCTCGGTCAACTCGCCCTTCAGCCAGAACGAATGGAATTACGTCTCCACCCAGCAGCACCGCGGTGGCGACATCAAGGTGCGCTCGCTCAAGCTCACCTTCAATAATGACGTGCTGGTGCGCACCGAGGGCGACTTCTTCGCCGAAGACGCGCAGAAGCTGGTCAACGACACCAAGAAGTACCACGCCAGCTACCCGGTGGACGAAACCAAGGGCGACAAGTCGACCGGCGGTGGCGACAAGGGCGGCGACAACGGCGGCGGCAACAACGGCAACGACGGTCACTAAGACGCGCCGGCCGGCGTCAGCCCTCGTGGGCGCGGCGCCGGCGTGCTTCCTTCGGATCGAGGGTGAGCGGCCGGTAGATTTCCACCCGGTCGCCCTCGCCCACCACGTGCTCCGGCCCCACCTTGCGGGAAAAGATGCCCAGTCGGGCCGGATCCACGACCAGTCCTGGAACGTCCCCGACGATGCCGGACGCCTCGATGGCCTGCGCCACGGTGCTGCCTGAGGGCAAGCTCACCTTGCGCAGCCAGCGGCGCGAAGCTTCGGCAAAGACCACCTCGACGGTGACCTGCTCAGCCATAGGCACGCTCCGCCTCGCGGCAGAAGTCGTCGACCATGCGGCTGGCCAGCCCCTGAAAGCCCAGCTTGATGGCCGCACCACCGAGTTTGCCGGCGTAGTCGAAATCCAGCGCGAACGAAATCTTGCAACCGGCATCGCCCAACGCGATGAACTCCCATAGCCCGTCCAGGCTGCGGAACGGTCCATCGACCAGGCTCATATGCAGACGGCTGGGTCGCACAGTGGAATTGCGCGTGGTAAAGCTCTGGCGAAACCCCATGTACTTGAGATCCAGCCGCGCCACCAGCACATCCTCGCCACGCTCGATCACCTGAGCGTCGACACACCAGGGGAAGCGCTTTGGGTATGCTTCAACGTCATTGACCAGATCGAACATCTGGGCCGGCGAATATCGCACCAGGGCGCTGCGGCGGATCTCGATCACTTCAGCCTCTTCTTGAGCATCATCTTCAGTCCCTCCACGGACGGGACCATCATCAGGGCAATGAGCCCGAAGTTTAACGGACATGGCCAAGCCTAAGGACAAAGACAAAAGCTCGGGCGGCACCATTGCGCTGAACAAGCGCGCACGCCACGAGTACCACATCGACCAACGCTTCGAGGCGGGACTCGAGCTGCAAGGCTGGGAAGTCAAATCGCTGCGCGCCGGCCGCATCAACTTCGGCGACAGCTACGCGGTGGTGCTGCGCAGTGAGATTTTCCTTGTCGGCTGCTCGATTCCGCCGCTGATCAGCGCCTCCACCCACGTGGTGGCCAATGACCGCCGCACGCGCAAGCTGCTGCTGCATCGCGAAGAGATCGACACCCTTGTCGGCGCTGTCGAGCGCAAGGGCTACACGCTGATCCCGATGGCCCTCTACTGGAAGGGCAACAAGGTGAAGGTGGAAATCGGCCTGGCCAAGGGCAAGCAGGCGCACGACAAGCGCGATGCGGAAAAGGAACGCGACTGGCAGCGCGAAAAGCAGCGCACCATGCGTTCGCACAACAAGCTAGCCTGACATCCTCCGCCACGAGCCCGGCTCGCCTTCGGAAATCCCCACCGCGTCGTCGCGCAGCGACATGTTCATGGCGTCCACCGAGGTGCCGAAGCCAAAGCGCTCATAGATGCAGTGCGCGGCGCCGGTGGAATGCAGGTTGAGCGAATCGATGTCCTGCGCCCTTGCCGCCGCGCCCACCGCCGCGAGCAAGGCGGTAGCCAGGCCCTGGCGTCGATGGGTGTGCTTGACGAACATGTTCAGCACGTACCAGCCCACGCCCTGGCGAAAATAAGCCGATGGCAGGTGCGTATACGGGTGCACCATCACGCATCCGGCCACCCGCGCTTCCACCTCGGCCAGCCAGGCCAGCAGCCGGCCCTCGGGCATGGCTTCTTCGATCCAGCCGCGCAAATGATCGGCAAAGCCCTCCGGCAGCAGCTGCTTGAGCTCTTCCTCGAGGAACGCGCAACGCAAATCCGTCAATACACCTGCATCGTGCAACACCGCCTGACGTATCCGGACCATGGCCGTTCCTTTCGGGGGTGATGGGGCAAACCATAGCGGCGTCATGCCAGCTTGTAGAAATGCCTACTGCCTACATATACTGGCTGACCAGTTACTGTTTCAGTTTCCCCGGGGGTGTCATGGCTTCGACGGGGGTAGTGAGATAGCTTGGTGCATGCCGAGGGGGCAGCTTTCCTCGTTAATCCAGCCGCAAACTTATAGTTGCCAACGACGACAACTACGCTCTGGCCGCTTAAGGCCTAGCCCCGAACCCACTTGTGCTCGTGCTCGTGGATGTAGGGTCATTATCACGAGATCGCCCGAAGCTGCCGCCTGTCGGTAAGGGCTAAATCAAGCAGGCTGGTCCCTCGATGCGCTTTGCACGCTGTGCTGTCGCGGGATGAGATCTAACGGCGAGCTAAGCATGTAGTACCGGGCGTCAAGCGCCTTCGGACGCGGGTTCGACTCCCGCCACCTCCACCAATCGGGCCATCTAAGCAATCCAATGCTTAGATGGCTTTTTCTTTGGCGTGTCTGCGTTGGTCTGGTTTGTTCGTGGCCAGCTCAGTTCTTGGTCAGCCCGAAAGAAGCGGCGCTACGACAGCGCTTTTGCCGGACTCGTCGTGTGCTGCTCGGCGGTGCCGCGTTTGTCGCGACCGATTCCATGCAGATGCACCGAATGGAGTTGACTCCATATTCGGCGGCTGTCGCGATGGATAACAAAAATTGTTACAGGCGCGACCGCCCCGCAGGCAAAGCTTCGTTTCCAATAGCGACGTCACATTTCCAGTTGGCCCGAGTTGTTCGTCCCTCTGGCGATCGCTATCGTCGCCGCCGCGCATGGTACGTGGCACCCACGGGATTTCGAACGCTCGCGTGCCTCGGACCGGATGGTTTCGTGCAAAGGACGATCGACACGCATTCAAGGTCTTTGCTCGATGGCCGATAGCAGGATGCCGTCAATCTATCTTTTACACAGAGCATCGTAACGGTGCGCCAGCTTCGGTAGTCCGGGTTCGTTGCGCTTGCAACGAACCATGCGCATCACCTTTCAACTGGGCCAAATTCTTGAGTGCTAGGGGGCATATGAGAATTTATAGGAACACTCATCGGCAGGCGGGCTTTACTTTGATCGAATTGATGATCGTCGTAGCGATCATCGCGATCCTGGCAGCCATTGCGATACCTGCGTATCAGAATTACGTGATTAAAACTCAGGTGATGGAAGCCTTTACGCTATCCGAAGGCCCGAAGCTCGCAGTCGCGGAGTACTACTACAGCACCGGTGCATTTCCGACCACGGAAGCTGAGGCAGGTCTGCAAAGTTCCAATGCCTATGCGGGCAAGTACGTGGGCCATGTAGATGCAATATCGCGGCCCGGCAACGTTCTGGTGCACTTCGACAATACAGATGGGCAACAGGCCAATGCCGCCATCGCCGGCCTTCAGCTGGGGTTCTCCGCGGTAATCACCAATGGCTCGATCCAATGGGTGTGTACCGACCGCAACATCAATGGCATCCCTCTTCAATATCTGCCTCAGACCTGCCGCTGATGGGCGCCCAATAGTCGATTTCTCGGCGCGCTCGACTGCCCGATCATGCTCGCCTTTGATGGGCATGCGGATGGCGGTCGCGCGTTCGAACTTCGTCCGGATGTGTGCTTTGCTCGACGTCAGGTCAGTCACCCTCGCGAAGCGTTGATACAGCTCAAGGAGTGCGGTTTCTCCACCCAAATGACGAAGGCCCTGCGAGCGATCGCCGGGCCTTTTTGTTGGCGCGCGACGTATATTCATGACGTCACAATCCAACCCGTCGAGGCGCCTCCATGACGATGGCCACTGACCTGCGCGTGCGTACCTTGGGCAAGGTGATCGTCTCCGCCGTGATGTTCTGCACCGCCACTCTCACGTTGATAGCGGTCAGCCAGGATGGTCACCTACCCCTGCTTCTGCAGTCGGAGCCCGGATCCATCGGCATCTACGTCCTGTTGATGGTCTTCTGCGGATACCTGGTCAGGACCTGCTGGAAAAGAGAGGAGGCAGTGAACGCCGGAGACGCGTCGCTGTGGCGGGTCGTTGCCACGTTCTTCAGTGCCATGGCCTTGCTGATGTTTGTGGTGGCGCTTGCCTACTATGCGTGGATGGGACGGTAGGAGTTGGCGCTGGAGGTGCAATCCAGCAAGCCAGAAATTCGCCCTGCCCCCACTTCGCCCAAGACGATCAAGTCCCGCGAGTGAGCGCCGAGCTTTTTGCTTGCGTGGAAGCCATTCCATCGATTGCGCGCGCCCCGCTCTTTCTTGCGCTTCTTCCGACGCGGATCCGGGGGAACCCTGACTGAAAGTACCTGTCTAATCAGGCTTGTCGCAACACGCGCTGACGGCATGCGCATGTTTCGTTCCGTCATTGGCGTGGTAGGGGTGTGATGAAGCGTACTGGGCAGGTCCGACATCGACAGGAGGGGGATAGTGCGCGCGGCCTGGCCTTACTCGACAGCGAAACACGTGAATCCCTGGGTCGCAAACGCTGGCGACAACCGCCGCTAACCCGTCCCACGCTCGTGTTTGCGCTGACTCTGGTATGCGTACTGCACGCATTGTTCGCGCTGGCCCTGTGGTTGGAGATGCAGCCCAAGCCGCAGCAGGCCGAGCTGGCGAACGTCGATAACGAGCAGGCGCTGATCGTGCGTCTGATCGATCACCCCAAGACGCCACGCCCTGTGCCGGCGTCGGAGCCATCCGCGCAGCCCGAAAAGCCCGCTCCGCCGCAGCCAGCGTTGGCTGCCCGCGCCCCCCCAATCACGCACGAAAAAACGCGTCGTGACGCCATGGTCGTGCAGGATCACGCGACGACGCCTGCGCCGACGACCTCCGTGGCCATGCCCTCCGCCACAAGTCTGTTCGCGAAGGATGGTTCCGTGCACCTGCCATCGGCGACGGATGCCACTTCGGCTACGGCAAACACCAAGCCCGAACCGCCCAAGCCGGCCGACGATCGCCAGATCATGCAGCACGACAGCAACCACATGCAGTACAAGGCCACCCGTTTCGAAAAATACTTCCCGCCACCGAACGAGACCGCTGGCGGTGCCGTGGGACGCCATATCGGCGATGTGATCAAGGAAGTGGCCAAAAGCGTCTGCGATCCGACCAAGAGCAGCACGGCGACCAACCTGCTATGCGGCGCACCACCGCCGCCTGCTTCGTCCAAGGATCGCGATGAGCGCCTCAATCTGCCGCCGGCACCACTGGCCGACAACCCGAATCCACCCAAGGGGCCGCCGCTATCTAGTTGTATCGACGAGTACAAGGCGGGCGAGCCGCTTTCGTCGGGCTGCCCGGTAAATACGCCTGACCTGGCCTTCAAGGCCGAGATGCGTGAGTGCATTGATCTGTATCGTGAGGGCAAGCGGCTCAAGAGCTGGTGTCCACTTGATACACCTAAGCGGGCGGCGGCCGAGGCGGCGACGCCGGCGGATGCAGCGAGCCCGGGTGTGCACTAACCACAAATCTGCAGAGTGCTCAGAGCGCACGTCCTGTCACTTGGCCCAAACGGATGTGTTGGCATCGCCAAGCTCGTCAAAATAACGGGTGAACTCCGACTCGAAATTTCGGACACTCGCGGTCAATCCACGTCAGTGACGTCAAGATGAGTCGGGAAGGTTGGGATGTTTTCCATACGCTCAAGTTCATCGGATAGAGAAGTTCGATTTCTCGATCGCCGTGGCGACGAGTTCGTCGTGGAGATCGAGGGGCGCGGTGTCACGGCGACTCAGTGGGTTTGTGCATTCACCGACCCTGATGGGTTGGCTCGGTGGATGGAGAGCCTGGCGACCAACGAACTGCCCTGGAAAGGCGTGAGGTCCTGGGCGACGCTCGAGGGCGAGTTCCAGATTTCCGCGAGCTGTAGCTCCGGTGGCGCCGTGACATTCCTGGTAACGCTGAGTGGGCTTCCAGGCAGTAGCGAAGCGTGGCGAGTTTCCGCGGGTGTCACCAGCGAACTGGGGCAATTGCCTGGTCTTGCGCAGGCTGCGCGTCACTTTTTTGAGCACGCTGAGGTCTAGCGAACAGGCGATCATTGGGATTCGGCAGGCGCCCGCCCGTTGAGGACTTGGCGGCGATGGCGGCGCCATGCAGTGTCTGGGCTGCCACTATCCAATTTCTTCACTTCCCGCTCGCGAGGATCACCACCACGCGTTTGCCGGTCGCCGGCAGGCGCGATTTGCCGGAGGGGGCACACCATGACTTTCGCGATCAACCACCCGCTGGTGGTGTTCGTCATCTCGTTTATTGCCATGTGGATCGCTGCGCACACGGGCGCATGGTGGACCCGGCGACGGCCGCTGGCGGAGGCGGAGTCGCGCGACATGTTCAACGTGGTGCAAGGCGCCACGCTCACCCTGCTCGGCCTGATTATCGGCTTCAGTTTTTCCATGGCGATCAGTCGCTACGACCAGCGCAAGAACTTTGAAGAAGCGGAAGCCAATGCCATCGGCACGGAGTACGTGCGGCTGGATTTAATTGCGCCGGCTGATGCCTCGAAGTTGCGGCCGTTGCTGGTGGCATACCTGAAGCATCGCATCACGTTCTACGAGACCACTGACCGTAGCCAGCTGCCTGCGCTCGCGGCGCGCAAGGCCCAGCTGCAGTCGCAGCTCTGGAGTGCGGTGGTCCCGTCGGCCGAACAGCGGCCCAGTCCGATTACCGCTCTGGTGGTGGCGGGCATGAACGACGTGCTGAATTCGGAAGGCTATACGCAGGCGGCCTGGTGGAATCGCATACCTATCGCGGCCTGGCTGCTGATGGGTGTCATCGCACTTGGATGCAACGTGCTGGTTGGCGTGGGCACGGGGCGGCGATTGCCGGAGCCGTTCTTCCTCACCGTGCTGCCACTGGTGGTCGCCGTGTCGCTGATGCTGATCGCCGACATCGACAGTCCACGTGGCGGGCTTATCCGCGTCGCGCCGCAAAACCTGCAGGCCCTGATGGCTTCACTGCCCTCGCCTTAGGTGCGTGTCATGGCTGCCCGGCAAACGTCGAGTGCGGCGCCCGCTACTCATCATCGTTGGCGCTCACCGCCATATTGCGCTTGTACGCGTTGGCTCGGGTGAGGATGGCGATGGCTTCGCGGAAGATCATCGGCACGGCGGGCGGCAATTCGCCCTGCTCGCGCGAGGCGGCAAAATCACCTTCCGCACCGGCGATCAGCTCGTCGATCAGGCCCGGCTCCTTCATATCCATGCGTTGCAGCAGGCTGAGCAGGATGTA
This sequence comes from Dyella japonica DSM 16301, assembly GCF_001010355.1. Lineage (GTDB taxonomy): Bacteria > Pseudomonadota > Gammaproteobacteria > Xanthomonadales > Rhodanobacteraceae > Dyella > Dyella japonica. Next base: position 23,288 of record NZ_JPLA01000005.1, on the reverse strand, counting down.
AGAGCAGGCATGCGCCCTGGCATCTGCCGGTGTGAACTCGTGAGCCATGGTCGACACCTTTGAGCGCGTGGATGGGCGGCTTGGAATGTAGCGCCGAACAGGCTCGGGCGGACGATCCTCGTCGGGATGCACCTGCGCGTAGCCTTCCGGCCCCCGGCTGGCACGCGATCATGCCGTTTACGGCCGGGGAACCAAGCCCGCCCACGAAGTCGTCACGAGCAGCCGCCGAGACTGTGCGCATGCAACGGGCGGAACTCTCAGGGGAGATGGGTCCACCGTGGCATGGCGGGACGGCGCCATGACCGTCCTCCATGGCTTCCCTGCTTCCGACGACGCGCACCCATGCCAACACCGGCACCGCACAACGAATCCGTCAACCGTCGGTTTCGTTACATCGTCGTCACCCTCTACCTCATGGTGGTGGGGGTGATGGTGTGGCAGTTCGCCTTGCAATGGCGCGGCTACCGGGACGCCCGTGAAGCGCAGAAGCAGTTCACGGTGGTCCAGGCCGCCTTGCGCGCCATGGCGGATGTGTCGCGCGAGCGTCGGCCGGCCGTTGGCGTCCTCATGCTGGAGGAATCGGAAGCCGCCAAGTGGCGCATCGTATTGGACGACACGCGGCGATTGACTGATCGGCAGATGGACGCATTGGGCGCCGCCCTGAACGACCCCGATTGCGACCAATGTGCGGCGCTTGCCCCTGCGTGGGGCAGCGTCCGGACCCAACTGGTCCAGGCGCGGCAAGGGCTGGACGCCATGCAGCATGTCGCGCACACCGATACGGAGATTGTCGAAGGCTTCAACCAGATCGTCAGAGTGATTCCCCGCTTGTCGGCGATCGCGCAGGTCGGTACCACCGGCGTGATTCGCGAGAATGCCGACGTGCAGAGCTATCTGCTGGTGGCCCGGTTGTCGGGTCTGCTGAGGGAACAGGCTGGCCTGGTCGCGCAACAGTTCGCACCGTCGCTGGTCAAGCATCGCCCACTCACCGAGCAGGAGGCGTTGGAGATCGCCGCAAGCATGGGCAAGATCGAGCAGCTGCGGCAATTGCTGGTGCCAAGCATGCGGGTGCTGCCGCCCGACCTGCTGCAGGACTATGGCGAACTCGACCGGCGCTATTACGGTGAGGCGGTGGTTCTACTCAACGAACTGCGCCAGGAGGCCACCCGTGCGTCGGGCTCCAATGCCACCCTGATGGAGCTGTCTGACCATTACGGCCCGTTGGTCGCGCCGATCGACCGGTTCCGGGACGACGCGCTGGCCCTGGCCAGTGCCACCATTGACCAGAGTCTGCACCGGCACCTCCTCTATCTGCTGGCCAGCGGTCTTGCAGCCGTCGCCCTGACCGCGTTCCTGGTGATGATGATCTGGCGCTTCCACGAAAAGGTCATCCGCCCCTTTGCGGAGGCACAGCATTTCATTCTCGCGGTGGCATCAGGCGATACGACGGCGGAAATCCCCCACGGGCATTACGGCAGCGAGGTGCAGGACCTGTTTTCCGCGCTCCACGTGCTCAAGGAAAACGACCTCAAGCGCCGCCAACTGGAACAGGAGCGCAATCGCCTGATCCGCGAATTGCAGACCATGGCCGAAACCGATCCGCTCGCCGGCCTGCTCAACCGCCGCGCGTTCGAGAGCCGCGCCCGCGTGCTGCTGGCCGACAAGCGCGGCAGCGATCCGGTGGTGGCGCTGATGATGCTCGACATCGATTTCTTCAAGCGGGTGAATGATACCTACGGCCACGAAAGCGGCGACAAGGCCCTGGTGGCGCTGGCCACCTTGTGCCGTGAAACCGTGCGTGCCGACGATATCGTGGCCCGCTTCGGTGGCGAGGAGTTCGTGATACTGCTGCGCGTGCAGGCGGTGATGCACGCCCGTGCACTGGCCGAAAAGCTGTGCGATCAGTTGCGCGTGCAGACCATCGCGGCCACCGACGGCCGGCAGTTCGGTTTCACCGTCAGTATCGGCATCGCCTTTGCGCAACGCGTGACCGGGGCCAAGCTGCAGGTGGATGAACTGCTGCGCGAGGCCGACGCCCTGCTCTATCGTGCGAAGTCCAACGGCCGCGACCGCATCGAAACGGAAGAGAGCTGAACTCAACGCGGCCCGGTCGATGGATCGTCCGCATACAGCACCGCCGCCAGCAAGGGCCAGCGTTTGAGCGCAGCCAGCCACACGTCCTTGGCCTGGCTGTCGTAGTACCGCGCAGGGTCCACGCCCTCGACGTAGCTGGCATAGGTTTCGATGTCGCTCGGCTTCATCCTGGCATGCGGATCGCGTGGCGCGGCCATTACTTGCCCTCCATCCAGACGCCGTCGGGCGTATGGATCACATAACCGTTGGCGGTGCCCATGGTGATGGTGTTTTCGTTTTCTCCCACCATGCGCGTTTGCGGCAGATCGCGTGCGTACTGATCCAGCGCCGGTGCTTCGGCCTTGAATGGACTGTTCGCGATCAGGTTCGACATCAGCTGCGCCAGCGCGAGATAGCTGGTCGGTGTATCGATGGACATGGCGTGGCCGGGCGCGTCCTTGCCGACCGGCAGGCCGATCAGTTTCACGCCCACCGGTACATCGATGATGCGTGGCGTGGGAATTTCACGCAGGCCGGAGATCTGCCCTGCATCGCCACGCAAGGCCGCTCCGTGCTCGGGCACGAAGATCAACACGGCCTTGCGGCCGGAATGGGCGATCAGGTCGGTCAGGCGATCGATATCGCCCAGCAGCCGGGTCAAGCGGATCGGATACGACTGCAGGCTGGTGAGATTGCTGTTGGGCAGGCGATTGCCGTCGTGCATGCTCACTGTGTTGTAGTAGAGCGCCACCGGTGCGCCGCCCTTGCTCGCGCGATCCTGGTACCACTTGGCGAGGGCGTCGTAATCGTCGACGAGCGACGAGCCATCGAATTCGCGCATGAACGGCGGCAGGCCCTCGATCGATTGCGGCTGGATGCCCGGGCGGCCGATCTCGCGCTCGACGATGCCGCGGAAATCATCGAAGCGGCCGTTGTGGTTCATCAGGTACTCCACGTCATAGCCCGCCGCCGCCAAGTCGGCAAACACATGGCATTCCTGCGGTGCCGCGCTGTACAGCTCCTGATGCGCATCCTGCCCGCAGGATGCGCGGAACAGGCGGATCGCAGCCGGTCCGCTATAGCTCGCCGCGCTGCTGAATTTCTTGAAGACGTAATCGAATTTGCCGAACAGCGGGTTGTCACGCATGTTGGCCACGTCCAGGTCGTCCCAGGACAGCGAGCAGATATGGATGATGATGATGTCGAACTGCGCCGCCGGATCGGTACTCATCGGGAAGAACGCGACGCGCCGACTTTTCTCCGCATGATGAAACGCGGCCAGCTGCTGGTCGTAGCTGCCGGTGGAACTGTCCGTGCCGGCATTGGCGATATCCGCGTCGGCGCGTGGATTGAGCGCGATGCTTGGTCCCGTGTTGGCCTTGGCAATCAAGCTGCCCATGCCCTGCCAAAGCGGAAACACGACGAGCGCCAACAACACGAAGGTGGTCACGCGCACCCAGCGGTTGACGATGGCGTAGATCACCAGCACCAGGATCGGGATATACACCATGGCCGGTTTGAACAGGCGGCGGGCCAGTTCCATCATGTAGGTCGGCGAAAACGAGGCCAGTGCGGGGATCTGTTTGATCACATAGCCGATCGGCGGCAGGCTGGATTCGTGGTACAGCAACGCGGCTCCCGCCAGCACGGCCAGTACTTGCCGAGTCACGCGATGCCAGCGCTGCTGCAGCGGCACCAGCAGCGCCAGCGCCAACAGCAGGTTGAGCCACCACGCCGGCTGGATGCTGCCTACCGCGGCCAGATAGAGCACGCCGATGAAATAGAGATTCCAGATGCCCATGCCTTACTCCGTTCCCGACTGGCGCGGCCGGCGCATGACGGCGACCTCGACGGCGTCCAGGCAGGCATCGAACAAGCGAAGCACGCCCTGGTAACCCATCTCGATCACTTCGACAAAACTGTGCAGCGGCGCATCGGGCACCAGCTCCTCTTCCCAACGCACCCAGGCATCGGCTCGGCCAAACGTGCACTGGATCAGTTGCGTCTCCTTTTCATACGACCACTCCTCGAACTTCAAGCCAAGGTGGACGCCACTGTTGCGCGCGACCACGGCGGGGAAGTAGTAGTCGATATCGCCGCGCGACAGCGCCACGCCCAGCGGGTTGCCGCGATCCAGTTCCAGAGGCTCGGGCAGGATGATGCCCAGGCCGCCGGTGGAGTAGTTCTCCGTGCGGCAAGCGATGGTCTTGCCGTTGGACAGCACCAGGGTCGCCGGCACCACCAGCGGCACGTGGTGCGACACGCGCACCTGACGCGCCTCTTTGGCCACGCCCACGGCAGCACCCAGCATCGCCACGTTGAACAGCGCCCACACCATGTTCATCAACACCGTCGCCGGCTCGTCGCGCTGCGTCGTGAAAATGCGCACGATGCCCGCCACCAGCGCGCAGAGGTTGAGCGCCAGCAACCACACATAGGGCTTGGAGGTGGCCCAGTCGAGATATTCCTGTTCGATCAGGCCACCCTTGGCCGTGACGTTGAACTTGCCCTTCTTCGGATTGATGAAAGCCACCGTGGTCGGCAACACCGTGTACCAGGCCAGCACCGACTCATAGACCTCGGCCCAGAACGAATGGCGGTACTGACCTTGGATGCGCGAGTTGGCCATGCCCGATACGAAGAGGTAGGGCAAGACATAGGCCATCACCGAAATCGCATCCGCACCGAACACATGCAGTCCAAAGAACAGATAGGCGCACGGCATGCACAGGAAGATCAGGCGCGGGATGCCGTAGAAGAAATGCAGCATCGCGTTGCTGTAGCAGATGCGCTGGAAGAAGGTGAGACCCTTGCGCAGCCAGGGGTTGTCGATGCGAAAGATCTGCGCCATGCCGCGCGCCCAGCGAATTCGCTGGCCGATATGTCCCGACAGGCTTTCCGTGGCAAGGCCCGCCGCCTGCACGATGCGCAGATAAGCCGTGCGATAGCCGCGGCGATGCATCTTCAGCGAGGTGTGGGCGTCCTCGGTGACGGTTTCCACGGCGATGCCGCCCACTTCCATCAGCGGCGCACGGCGAATCACCGCGCAGGACCCGCAGAAGAACGTCGCATTCCAGAAATCGTTGCCGTCCTGGATCAGGCCGTAGAACAGGCTGCCCTCGTTGGGGATGCGCATGAAGGTGTCGTAGTTGCGCTCGAACGGATCCGGCGAAAAGAAATGGTGCGGCGTCTGCACCATCGCGCACTTGGGATCGGCGATGAACTCGCCCATGGTGGTCTGCAGGAAGGAGCGCGTGGGGATGTGGTCGCAGTCGAAGATCGCGATGAATTCGCCGCTGGTCATCGCCAGCGCGTGATTGATGTTGCCGGCCTTGGCGTAGCGGTGTTCCTCGCGGGTGAGATAGCCCACGCCCACCTCGTTGGCAAAGCGGTGAAACTCCTCGCGGCTGCCGTCGTCGAGCAGGTAGACGCGCAGCTTGTCGTGCGGCCAGTCCATGCTCTTGGCGGCCAGCACCGCCGGGCTCACCACCGACAGTGGCTCGTTGTAGGTCGGGATATACACGTCCACCGTGGGCCAGCTGTAGGTGTCGTCGGGCAGCGGCTTGGGTTGGCGGTTCAGCGGCCACGCCGTCTGGATATAGCCGAAGAACAGCACGATCCAGGTATAGATCTCGGCCGCAAACAGCAGGTAGCCGAACAAGGCCTCCACCGGCGTGGCGAAGTTGAGTGTCTGCGTGATGCGCCACCACATGTAGCGCCCCGTCATCAGGATCGACAGCGACACCATCAGCATGGTCGGCCAGCGTCCGGGGATGCGCCGCGCCACCACCATCACCACCAGCACCGCGATGAACAGGCGGAACTGGTCGGCGATCGGCAAGGGCGTGGTCCAGAACCCCACGGCCACCGCCAGGGCCAGCAGCAGGATCACCGGCTTGAGATGCGGCACGCGATCCAGCCCGGACGACCAATGATTCACGCGCTCGCCGATACGCGCCCACGGCACGGTCGGCAGGCGCGAGGACACCGCATGCCCTGCCCGCCCCGCGACGCCATGCACCGGCGCCAGCCAGTGGCCAATGCGGCCCAGCAGCATCGAACGACGCCGCGCACCGCGATGATGCCGCGCGCTGCGCAGGTTGGTGGACAAACGCACCCGGCGACGATGGGGACGCAAGAACAACCGCTTGAGCCACGTAGCGGCATCCTGGCCTTCGCCCACGGCAAGCTCGAAGCGCAGATGGCGTCCCAGTCTCTCCGCCCACCAGGCCGGCCAGTCGCGTTTGCCTGGCGGCGCTGGACGAAACACCAACCGCAGCAGCCACGCGCCACGCCCGGCCTCGGCGTCCACGCCAAGCTGCTGCGCCAGCGTGTGGCGCAGACGCGTCAGCGCCGAGGTGGCGACACGCGTATTCACGCTGAACCTCCCGCCGCCGCGCCAGGCTGGTAGGCGCGTCGAATCCAGCTCGACAACCAGGTCGCCAGGCCCTGCATATCGTGCGCTGCCTGCGAATGCGGCGCGCTGTGCACGAAGCTCTCGTTGCGGGCCAGCGCTTCGGGAATACCGCTGTCGGCATGCACGCGATAGGTGGAAAGCGCCGTACCCAGCGAGTCGCGCAACAGAGCGAGGATGTCGGTATGCAACTGCGACGCCGGCGACACGGCGTTGGCCACGTACAGCGTTTCCTTGCCCAGTGCCTTCAGCTCGGCGCGCAGACGCGGCAGCGTGGCACAGGCCAGCGGTGCGGGCGGAACCACCACCATCACCAGGTCGGCTGCCGCCATCGCTTGCGCGGCGTAAACGGAGGGCCACGTCGGCGTGTCAATCAGGCTCACGCCATGGCCGGGCAAGTCCACCCTTGCCAGCAGATCGCGCAGCCACATTGATTGCTGATGCAAGGCGGCAGACATCGCGGCGCTCGAAGCGGCCGCGCCATCGTCACGCGCCCCACCCCACGGCAGCCACAGCACGCCGTCATCCGTCTGCACTGCTGCATCACTCCAGTCGTCGTTGCCGAAAAGCACCTGCGAATGGAGTCCCTGCCGGGCGGGCGTGCGCAGGCCGCAATGAAACGTGAGCACGTTGCGCGGATCGCATTCCACCGCCAGTACCGCGTGCCGACGTTCCGCCAACAGGCCGGCCAGCGTAGCGGTGAGCATGGTGCGCCCTGCACCACCGACGCTAGCGATGATGGCAATCGTCTTCATGCTTTCTTTCCCGCGCCGCCCTGACGCTTGCCGAGTATGACCAGGCCTTCCAGCTGCGCCGGCAACTGGATCTTGCGCCGGCGAAGCAAGGAGTGGGTGCGCGACAACAACGAACCCAGCCGGAAGCGCCAGGACAACCACCATAGCGGCGCGGCAAGTACCAGGCCCAAGATGAAGTAACCCAGGAAGGTGCTCATGCCCGCCTCACCTCCCCGCCTTCAGCGGCAACGACGCCGGCCTTGGTGGACGGCGCATGGTGGCGGCCGCCGCGCTGATCGCCTCCACACTGCCGAGCAAGGGAAGTCCGGACGGCGTCGCCTCGACCTCCACGCTTGCTGCCGGCGATGCCGCGACAGGTGGTGCGATCGGCTCGGGGGCGGCGACCAGACCGGTGTAATCCGGCGGCGGGAGTTCGGCGATCTCTTCTTCAAGGGCATCGAGCGTGGACATGATGGTTTCACGATCGCCGCAGCGCAGCTCGCCGCGGAACAGTTCGGACAGCGGTCGCTCGAACACCTTCTCCATCGCCTCGCCCGCGTTCTCCACATGGCAGGCAAAAAAGAACAGGTAGAGACTGTCGCCGCTCGCCGTGCACAGATCGCCGGTACGGCGGATGCGGCAGGCCTGCAGCGCATCGATGCCGGCCACGTCGGGCTCCAGCGGCAGTCGCAGCAAGACGTTCGGCAGGCGGATCGGGCGGCTGCGCTCCACCGCCTCGCGCACCAGCTGGATGAAGCGGTGCGCCGGCACATAGCCGGTGGTGGAATCGCGCATCGCCGCCGATAGCGCGCTGACGTAGTCATCCGGCACGGGACGCGAAAACAGCTGCCCCTGCACGCCGTCCACGGTGATTTCGACCTGGGCCATCGGCATGCTGCGCGGGATGATGGCGTTGGCGCCCAAGGTCAGCATCAGCAGTTCGTAGCGGATGCTGACGTTGTCTTCGCGGATCAGGATCTTCAGTGCCTTGCCGCATTGGCGACGCAGATAGTTCACCTGCTTGGCCAGCGAGGCGACGCTTTCGTTGATGCCGTAGTGCAGGATCACCGTGGCGGCGACCGCCCGACTGGCCGCCGATACCAGCGCCTCGTTGTCCGGCAACACCTGCCAGCCCTTGGGCACCACCCGCTCGCGTGCCACGGTGCCCTGGGCCACCATCACCACGCTCTCGTCGGGTGCGAGCATGCCGGCCACTTCGCCGCTGGCGGGATCGTCCGGCACCGCGATCAAGCGGTGATCGTTGGCGGAAAAGCGCAGCGGAATGGATTCGTTGGCCGACAGCGCGCCGCGATTGTCGCGCCAGAACGCCACCTCCCAACGGAACTCGCCTTGCACGTGCACCAATTGTGCGGCGCCGGCAAACTGGATCTGGAAATCCGTGAGCGGGCGAAAATCGCCGCTCTGCTCCACCAGCGGCGGCAGCATGACCAGCAACACGGTATGCCGCGTCTGCGCGCACCAGCCGGCCAGCGCAGCGCCCTGCCGTATCAATGCAGCGCGATCCTGCCAGGCGAAACAAGTGGCCACGCCTTCGACCAGGAACTGGCTGGCCGGCGTTGCACATTGGGCGGACAGCGCCTGCAAGGCCTCCATCAACACATCGCAACCGTCGCGGTTCGGTGGGATCTTCAGACTGAACACATTGGATTTGGGATGCACCGCGCCCGGCTGATCGATATCCATGCCGTGCTGATGCAGCGCGTGCGCCACATCCTCGGCCGTGCGGGTGGAGAGCACCGTCACCGGCGTGAGCAGCGCATGGGCCGCGGTCTTCCAGAACAGCGCGTCGCGCGCGGGCGAGCGACTGGCGTACACCGCATACACCTGCCCGGTCGCCAGCGCCGACAGCGACGGCGGCAGGCCCTCGATGGCCAGCGACTGATTCAAGCGCAACAGCGCACGCGGCGTCGCTCGATCGGTCGATTCGTAAGGCGATGGAGGCAGGTTCGTCACAGCTCTCGTCCCTTGCGGCAGGATGATCCCGTCAGTATGCGGAATACGGTCTGACAGGGTTGGGCGGGAACGGCACCGGCAGCCGTTGCTGGTCGAAGAAATAACGCAGGTAGATCGTGCCAAGGTTGGGCGCGTAATCGCGTGAACGATCGAGTTTGAAGCGCGTGCCGATGACCCAGCGCGAAGTGAGCCGGTATTCCAGCGCCGCTGCCACCGTGTAACTGAAGCCGCCGCCCGATCCCGTGCCGAAATACGGCGTGCCCAGATCCGCGGCGGCCATGCGCGCCACCGCCTGCTGTTGCAGATCGGGGCGAGTGGGGAAATACGGCGCCTCCTCCTCATTGGTGGAAGAGTTTCCGACGGACGCCTCCAATTCCCACGACCAGCGCTTGTAGCGACCCGTCCAATCCAAGGGGATGGACGCGGAGAAATAACGACCGGGGCTGTAGTAGCCGCCATTGCCAAAGGTGTAGAAATGCTGGTTGTTCGCGTAGTGCCAGTAGTTGAGCACCAGGCCGCTGGAAAAGCGCTGGTCGGTGCCTACGTAGACGGGCACATCGATGCCGGTGCGCACCTTGAACTCGTGGTTGGTTTCGGTGTTCTCGCCAGTGAGCACGCCAAAACCCACGGATGCAAACAGCGTCGTGCGGCCCCAGTCCTGCGCACCGCGCAGGGTGAAACCGCTGCGGACCACGCCGCCCCAGGTTTCGCCGGTGACGGGATCGCGCGCGCCTGCGTAAGACACCAGGCTGCTGGTCACCGGCCGCCGCGATACATCGAGCGTGACGGATGAATCGTAGAAATCGTGGCGATAGAGAAAGCCGCCGAGGATGCTGTTGACGGTGAAGCCTATCGGCGTGCTGCCGATATCCGCGCGCCAACTGTTGCTTGCGCCGTTGAAATCGTAGCCGGCCGCCAGTGCGACGCCCTTGTCGGTCTGATCGATCGGACGCAGGCCGGCATTGCCGAGCGCGGCGATCTTGCCGAACTCGAACGCCGGGTCAAACCGATCCGCGGGCAAGGTGCCCGCATTGAGCAGCACGGTGTCGGCATGGAAAAAATAGTGCCCGGTATAACCGTCCGGAATACGCAGATAGACCGGAATCTCGGTGGCATGCAGGCGCGACATGCCGCTGCTGCCCGACTCGTTGGACTGGATCACGCCGCTGGCCACCTGCCCCTGCCGGCGATCGTCCAGACCCTGTAAGGCGCGCTGCGCCGAGGTGAGTCCATCGTCCGGACTGGGTGTCTCGCCTTCGGCCTGTTCCTGCGTGCGTGCCGTGCGATAGAGCTCGGCCGCATCGTCGTAGTGACCTTCAGACTGCGCGATGCGACCGGACTGCATGGTCACATCGGAACGATCGGCATAGGGCTGCCGCAACGGATCGACCACGGCGCGCGCCTGCTCATTGCGGCCCAGTGCGGTGTAGCGGCGCGCGATGGCCAGACGCGTATCGACATCGTCCGGCGGAGTATCGGCCAGCACCTCGTCGACCATGGCCAGCGCAGCCTTGCGGTGGCCCATACGCTCTTCCATGCGCGCGATGGTGAGGCGCGCGTCGGCATCGCCCGGGTGATCCACCAGCACCTTGCGTGCATAGGCTTGCGCTCCGCGGTAGTCGCGATGGGCCTCGCGCAGGTCGGCCTGGGCGAGCAGCCAGCGCTTTTCCTGCTTGCTGCTTTCGGGCACCTCGTCCAGCGTGCGGTCGGCGCCGGCCAGATCGCCGGCATCGATCTGCCGCCCTGCCTTGCGCATGGACAAGCGCAGCAGCTGGTCGTCGAACTGCGCCTGCTGTTCGGGCGTGACGCCGGGACGCGATCGCGCATCGGCAATCCACGCGCGCCACTCGTCGTCGCGATTGGCGGCACCGAGCAGCTCGCCGTAGCGCAGACGCACGCCGATGGCGGGATCGTCCGGATGCGCATCCAGCCAATCGCGCACCAGTTTCAGGCCCTTGTCGGGCTCGCCCAGGCTGATCCATTCGCGCCCGACGCTGGCGAGCATCTGCGGGTCGTCGCGCACCTCCTGCGCGATCCGCTCCAGCAGCGCACGCGCTTCCTGCTGGCGGCCCTGGGCCTCCAGTTGATGCACCTCACGCAGATCGCGCTGCGCCTTGAGGTTCGCGGCGAGTTCGCGCATGCCGTCCGAACGCTCATTCGCCGGCACCTGCGCAAGCACGCTGCTGGCGGTGTCGATATCGTCCAGTGAATTGAGATAGAGCGCGCTGGCATAGCGCATATCCGGCGTAGCCGCGGCGCGCAGACCATCTTCCATGACTGAGCGGCCCAGCGCGGGCAGACCCAGGTCGCGATACTGGCGCGCCAGCGTGTAGCGCAGCCAGGCATCCTTGGGCGTCAGACGTACCGCCTCCTCCAGTTTCAATACGGCCGCGCCGCTCTTGCCCTCGGCGATCAACTGGTCCGCTTCGATGGACAGCAATTGCGCGCGCAAAGCCACCATGGCGTCGCCGGAACCGTTGGAGCGCTGTTCCACCTGCGCGATGAGTGGCGTGAGCTCGTCGGTGCGATGCGTGGCGATCAACACCTTGGCCAACAATTCCAGCGCATCGATGTCCGGCTGCTCTGCCTCCACCATCGGGCGCAGCACCGCCTCGGCTTGCGCCCATTTCTGTTGCGCGATCAGCGAAGTGGCGAGCACTTTCTTCGCATCATTCTGATTAGGTTGTCGGCGCAGCGCGTCGCGGGCGAGCGCCTCGCCTTGCTCCGGGTGTCCCTGATCGTTGGCCGCACGCGCCTTGGATAAAGTGCCCCAAAAAGTCGCCGTGGCCATCAGGCTGCGCCATTTGCCTGCGTTGTCCGGATCGAGCTCAAGCGCACGGGCGAACAAGGCGCGCGCTTCGTCATGCTTGCCTTCGCGCATCTTCGCCAGGCCTTGCTCGCCAATCGCTTCGCCTTGGCGTGAGGAGGAAGAGCGCACCGGTGCCGAGGAAGTCGCCGTAGTTTCACTTGACGGCGCCGCACCCTTCGGCGGCGGCACGTAGTTGGCACCGCCCTTCTTGGCCAGCGACGCGAGCGCAGCCTTGGCGCTGTCGTCGTTGGGCACTTCCTTGAGGTAGCGCTGATACCACACGTAGTAGGCAGGATCGTCGCTGCCGGCGCTATTGAGGGCACGTCGCCATAGTTCCAGGGCTTGCGGACGGTTGGCATCCTGCCGCTGGTAGACGCGATAGATGATGTCCAGGCCTTCCAGTCGCGTCGACGCGCGATCGGTCAGCATGTCCGCCAGCGTCAGGGCCAGACTCAGATCGTTGGGATCCTGCCGCACGCGTTCGCGCAGTTCGTTCAAGGCCTTGTCGCGCTGGCCCGCCGCCGACATCGCACGATAGTAGTCGCCGGCCATTGGACCGCTGGGCGCACCGCGCGGAAACAGCGCCTGCATCTGCTGCCACGCCTCTTGCGATTGGCCGGTGCGCATCGCCAGGCGCGCCTTCGCCAACGCCGTCTTGTCAGTGGTGGCGAGACGATAGGCATCCGCCAGTTCAAGCGTGGCCGGATGCTTGGGATACCGTGCCTGCAGCTGTTGCAGACGCTTCGCTGCCTCGGCAGGACGATTGGAAGTGAGTTCGATCTGCCCCATCAAGGCCAGCGCATCCGGCTGCGTGGGATCGATCAGCAGGGCTTTCTCCACGATGCCGCGTGCCATGTCCGGACGGTTCTTGGCCTGCCATACGCGCGCCGAATCGAGCAGCTGTTTCATCGCAGGGCTGGGGGCGTCGGCCGCGGCCTGCGCCAAGGCCAGCGACGGCATCGCGCCGCCGGCGATCAGCAGCACGATGGCGGGTGCGAACAGATCGTTCAGCGCGCCGCGGGACACGTCGAGGTCCAAGCAGGAACGATTGCGCCGCTCGCATCGAAGCGGTACAGGCCATCAAGATAGCCAAGGCCGAACAAGGCCAGCACCTGGCTGTAGTAGCCCAGCGGCGATTGCGCGGCGAGTGTACGCGTGCGTTGCACCTGCGCCTGCACGAGCTCGTTGCGGCCAAGTGCGGCGAGATACGGCGCAACCGCCGCGGAGAATCCAGCATTGCCTTCGTTGCCCGCCGCGGCGCCGGTCTGCGTATCCACGCGCTCGGGCGGAAAACCGTGCGCTGCGACGAAGTCGGCCAGCGGGAGAAACGTGTCGAGCACGGCGGCACGCCGGGGCGTATCCGGTGCCAGCATGCCCGCCCACAAGTACACGCGTATCGCGTTGTACGCGCTCTCGGCCTTGCTGGCCTGATCCGCCACGAAGCCCTGCTCACGCTTGTACATCACCCAATCGGGAGAGTAGCCATGTGGCGCGGAACCGGTGACCAGCTTGGTCGAACTGTCGAGTATCGCCTTCCATTCCGTTTGCTGCGGCAACGCGCTCGCCAGATGACGCATCACCTGCAGCGGGACATAGCTGGGATTGAGTCGCCACACATCGTCCTGCGGATGAAAGCCCACCGGACCGGGCAACACGGTGCGTCCGAGTCCTGGCAAGACCGCCGTTTCCTTTGCCACGATGGACTGCGCCAGCACCGTGCCCAGTGCGGTGTAGCTGCGCTCATGCCACAGGCGTCCGGCTTCGAGCAGCGTATAGGCGATCCAGATATCGGCGTCGGAAGCGGCATTGCTGTCGAGCACGCCCCAGCTTTCGGTGGCGTCCTTCTTTGCTTGGCGTCCCCACTGCCACGCAGGCAGATGTTTGGTCAGATCGCCTTGCGCCAGATTGTTCTGCGTCCAGTTGAGCACGCGGTCGAAGGTGGCACGATCATTCGCCACCAGCGCGAAGAACAGCGCATACGCCTGCCCCTCGGACACGGTGACCTGCTCAGGCGTGCTTGCATCGATCACGCGACCGTCGGCGCTGAGCGTGCCCTGCTTGAAATGCTCCCAGTCGGGCCATGCGCACGACGCGGCCAGCGCGCGGCCGGAGGCGAACGTCACGGCAAGCACCAGCAGCGCGCGTAGCAGCGGAATCGATGCGTGGCGCATGGATCACCGCTCGAGTCGATGTGCGGCGAGCCGACCCAGCGCCCAGAACACCGTGAGTGCCACGAACAGGCCCGCGAGTATGCCGGCCAACGCCATCAAGGCCGGGTACCTGGAAATATGGATCCACAGCCACGCATACCAGGGCAGGTGTCCGACGTAATAGGTATCGCCCACGGTGAGGCCAACCACCACTTTCTGCCGCACCACGGTGAGGTCGCCGCGCACCTCGCCAAGCTTGGTGTCGTCGCCTAGCACATCGAGCAGATCGCCCAGGCGATCGGATGCATTGGCCGCCAGCGCCACCACGCTCCGTCCCTTGGTGTAGGGCGACTGGAATCCAACAAATGCGGCGGTAGGACCATTCACGCTCATCGCCGCGCGCGCCACCGGGCCCTGGCCCTTGGGGCGATCGGTCAGTTCGCGCACGGACAAATCGTTCTCGCTGCGCTCGATCAACATGGGCAAGCCCTTGCCCCACTTCGCCATCAGCTGACCGGCCGTGCCGGTGCCGATCACCAGCAGGTCGCGATCGCGCACCGATTCCACCGCGGCGGCAGGCACCACCGATACACGCAGGGCCGGCAAGCCACTCCATCGCCCCAGCTGTCCGAGCATGGTGAACAGCGCTTCCTGTTCGTGCGCGTCCGGTGCGTCGGGTATCACCACGGCGGTATCGGCCAGATCCGCCATGCGCGTAAACGGAAATCCGCTGGTGGCGAAGAACGCCAGATTCGGCATTGCCGTGTAGTGCACGAACTGGCTGAAATCGACGTTTGAATCGGGATCCACCGCCGCACGTGCGCTATCGGTGGCCGCGGAAACGCATAGCCCGGTCTTCTGCGAATCCATGTGGAACTGGAACTGGAACTGGTTGGTGCTGCCGATGCGCAGCGCCGGCACGCGGATCTCTTCCGCGCCACGCGCTTCGGAACCCGACAGCAAGGGCACATTGAATTGACGCTCGACGCCGGAAGGATCGGCCGGGCGCAGACGCAGCGAGCGCAGCAGCTGGTCGTTGACGCCGATATTGAGCACCGAGTCGTTGTAATTGGACGGTGCCGTGTAGCGGTAGTGCACGTTCAAAGGCACGCTGTGGCGCGCCCACGCAAACAGATCGGGCGGCAGGCGCATGTCGACACGGATCGGCTGCGGATTGAAGCCGGCCGCTTCCAGCTGCGCCGGATCGGTGACCAGTTCCTTGAAGCTGACCGGGCGATCCACCGGCGCCCAGTTCGGCGCGTCATACGGGCGGCGCTCCGGCCCCAGATCCACCGACTTCACGATGGCCTGGTCACCGGACATGCCCACCTGGCCGAGCACCAGCGCGTTGGCCGCTTCCTGCAACTCCTTGGTGTCGCGACCGGCCAGCACCAGCAATTTGCGACCCGATTGCGGCGGGCTGGCCGGATTGGCCATCACGATGACGGTGGGGCCCTTGATCTCGCCCAGCTTCACCCCCTCTGGCATCGCGTTGGGCAAGGCAAAGGCGATCGCATGCCCGTCGGTCGGCGGCGCCTGCACCACCGGAAAGCGTGCCCCGCGCCAGCCGGCCAGGGCGCCGAACCACGACGACACCACGCCGGCCGCGCGCAGCGTCTGCGCATCGGCCTGCGCGGGCAGCAAGAACGGAACCACCAGCGGGCGGTTGTCGCGGCGATCGAAGAACGGCGCAGGCAACAAGGCGAGACTGTTGGGCAGCCCGATTTCCGAAGTCGTAAGCGTGAGCGTGGTATCGGGACTGATGTCCGTCCACAGCGAGGTGTGATACGGATCTTCGCAATGATCGAGCGAGTAGTGCGCGATCATCTGCACGCCGATGCGGTTGAAATCGGTGAACAGGCGCGGATCGAGCACCACCTCCCTGCTCACCGTCTGCCCCGCCTGCTCCTTGTCCAGGGGCAGCGTGGCGACCACCTCGCCGTTGAGGAACACCTTCAGGTGCGAGAGCGAATAGATCAGCGAGGGCGAATAGGTGTAGACCAGCCGCAGTTTGGCGCCGGTCACGACTTCGTCGTTGCGCACGGCCACATTCAAGGTGCCGTTGGGATCCTGCCCGCGCAGCTTGATCGGGCCGAATACGCCCATCTGCTTCAGCGTGAGGTCGCGGGCCACGCCGGCAGGCGCCGCTTGCGGCGTGGCATCGCCAGTGGGCACCGAGGTCGCGGGAGCAGGCTGGGCCATGCCGCGCGCTGCCTCCTGGAAGGCCAGCGCGTCGGCGCTCATCACCATCCAGCTTCCCAGTAGCAGTAAACCCAAACAAACATGACGAAGGTGCCGCATGGAATGTCGCCTTGGGTCAGTGACGGAACGTCGAAAACGGGCTGGCTGGCCAGGCACACCTCGTCCCCTGCGCTGCTGCCTCTACCAACGAACCCACACGATCCGCGGAAACTGCTTGGCCAACGCCAAAGCACCCTGCCCTCTGCGGCGTCTCCACGCTCATGCCCCTGCCGACGATGGCCTGCCCCACGGTCTCCGATCCATCTTCGCGCGCCGATCAGCATTCCGCGGAGCCTGTGCGCAACGCATGAAATCGGGCCGTTCGGCCGGTTTCGCGCCTTGATGCAGCAGCACATCGTCACTCGGCAGAGACGATTAAAGAAACCGGCATAAAAGAAACGTGAATAGTCACATGAAGCAAAGGCTGGCCATCGCGCAGCGTGCGGTCATGCACAAACCTGCGAATTGCCTGGCGCCGCGTAGCAGCCTCTCGCGATTACCTCCGAAAGGCCGTAGCGTCGGTCAATGCACTCTATCCATCCCACAAAACAATATGGACGTCTTTACGTCCGCCGATTGACGGTCACCATTACGCCACGCCCGTCTTCCCGCCATCCATGGGAATCACCGCGCCGGTGACGTAGCTGGCCAGCGGCGAGGCAAGGAACACAGCGACGTTGGCGATCTCGCGCGGCTCGGCCATGCGTCCCATCGGGATCTCCTCCAATTGTTGAGCAAGCACGTCGTCGATGGACCGATGGCTGGCGCGCGCCAGGGCTTCGAGGCCTTCCTGCAATCGCCCCGTGCGCGTGGGGCCGGGATTGATCACGTTCACGCGCACGCCTTTGGACGCATACGCATTGGCGTAGCCCACGGAGGCGAGCATCAAGGCCGCATTGGCCGCCCCGCCGCCGATATGCACGGGACTGACCTGCCGGCCGCCCTGGCCCACCACGTTGACGATGCTGCCGTGGCCGCGTGCCGCCATGCGCCGTATCACCGGATCGATCATGTGCATATAGGTGAAGTACTTCGCGTGCATCGCGTCGTGCAGCGCGTCGGCATGCAGATCCGCCACTGGCGTGCGGCGCGCGGCGCCCGCGCAATTGACCAGCACCTCGATCGGGCCGAATTCGTTCTCGATGTATTCGGCCACCATCTGCGCCGCGACGATCTCGCGCAGGTCGGCGGCGGCAACGTCCATGCGCAGCCCTTCGCGCTCGAGGTCGTGCTGCGCGGCATGCAGGTGCGCGAGGTTGCGCGAGATGCCGACCACCTTCGCGCCTTCGCGTGCAAACGCCTGCGCACACGCCAGGCCGATGCCCTTGCTCGCGCCCGTGATCACCACGACCTGCCCAGCCAGACCGACGTCCATGCAGCGTTCCTTCTGCCCATAGCCACGAAGGTCATTGAAGCACACGGCTCGCAGCGCGCGCGTGCAGGTGATGCCTGTCACCTGCGATGGCTGATGGCTGGCCCTGCCGGCGGCCCACCTCGCTGCGGAACATAAGCGCCAGCTTCCGGGCCCAGGCCTGCCCCGGACCTCGTTCAGCCTTATAGGCCATCAGTCATGTTGCGAATTTCGATCCGAGCTATTGACGCCTGAAGATATGGTGTTATAGTTCACTACAACACCGGTCCACGAGAGCACTAAAGGAGAACGCCATGAAAGCGAATAACCTGCTAGCCCTGACCGCCGCCGCCTTGTTCACTACGGTTGGCCTGGCCGCCATCAACTCCAACGTCAACAGTCTCCCCGTCAGTGAGATCAACGGCGTCAAGGTCATCGACCTGGCTCCGGTCACGGTCCGCCCCTCGGCTGAAGACCTCCGCGCCGCCGCCATGCTGGCCGACGTCAACGTCGCCAACCTGAGCGCTGCCCCGCTGCTGTCGGCCGAAGCCGCCTCCAACGTGGTGCTCGGGAGCCAGCTGGCCATGCCCTACTATTCTTTCGGTAGCACCAAGTTCGGCCGTATCAGCAAGGAATAACAGTATGACCATCACCTGGAACGACAGCGTCCCGATCTACCGCCAGCTCCGCGAACGCGTAGTGGCGATGATTCTGGACGGCGCCTTGAACGAGGGCGACCCGCTGCCGTCAGTACGCCAGGTTGCTGCGGATTTTCAGATCAATCCGCTCACCGTCTCCAAGGCGTATCAGGAACTGGTCGACGATCAACTGGTGGAAAAAAGGAGGGGTTTGGGCATGTTCGTCATCGATGGAGCCAGGGAAGCGCTACTCAAGTCCGAACGAGAGCGCTTCCTGCGGGAGGAATGGCCCGCGCTCTTCGCCCGCCTGCAACGCCTGGGGCTGGACCTGAAGACCCTGCTGCGCGAAGCCCCCAATAGCATGGGCAGCGAAGGGAGCCAGTCATGAACGCGGTCGTCACGGCCACCGGTCTGAACAAGACCTACAAGAATGCGCACGCGCTGAACGACGTGAGCTTCCGCATCGAGTCGGGCCGCATCGTGGGGCTGATCGGCCCCAACGGCGCCGGCAAGACCACCGCACTGAAGGCCATCCTCGGCCTCACCGATTTCAAGGGCGAGCTGAATGTGTTGGGCTTCGATCCACGCACGCAGCGCGACCAGCTGATGGAACAGGTGTGCTTCATCGCCGACGTGGCGGTGCTGCCGCGCTGGATCCGGGTCAGCGAGGCGATCGATTTTGTCGCCAACGTGCACCCGCGCTTCAACCGGGCCAAGTGCGAAGCCTTCCTGGCACGCACCAAGCTCACCCCCAAGCAGCGCGTGAAGCAGATGTCCAAGGGCATGATCGTGCAGCTGCATCTGGCGCTGGTGATGGCCATCGACGCCCGCCTGCTGGTGTTGGACGAGCCCACGCTGGGCCTGGACATCCTCTACCGCAAGCAGTTCTACCAGAGCCTGCTGGAAGATTACTTCGACGAGAACAAGACGATCATCGTCACCACGCACCAGGTCGAGGAGATCGAGAACATCCTCACCGACCTGATGTTCATCCGCGACGGCAGGATCGTGCTGGATACCGACATGGATACCGTGGGCGAACGATTCGCCGAGGTCATGGTGAGCGCCGACAAGGCCGCCACTGCCCGCAGCATGAAGCCGCTCGATGAGCGACAGGTGTTCGGCAAGAGCATCTTCCTGTTCGACGGCGCCGACCGCGCCACGCTGGAAAGCATGGGCGAGGTCCGCCGCCCCACCGTCAGTGACTTGTTCGTCGCCACCATGAAGGGAACCTACGCATGAAAACCTTCTACTGGTTGCTGAAGCGAGAATTCTGGGAGCACCGCGGAGGTTTCCTGTGGGCCCCGATCGTCACCGGCGGCGTCTTCCTGGTGCTCAACGTGATGGCGATCATCACCGCCGAAGTGCTCAGCGCGCGTCACGGCGTACGCATCGGCGGCAACGACATCCAGATGATGATGCAGCACGCCGATGCCGGCGACTGGAAACAGGTCGGCGCGGCCGCGGACATCGCGATGATTTCCTCGATGGGATTCATCGGCATCGTGATGGGCATCGTGGTGCTGTTCTACTGCCTGGGCTCGCTCTATGACGACCGCCGCGACCGCAGCGTGCTGTTCTGGAAGTCCCTGCCGATCTCCAACACCAGCACGGTGTTGTCCAAAGTGGTCAGTGCCGCCGTCGTGGCGCCGGTCATCGCGGTCGTGGTGAGCATCATCTGCGGCCTGGTGCAGTTGTTCATCTTCGCCATCGTGTTGTCCTTCCATGGCATCAACGTGTGGCAGCTGCTGGCACTGAGTCATCCGCTGCGCGCCGTGGCCTCGCTGGTCAGCAATGTCCCGCTGTACGCACTCTGGGCCCTGCCCGCGGTGGGTTGGCTGATGCTCTGCTCGGCCGGCGCACGCAGCAAGCCCTTCCTGTGGGCGGTGGCGGTGCCGGTGGTGCTGGGCCTCATGGTGAGCTGGTTCAACATCATGGGCCTGTTCAATCTGTCCTCGGCGTGGTTCTGGGCCAACGTCGTGCAGCGTGCACTGCTGAGCGTGTTCCCCGGTTCCAACCTGGTGTTCGACAAGCACAGCGCGCTGAACATGGGCGAGATGAACGACAACGACCCGCTGGCGGTGCTGTCACCCATGCACACCTACGGCCTGCTCGCTTCGCCCGACCTGTGGATAGGCGTGATTGCCGGCCTGGCCCTGATCGCCGCCGCCGTGTGGTTCCGCCGGGTCCGCGACGACAGCTGATCGACGGTCTTGTCCCGCCTGCATCTTCCGCAAGGACGCGGGGTGCAGGCGGGACAAACTTTTCCCGCCGCCCAAGCTGCGGCAGACTTCACCCCTCACACCACGGAGTGTCGCCATGTCGTTCCGCTACCTGCCCTGCGTGCTCGCCCTTGCCGTGCTGACCGCTTGCAGCTCGGGCAACGATGTCCAGATCTTTGGCGGCGATACCGATGTGATCAACGGCCACATCACGCTGCATGACGGACAGGTCACCATCAAGGCGTCCGGCGCCCCCGACGCCACGGTCGATCAGAACGGACAGCTGGCCATCGACGGTCACGATGTGGCGATCAACGACGCACAGCGCGCCCTGCTGCAACGTTACAACGGGGCAGCCCGGCAAATGCGCGAGCACGCCATGGAGGCGGGCAAGGCGGGCGTGGCGACCGCCACCAAGGAGCTGGGCGCAGTGGCCGGCAAGATGACCGGTGCCGACACCGCCGAGCAGACCAAGCAGAAGGTCGAGGAAGCCGCGGCAACCATCAAGCAGGCCGCCGCCAAGATCTGCGAGGACGTGGCCGACATGAAGACCGCGCAGGACGCGCTGGCGACCCAGCTCGATGCGTTCAAGCCGTATGCCACGGCGGTGAGCGAGGAGCATGTCGAGAAGTGCCGCAAGGACACCAAGCACTAAAAGCTATCTTGTAGGAGCGCACCCTGTGCGCGACCTGGCCCTTGGGCCAGATCGGGTCGCGCACAGGGTGCGCTCCTACAAGGGTGAGGCAGTGGGTGGTTAACCGCCGCCGCCACCGCCGCCGTGTATGCCACCGCGCGTCAGCGTCATCGGATCCAGCAGCTTCTGCAGTTCAGCCTTGGAGAGCCCGGTGGTTTCCAGCGCCACATCCATGATCGGGCGCTTCTCCTTGTAGGCCTTCTTGGCCGTTGCGGCACCCTTCTCGTAGCCGATCACCGGATTGAGTGCGGTGACGAGAATGGGATTCTTGTCCAGCGCTTCCTTCACCCGCGCCGTGTTCACCTTGAAACCAGCGATCGCCTTGTCCGCCAGCAGCACGCTGACGTTGGACAAGATCTCGATCGACTGCAGCAGGTTGTGGGCGATCAAGGGCAGCATCACGTTGAGCTGGAAATTGCCGGACTGACCGGCGATGGTGATCGCCGCGTCGTTGCCGATCACCTGTGCGGCGACCATCGCGGTGGCCTCGGGTATCACCGGATTCACCTTGCCCGGCATGATCGACGAACCCGGCTGCAGCGCCGGCAGCTCGATCTCGCCCAGGCCGGCGAGCGGACCGGAATTCATCCAGCGCAGGTCGTTGGCGATCTTCATCAAGGCCACCGCCAGCGCCTTGAGCTGGCCGGACAATTCCACCGCGGCGTCCTGCGCGGCCATGCCTTCGAAATAGTTGTCTGCCGCATCGAAACGCACGCCGCTGAGCTTCTTCAATTCGCGCGCCACCGCAGCACCGAACTTCGGGTCGGCATTGATGCCCGTGCCCACAGCCGTGCCGCCGAGCGGAAGACGGCGCATGCGCTTGAGGCTGTCTTCGATGCGCTCGATCGCGCTGCCGATCTGCGCGGCCCAGCCGGACAGCTCCTGACCAAACGTCACCGGCATCGCATCCATCAGGTGCGTGCGGCCGGTCTTGGGCACGTTGCGCAGTTCGCGGGCGCGGCGATCGATGGTCCGTTTGAGGTGCTTGAGCGCCGGCAGCAACTGCCCACTGGTGGTCAGCGTGGCGCTGACATGGATGGCGGTGGGAATGACGTCATTGGAGCTCTGCCCGTAGTTGACGTGATCATTCGGGTGAATCTTGCCGCCGGCCTTGTTGGCCAGATGAGCAATCACCTCGTTCGCATTCATGTTGGTGCTGGTGCCCGAACCGGTCTGGAACACGTCGATCGGAAACTGATCGTCGTACTCGCCCTGGGCCACGGCGAGCGCCGATTTGCGAATGGCGTGCGCCTGGGTTTTCTTCAGATGACCCAGCAGAAAATTGGCATCGGCAGCCGCGGCCTTGATCAGGCCCAGCGCGCGTATAAAAGAACGTGGCAGATGCATGCCGGAAATCGGGAAGTTGTCGACAGCGCGCTGCGTCTGGGCACCGTAAAGCGCCTTGGCCGGCACCTTCAACTCGCCCATGCTGTCGTGTTCAATGCGGAACTGGGTCATGTCCTTGCGATTCCTCGGTGGGATGTCGGAAATATAGGTCGGGGCGTGTTAGGGCGCCGCCAAGGGGGAGCGTGTCCGGCTTGTCTGTGGGAGCGCACCCTGTGCGCGACAAGCCTACAGAGCGGTACACCGCAGCATGGCTGTCGCGCACAGGGTGCGCTCCCACAAATGGCCGACCACAACTGCAACCTTGATGCGATACCCAGGGCCCTGCGCAACCCTTGTGCGCGACCGCAGCGCGTGGGTGTATCGCTCCGTCAGGTGGTCGCGCACAGGGTGCGCTCCTACAAGAGACAAACAGCGGTAAGGCGACGCCGGGCGTTGCGCGCTCTTGATGTGGCTCTTGACCCTCGGGGTCCCCGTATGACGCGGCGGGCGGGTGGAGGAAAGCCCGAAGGGTGGCCGCATGGATGCGGCCAGTTTTTCGACAGGACAGGGATGTCCTGTCGAAAAACCCCGGAGCCCGCCCGCGCACCTGGAGGGCCGCAGGCCCGGAAGGCGCGTCATCCGGGGGGCCCTTTCTTTTGGTT
>NZ_JPLA01000049.1 GCF_001010355.1 Dyella japonica DSM 16301 | reverse complement strand
GCCTTCCTGCGTGACACGCAGCACCTCCTCAAGGGTGGTCACGCCCGCCACCGCCTTGGCGATGCCATCCTCGTACATGGTGCGCATGCCCTCAGCACGCGCGAGCTTCTCGATCTCGCCCGCATCAGCCCGCTGCATCACCATGCGACGCAGCGGGTCAGTCATCACCAGGAATTCCATGATGGCGCGACGGCCGCGATAACCCGTGGGATTGGCCGCGCTGGTGCCGGGCTTCCACAAGCGGATCGGACGCTCGCTGGTGTATTTGTGCAGTTCAAACTGCTCGATCACTTCGGGCAGCGCGTCATAGGGAATCGCCGTCTCCGGATCCAGGCGGCGCACCAGGCGCTGCGCCAGGATGCCGTTGACGGTGGAACCCAAGAGGTAATCCTCCACACCCATGTCGAGCAGGCGCGTGATGCCGCCGGCGGCACTATTGGTGTGCAACGTGGAGAGCACCAGATGGCCCGTGAGCGCCGACTGGATCGCGATCCGACACGTCTCCAGATCGCGCATTTCACCGATCATGATCACATCCGGATCCTGGCGCACGATGGACCGCAGCGCGCCGGCAAAATCCAGCCCAATCTGCGGTTTCACCTGGATCTGGTTGATGCCTTCGATCTGGTATTCCACCGGATCTTCGACGGTGATGATCTTCACGTCCGGCGTGTTGATTTGCGACAGCGCCGTATAGAGCGTCGTGGTTTTGCCGGAACCCGTGGGACCGGTCACCAGCAGGATGCCGTGCGGGCGCTCCAGCACATCGACGAAGCGCTGCTGGAAGTTGTCGGTAAAGCCCAGCGAGGCGAAGTCGAACACCACCGACTCGCGATCGAGGATACGCATCACCACCGACTCGCCGAAGCTGGTCGGCACCGTCGACACGCGCAGATCCAACTCCTTGCCCTGCACGCGCAACTGGATGCGGCCATCCTGCGGCAGGCGGCGCTCGGCGATATTGAGCTTGGCCATGATCTTCACGCGCGAAATCACCGCCGCGGTGGAATTGGACGGTGGCGCTTCCACTTCATGCAACACACCGTCGATGCGGTAACGCACCTTCAGGCGATTTTCGAACGGCTCGATATGCACGTCGGAGGCGCGCTGTTCGACGGCACGCTGAAGAATGAGATTCACCAGGCGGATCACCGGCGCCTCGGAAGCGAGATCGCGCAGATGTTCCACGTCGTCTTCCACGGCGGCGCTGCCGTCGAGGTTTTCCACGATGGTGCCCATCGCGGAACGACCGGTGCCGTAGTAGCGCTCGATCAGGTCGTCAATTTCCGAGCGCAGCCCGATACGCATCGCCACCGGCCGCCCGGCCGCCAGCTGGATCGCCTGCAACGGATACGGATCAGCGGGGTCGGAGACAACCAGGCCCAGCCCATCCTCACCCACGCGCACGGGCACCACATGCTGCTGCTTGAGAAAGCGCGCCGAGACGTCGAGCTCGGCCGGGGGCATATCCGGTGCGTCGCGCGCCGACAGCAGCGGCGTGTGCAGCAGATCCGACCACGCTTCGGCGAGATCGCGTTCGGACACCAAGCCAAGGCGAGCCATCAGCGCCGTGAGCGTGCCGTCGGGAGATTCCTCGTGCAGGCGACGGGCGCGCACAAGGTCCGTTTCCTTCAACCGGCCCCGCGAAAGCAGTTCGCGGAAGAGCAATGTCTCGTCCGCAGGCAAAACATCGTATTGAGTACGGGTAGCGGCCTGCGACGACATGATCCATCCATTACGCAGTGAACGATCGCAGGCTGCCATAGCACCATGACAGATTGCGTTTCCTGAGAACCCGTGAGGAAACCGCCTCCTCCACATGCAAAAGAACGAGGACGCTCACCGATCCGTGAACGTCCTCAAGAGCACTGCAAGAACCTCAACGCTCAAATCAATCACGGCAAAAAAGCGTGAGAGAAGGACAAGCCCTCTCCCACGCTTCACGGCAACAAAGACTTCAATTACATGCTGGCAACGCAGCCCGTCACGGCAGACTGGGAGAGACCAGCGTTCAGGAACGACAGGCCCGTACCGGAGCCGATCGTGAATACGTTGCTGGTGATGGTCGAGTTGTACGGAGCCCACAGCAGGTTCTGCACGGCCGAGGTATCGGCACCGTTGTGAGCGCTGTTGGCCAGGAAGTACGACACGGCGACGATCGGGTAGCCACTGGACGGCGCGGCGTACGACGAGGGATCGACCAGAGCGATGCACTGCGTGGTCGGAGCACCGGTCACAAGCGTCGACAGGGCGGACACGACCGGACGGCCGGTGTTCGCATTGGCGCCGTTGATCACGGAGTTGTAGACAACGCTCGAGCTCACATCCAGTGCGGCGTTGCCGAAGTCGTTGAACGGATCAAAACCGTTGACAGTGGCATACGCGGCACCCGGCGGCAGCGTGTTTGCGGCTTCGACGTAACCGATCGTGCCGTCCGTGGACGCAATGGTTGCCGCGACGGCCGGATTGCCGCTCTGGCCATTTGCACTGGCCGGCAGGCCGAACTTGCTGACCACCGTGGTGAAGGCCTGGTCGGTGACGAAATGCGAGGCAGTCGTGCCGCCGCACACGGCAGACAGATGGTTGCTGAAGCCGAAGGTGGTGCCGCTGCCGTCGGAACGGTAGACGATCTGGATGTTGCCCGTCAGGCTGTTATCGCCCGTGAGAGCCGCCCAGGTGGTGGTCTGACCGGAGAAGACCTTGCAGATCTGATCATCGGTCAAGTTCAGGGAGATCGGCTGGCCGTGGCTATCGCTCTTGTTGAAAGCAACGGCGATGGCGCCGCCCACGGCCGGGAACTGCACCGGGAAGCTGCCGCTGTGAACGGTGGTGTTGGCAACGTAGTTGTTGTAGTCGCCGAGGGCGAGCGGCGAATCCGCACCAGCAAAGTTCGGCTGGGCCAGATCCGAGCGACCCACCTGACCCGCACCGAAACCGGTCGGCGTCGGGCTGTCCGGGCAGGTGTTCTGCACGTTGTAGCTCGTGCCACTGATCGTGCCACCGGCGAGGATGTTCTTGCCGGCGCCGCTGCCGGTCTGGCAGTACGAGGTGGCCGAGTTGCCGGCCGCGGTGTATTCGCCGAGAAGCGAGCCCGGCTGCGGCGTCAGGAGGCGATGCGAAACGTCATCGCCGGTGTAGCCGATGGCAGGCAGCGTGGCGCCGCCACCCACGAGGGTACCGGCATGGGCGGTCGCAACAGCGGCCATGCTGAGAACCAGTGCACCCGCGAGCGTCTTCATGCGGGCATTTCCATTGAACCCGAAAATCATGACATTACCCCTTGGCATAAATACCTCCGGAATGGAGGCCTAATATCTTTTACGTGTCAGCAGTGACACCGCGATTAAGAATAGAAGTAGAAGAAAATTACGATCCGATTACCCGCGATCACTAAATCAATTAGACAATTTCGCATCGACATAAACGATGTCATGCATGTGATAGAGCGATGAATGCTTCGTGCATTGAAAATCACGACGCAAATCACACTTTTTGCTTATTCGATAAATTCGAAAATGATGGTCACCACTTCATGGTCGAGACCGGGCTTGGATGAAAGCTCGCTCAGGTCAACGCTATTCAATTCGCGCACCACACTGCGGATCGCGCCACGCCTGCCTTCCTGGCACCAGACACTGAGCAGTTGCACCAACGGCACGAGCGTATCGGCGGCGAGTTCTTCGGGCGCCGTGTCGGTCTTTCTGCGAAGACGGTTGCGCACCACGTAACTGGAACGCGCATGCCAGGCCACCATCGGATAATCAAGCAGCTGCCTGGAAAATGCCCGGCTGCATTGATTTACGAGCCTTTCCGCGAACTTGTCCTGATGCGCCTCAATGAGTTGCCTCAGCGCTTGCGAAAATGCAGCCAAACGACTGCCATCCCTGACTTCTCGAGGTATTTCCATGACCATCGGAATTAATGATACCTAGACGATATTCGAGTTCATTATTCAATCATCAGAACAAAGAACCCCGTTCGGCGTGCAGCAAGCATGCCGGGATCGTTGAATTCCAGTTTTCGGTGAATAGGGAATCAGCCGACGTCCATTCGTTGGTGCCCCTGCGGCGGCCGATGACGAGACTACATCCCGACCGCCGCTGGATACTGCCTTTGCAACCTTTTTATTCAGTGAGTCGCGCGCGTTCTTCCGCCGTCAACTGCTCCTTCGCGCGCATGCTGAGCTGCCCGGCGCCAAGCACCTGCACGGGACTATTGGGGTCGTAGCGACGACGGCGATCCCTGTCATCGATCGCGCCCGTGCCATCACCGAAGCCAAGCACTTGCACCGAAATCACCGAAGGCATCTTGTTGCGCGCATCGTCCTGCTGCTGCCTGCTGACGTCATCGACGGCCTTGTTGACCGCGTTTGCTGCGGCGCTCGCTGCATTGAGTGCGCCGATGTTGACGGAGGCCGCGACTGGCACGCCGATCTTTTCGCCCTGCACCTGGATGTTGTCGGCGTTGGCCACTCGTGCAGCGGCAACGATCAGGTTGCCCGATACGCGGATGCCTGCATCGCCCGCATCCACCGTGCCGCGTGGTGCAATCAGGTAGACGTTGCCTACGGGCGCGCCCGGAATCGTTTGCAACGTCGCGATGCCGGCGCCGCTCACCTGGCCGCGCGCGTCGATGCGACACCATGCGTCGATCGTGCACTGATAGCTCGGCGGCGAAATTTCCGCCGTGGTCTTGGCACCCTGGCCGGCATTGATGTCGCCGTTGGAGCTCCACATCACCAGGTTGCCGCCCTGCTCGGTGAAGATGCGGCTTTGCGCCAGCAACACGCTGCGATCGGTGAGGATGTTGATGTCGCCCTTTTCCAGCGTGATCACGCCCATGCTGTTGGGGCCGGCCACCACCTGGCCGTTCTTGGTGATGACAGGCGGTGCCGACGCACTGCCCAGCAAGGCCTGGCCACCCGGCCCAAGGATGGTGATGTTGCCGCCTTGCTGGGTCTGGATGGTGGAGCTGCGGATATCCAGGTCGCCGGTATCGACGGTCTGCGCCGCACCGTTGAGGCCACCCTGCCCGCTGCCGTTGGACGTGTATCCCAGCGATGCGGGGAACAGCGTGTCGATGGCGGTGTAACCACGGGCGTACTTGCCGAAGTACGGGCTGGCGGCGTCGTTATAGTCCGCGCCTACCTGCGCCAGGATCTTGAACAGGGTTTCGGAGACGAACTGGCGTTGCACATAGTCGGGTTGTTCGTTGAACAGTTCACGCGCCTGTTCGGACGTCAGCGTCACTGTCAACTTGTCCTGTGCAAAGCCGGTATCGATGACTTGGCCAGCCTCACGACGTTCCATGAAGTCCACGAGCTCTGGCATCAGGTTGATGCCATCGGTCGTTCCATCCAGATAGCTGGCGACAAAGCTGTTGACGGCCACACCGGGGCCGACCCCGTATAGCACGTTGATGTCCGCGCTGTCATGCGGCAGATAGGGGTTGATCTGGTTGCCAATGCTGTCGATGCCGGTGTACTTGTCGCCGTTGATGGTGGTTACAGCCGCGTTGATCGCCAAGTCGGCCTGACTGGTCAGCGGCCCGATGTTGCGTCCGGCCTGGATCTGGAAACTGCCGGGGCCGCTCAACAGAAGAGCGGGAGCAAGCACATAGGGGCCAGGGTCAGCTGCGTTAGAGATCAAGACGTTCGTGGTGATCTGCGTGTCGTAGATGTCGCGGCCTGCCACGATGCGGGTGACGTCGGCGTCCCTGAGCTGCTGCCCCGCAAAGGCTAGGTTCACGATATCCCTACCCGCGTACACCATCGCAGGCTTGTTGGGCAGTAGCAGCAGAGAGCGATAGGCCAGTCCGCCAGGCCCCGTAATGCCATTGATCAGGTCGCCCGCCAGCGCATAGATCCTGACCGGATCTGTCTCGTCCGCATGCAACGGATCAGCGGAATGCAGAAGGCTCGGATTCTGCCCGTAAAGGTAACCGTTTCTCCATAGACTGACGAAGTTCGACGAGCCGTTCGCGCCAAGAGGCTCCAGCGCCGAAGGCAGCGCGTCGGCGGGTGCATCGATCAGGCCGAAGCCGTAGGTCGACGGGCCGCTGTACTGCATGGTGTAGACCTGCTGGCTGAATTGCACGTTATCCGCGGCCAGCAGCGTCAGGTTGCCGGTTGCCGAGGGATACAGGGCACCTGCGCCACGAATGTCCACGTTGCCGCCCAGGGCCTGCAATGTGAGCGTGGACGGGAGGATCGAACCCGGATCGAAGCCAGGGTCTGTCCTTGCCTGCGCGTTGCCCGAATCGAACAGCATGCCAGGCATGCTGAGGCTGTCGAGCACCACATCGCCCTGCGAAGCGCTCAACTGGACCGACGAATCGGCACTATAGCTTTGCGAGTCAAAGTGCTTGGCAGGCAGGATTTGGCTGATTGCACTCGCGCTGCCAGGACTCCCTCGAGTTCCGGCGAGATACGACGGGTTATAGACACCGCCGATGTCCGCACCCAACCGCGCCTGCACATCGAATTGCGCATCCTGCAAGGCGAGCAGTGTCGAGACGTCGCTGGAAAGGCCGCCGTAATTGAAATTGGTCGACGGCACGGTGTAGCTGAAGTCGCTGCCGATGCGACCACCCGCCTGAATATTGCCAGTGCCCTTGGCAACGAAATACGTGCCGCTGAGAATGTCGCCACCCGCCGCCACGTTGAGGTTGCCGCCACCAAGCGTCGTGATGCCGGTCTTGTCCGCGTTGGCATACCAGGTGGTGGGCAAGGACACCGACAACTGGCTGATATCGCCGCCTGCCGTCACCGACACGTTGCCCCCCACGCTCATCACGCCCTGGCCGAAATCGGCAAAGTTGATCGACGAGGCGCTGCCGTCGGCCGCATTGGCCGTCTGCATCCACTGCCACCAGTACTGCGAAATGTTGGAGCCCTTTGCTCCCTTCGTCACGTTGCCGGTGGCATCGACAACATCCTGGATGGCATTGATGTCGCCCCTGGCGGCAAGGTTGAGATCACCACCTTGCACCGGGCTCACCTGGCCCGTGCTCAGCATGTCCGGCAAGTTCATGTCGAGCGTCGGCGCCAGCCAATACGGGCGGATCACTGAGACATTGGTGTTCACAGTCGTACCGTCGGCCGGCACGCCCGCGGTGTACACGACCGCGGGCGAACTGATATCGAGCCAGTCGATGTCGCCACCCGAGGCGATATCGATCGAACCGCTGCCCGTGCGCACGGTGGTCGGCAGCAGCATGGTCTTGCCGTTGAAAGCACCGGTCGGGTTGGTCGGCGGCGTCAGGCTGTCCACCACGCTGAAATGACCGTCGAACGTGACGTTACCCGCACCGGCCGTGGTGGCAAGCGGATCGACCGCGTTCGCATCCGCGCCAGCGATGAAGCGATAGGACGTGCTGGAACCTCCGAGCAACGTCGCCGAGGCCAGCGACGCAGGACTGCCCAGCGAAGGCATGTTCGACGGGCTGTTGTTCGCGGCGCTTGCCGGAACATCGATGGTGGTCGGGGTGCCGCCGCCGGATGACGCGGCATCGGATGCCGGTGCAAATGGTGCATAGAACAGCTGCACGCCAGTTGCCGATGTGCCAACGCGCTGAAAGATATAGGTGTAGTAAGCCTTGTGACCGGTGATGTAAGAAGCGTAGTCGGTGGTGTAGTCGGCGTAATCGGCATCCGTCGGCAGCAACAGCGGCGATGGCGTCGTGCTGCGCTTGGCGATGGGTGACGAGGCGAAGTTGGCTTGCAGCCAGCTCTGGTAGGCCGTTACGTACGCAGCATAGGTGGTGTAGGCCGTGGGCTGCGGCGCCACCAGCGTCGTTGGCGAATAGGCTAGGAAGTAACGGCTTGCCGTGTTGTTGATGAAATTGAAGTCAAACGACCAGGTACCGGTCGTGCCCTTGCCGATATCGCCAAGGTACGCCTCGTAGTTGGTGTAATAGTTCGCCGACTGCGCGGACAACGGTGCCTGTATCGCCTGGTAATACGGATCGCTTGTGATGCTGATCGTGCCACCGCCCGGCGTCGCACCCTGCGCCGCCGTACCCGCCCTCAGGTTGATCGTGCCGTTCCAGATGTTGTTCGCATCCAGGTATTGCTGGGTGGATTGATACGTCGACAGCGCGTCGCCGTAGCCATTGTCGGAAACCGGCGGAGCCGGCGGCGGCGGCGGATTGGCCAGCGTCGCGCCGTTGTTCTGCTGGTAGAAGCCGTCGGTGATGCTGGCCTCGACATCCAGATCCCCTGCGGCACGCACCGTAAGAATGGGAGCGAGCCCCTGGTAGCGATAGGCAAGCACGATGCTGCCATCGGACTGCGTGGTACCCGCACCCAGGTTCCAGTTGGTGAGCACGGCAATCTTGCCCTGCTGCGCACCATCGGCCGGATTGTCCAGTTCGATGCCGGGACGCAACTGCACATTCGCGATGCCCGCGAAACGATCGCCGAAACTGTAACCCGGCTGCTGCACATAACTCATCAGCGTGCCGGCGCCCTTGCTTGCGTCGCCGTCGACGTAGCCGTAGAAACCGGCGTGATCGGTGTTGACCTGATCCGGGATGAAGTAATCGTTCTGCAGGTATTGCTTGAGCTGGTCGGCGCTGGTGGGTGCCGGCAAGATCTTGCCGTTGGCGTCGGCCCAGGTGCCCGCCATCATGGTCGGCGCACCGCTTTGCGGATTGTTGTTGTACCAACCCGCCGGATCGATGATGCCGTCGAAATGCTGGTAGCCCGTGGTGGTGTCCTTGGTGCTCCACGTCGCATACGGCTCGATGGTGACGACGCGCGCGCCCTTGATCGAGGAAGCGTTGTCGACAGCGATATTCACGTCGCCATCGCTGAGCAAGGGCGCACGCATGCTAACGGAGCCACCTGAGAAAGCATCGGTCGAGCCGCCGGACACATCGATCACCGCCTGGCTGCCCACATGGATATAGCCCGAGGCGGAAGGATCGACGTTTTCGTAACCGTAGGTGACGTTGTAGCTGTTGTCGGTCGGCATGCCGCTGGTGCCAAGGGTGACCGTGCCGCCGCGCTGCGACGGAATGCTGCTGGTCGCGACCAGGCTGCCTTCGATGTCCACGCCCTTGTTGCCGAACAGCGAAATGTTGCTGCCCGACGGGCCGCCTGCGTTGACGGTGCCATCGATCAGCACCTGGCCGCCGGCCGCATCGCTGCCGTTGGCGCTCAGGTAGACGCGCTGCGCGGCCAGCGTATGACCGGCGGAGAGTTCGAGATTGCCCGCATTCGTGCTGACCTGGAACAAACCGGTGGCGCCTGCGTTGGCAGCGATATCCACCAAGGCATCGAGATCGACCGCATCGTTGCTGCCCAGGGTGAAATAACCTGTGCGGTAACCGCTGTTGGCGCCGCCCGACAAGGCGCCACCGAACGTCGCTTGCGTACCCGCCTGGACGGTCAGGCTGCCCGCGTCACCACCTGCGCTGGCACCGGAGAAATCGACGGACGAACCCTGCGCGAAATTCACCGCGCCATGATCGGAAGTGACCGTGAGCGCACCACCCGGCGCATACGTGGTGGTGTCGTAGAAGGTCTTGTTGATGCCCGCCGTCGAGAGCTTGCCGCCACTACCCAGGACAACGTCGCCGCTGGTGGCCTCGATGGTGAGGTTGCCCGCGGGCGCCGCCACGTTGGTGTTGATGGAAACGGAGGCGCCCGTCAGTTGCAGCGCGCCGCCCATGGCGTCCGTGGGTGTTACGCCTGCCGTGCCCGCCACCTCGAAGGCACCCGTAGTGGTCAGCGATGTATCGGCGGCGTTGTCCGCCAGCAACCACGGCGTGGTGAGATGGACGTCCAGCGCGCCGAAGTCGAAGGTACCGCTGCCCTGCCCCTTCATGCCCTGGCTGGCCGTGGCGGCGAAGGCGCCAAAACCGCTGAGCCCCGTGTTGCCGTTGCCGAAATCCAGCTCGTTCGCGTGGATGGAAAGTTGTCCGTTGCCGGACGAGAACGTGCCATTGCTGGCGCCAAGATCGTTTGACAGGCTCAGGCGATTGGCCTGGATGTTCACCGTGCCGCCATCGCTGGTGAACGCACCACCACTGAGGCTCAGGTCGTTGGGAAGATCGATGTCCACGTCGCCGTAGAAACCGATGTTGCCGCGGCTGCGCAAGGTCAGGCTCTGCGTATTGCCCAGCTGGCCCAGCGTCGCGGCGCCGATCACGAAACCGCCGGTGCCCGGCACTACCGATGCGTCGCTTCCTACGAACGACACCTGATTGCTGTAGCTGTCGATCGCCTGCGCAGACAATGCCGCCGTGACGTCCACCGAGGTGGCGCCCGTGGCGTCGAGCGTCAGGGCACTGCCACCATTCACATGCGCTCCGGCACCGATGGTGAGCTGGCCTACGCCGGCCGTCGAGGTGTCGTTGCGCACCACGCTGGCGGCGCCATTCTGCGAGACGCGCAGCAACGCGCCGTCGCCATCGATCGCTGCGATCGCATTACCGCTGGCATCCGTGCCGGCGACCTGGCCGAAGATCAACGGAACGCTCGTGGTACCCGTGCCATTGCCCGTGGCGGAGAGGGCACTGCCATTCTCCAGCACGACGCCCCGTGCCCCCGGATGGCCGGCGCCATTGGCCGTCAACAGGATCTCCGGCCCCTGCAAGGGATGCGCCGCATCGTTGGCGAGCACCACGCTGTCGGCCGAGGCGGTGACCTGATAGCCACCATCGGTGAACTGACGCGAACCACCGAGCAACAGGCTGCCGGCGCCAAGTGCATTGAGGCCGTCCACCGACAACACGAGATAGCCGTCATCGCCGGCCTGACCCGCGTCGACGATGTCGATGGCCTTGGCCGAAATATCCACCAGCGAACCGCGGCCCCCCGTCGTGGGCGTCGCCGTCAACGTCGCGCCAAGGTTGAGTGTCTCCGTGGCCGCCAGTGCGACGCGTCCCGCATCG
Organism: Dyella japonica DSM 16301; assembly: GCF_001010355.1. Classification (GTDB taxonomy): domain Bacteria; phylum Pseudomonadota; class Gammaproteobacteria; order Xanthomonadales; family Rhodanobacteraceae; genus Dyella; species Dyella japonica. Next base: position 99,626 of record NZ_JPLA01000049.1, on the reverse strand, counting down.
GCCACCGACGGCGGCGCGATCAACCCGCTCTTGGACGCGAGGTTGGCAAAGTAGGTATCGGCATCGGTCAGCGTGTATTGCGAGTACTGCTGCCACACCGGTGCGGACTGAAGCAGGAAGGTGGTGCTGCGCGCCGCGCGTGCGCCGGTGAGGCTGTCGGCAAAATAACCGTTGACGCTCAGCGTTCCGTCGTTCTGCACGGCACTGCGGCCGAGCACGGTGTCGACCGCGCTGGTGTCCTGCACCACGCGATAAGCACCGGGCAGCGTCGCATACTGAGCCGGCAGCAACGTGTAGTAGCCCGCCGGCAGCCCCGGCGCGCCCGACAGGTAAACCTGCTGACCGACCATCGGCGCGGCATTGCCCAGCTTGTCGAACGCTGCATCGTGCGGCGCAACCGGCGAGGAATAACCTGGCAGAATCGCGTAGATCGCACGACCGTCCGCGTACTGCGGCACCTGCACGCCCGCAGTGCTGTTTGCATAGCTGATCTGGGACTGCGCGAGCGCGTCGCGCGTGCCGCCCGTGCCAGCCAGCCATTCGGACGCCTGCAGGTGGCCGCCACCGGAAAGATCGATGCCTGCGCCCGCATCCAAAGACAGCGTGGCTCCGTTGATTTCGATCTGCTTGGCCGGTGCCGCCGTGAGATCGGCGGAGGTGACGCCCGGAGCCCCGTCGTAGCGCCACTCGACACCATCCACTGTCGTGCCGAATGGAACGGTTTGGCCATCCAGCGAAACGGACGTCAGACTGCCCGGCGCGAGATGCACGGATTGCGTGATGCCCAGCGGATACTGCGCAGGATCGATGCCGAACGCAGCAGCCTGCGCCGTGGGATCGCTCACGCCCAGCACCAGCGTACCCGACGGCACGCGCAGGGTGCCGCCCTGTTCAATGTGATCCGCACTGATCAGCAATCCGCCGCCTGCCGACAGCGGCGCCGTGCTGCTGCCGTTGGGCAGGAACGCCACCGTGGTGGACAGCGCCTGGCCCGAAGCATCCTTGAGGCCGGACGCATTCGCGTCGACGACGAACCGGTAATCGGTGGCGGGGTAGACCTGCGCTGCCTGGAACTGCAGGTTGCCCGTCGTGAACAACAGACCGGCCTTTTCGCCGACATTCGAATAGGCCTGGAGCGGAGGTGCATAGAAACGGATGTCGCCGCTCGACGTGAAGTCGGCGTTCGCCCAACGCTGCAGGTTGAGCCAGCCGCCCAGATCGATGAAATCGGCGTTGACGCGGAGCGTGCCGTCGCCTGCCAGTGCCACCGGGGCACCTGACGACGTCGCAACATTGGCATCCACGATCTGCGTACCCGTGATGCTGACGTACGGCGCGTTTATCTGAACGTTGCCGTTGCCGCTCGTGAAGCCAGCATCGGAAGCAAGCGTGGTTGATCCGTCGGGAAGCGCCTGCAACGCTGTTACATTGGCGGTGAACGAGCGACCGAGCGAGAGCTTGACGTCGCCTGCGAACGCCAATGGGACAATAGTCTGCCTGCCGCCCGCTCCCGTGGAGGGGTCAGGCCCAATCGTGAGCGAAGTGATCCCGGAGTCGATGAGTCGATCGGCCGCAAAATGCAGCACGCCAGAGGGTGCGCCGTTCTCCACCGGGCTGTCTGGCGTCCATGCTTCCGGAACCAGATTGCCCGACTGCTGGAACACGATGGCCGTGGCCGCAGGGGCCGGCGACTTCGAGTTATTGCGGGTAAGCGCGATGATGGTGAGGTTGCCCCCCTCCGCCTCTGGCGCACCGCCATGGGCCTGCAGGGTGCTGTCGACATACATGCCTGCCGCCGCAGCGAGATTGATGTTGCCCGCGTCGCTCCACACCGGTGACGACAGATACTGCGTCGTGGAGCCCAGCGCGCCACTGCCGACGGGCAGGTCGAACCGGTCGGACGTGCCCGAGACATTGATCTCGCTTCCCGCCTGCGCGACCAAGTAAGCGTCTTCGCCGGTGAGGGAAACCGTGCCGCCATCCAGCACGACGCCCGTGCGTGGCACGCGCTGGCTGAGCTGTCCGGTCGACGGATCCACCGCCGTCACGGCGCCAGCCCAGGGATTGATCAGCGAAACGCCCGATGCGTCCAGCACGGCGCCCGATCCCAGCCAGACCTCCGGATTGACCACGGGCCAATTGTTGGCGCGCTTGAGGTTATTGGTCGAGATCGCGATGGAACCGCCGGGCGCATCAATCTGCCCCAACACGGTGGTTGCCTGCGACCCGGCCAGCGCTACGTCGCCACCGGCATCGGTGGTGATGCTCGCGCCAAGTCCCATCGTCACCGAGCCGCTCACGCCCGCGTAAACGGGCGCGGGCAACGGTGTGGGAAGATTGCTATTCCAATCGAGATAGCTGCCGGCGCTCAGCGAAAAGCCTGGCCCATGGCCGCCCGACGTATCGCGTGTCTCGTAGCGGTGATAGGCGTCCAGCGTGCCTATCGACGCGTAGATGCCGTCAGGATGCGTGGCGTCTGTCGCATAGAGATCGGTGCCGGTGGGTGCGACCAGAAGTGTCTGGTAGTTCGGCAGTAGGTTGTCGCGAGTGACATGAATCTGCGCACCCGGCGCGATGATGCCATCGGTGATTGCCGTCAATGCGTAGTTGTCGAATCCCTTGCCGCTGAAGAACGACGGATCAAGGTACAAGCCATTCGGCAAGGGTACAGCGGCGGGATCGCCGCCAATGGTGATGGATGCCGCGCCAAGACTCAGCGTACCGCCACCACTGAAACCATCGCCCAGGATCGTGCCATCGAGAACCAGCGAGCCACTGTCCAGAGATGCAGGCGCGTGAGAGTTGGTGAACACATCACTCCCATCGACCTTCGCATACGTAGTCAGCGACACGTCACCACCATGCCCCACAGGCACGCCCTGGTTCAGCTCGACCTGATTGTCCGGCTTGACGTAGCCACCGCCGGAAACATCCAGCGTGCTGCCGGCCTGCAGGATGATGGAGCCTGTACCGTCGCTGCTTCCGTCTTGACCAGCAGCCGCTTGCTGCGTTTGAAGCGAAATGGATCCGCCGTCGATGTAGCGGTCGCCGATCAGCGCATCGGCGGGCTTGCCGCCATCGTTCACCCACAAGCCCCGCGTACTGAGGAGAGCACCGCTACCGATAGTGATGTTGCCGTCGTCAGTTACGTCGGGATCGATCTGGAGGCCCTGCGGCAAACCGGCAAAGTTGCGCGGCCCGGTCGACGTGATCGAAATGGATCCAGCAGGTGCGCTCAGCGTGCCGAAGACGTCGATATGCGAGCCGGTCAGTGAAATGCTTCCACCTGGCATCACGCCGAGCTGCGTACCGGCCTGCTCGACGATCTGCCCGTTTCCGCTTCCGTCGATGCTGAAATGCGAAAAGCCGCCGTTGCGCACCATGTCTGCCGACACGGGAACCCAGTAACGCAGGTTCTGATCATTGGAGGTATCGGCGGGCTGAGAAGACAGCACGTCGTCCCAGGACGTCTGCGCGCCAAAATCGGGAACGCGATCTTCCAGCAGCAATGTCGACTGTTGGAGCAGGATCCCGCTGGCGTAGTTGGTGCGCTGATAGTAGGCACTGTAGTTCGACGAAAGATCGAAGCTGCCGCCGTCCGGCTGCTTGCCCTGCCCCACCTGATCACGGCCAGCGAATGCCTGTGCCGTGATCTCACCATCCAATGCCAACGCGCCGGCAGTCTTCACGCTGAGCGAACCCGCGTCGCTGCCGACAATGAAGCCCGGATCCCAACGCCCCACGCCGGCAAGCAATGGATTTAGGTAGTTCTCGTTGATGCCCCAACGCGCGTGATCGACATTGAAATCTCCGGCAAAACCCACGTAATCCATATTGGGGTCGGCGCTGGAGATGTTGTAAATCCGCCCATTGGCGCCAAGCAGATTCGGCGTGGTGACCCAACCCGGCTGGTAGGCGACATAGCCACCATCGAGATTGAGCTGAGCACCACTGCGAACGATGACTTCCTGACCATTGAGCGAAATGTCGCCGCCCTTGATCATCATCTGCAGGATGTCGCGCGGCACGTTCTGCACGTAACCGGCCACGTTGAGGATGGGGCTGCCCACCCAGTCCAGGCCGTCTGCCCGCGTGCCGCTTTGCGTGCTGTCGACCAATACATTCTTCTGCGTGTAGAGGAAGCTGTTCCTCAACAGCGGCGAGTCGGCCAGTTCGTTCTGGCCGACGCGTGGCACGCTGACTAGTAGGGCCGACATGGGCAGGCCGACGTTGGCAAGACCAGAGACATCTACCACGGCACCGTCGTCGACATAGATACGTCCGGCGGTGGCACGGGGGTCAATGGTGTCCTGTGCAGCGGTTATCGAAAGATTCGCACTCGGCGCTTCCAGCAGCGATCCCGACTGCAGCGTCACCATACCTCCCGCCAGCGAAATACTGCTTCCCTTGAACGCTGCATCCGCAGCCGCCGTTGAGGATGTCGTGCCGCCATCTTTCTCTGGAAGAATCGCGGTGACCGAACCGGGACCGAGCACCAACGAACCGTGAGCTTGATAGGTCGTACCCGAGAGTGTGCGGTTGGTTCCGTCACCCGCCTCGAGATCGATGCTGCCCGGATAGCTGATGCTGGTTGAGGCCAGGGCCACTCCGGACTGATTCACGTTATAGCCAAGCATCTGTACTTGGCCACGTCGCGCCTGCATGAGACCTGTATTGGTCGCGGTGGTCGGCACATGTGAAGCGCCCAGCCCGCCGCCACCCATGTTGATCACCTGAAGCCCACCGGTGCTACTCCCTTGGTTGGCATTGCCGAACTGCGTACCAGCCGCCAGTATCGCCTGTCCATCGTCCGCGATGATCGAGCCTGCATTGGACACGTTGGGTGCAGCGATCAATGCAAAGCCCTGCTTGCCGGTCGTGATCGAAGCACCCTTCTCGACCACGACATCATGATTGCGGCCATCGGTGAAGATGCCGTCGAACAGAAATCCACCGATCGTCGAAGCGCTATTGATACCCCCACTCAAGAACGCCGCATTGCTTGCCGTCACATCGCTACTGAACAGATTCAGCGACGACGCCAGCAACGACCCCGTATTCACCTGACTCCCCGCACCAAACAAGATGCCGTTGCGGTTGAGCAGGTACACCGTGCCCTCGGCCTTGATCTGACCAAAGATCTGGCTGGGCTTGTCGGTGGGATCGGTAATGCGGTTGAGCGCGATCCAGTTGTTGCTCTTGTCCGACTGGGTGCCGCCGCTCTGGTTGAAATAGAGCGTGGTGTTGCGGCCGATGTTGAAGCTGTCCCAGGTGAGGATGGCTTTCTGCGCCGTCTGTTTTACCTCGACGGTGGTCTTGCCGCCAGCGACCGCTTGCGTCGGCGCGTTGGCGTTCTGCCAGAGCAAGGGATTGCCGGCGACGCCTGCGGCCACTTGCAGGCCGCCCGCAGTGATGCCGTCGGGTACGGGCGAGGTCAGCGACTGCGCGGCCTGCTGTGCGGCCTGTTGCGCGCTGATCTGCGCGGCGACGGCGGCGGCGGCGTTGTTGAGGTTGGCGATGGACTGCTGCACCACGCGCTGCTGCAGCAGCTGACCGGAGGTTTGCGCGGCAAGCCCGCTGGTGTCCGGCAGGTTGCCGTTGGCGGCGCCGGCGTTGGGCGTGGGTGTCGTATTGGCGTTGCGCTGCCCGGCGAGCCAGGCCTGGCTCAGCGGCGGCGCGCCGGCATGCGCGTGCATGGCGCTCATCGCCAGTGCGGCGGCAATCCATTGCGCCAGGGGGCGTCGGCCAGGTATGGCGCGCGACGATGGGGTGGAAACTTGTTGCGACCTGACCGGCTTGCTCACGAGAACCTTATCCTTGTCGATGCATGGCTGCTGGCGTTCGCGTGTCTGACGCGACGAGACCCTCTTCCCTCTCGGAAAGCCCCGCTCAAATACGCCGCATGTCGGAAGTAAAGACGTCCCCCATGTGGCGGGACTGAACCGTTGTCACCAAAACTTCATGAGCGCGCACACGGCCTGTGATGGGCATCCGCATCGACACCCAGCCGTCACATCGGCTGTCATGCGCGCGCATTCAATGCCCCGGCGCCAGCTGCACGGCGGGCGGCGCGGGCACGGCTGCCGGCGGACGTTGCGGATACACCGACTTGCCGAGGTTGGAGCCCATGCGATGGCTCAGCGCGGAAAAGTTGTACTGACCCACCTGCCGGTTCGACGGATCGTTCGCCACCGCGTCGAGCACAGGCGGCGGCGCGGCAGGCTGCTGCGAGCCGGTGGCCAGCGCGCGGCTGAGACAGTCGAAGGCGAGCACCGCATGCTGGTTGATGCTCACGTCCACGCAGCTGGGCGAGGCGACCGAAGAAGACGACGACGGCCCTTCGGCCGCCGTCACCTGTTCGGCGCATGCGGACGCCAGAACCCCCAACAAAACGATGTACCGCCACGCGCGAGGCGGCTTTCGCTCGCCTGCGCGCCGCGCCTTCACGGCTGCGCTGCCCCGACAGCGGGCTTGTAGCGCTGCTCGTAGAGGCGATCGCCATACCCTTGCGCTGCGTTCTCCAGCTTGACGCGTGCCGATGCGGCGAAGGGCTGGCGTGATGCGACTATCGTCGTCATGTCGACATGCGCGTACGCATCGACCACTTCGTTGCCGATCTTGTAGAGCGCCTCGTTGCGCGCGGTGCACGTGCTCAACTCCTTGGTGGCGGCATCCAGCTGCGTCGTCAAGGCGGTGTTGCGGGTCTGCTGATCCTGCAGGCGCGCCGCATGCTCCGCGACGGCCTTGTGATCGAGCTGCAGCGCTTCTTCCGCACGCTGCCGCGCATCGCGCTCGCTCTTCAAGGCCACGCCGTCGCCGGCCGCCCCGGACTTGTAACGGGCCAGCTCGGCCTGCGCCTGCTCCAGCGCCTTGCGGGCCTGGTCGCGTTCGCTTTCGGCCGAGGCTTTCTGCGCCTGCCAGCTGGCCTGGTCGTTCTGCACATCCTGCAGCTGGCTGCGCGCATCACGCAGCTGGCTGCGCAACTGTTCCTCGAGGCTTTGCGCATGTAGCGAGCCCGTCAGCCCAAGCAGGATCAGCAACAGGTAGAAACGTGACTTGGCTTTCATGGGCAACCTCCTCAGAACTTGGTGTTGATCTCAAGCTGCACCACGTCGATCGCCAACGGCGGTCCGTAGACCTGCTTGGCGTTGAAGTAGCGCGCCGACAGCCAGGTACGCGTGGCGATGCCGTAGTCCGCGGTGAAGATGAAGCCCTTGGCGTTGGTGCCGCCGAGGTGGAAGTTCACGTCGGTGAGGCCGTCGAGCACGGCATCGGGCTGCAGGTACTTGTAGCCGAAGGTGACGTTCCAATCGTTCGCCGCCATCGGGTTGGGATTGCCCAGGATGCCGCGCACCAGCCAGCCCACCGGGCCGCTCTTGTACGGGCCAGTCTCCGTGGCCGACGTGCCGCTGTCGTAGTTGTTCACGGGCGTGCCCAGACCGTTGGCGTAGCGCGTCAGCGCATCCTTGGCGTGATACGCCATGTTGCGCACGTAGTCGGCCTGGATACGCGCCGGCGTTTCGCCGATCTTGAAGTCGAAGGTGGAGGTGACGTTGGCCAGGTGGTAGTCATACGACAGGCCGACGAACTGCGGCTGCGCATAGTTACTCGGCGAGGCCGGATCGGGCACGATGTCGCGCAGCAGGAACAAGGTGTTGCCCTTGAGCATGTAGGACGGCGCATCGTCGTCCGTGCTGCAATAGTTGATGCCGGTATAGATGGGACACGGCTCGGACAACTTGCCGCGCATGCCCTCGAAGTAGTAGTACGCCAGCGCGGCGCTCCACTTCATGTCGTCGTCGATATGCCTGGTTGCGCCCAGCTGCAACGCGGACATCCAGCGCTCGTCCGAATGGTTCTTGTCGTAACCGAACGCCTGCGACGGCGTGTTGTTGCCGGTGTACTGGATCGGGAACAAGCCCGCCGTGGCGAAGCCGTCGATTTCGTTGTTGAACGGCACATGGAACTTGCCGGCGATGCCGTCGAAGTTGAGTTCCGGCGAATAGATCAGGTCGGTGACGAAAAACGGATCGGCCATGCGGCCGGCGGTGAGCGAGCCCCAGCTGTACGGCTGCCACTGGATCCAGGCGCGATCCAGCCAGAGATCCTTCTTCACCAGGCCGCCGCCCAGCGCCTGCGTGGTGGACACCGGGTTGTTGTCGTTGCCGGTGCCGATGCGCACGCCCGCTGTCACCGTGTCGGCGACCTTGGCGGTCATCGCCAGATGCGCCTGCATGTCCAGGATGGACATGCGATTCTGCTGCGAGTTGAGAATCGGCGGATTGACGCCCTGCGAAATCTGGTTGATGTCGAACGGGCCGTTCTTGTTGAGCGCGGCGTAGTCGATGAAGTACGGCGAATTGCTGCGGCTATACAGCCACGATTCGTCGCGTACGCGGATATCGCCCGACCAGCTGATGCGATCGAGCCATTCCGGCAGTGCATTGGGCGTGGCCCAGTGCTCGGTCTTGGCCTGTGCGACGACTTCCTGCTTCACCTGCTCGCGGATTTCGTTGCGCACGCTTTGCGGCACATAGGTGACGCGCACGTCACCCGGCTGCGCACCGTCGACCGGCGGCCGCGCTGCCTGCGCGGTGGCCGCCGTGCGTTGCGCCTGTACCGCTTCAGCATTGGCCTGCGAGATCAGGCCGTCGGCGTCGGACTGGGTGATCAAGCCCTTCTTCACCATCAGCCGGATCAGGTTGATGGTGGCGTTGGGCGACGGCGCGGCATCCTGCGCCAGCGTGGACAGCGAGGTGACTGCCAACAGCATGGCGATGCTGGCGCACAGTGCACGGCGCGTGAGGCGCGCGCCTGCGCGCAGAGCATTCCTGGAACTCATGACTTTCTCCAATGCGTGGTGTTGCCCTGCGGCAAGCAAAACAAGAACAAAGAAGTGAGGTTCATACCGGTCGACGTCCACGGATGGCCGCGCGTATCGGCATGCGCATGGTCGGAGGCGGCGGCGTATCGATATGCAGGCCTTGCAGCACTTCGATCAGCGCGTGATCGGTGGTGGACGAGCCGCTCGGCGTGATCAGCTCGATGCGCGACACGCGGCCATCGGGCGCGATCCACAGGCTGGCCTTCACGTCGAAGGCGAGACGGCGCGTGCGGTCGTCGCGTTCGATGGCCTGCTGCAGCGCGTAGCCGAGGTATTGCTCATACGACGCGCCGCCGACACCGTTGCCGCCGCCACTGCCGACCATGCCGCCGCCATCGCCCGCGCCGATGTTGAACGAGTCGTTGCCCGCCTGCGCCGGACCGTTGATGGTCACCTGCTTGGCCAGGTCGGGTGCCTGCTTGGGCGCATCGACCGGTTTCATCGGTTCGTTGGGCTTGGGCAATTCCTGCTTGGTTTCCTCGACCTTTTTCGGTTCGGGTGGCTTTTCTTTGGGCGGCGGTGGCGGTGGCGGCAAGGGCGTGATGGTGGCGATGCGCGGCGCCGAGCGCCGCACACCCACCTGATGGCCGGCGAATTGCCACAGCAGCAGCCCGGCGATGATCACGGCAGAGGCGACGCCGATGCGTCCACGCCAGCGTTTCCATCCGCCATTCCTTGGTGCCGGTGCGTTCATGGGTGGCCCTCGCACCGTCAGCCTTGCTGCTTGCCGGTGACCAGGCCGACCTGCGAGAGATCCAGGCGGCGCAGGAGATCGAGAATGTCGACCACCTTCTGGTACTGCACGTTGGAGTCACCCTTGACGATGACCGGGAAATCCGGCGTCACGGCTTTCTGCGTGCGCAGGCGCTGCTCCAGCTCGCTCAGCGACACCGGGAACGCATCGAGGAAGATCTGCCCGCTGTCGGACACCGTGATCGCCTTGGTCTGCGGCTTGGCCAGGCTGACCGACGTGCTGGCCTTGGGCAGGTTCACCTTCACGCCCTGCACCGAGGCCGTGGTCATGATGATGAAGATCACCAGCAACACATACGCCAGGTCGAGCATGGGCGTGATGTTGATGTCGTCGTACGGCTTGTCGTCGTCTTGAACCTGCATGGCCATTCTCCTCAGGCAGTGACCGTGGTCTGGTCGATATCCCGATGGAGCTCGGCGAGGCGCGTGACGAATTCATCCACGAACACCTGCATGTTCGCGGTCACTGCCTTGTTGCGGGTCAACAGGTAGTTGTAGCCAAACAACGCGGGAATCGCGACGAACAGGCCGGCCACGGTGGCGAGCAAGGCCGCCGAGATACCCGGCGCAATGGCGTTGATGTTGACGTCGCCCGCCGCGGCAATGGCGGCAAAGGTGATCATCACGCCGACCACGGTGCCGAGCAGGCCAAGGAACGGACCGCCGGAGATCGCGATGGTCAGCATCACCATGGAGCGCGACAGCTTCTGGTTTTCGCGCACCAGGGTGGAATCCATCACGGCGCGGATCGCTTCGATCGATTCGCTGGCGATCACCACGCGGCCGTGGCCGTCGCGGCGGCGCCACACTTCCTTCTTGCCCACTTCATACAGGCGATACAGCGAGGACTCGGCAAATTCCTTGCCCAGATTCTGGCCATCGGACATGCCCAACAAGTCGCTGCCCAGACTGCGGAAGCGATCGAGGAAGCGATCGTTGGCGTTGGTGACGGTGCTGACATAGCGCCCCTTGTTCCACATCACCACCCAGGAGATCAGGCCCATCACCATCAGGATCGCGATGACCACCCAGGCGTCGACCGTCACCGACTTGACGATGATGCCGAAGTAGCCGAAGCCGAAGCCGGACTTCTTCTCGTCCTCGCCGTATTGCAGCAGGCGCGATTCGGCGCCCTGCGAGGCGGCGTCCATGGCTATCAGGGCGGCGGGACGCGCCACGCGCGAGAGGCGCAGCTCGTCGATCTCACCGCTGAGATTGGCCAGCGGCGCACCCGAGGCGGTAGCCGTATCGCCACCGAGGGTGGCGATCGAACTCAGGGCGGGCATCGATGCCGCCACTTCGCCATACGAGCGACCGTTGACGTAAAGATGCACGTGACCGGCTTCACCCGTCACCGCAAGATGCGTCCACTGGCCCGGCTTCAGCGCTTCACCCGCCGGGGTGCGCAGCGGCTGCTCGCCATCCACCTCGACGTACGGTGCACCATCGGCCAGCGCGATGATGAAGGCGCGACCTTCCTGGCGGCGCACGTAGATCGCCGTGGGCGCGGTCGGCACGGCATCGAGCTTGATCCAGCTGCTGAACGTGAAGGCGCCGCCGTCGGAGACGTTGAGCGAGGTGCTCGCCGGCACTTCGACCGCTGCGGTGCCATCGAAGCGCGCGGCACGGCCGACGATACCGCCGTCGACCGTGCGCACCACGCCCTTCTGCGCGTTGTTGGCGTAGGCGGTGGCGTCCTTGGGCGGGCTGCCGGCGGCTTCGTCGAAGTGATAGACCAGCGTGTAGTCGGCATCGAACGTGGCGGCACCGCTGCTCTGCACCGGCGCCTTGGTGTTGCCGTAGTACATCCAGATGGTCTGCTGGCCGTTGGACGGCAGGTCGGCGGTGTCGACCCAGACCTGGCCCACGCCCATGACGGGATCGAAGGTTTCCACGTCGTAGTTCAGCGGCGTCTTGCCGTCGGCGGCGATGAAGCGCAGGTCGGCTCCATTCTTGGCTACGCCGTCGAACTGGAAGTTGCCCGAATGCAGGCGCACCAGCAGAGGCACGCGGCCGGTGGCCGGCGTCATGCTGGCGCCCTTGGGCGTTGTATCGATGGTGATGGGCTTGCGGTAGGTCCAGTCGTCGTTCCACCAGGAAACGTCGGCGGCCAGGGCAGGACGCGCCATCCACGAAAGGCATAGCAGGCATGCAAAGATCAGGTAACGCATCGTAGTTCCACCCCTAAGCGTCGGGAATCCATGGTTTGAGCGGTTCGCGGCCAGGTCCTTCACAGGTTGGCCTTCAGGCTGAAGAGCACCTGCCCGTTGTGGGCACGCGTGCGGGTGCCGTCGTGCAGCGGATAGGCAAATTCGAGCTCGCCGTTGAGCACGCGGAACAGGCTGAAGCGCGTGCCGACGCCGGTACTGACCAGGTTGAAGCGGCTTTGCTGGTCGGGCAGCGGATCGATCAGCAGCACGCGTCCGCCGTCGAGAAACAGATGGAAGCGCCAGTCGTCGACGAAGTGTCCGACCGCACTGGCCAGTGACGGGCTGCGCAGTTCCACCGAGGCCACCGCGCCGTTGTCGCCGGTTTCCTCGGCCGACAGATAGCCGCGCACGCTGCTGGCACCGCCGGCGGCGAACTGTTCGCTGGAGATCAGCGGCGAGTCGGCCAGCTGCACGCTGCCACGCACGGCGATGGAGAAGTCCCCGCCAAGCAAGTGCGTGTAGTTGATGTCCGAATGCACATAGATGTAGTTGTCCTTCGCCTTGTAGCGAAGGTTGTCGAACTCGGTGCGCGAGCTGCCCAGGCCGCTCCAGCCGAGATTGCCGGTGAGCGTGAATGCCAGGTTCGACCTGTCGCCGCTGCGCTGGCCGTTATAGGTCACGCTGAGCGGGTAGTAGGTGATCGGTACCTTGGATGTCTGCTCACCCAGCGTGATGTTCTGGTCGAAGTGCTTGTGGCTGATGCCGAACGACAACGACTGGCTGTAGGCACCCAACAGCGGCAGGTTGCGCGTCGCCTGCAGGGTTTCGGAGTTGCCCTTGCCCAGCACCGTGGTGCCGCCCAGCGTGTTCGCGTTGCTGTTGGACTTGTAACCCGAACCCAGCAAGGCCCAATCGCTGTTGAGCGGCGCGAGATAGGACAGCGCATAGACCTCGGCCGCGTGGCGATCCTGCGGCGCGACGATATACGTGGCGGAAATGGTGTGACCCGCCTGCCACAGATTGTCGTAGCGCACGTTGGCGACGGTGCGCAGCTCCGGCGTGTCGGCGCTGTGGTCGTTGTTCACTTCCACGCTGGCGTGCAAGGGATAGGAGTCGGTGACCTTCAGCGTCACGTCCATCGTCTGCGGCAAGGTACCGGGCTTGAGCATCGGCACGACTTGCTGGCCAGGCTGCGTGTTCACCTGCGCCAGTTCGGCCTGCGCCTGGGTGAAGTTCGGAACATGACCTTCGGCCAGCGAAGGCACGGCCTCGCGGATCGCTTCAGGCGAGTGGTATTTCGCCCCTTCCACGCGCACGCGGCCGATGCTGTTCTCGGTGACCTGCAGCAACAGCACGCCGTCCTTCACCTGTTGCGGCGGCACTTCAACCACGACCGACTGATAGCCCTTGGCCTGGTAGGCCTTCTGCAGGGCGTCGCGCGCGGCATGCACATCGTCAAGGCTGCGGCCCGGGCCGAGATACGGCTCGACGGTCTGCTCGATCTCAACGGCGTCGAGCAGATGGTTGCCGCGCACCAGGTATTCGTTGACGTCGAAGCGCGCAGGCGCCGCGGCAGCACCACCGCCTTGCTGTGCATGTGCGACGCCAAAAGCGCACATCAGCGCGAAGGCCAGCGGCTTGAAACGCGCCGGCCATGCCATTCCCTTGCCATCGATCATGCGCACACCCGCCCCCTGAGCGTTCGCGGCACGCTTCGCGCGAGCGCGACAGGCAAGGGTATGCCCGCGGTTCTAACCGGAAGGCGACAAGAGGATGTCCGATTCGCTTCGAATGTATCGGCGACGCTCAATCCCGTGCCATGCGCAACATGGCCACGTCGATGAACGGCGCCGCGCTCACTTCCTGTGGACGGCCTTCCAAACGGCCAGACGTCGTTCGATCCCATCACGCAAAGCCTTCCCTGGGCGAGCCCGCAGGCTCACCCTTCCCTCTTGCCGATACGGCCGCCCGGGACCATCCCGAACGGAAGAGAAAGTGGGCATCCCAGCCCCAGCATTCGTCCTTGCCCAGAAAGACGGAGGACTGACGAAGGGACTGAACCAAGTCACGAAAAATTCATGTCAGCGACTGTTTCAGCCTGTTTTCGCAGTTGCAGACACCAAACTGTCATTCAAGCCGTCACGCAACGGGCGCACGATCACGCACGTGGCACGCGCGCCAGGCGCGGCCATCGATAGACGTCATGGGAAAGGATCAGCTGACCAGTACGATGCCGCCGGGCAAGGAGCGCACCGACGCACCGAAGGCCTGGTGGATCAGCGAGGCGACGTCGCCAAGCTGGTTGAGCGATACCTGGGCGTGCACCTTGCGTGACGCCAGTTCGTCGTTGGTGAGGATGATCTTGCCGGGCCGATAGCGATTGATCTCCGCAATCACGTCCGACAGCGGGCGGTTGTCGAACACCAGCACGCGACGACGCCAGGCAATGGCCTCCTCGGTATCGGCTGGCGCCACGGGCGAGAGGCCCTCACTGCCATAGCCCGTCTGTTGCGCACGCCCCAACTGCTCCGACCGTCCCTGGTAAGCCACGCGGATGTTTCCGTCCAGGCCGGTCACTTGGACCCGGCCATCAAGGCAACGCACGTTGCACAGCGTGCCCGAGGCCGCGTGGATGCCTCCCTGCAATGCATTCACTTCGAAGATGCCGGCATGCCCGCCCGAAACCTGCAACTGGATTTCCCCCGTCAGCAGTTCAATCCCGACGGCGCGTCCTTCGGACATGCGCACGTTCATCGCCGTCTGCGTGTTCATTTCCACGACGACGCCGGGACTCAATTCGATCTGGCGCTGCTCGCCCGTGGCGGTGCGGTAGTCGGCCATCACGTCGGGCAGGCTCGGCCACAGGTTCAAGGGCGAGCGGGCCACCAGCAGCGCCGCCGACGCGGCCACGGCGCCGCCCAGGAAGGCGCGGCGACTCATCCGCGCGCGCTTGGCTACGGTTTGTTCCTGCTCGCGCTGATGGCGTGCCGCCGTGCCCAGGTTTTCCCAGAGCAGACGCGTTTCGGCGAAGGCCTGGGCGTGAGCCGTGCTCTGCGCGCACCACTGCTTGAAGCCGGAGGCATCGTCCGTAGTGGCGCGCCCCGAGGTGAGCACGAGCAGCCAATCGCGCGCCTCGCGGTGCAGCGCCGAATCGTGGCCCATGGCGGAAGAACGTGAACTCATACCCTTAAGACTCTTTTCCGGCCCCGGGACCGAACCGCTGGACCACGCGCCGATCGAGACGCCGTCCACAATGTTCCAGCGCCCGCTTCAATTCCTTGCCCACCATGCGGACCGAGATCCGGAACCGGTCGGCGATGTCCTGTTGCGGCAGGTCGTCGACCCGCGCCGCGATCAGGATGGCGCGCTGGCGCTCGGTCAGCTCGGCCATGGCCTGCTCGAGCGCGGCCACCTCCATCCGCGCATGGACGATGCGTGCCGGATCGAGCGCGTCATCGGCGAAGTGCAGCAGATCTTCCACTTCCTCGCCGGTCAGGTAACGCGCGTCGGCCTGCCGCTGGTCCGCAGCCACGTTCAAGGCCATCCGGAACAGATAGCCCTCGGGATTGTGCGAGACGACCGAGCTGTCGCCCATCCGCTCCACGCGCAGATAGGTTTCCTGCAGGACGTCGTTCACCAGTTCTTCGGAGCCCAGGCGGCGACGCAGGCGGCGGCGCAGCTCCGGCTGCCACTCCATGAACAAGCCAAGCAAGGACAGGGACGAAGGCACCATCGCGATGCCTCAGCTGCGCGAGGCCACGGGGGCCTCGCAGCGCAGCGGGTGCGCTTTGTTCGCGGGCAGGAGCAGCAGCGTCATGGGCTGACCCAGGCCTGCCGGCGGCGGTTCCACATGCACGCCTTCAAGCGCGCCACTGATGGTGGCATCGCGTGCCTGCAATCCGGTCGTGCCCAGCAAACGCACCCGATTCACCCTGCCCTCTTCGTCTATCCATACTTGCAAGGCCAGCCGGTAAGTACCGGGTTTGGCATTCGGTACCCGGCACAATTCCCGTTCAAGGGCTGCCTGCAATGAGGCGC
Organism: Dyella japonica DSM 16301; assembly: GCF_001010355.1. Taxonomy (GTDB): domain Bacteria; phylum Pseudomonadota; class Gammaproteobacteria; order Xanthomonadales; family Rhodanobacteraceae; genus Dyella; species Dyella japonica. The sequence continues at coordinate 83,801 of NZ_JPLA01000049.1, read as the reverse complement.
CATACACTTCCCAGGTATTGTCGATCGCGCCTTGGGCGTCGTTCTCATTCCATCCCTGCGCGCTGCTGCTGCCGAACGATTCCAGCGTGAACGCCTTGTCGGAGGCATAGCGCTCGCGCAGGCCGGTACCGGCCAACAACCGGCGCAGCGCGTCTTCGGTCGTGAACTGGCCACGCACTCCCGGCGACACCTTGCCGACCAGCAACCGCTCATCCACCAGCAACGATTGCCCGGTGATATCACTGAACGCTTTCACCGCGGTGCTCAACGGCTGCGGACCGATATCGAACGCATAGACACCGACGGCACTGCCAGCAGCGATTGATGCCTGTAATCCACCTGCATGGCTCGTCCCCCAACAAAGCCAACCCGACAACACGAGCGCCCACCAGGCGTGCGACATGAAGTGCTTCCAGAAGACCGAATGACGGGTTCTTGCATCGAACGCGGTCACTCGCATATCCCGAAAAATGGTAACGGTAGCTTATGTCAGTTGGATAACGCGAAGGCTTTATGAATCTATGCAAAGGCCGGGTGAATATGACAATGCAGATGTCCGATCAGTGACAAATGCGCGCCTGGTGCGCGCTAAGCCGGCCTGCGGTCGATCATGTCCGCCACCTCATCGCACCAGGCGATATAAGCCTGTTCCGCCATGACGCCACGGCGTGTCACCAACAGCGGCCCAAGCTGTTGCTCGGTCAGCACCGCCTGCCTGGCGAGAAAGAAATCCAGTTGCGCCTGATGCTCGGCACGTACTTCACGGATTTGCTGCAAAGCTTTTTCGCGTGGCAATAAATCGAAACACAACACGCGAAGCATCTGTTCGTCCTTGATCGTCGGACGCGGCGAGCCCTGCGCCACCCAGGTGCGCAGTTTCTCAAGGCCCGCATCGGTCAGGCTGTAAATCGAACGTTCCGGTCCACGCGTTCCGGGCGCGCGCTGCGATTGGATGAGTCCGTCTTGTTCAAGCTCGCGTAAAGCCGGGTAGACCGAACTGTGCTCGACCGACCAGCAATGCTGGCCGACGATTTGCAGCCATTTGGTCAGCTCATAGCCCGACCGCGGCTCGTTATGGATGCCGGCGAGCAGGACATGCTTCAGCGGCTTTTCCTTGCCTGCTGCGGTTTCTTTCTTATCAATCATGTGTTTATCCCACCGTCTCCAAGCCACCCGCACGGGTATCTATGTATTTTTTGACATAGTTAGGACGTGATGCCACTATGTATTTTCCTACATAGATCGTAGCAGAAGCGCGCTGGCCATTCGTGGGCGCGCCATGGCTTCCATCGATCTGTTCCCGCTCCCCTCCAAAGTGAGAAAGAGATGCATCAGGAAACCATCCTTGTGACCGGCGCCGCCGGCAGTGTCGGCTCGACGGCACGAACGGCCATCGGCATCCTGTTGAAGCAAGGGCATCGCGTGCGCGCCATGGTTCGCAGGGAAGACTCACGCGCAGACAGGCTGCGGGCGCTGGGCGCCGACGTCGTGGTGGCTGACATGCTCGATATCGTTGCCGTGCGTGCGGCCATGCAAGGCTGCAGCGTTGTCTACTTCACGATGTCGGTATCGCCGGATTATCTGGAGGCAGCGACCAACGTCGCCGTCACCGCAAAAAGCCTGGGCGTGAAAGCGTTCGTCAATCTCGCGCAGATGACCCTGTCGCAGATGAGCGAGACAGAAACCACCCGCAGCCCGCAACAGAAACAGCACTGGCTCGCCGAACAAATGCTGCGCTGGTCCGGCCTGCCCGTGGTCTATCTGCGCCCGACCGCGTTTTTCGACGGCCTGTTTCTGCTGCAGGCCGCCAAGGGCATACGCGACGACAACGCCATCCGCTTTCCGTTTGCCGATGGCAGGACCTCGCCCATCGCCGCGGCCGATGTGGGTGCAGCTGCTGCGGCCGTGCTGACCAACCCAGCACCGCATATCGGCAAAATTTACGAACTGACTGGCCCCCAATCGCTGACCATGACCGAGCTCGCGCAAGAGTTCAGCGAGGCGTTGGGCCGCACTATCCAATACGTCAATGTGCCATCGCAGATGTGGGAAGCCAAGCTGCACGAAGCCCAACAGCCAGCGCACCTGATCGCACATCTTGTCGTCATGGCTCAGCTGCACCGCGAACATCGCTACGACCGGATGACCGACGCCTTTGAGCAACTGGTGGGCCGCGCACCCATGACCGCAGCCGAATTCGCACGCGAGCACATCGCTGCGTTTACGCCGGCCTGATCCTGGAGATCGCGGGCGGCGTAACGCAGGCCAGGCTTTAGAGCACCATGCCGCCCGATGCCTCGATACGCTGCCCATTGACCCAGCGATGGCTCTCACCCAGCAGCGACGCAATCAGCGGGCCGATATCGTCGGGTACGCCCGCGCGGCCCAGTGCCGTCATGCCAGCGACGCGCTGGTTGAGTTCGGGATTGTCGCGGACCATGCCGCCGCTGAAATCGGTGGCAATCGCGCCCGGGGCCAGCGTGTTGACGGCGATGCCGCGCGCGCCGAGTTCCTTGGCGAGATAACGGGTAAGTACCTCGACGGCGCCCTTCATCGAGGCGTACGCCGCGCTGCCCGGGATGGTGACGCGGGTCAGGCCGCTGGAAATGTTCAGGATACGGCCACCGTCGTTGATCAGCGGCAGCAGCTTCTGGGTGAGGAAGAACACGCCCTTGAAGTGGACCTGGTAGAGACTGTCCAGCTCCTGCTCGGTGGTGGCGTCGATCGATGCGTGATGCGAGGTGCCCGCATTGTTGACCAGGTAGTCGAAGCGCTCGGCGCCCAGCGTCGATAGTGCGTCACGCACCTGGCTCACGAACGCATCGAAATCCGCCGCGTTGCCGGTATCCAAACGCAGGGCGACCGCCTGCCGCCCCGACTGCGCAACCTGCTTCACCACCTCCGCGGCTTCGGCCTCGTTGGAGCGGTAGGTGAAAATGCTGTCGACGCCGCGCGCGGCGAGGTTGAGCACGGTGTTGCGTCCCAGTCCGCGGCTCCCGCCGGTGACGATGGCGATCTTCTGTTCCGGTGTGCGTGCAGCGAGGATGGTCATGCCTATCTCCAAGGTGATCAGGATGGGCATCAGCTTAGGCGCGCCTCTGTCCGCACCAAATGCCGGAACTGACCACCTTCTTGCCTAATCCTGCCCGGCGGTGATCGGGCCGCCAAAAATGGGGCTAGCATGGCGTTCTGCACGCTGGGAGCGCGCCTTATGCCAGACGCCTTGACCGACATCGTCAAACGCTACACCGACTCGCAAGCGGGGTCCGGCCCTTTCGAGACTCCGGTCCCGGGCCTCACCTTTTTGCGCTCGGATCATCGCAAGCACCCCGCGCACCTGGTCTTCAAGCCGGCGCTTTGCGTCGTCGTGCAGGGCGCCAAATGGACCACGTTTGGTGGCCAGCGGTTTGACTACAAACCGGGGCAGGCGCTGGTGGTGAGCGTGGAGACACCGGCGCTGAGCCGTGTGGTCAAGGCCAGTCCCAGCGAGCCATACCTGGGCATCATCGTGGAGTTTGATCTGGCGGTGATGCGCGAGGTGCTGGAAGGACTCGAGGCGCCGCCGCCACCGGTAAGCAAGGTGCAGCACGGCATTTTCGTCACCCATTTCCAGGGATACATGGCCGAATGCGTGTACCGGCTGGTGCGCCTGATCGACACGCCGCAGGCCATCCCGGTGATCGCGCCGATGATCATGCGCGAACTTTGCTACTGGCTGCTCACCGGTCCACACGGTGGCGAGGTGGCTGGCCTGGCGCTGGCGAACGGTCACGCGGAACGCGTGATCAGGGCCATCCATGCCTTGCGCGATCAGTTTGCCGAGGCCGTGCGTATCGAAGACCTGGCTTCCATCGCGCAGATGAGCCCCTCCGCCTTCCATCGCCAGTTCAAGGCACTGACCGCCATGACGCCACTGCAATACCAGAAGCAATTGCGCTTGCTGGAAGCCCGGCACCTGATGGTGAGCGGTGTCGCCACGGCGGAGTCGGCGGCTTATCAAGTGGGTTATGAAAGCCCTTCGCAGTTCAGTCGCGAGTACTCGCGCATGTTCGGCGCCCCGCCCCGGCGTGACGTGGCGACGCTAGTACCTGCTGCGATCTAGCTCACTGGAAACTTTGATGGCGGCGCATTGCCGCACGAACTCGTGGATTGCGACGATCTCCATCCGGTTCTTGCGATTGACATCCGTTCGACATGTGGATGCAGCACTATGTGCGGCCCCCCGCGTCTGGCAATGCATGCCCCATGACTGATGGTCTTATCGAATCGCTCGACGTCGATGCCGTGCTCGAGATGGTTCATGGTCGCCGCGAGTTTCGCGGGACATTCTGGGTGATGCCCCGGGGGCGGCCGATGATGTCCGGCAGCACGCCACTCACCTATCGACGAGAGATCGACGCGATTGGCGCGGCGCGCAAGGCGGCGATCGCCATCGCCCTGTATGCGGGCGAGTAGGGATCGCTCGATGCGGATTTACCTTGCCCCGTGGCGCCAAAGACTCCATCCATCGGCTCACCGCACCCTGTGCCGCGCCCTCCCATCTTGCGGGAAATTTACGCCGCTGCGCCTGTTCTGACGTAGCGCCTTTACGGCACGCAGCCGCACTATGGGACGTTCGCTCTGAGTAGCCGTGTCGAGTGCGATGTCGTGAGTATCTTGATTGTCCGTGGGCCGCACAGTAGCGGCCATTCCCTCACCGCTGATCTGCTCTACAACCTTCAGCAACAAGCCCTGCAGGCCGGACGCATCCTCGAAATGCGTGCCTGCGGCGCCTTGGGCAACTTCATAGCACTGGTAGGTGAGGCCAAGTCCGAGGCGACCGAATTCGTGCTGCTCGATCCGGGCGACCTGGCGCCCGAGATGCGCGCGCATCCCGAAGCCGGGCTGAGTGCGGCGATCGACGATCTGCGTGCGCCCTATATCGACGTGCACGACGATTTCGGCGATGGCATCGAATGCTGCGCCGGCTTGCACAAGCCTCCCGTCGCCACCGTCATCATCAACGGCAATATCGAAAGCGGCTACCGCATCGGCCTTCGCCTGGCCTTGCGTCGCCTGGCGATCCGGTCGACATCGCAGAGCGCTTAGCTTCCGTGGCCATACCACCTGGCCAGCAGGCGGATGGCCAGGTGATCCGTGTTTGTTCCTTTTCGTCCTGGCAGGCGACGGGACTTTCGGACGACTGGCTGCGCAGGCACCGATGCCCCTCGGAGTCGGTGCATGGCGCAGTCCAGTTTTTTATCTGGGCGCAGCCGATCGTGCCGTGGCACTCCCCTTCTTGCGCACGATGCGGTCTCATAGCGGCTTCCTTTGACGCATGCTTCCGTGGCACATGGATTCGCTTCCGACCCAGCCTGCCCATGCCGACGATATCGGCCATCCCCTGGAAGTCGGGCGCGTCTTTCTGCGACTCGGGCTCACCTCGTTTGGCGGTCCGATCGCGCACGTCGGTTACTTTCATCGCGAGTTCGTGGAGCGACACCGCTGGCTGGATGAGGAGCACTTCGGCCAATTGCTCGCTCTGTGCCAATTCCTTCCAGGGCCGGCCAGCAGCCAACTCGGGTTTTCGATAGGACTACTGCGCGCAGGTTGGATGGGTGCCTTGGCGGCCTTTGTCGCCTTCACCCTGCCCTCCGCCCTGCTCATGTTCGCCTTTGCCGCATGGAGCAGCCACCTGGCGGGGCCTTGGGGCGAGAGCGCGATTCATGGCCTGAAGCTGGTCGCTGTCGCGGTGGTTGCGCAGGGCGTATTGAACATGGCTCGCGCACTGTGCCCTGATTGGCAACGCGCACTGCTTGCGCTCGCCGCGGCTGCCGTATGTGTCGTCAGCGCGAGCCCATGGATGCAACTGGCCGCTGTGGTGTGTGGTGCGACGCTTGGCCTGTGGGTGTGCCGTCATGTGGATGGTCGGCCAGGTGAAGCCTTTTCCCTGCGCTATGGCGCGAAGTCGGGCCGCTGGCTGCTGCTCGCCCATGGTCTGTTGCTGGCGGTCGCGCTTGCAGCAACTTCTGCCCTGCCCTTGCTGGTGCAAGTGGCGTGCGCGTTTTATCGGAGCGGCGCGCTCGTGTTCGGTGGCGGGCATGTGGTCTTGCCCTTGCTCAAGCAGGCGATGGTGGATCCGGGCTGGGTCACGCCCAGCACGTTTCTCTCCGGTTACGGCGCCGCACAAGCCATGCCGGGCCCGATGTTCTCCGTGTCGGCCTTCCTGGGTCAGCAGATCTACCAGGGACACTCGGCATGGTTGGGCGCCACGGTGAGCGTGCTGGCGATCTTTTCGCCGGGATTGCTCCTGGTTTCCGGCGCGCTTCCGTATTGGCGCGCACTGGCTTCGAAGGCATGGGCGGCGCGCATGCTGGCCGGCGTCAACGCCATCGTGGTGGGTCTGCTTGCAGCGGCGCTCTACAACCCCGTGTGGGTCAGCGCAGTGCACGGCGGCAAGGACTTGGCCATTGCCGCCGTCGCCTTTGCAGGGCTCACCTGGGCGCGATGGCCCGCCCTGATCGCCGTCGCGTGGTGCGTTGTGGCGTCACTGTTGCTCAGGTGATTTCAGCTGTGCTCTTGCGCGACGGTTCCGACGTTGCCCGACAAGCTGCCAGCGTCCCAATCGCCACCCACCGCCTTGATCAGGCGTATGTCCGACTCCAGTTGGCGGCGTGACAGTTCGACGTAGACGCGCCGTTGATCAAGGCTCACGCTTTGCGTGGTGACCACTTCGAGGTAATCGGTGGCTCCCGCCTTGTAGCGCGTCAGTGCGAGTTGCTCGGCACGACCGGAGGCCTCGACCGCTCGCTGCTGCGTGCCCGCCTCCTCGCCCAGCACGTGCACCGAGGACAGGTTGTCCTCCACATCCTGGAACGCCGACAGCACGGTCTGTCGATAATCGGCAGCGGCACCGTCTTCGCGGGCCTCGGCCTGGTGCAGCGCCTGCTTGCGGCGACCGCCGTCGAACAAGGTGCCCACGAGGGCCGGTCCAATCGCCCAGAAGCGGCTGGGCAGCGTTGCCAGCTGGGTGAACCGCGACGCTTCGACACCGCCTGATGCAGAGAGCAGCAAGTCGGGGAAGAAAGCGGAGGTCGCCTCGCCGACATCGGCATTGGCGGCGGCCACCCTCCGCTCGGCGGCAGCAATGTCGGGACGTCGCTGCAGCAAGGTCGATGGCAGGCCCGGAGGCACAGCCGGCATGGCGATCGCACTGGTGGATGCGGCAATGGACAACTCGGCCGGTGCCACGCCGATCAAGGTGGCGATGGCATGTTCAAAACGTGCGCGACTCTCGCCCAGGTCCACCAGCTGCGCGCTGGCGACCTGCAACTGGGTCTCTGCTTCGGCCAGATCCGAATCCGATGCAATGCCGCCGGTGAATCGTACCTGCACGAGATCGCGCGCCTGCGTAAAGTCGGCCACGGTTTGCTGCAGCAAGGCCGTCTCTGCGTCGACGCTGCGCAGGTCCACATAATCGATGGCGAGTTCCGCATGCATGGCCAGTCGAACGGAGGCGAGATCCGCCTCGTCGGCCTGGTAACGCGCCTTCGCAGCGTCGACCTGGTGACCGATGCGGTCGAACAGATCCGGTTCCCAGGAGACGTCCAGTCCGGCCTGATAGTCCGACACGGTCTTGCCGGCCAACGAACGACCCACGACGTTCTGTGAGGTGTGGTTGCGGTCAGCAGCGACACCGGCCGTGATGGTCGGGTAGTACGCGGCACGTGCTTCCTTTTCCTCGGCCTTGGCGGCCTGCAGATTGGCGATGCTTTTGGCGATCGACTGATTGCCTGCGTCGACGCGTGCCTCGAGCTGGTCGAGCGTCTGGTCATGGAACAAGGTCCACCAGTCGCCGCGGCGCGCCGTGTCGTTCGGCTGGGCTTGAACCCAGCCTGGCGCCGCACGCTGTGGTTCGGATGCCTCAGGCACGGCCTCCTTGAAATGGTCCGGCACGCTGATCGATGGCCGCACATAGGCCGGTCCCGGCGTGCAGCCCACCGACAGACCGAGCCCGACAGCCACGGCCAGCGTGCAGACAACGCGTGAAAGAGATGGGTTGCGCATGACTATGCCTCCTCGCTCAACTCGCATCGGCCGGGTGAGCGTTGATGCTCACGCTCTGCCCGTTGCTGACGGCATCACCCGGATTGACGATCACGCGCTCCTTGCCACTCAAGCCCTTGAGAATCTCGACACGCGTGCCGAAGTCCCGCCCCAGCGTGACCGGCATCAAGCGCACCTGCCCCTTGCCATCGACCGTCGCCACCTGCACGCCCGAGGGACGAAACAGCAGCGTATTGGCCGGCAACGACAGCATGGCCTTGGGTGCTGCAAGGGCCAGACTCACCTGGGCATAGGCGCCGGGCGGAACGGCGCCATCGGCGTTGTCCATATCCACCTCCACGCGCAGGGTGCGGCTGACCGGATCGATCGCGCCTGCGGTGCGGGCGACGCTGCCCACGAAGGTTCGTCCCGGATATTGCGGCAGCGTCAGTGTTGCCCGCGCACCCAACTGGACATCGGCGGCATCGTCCTGCGGTACGTTGAGGAAGATGCGCAGCTTGTCCGTTTCGGCCAGCTTGAACAGCGCGGCCGGCGTGCCGCCGTTGCCGGCATCGATCAACGCACCGACATCGATATTGCGCACGGTAACAACACCGTCGAAAGGCGCGTAGACCTTCTCGAACGACTGCAGCTGCTGCAATCGGTCCACGTTCGCCTGCGCGGCCGCAAGCATGGCCTGCTTGGCCTTCATCGTGCTCACGTTCTCCTGGCTGGATTGCTCGGATACCGCGTTGCTCTTGAGCATGCTCTCCCAGCGGGAGGCGGTGACCTTGGCTATCTGGTAATTGGCCGACGCCGTCGCTGCGTCCGCGCGGGCTTGCGCGAGCTGTGCGTCAACTTCGGGCGATTGGATTTCGGCGAGCAGTTGTCCGCTGTGAACATGCGTGCCGATGTCGGTCAGCCACTGCCCCAGGTAGCCGCTGGTGCGCGCATAGATGCTGGCTTCCTGGAAGGCCTCCACGTCGCCTGGCAAGACGAGCGATTGGTGGAGCGCTGCAGCATCGGGGGCAACGACGGCGACCGTGGGCGTGCTGAGCGCCGCCGTCTGGCGTACCACCGCCGCGTGTGCAGAGAGCCTCGGCAATCCACCGGCGGCCAGCGCCAGGCAGATGGCGGCCAGCGGCAGAACGATGGGCAGACGCGAACGTGACGATGTCGGAACTGGAATGAGCGCGGTCATGGTGACTCTCCCATCAGGGCGTCGGAAGCGGGGAAGGAAGTGCGGGCAAGGACTGCTGGCGGCGGCCCAGCCACGCGTGCACGGCGGCGAACACCACCGGGACAAACACCAGCGTGGCCACGGTGCCGAACATCAGGCCGCCAATCACGGCGCGACCCAAGGGCGCGTTCTGCTCACCGCCGTCGCCCAGGCCCAGCGCCATCGGCAGCATGCCGATCAGCATGGCCAGCGCCGTCATGAGCACGGGACGGAAACGGGTGCTGCCGGCATCGAAAGCCGCCTGCAGCGCCGTCGCGCCCTCCTGGAGCCGATCGCGCGCAAAGCTGACCACCAGGATGCTGTTGGCCGTGGCGATGCCGATACACATGATGGCGCCGGTGAGTGCAGGCACGCTGATCGTCGTACGGGTCACGAACAGCATCCAGGCCATGCCGGCGAGCGCACCCGGCAGTCCGCTGATGATGATCAGCGGATCGGTCCAGGACTGGAAATTCACCACCATCAGCGCGTACACCAGCAGTACCGCAAACGCGAGCCCGAGCATCAGGCCCTTGAAGGAGGATTGCATGGTCTGCACTTCGCCGCGCACCGCGATGCTGGAGCCCGCCGGCAGCTGCGCCTTGGCCGTCGCGACCAGACGATCGATATCGCCCGCCACCGCACCCAGGTCGCGTCCCTGCACGCCAGCGAAGATGTCGATCACCGGCTGCACGTTGTAGTGCGACACCACCGCGTCCTGCGAAGTGCGGCTGAGCGTGCTCAGCGAGCCAAGGATCGGCGGCACCACCTGCTTGCTGCCGCCTGCGCTCAACGGAATATTGCCCAACGCCTGCAGCGAATCGATGGTGTACTGCGGCGCTTCCGTGGTCAGCGGATAACTCACCCCATTCTTCGGGTTCAACCAGAAGTTGGGCGTGGTCTGCGCACTGCCCGACAATGCAATGAGCAGGTTCTGCGCAATCGTGCGCTGCTGGAAACCCGCTTCAATCGCTTTCACGCGATCGACGTCGACATTGATGGATGGCGCGTCGTTCGGCTGCTGGATGCGCGGATCCACCAGGCCATCCACGTGGCGCAGCTGGGCCAACAATTGCTCGGCAACCTTGCGATTGCCCTCCTTGTCATTGCCCACCACCTGCACGTCGATCGGCGACGGCAGACCAAAGTCCAGCGTTTGACTGATGATGTCGGCCGGCAGGAACGAGAACGTCACACCGGGGAAATCGTGATTGAGGTGCTCGCGCAGCGCGCTGACGTACTCCTCCGTGGGGCGATGGTCGGGCTTGAGCGAGATCAGCACATCGGCATCGGCCGAACCGACGGGCAAGGAAGAGTCATAGGTCATATTGATGCCGCTGACCGGCAGGCCGATGTTGTCCAGCACGCTGCCCAGCTCGCGCTGCGGGATAATGACCCGGATGCGCTGCTCCACCAGATCGACGAGCCGCGCCGTCTGCTCGATGCGCGTACCGGTGTGGGCCCGCAGATGCAGGCGGATTTCGCCCGTATCCGAGGTCGGGAAGAAATCGCGGCCAAGGAATGGCACCAGCAACAGCGAACCGCCGCAGACCAGGGCGAATATCACCGCCAACCGGCGCGGATGGGCAAGCACCGTCCGCAACGCGCCCTGGTAGCGCCCGTGAAAGCCTTCGAAGCCGCGCTCGAAGCGCTGCTGGAATCGACGCAGTGCGCCGGCACGCCCCTGTCCAGCACCATCAGCCGCGCGATCGTTGCGGAGCATGTACATGGCCAGCGTGGGAATCAGGGCGCGCGAGAAGAAATACGACGCCAGCATCGCGAACACCACCGCTTCGGCCAGCGGCACGAACAGATAGCGCGCCACGCCGGACAGCAGGAACATCGGCAGGAACACGATGCAGATCGACAGCGTCGATACCAGCGTCGGCAGCGCGATCTGCGCCGACGCATCGATGATCGCGTCATGCAGCGACTTGCCCAGGTCCCGGTGGTGGCTGATGGCTTCGATGGCCACGGTGGCATCGTCGACCAGGATGCCCACCGCCAGCGCCAGGCCACCCAGGGTCATGATGTTGATGGTCTGACCGAGCACGGAAAGTGCAATCAACGATGTCATCACCGACAGGGGAATGGTGATCGCGATGATCAGCGTTGATCGCCAGCTGCCGAGAAACAGCAGGATCATCACGGCGGTGAGTCCGGCGGCGATCAGGCCCTCGCGCACCACACCCGCCACGGCCGAACTCACGAAGACCGACTGATCGGACACCGGCTTGATATCCAGCGCCTTGGGCAGACCCGCGGCAATCTTCGGCAGCATGCCCTTCACCGAGGCAATGATGTCGAGCGTCGAGGCGTCGCCGGACTTCTCCACCTGCAGCAAGGCCGATCGCGTACCGTCCACGCGCACGATATTGGTTTGCGGTGCAAAGCCGTCGCGCACGGTCGCCACGTCGCGCAGATAGGTGACGCCACCGTCCGTCGCCTTCACCGGCATCATGTTCAACGCATCGACCGAGGTCGGGCTGCCGTTGAGGTTCACGTTGTACTCAAGCTCGCCGATCTTGGCGGTGCCACCGGGCAGGATCAGGTTCTGCGCGTTCACCGCATTGACCACGTCCAGCGGCGACAGACCATGCGCCTGCAAGGCCTTGGGGTCGATGTCGACCATGATCTGCCGCACTTTGCCGCCGAATGGCAGCGGAATGGCGGCGCCCTGCACCGTCGCCAGCTGGGTACGGATGAAGTTGTTGCCCAGGTCATACAGCTGCTGCTCCGGCAGGGTATGACTGGACAGTGCGAGCTGCAGGATCGGTACGGTGGAGGCGTTGTACGAGATCACCAGCGGCGGCAAGGTACCCGGCGGCAGCACGCGAAGGATCGACTGCGCATTGGCCGACGCCTCGGCGATCGCGCGATTGATGTCCGCGCCTTCGTGGAAGTACACCTTGATCACCGCCGTGCCGTTGACCGTCTGCGACTCCACGTGCTCGATGTTGTCCACGTCGGAGGTCAGGGCGCGCTCATAGGGGGTGGTGATGCGGTTGGTCATGTCGTCGGCCGAGAAGCCGTTGAACGACCACACGATGCTCAACACCGGAATATTGATGTTGGGAAAGATGTCGGTCGGCGTCCGCAGCACCATGAGCGGGCCGATGATGGCCAGCAGCAGGGCGAGCACGATGAAGGTATAGGGCCGGCGCAGCGCCAGTTGGACGATCCACATAGCAGGCTCCGTCTTGGACAGATCAGGTCAGGGATGAGGCTAGATTCCAGGCGCTTGCATGCCCCTGACCGCCACCTGACAAATCTGTAATCACGCCTCCCGGGCGCCCCGCGTATGATCGGCCCAGGCACCACGCGAGAGCCCCCATGCGCCTGCTGGTTATCGAGGATGAGAAGAAAGCCGGCGAGTACCTGAAGAAGGGACTCGAAGAATCGGGCTTCACCGTGGACGTGGTGGCCAACGGCATCGATGGCCTGCACCAGGCGCTCGAAGAGGATTACGACCTGGTGGTTCTCGACGTCATGCTTCCTGGCATGGACGGGTGGGAGGTGTTGCGTCGGCTTCGCACCAAGAAGGACACGCCGGTCCTGCTGTTGACCGCCATCGACGAACTGGAAGAGCGTGTCCGCGGCCTCGAGCTCGGCGGCGACGACTATCTGGTCAAGCCCTTTGCCTTCGTGGAGCTGCTTGCGCGCATCCGCACCCTGCTCCGACGCGGACCGCCGCGCGATATCGAACACGTCCATATCGGCGATCTGGAGATCGATGCCGTGCGGCGGCGTGTGCGGCGCAACGGTCAGCGCATCGATCTGACGCCCAAGGAATTCTCGCTGCTGCAGCTATTGGCGAGACGGCGCGGCGAGGTATTGAGCCGCACCCAGATCGCCTCCTATGTGTGGGACATGAACTTCGACAGCGATACCAACGTGGTCGAGGTCGCCATACGCCGGTTGCGCGCAAAGATCGACGACGGTCACGACACCAAGCTGATCCATACCGTACGCGGCATGGGCTACGTGCTCGATGAAGAACGCGGGGACGACTGATGCGTCGCCTCTCCCTCGCCACGCGCTTGACCGTCACCTTCACGGTGATCACCGCGGTGTGTTTCATCCTGGTGGGCTGGCTGCTCTATCGGGCGGCCGAGCAACGCATCCTGGAGCAGGACGAGACCAACCTCGTGCTTTCGGCACGCCATCTTCGCCGGCTGGTCGCCGAGCTGGACTCCATCGCTGATCTGAAGACCCATCAGGATCGGATGGTGGTCAGCGTGCTCGGTGACAACAGCAATGCCTTGCGCATGATCGATGATGCGGGACAAGTCATCGTTGACCACAATCCCATGGGCTTTCCACTCGACGCCAACGGTGCCGTGCCCGTCGGTCAGCGCATCGTCGCCACCATGCTGCACACTTGGCATGGCGATCAGGGCCTGCCCATTCGTGGCGTGGCCGTGGTGGGGCAAATGCGCGACGGTGCGCATGTGACCATCATGGTGGCGCGCTCGCTCGCTGACCGCGAGGTGCTGCTGCGACGGTATCGGCGAGACATGGCATTGCGCCTGCTGGCGGGCATGCTCGCGGCCATGGTGCTGAGTCATCTGCTGGTGCGCCGGGCACTGCGGCCCTTGCGATCCATGGCCGCCGAAGCTGCCACCATCCATGCGCAGAATCTTCATACACGCCTGTCGGCCGGCAACGCGCCGACCGAGCTCCACGCCCTCTCCCATGCCTTGAACGAGATGCTCGACCGTCTCGAGGGCGGCTTCGCGCGGGTCTGGCAGTTCACCGTCGACCTTGCCCACGACCTGCGCACGCCGCTGGGCAACCTGCGCGGCACCAACGAGGTTGCGTTGGCCCGCACGCGTACGCCGGCGGAGTACCAGGCCTTGCTCGGATCCAATATCGAGGAATGCGACCGCGTCAGTCGGACCATCGAAAGCGTGCTGTTCCTGGCGCGAGCGGACAACCCCCAGTTCGCGCTGCAGCGCTCGGCGCTCGATGTGGGCGAGGAGTTGCAGCGTATTGCCGACTACTTCGAAGGCATCGCTTCGGACGCACGCGTCAGCATCGATATTCAGGGCTCCGCCACGCTCATGGCCGATCGCGAACTGTTCCGCCGTGCCGTGGGCAACCTTTTATCCAATGCCCTGCGCTATACCCCGCCGGACCAAACCATCACGCTACTTGCCCGGCAGACGAATGATGCGGTTACGGTCGCGGTGGAAAATCCCGGCGCAGGTATCCCGCAAGAGCATCTGGACAAGCTGTTTGACCGCTTCTACCGCGTGGATCGATCCCGCAGCGACTCGGCAAACTCGACCGGGCTGGGCCTGTCCATCGTGAAAAGCATCATGGAACTTCATGGCGGCCAGGTCACGGTAGACAGTCAGCTCCAGGGCATCACGCGTTTCGTGCTGTGGTTTCCCGTTCACTGAGCAAGTACCCGAATAGCGGGCATGCTGTCGGCGAGGTCTGCCGCCGAGGCCCGAATGGCGACCTCCGGCGGGTGGCGCGGCCCTTGCCTCTTTGTGACAAGCCAGCCTCGGCGGCTGCCCCTGGCGGCTCAAGGGTTCGGCGGTCATGCGCAGTCCGCACGCCTGACGCCCAGCGACACTTCACCATTAGCCGCTTTTCGCTATGCTGCGCGAACCCTGGCCCACGTGCCTTCGGGAGGAGCGTGCATGACCTCCGTTCGCTTGACTGATCTGGCCCACGGCGGTGGCTGTGGCTGCAAGCTGGCGCCGTCGGTGTTGCAGGAGCTGCTCGCCAACAAGCCTGCAACCATGCCGTACGCGCATCTGCTGGTGGGCACGGAATCCAGCGACGATGCTGCCGTGTGGCAGGTGGATGAAAGTACCTGCATCATCGCCACCACCGACTTCTTCATGCCGGTGGTCGATGATCCCTACGATTTCGGCCGCATCGCCGCCACCAATGCGCTGTCCGATGTGTACGCCATGGGCGGCAAGCCGATCATGGCCCTGGCCATCCTGGGCATGCCGCTGAACAAGATCGACGTGCAGACGGTGCGAGCGATTCTTGCCGGCGGTGA
This sequence comes from Dyella japonica DSM 16301, assembly GCF_001010355.1. Lineage (GTDB taxonomy): Bacteria > Pseudomonadota > Gammaproteobacteria > Xanthomonadales > Rhodanobacteraceae > Dyella > Dyella japonica. Next base: position 68,535 of record NZ_JPLA01000049.1, on the reverse strand, counting down.
AGCGGTCTGCACGCAGGCGGGTATTCCAGTGGCGGGCGGCCACTCGATTGATTCGGCCGAGCCGATCTACGGCCTTGCCGTGGTCGGTCTGTGCGCGGCACGTAACGTGCGGCGCAATTCCACGGCTCGCGCCGGTGACGCGCTGATCCTGACCAAGGGCATCGGTGTCGGCATTTATTCGGCAGCCTTCAAGAAGCAGGCGCTGCCCGCCGACGCGTATACCGAGATGCTGGTGTCCACCACCTTGCTCAACCGTATCGGTTGCGAACTGGGCAAGGACGAGGATGTGCATGCGATCACCGATGTCACCGGCTTTGGTCTGCTGGGGCATGGCCTGGAGATGGCGCGTGGCAGCGGCCTGCGCATACGCCTGGAACAGGCGCGCATTCCGTACTTCAGACAGGCACCGGCCTTGGCCGAGGCGGGTTACGTCACCGGCGCTTCCAACCGCAACTGGAACAGCTACAGCGACGGCGTCACCCTGCCCGCGGATTTGCCGGACTGGCGCCGCGCCCTGCTGACCGATCCGCAAACCTCGGGCGGCCTACTGGTGGCGTGCAAGCCCGAACGGGCCGAGGCGATACGCGCGCAGATCGAGGCGGCGGGTTATCCCTGTGCGAGCATCATCGGCACGCTCAGTGACGGCGCGCCAGGCATCGAGGTGGTGTAAGGCGACCGCCAGGAGTGGCGGAAGAGCATGGGAGTCGAACCCACCCGAGACAGTCTTATCTGCCTCACCCGGATTTGAAGTCCGGACGCCCCACCGGAGACGATGCTCTTCCTAAGTTGCGCGATCACGACGAGGCGGGTCCGTACAAGTCGAGGGAGCGCGCCTGCATCCTGCGCATGCTACCGCGATTGAGCGTAACGCCCTGCCGGTCGAGAAATTCTAGTATCTGGATGGCCACTTTACGACCATTGTCCAGGCGATCGCGGAACTGCGCCGCGGTAAATCGCCCGTCGTTGGCATGGGCGGCGATATCCGCCGCGATCATCACCATCTCGTGCATGGTTGCGCGCAGGAAGAAGTGGTCGTGTGCCACTTCGTCGGCCAGGCCCATGCGTGCGGCCAGGCGCATCAGCTGCCGAATCTCCACCTCGGGGCGCGACAGCACACCGGCGATGTCGCGCACGCGCGGCGGACGGAAGCGTTCATCGCCGCCCAGGAGCGGCGCAATGCGTTGCCACATCGCCTCGCTGGCCGGATTCATCTGCAGGGAATGACTCGCCAATCGCACGAAGGCACCGTCACGAACCACACGCCCCACCAGGTCGGCATGTTGCAAGGCCAGCGCGAAGGCCGCCGGCGGCAACTTCGGCTGCACGGCCAGCCGCAGTTTCTCGCGCCCCATGCCTTGGACATCCGGATTGCCCGCGTGAAACGCTGCCAGCCGCTCGATCAGGTTGGCGACGAAGGACGGCCAATGCGTCTGGCTGATGGCGATGCGTTCGTCGTCGGCTTGGAAGATGACCGGTGCCAGGGCTGCAACGATGCCGTCGATCACAGTGTCGGAGAGCGCGCGATCGCGGGCGAAGGCCAGCAGATCCCAGGCGAACGGCGGTGCCTCCAGCAGGCTGGCAAAGGCCAGCTGCGGATCGGACAACGCTTGCGCCGCACGCTGTGCTTCACGCGCCGGCGTTCGCCGTTGTCGCGACGGTGCGCGCAGATCGAAAAACTGCCCGCCACCCAGGGTGCGCTGGGCGGAGACATCGCGCAGCACAAAGCGGTCGAACGCCGCAGCGGCAATCGGACGACTCAGCACCAACTGCACATCGGCCATGTGTCCGGGTAATAGCTGCTGCCCTTCGAGCAGGACGATGCGAGCGCCCACTTCCACCGCGGCGTGATGCAGCCGCGCCGGAAACCATTGGCCGATTGGCCTGGGTTCGTCCGGCAGGAGTTGCAGGCGCGCGTCGATGCGGTCGGTGGGTGCGTGCAGGAGAGGATCGACCACCATGTCGCCGCGATGGATCGCGTCCTTGCCGATATCTTCGCCGACGAGGTTGAGTGCACAGCGATCACCTGCCCGCCCGCACTCGACTTCGCGATTTTGCGCGTGCACCGAACGTACACGCGCGGCGAGCCCTGAAGGACTGAGCAACACCTGGTCCTTGACGCGCACCACGCCCGACAACACGGTACCGGTCACCACCAGCCCGATGCCGGACAAGGTGAACACGCGGTCGATGGCCAGGCGGAACCGACCGTCGCTGGCGCGTTCGCCCAGGGCCTGCGCTTGGGCGACGAGTCGATCGCGCAGCGCGTCGACACCGGCACCGGTGGCCGAGGAAACCGGCCATAGCTCGGCGCCTTCCAGCACGGTGCCTGCGATCGCCTCGCTGATCTGGGCGCTGACTTCGGCGATGCGCTCGGGCGTCACCTTGTCGACCTTGGTCAGCGCAATCAGGCCACGCTCGACCTTCAGCAGGTCGAGTATCGCCAGATGCTCCCGCGTTTGCGGCATCACGCCATCGTCGGCCGCCACCACCAGCAGCGCGATATCGATGCCGCTGGCGCCGGCCACCATGGTGTGCACGAAACGCTCGTGGCCCGGCACGTCGATAAAGCCGAGGATGCTGCCGTCCTCCAGCGGAAGAAACGCGAAGCCCAGGTCGATGGTGATGCCGCGGCGCTGTTCTTCCTTCAGGCGATCGCCTTCGACGCCGGTCAGGGCGCGCACCAGCGCCGTCTTGCCGTGGTCGATATGGCCCGCGGTGCCTACGATCATGGAGCGTGCGTGGCGGCGGCTGGAAGCTGGGCGAGCGCGTCGAGGAACGCGCGCTCGTCCTGCGCGGCCAGGCAGCGCAGATCCAGGCGCAAGGCACCCATGGCCACGCGCCCGATGATGGGACGCGGCAGTGCGCGCAGCGCGGCGGTCAAGCGCTCCAGCGCGCTTTGGCTGCCACGTGCACGAATCGCCAGGGCGGCGCTGGTCAGCGTATCCAGCGGCAAGGCGCCGGAACCCACCTGACTCAGGCAGTCCTCGACCTCCACGGCAAAGGCGTCGCCGAGACGCTCTATCACCGCAGGCAGCAAGCGCTGTGCCTGCGCCTGGATATCGCTCTGCTGGCGTGCGAGAAAACGCAGCGTCGGCAGCCGTTCGGCCAGGCGGTCCGGATCGTGATAGAGCTTGAGCGTGGCCTCGATCGCAGCGAGGCGCAGCTTGTCCACGCGCAGTGCACGCTTGAGCGGATTGCGGTTGATCTGTTCGATCAGCGCACGGTCGCCGACGATGAAGCCCGCCTGCGGGCCGCCCAGCAACTTGTCGCCGGAGAAGGTGACCAGTCGCGCGCCCTCGCCCACCGCCTCGCGCACGGTCGGCTCCTTGGCCAGCCCGTAACGCGACAGATCCACCAGGCTGCCGGAGCCCAGGTCATTGAGCAGCGGCACGCCGGCGGCATCGGCGATGGTCGCCAGCTCCGCGGCGCCTACTTCCGCGGTAAAGCCCTGGATGCGGTAGTTGGAGGTATGCACCTTGAGCACGATGCCGGTGCGCGGGTTGAGCGCACTGCGATAGTCGGCGGCATGCGTGCGGTTGGTGGTACCCACTTCCACCATGTGCGCGCCGGCGCGGGCCATGATGTCCGGCATGCGGAAGGCGCCGCCGATCTCGATCAGCTCGCCGCGCGAAACCACGGCGTCGCGGCCCAGCGCAAAGGTGTTGAGGCAAAGCAGCACGGCCGCGGCGTTGTTGTTCACCACGGTGGCGTCTTCGGCGCCGGTCAGGCTGCACAGCAGGGAGCGCAGGTGATCGTCACGCTCGCCGCGACCGCCTTCGTCCAGGTCGTATTCCAGCGTCACCGCGTGGCGCATCGCATCCACCGCCGCATCGATGGCCGCCTCGGCCAGCACTGCGCGACCGAGATTGGTGTGCAGCACGGTGCCGGTAAGGTTGAACAACGGGCGCAGGCCGGGCGTGCGTGCATCCAGCCAGGCGCCGGCGCGTTGGGCGAGTTCGTCGGCGCCGGGCGCCGCGCCAGATGCCGCACGCAAGGCGGCGCGGGCGTCGTCGATCATCCGGCGGATGGCGTCGGTGGTCGCCACGCGTCCGTGCCGTTCCAGCAAAAGCGCCGCTTCGGCCGTTGCCAGCACGGTGGCAACCGCAGGAAGTTGGCGCAGCGAGACGACATCAGGTTCCGCCATGGCGCTTTTCCAGTGACATCAACGGCACTCTTCAGTGCACGCCGATGATGGCTAGGGTTGTCCCTATGCTGCTGGGCGCGCTGAAGCCGGTCAAGGCGCATCGTCATCGTACCCGCGTGCACATCGGGTTCACGAGCGGGCGTGGCTATGGCGTTCGCTAGGGTGACATTGGCCGAATGCCGTAGCATGCTCACTCGCGCGACTGCACCAGCAGCCGCGATGGGCTTGCCCCTGCACAGTGCGTCCGGCCTGTGGCAGAGGTGGCAATGGCGTGCCCTGTCAGGGCCGTGATGTCACGACTGTTCGTGGGGATGTCCATGTCTGCCGCACTTCAAACAGCGCGTCATGTCCGCTGGTCCGTGTTCCTGTTGCTGGCCATTGCCGGCCTGTTCTATGTGAAGTGGCATCCGTATTACGGGCGTGCCTTTGTGGCCGCGTCCCAGCATTCGATCGGCCACTCGATCCTGATGGGCGACCAGGCCAGCGCACCGGCGCCGTCCTGGAGCGCCGCGCTCGGTTATGCCCTGGCCTACGGCAAGGCCATCTGGCAGGCAATGGTGCTGGGTCTGCTGCTGGGTTCGGGCGTGCAGGCCTTGCTGCCGGTGCGTTGGGTGGAGCGCGTGCTCGGCCGTTACGGCTTTGGCAGCGTGCTGGCCGGCGGGCTGCTGGCAGTGCCGGGGATGATGTGCACCTGCTGCGCCTCGCCGGTGGTGGTGGGCCTGCGTGCGCATCGGGCGACGCCGGGCGCCGCGGTCGCGTTCTGGCTGGGCAACACGATGTTGAATCCGGCGACCCTGATCTTCACCGGCTTCGTGCTCGGCTGGTATTGGACCGGGCTGCGCCTGCTGCTGAGCGTGCCGATGGTGTTCGGTCTGGGCTATCTGGCGAACCGGATGTCGACGCCGGGCGCGGACGTGCCGATCCCGGCGCTGCCGCTGGAGTCCGAACCCGTGTCATGGGGCGACACCTTGAAGCGCTGGGGGCGCATCTTCCTGAGGATGACGGTGCGGCTGATCCCCGAATACGTGGTGATCGTGTTGCTGCTGGGGGCGGCGCGCGCCTGGATGTTCCCGCATATCGGGCCGGAGATCGGCAATCAGTGGTTCTGGATCGCGGCCCTGGCGATTGCCGGCATGCTGTTCGTGATCCCCACCGCGGGCGAAGTGCCGATCGTGCAGGCCATGCTGGCACTGGGCATCGGCGCCGGACCCGCGGCGGCCTTGATGATGACCTTGCCGCCGGTCAGCCTGCCCTCGCTGGTGATGGTCGGGCGTTCCTTCAATCTGCAACTGCTGATGACGATCGCCGCTGCCGTGGTCGGCTTCGGCATACTGGGTGGCGCGCTCGCGTCAGGGCTGAGCCTGCACTGAGGCACGCGATGGCGGTGGCTACTCGGCCACCGCTTCGCCATCGCCCACCAGCAGCAGCGGGTTGGGCGCGTGGCGGGCGAAGCCTGCTTCGGTGACCAGAATATCCAGGCCCAGCGAGGCGAGATCGTCCGCATACGGGTCGACCTGCGTGTCCTTCAGCTGGTAGAGGACCTTGGCGTAGGTGTGGCATTCGGCGCAGGTCTCGGCCTTGACGATGCCCGGGTCATCTTCGATGCCCTGCAGGAACAGCTTGCGCGTGCCGCCGCAGGTGATGCAGACCGCACGCATGTGGTTCCACGCGCTGGAGCACATCGAACACGAGAGATAGCGCGTGCCCGGCGTCACGCCGGTGGCGGTGATCACCCCCGACACCGAGGGCGAGCCGCAGCATGGGCAGAGCGCGCGCTCTTCCAGCAGGCGCAAATCCCCGGCCCGCAGGCGCGCCGCCGAGCAGGTGAAATACACTTGCAGCGCCGCGGCGATGAAGACCATCGCGGCCACTTCGCCGGCATCGACTTCCCCACGCAGGAAGTGATCGGCCAGTTCGTCCAGCATGGCGGCATCGCTGCGTTGCAGTTGCTCGATCGCGTGCACGGCCGCCGGTGGCAGACCGCTGCGATCGATGCGCTCAAGCAGCAGCGCCAGTCCGGCGCGCCAGGACGCATCGCGACGATGACCGTCTGCAGCCAGCGGCGGCAGGCGCGCTTCCACCGCCTGGGCCACCCACGCCGCGCTGAGTTCCGCTGCCGGCGCCAACGTGGTTGCCACCTCGTGCTGCGCACGCGAGAGCATCGCCATGAACTGCAGCCAGGCTTGCATCGGATGCCCGTCGGCCAGTTGCTGCAGGCGCTGCGCCGTGGCTGAAAAACGCCTGGCTGGATCGGCCAGCAGAATCGGATCGGGCGAACGGACGCCGGCGTGCTGCGGGCCAGTCCATTTGCCCTCGGGCGGTGCGCCTGCCTGCTTCATGGACGCTTCCTGATGCTGTTCTTGCCGCTCTGGCCGGATGCCAGCTCCCACAGCCACTTGCGATGATGGCGCCAGGCCCAGCCCGGTGTCACATAGCCCTGCGTCATCGCGCGCACCGAATGACGCACCCAGATGCCGGCATAGACGTGGATGATCCAGATGATGATGGCAAGGAAGGCCGCGGTGCTATGGATCAGCACGGCGGCACGCTGCACCGAAATCGAGGTGGCTTCGCCGAAATACACTTCCCAGATCACCAGCCCGGTGAGGAACAAGGTCGGAATCAGCAGCGTCATCGACCAGAACACCAGCTTCTGGCCGGCGTTGTTGTGGCCCACCGCCGGGATATGTTCCTCGTCGTCCTCGACCACCGCCGGCACGGACTTCATCCAAGCCGTGTCTTCCTGGCGCCACAGGTTTGCGCGCCAGAACTGCACGATCATCCCGATATAGCTGGCCATCAGCACGCAGCCTATCCACGGATGGATCGCCCGCGTCCATTGGCCGCCACCAAACAGATTGGACAGCCAGAACATGATGGGGTGGAACATCGACAGGCCCGACAGCACCATCAGGGTGAAGCAGATGGCGTTGATCCAGTGATTGACGCGCTGCGACGTGGTGTAGCGAATGATGACGGTCTTGGGGTGGTTCATGGCGTCTTCTCCGCGGCATCTTCCAGCGCACGCTCGCCCTGTACCTCGTCCTCTTCGGTCACTTCATTGGGACCCTTCACGATGTAATGGAAGAAGCCCACCACCGCAGCCAGCGCGATGCCCACCATGGCCAGCGGCTTGGCGATGCCTTTCCACGCTTCCACCGCGGCGCTGATGCGCGGATTGTCAGGCAGGCCCGAATACAGCGAGGGCTTGTCGGCGTGATGCAGCACGTACATCACATGGGTGCCGCCCACTTCCGGCGGGTCGTACAGGCCGGCCTTTTCGAAGCCGCGTGACTTGAGATCGACGATGCGCTCGCCGGCCCAATGCGCCATGTCGGTCTTGGTGCCGAACATGATGGCGCCGGTGGGGCATGCCTTGACGCAGGCTGGCTCCAGGCCGACGGCGACGCGGTCGGAGCACAGCGTGCACTTGTACGACTTGTGGTCCTTCTTGCTGATGCGCGGAATATCGAACGGGCAACCCTTCACGCAGTAGCCGCAGCCGATGCATTTGTCGCTGATGAAATCGACGATGCCGTTGGCGTATTGCACGATCGCACCGGGCGCCGGGCAGGCCTTGAGGCAGCCGGGATCTTCGCAGTGCATGCAGCCGTCCTTGCGGATCAGCCACTCCAGATTGCCCTCCTCGTTTTCGTACTCGGCGAACTTCATCAGCGTCCACACGTCGGGGCTCAGATCATTGGGATTCTGATAAGAGCCTTCGAAGTGGCCGATGTCCTGGCGCAGGTTGTTCCACTCCATGCAGGCCGACTGGCAGGCCTTGCAGCCGATGCAGCGGGTCACATCGATGAGCTTGGCCACCTGCTCCTCGGTGCTGCGCGCCATCGGCGGCGTCATCGTGGAGGCGGAGCGCCGGATGTAATCTTGCGATTGCAGATCGGACATGACGGCTTCCTCAGGCGGCGACGGGCGCCGTGGTCTTTTCAATGTTGACCAGGAACGCCTTGAACTCCGGCGTCTGCGTATTGGCGTCGCCCACGGACGGCGTCAGCGTGTTGGCCCCATAGCCCTTCCTGGCCTGGCCGGTGAAGCCCCAATGCAGCGGTACGCCGATCACGTGGGTCGGCTTGCCGTCCACCGTAAGCGGCTTGATGCGCTTGGTCACATAGGCCTTGCATATCACTTCGCCGCGCTTGGACGACACCTTCACCCAGCCGCCCTGCTCGATGCCCTTCTCCTTGGCCAGCACCTCGCCGATCTCGATGAATTCCTCCGGCTGCAGGATCGCGTTGATCAGCGCGTGCTTGGTCCAGAAGTGGAAGTGCTCGGTGAGGCGATAGGTGGTGGCCACATAGGGGAAGTTCTTTGGACTGCCAAACGCGGCGCGATCATCGGCGAACACGCGGGCGGCCGGGTTGTTCTGCACCTTGGGATGCAGCGGGTTCTCCACCGGCGATTCCAGCGGCTCGTAGTGCTCGGGGAACGGCCCTTCCGCCATCAGCTTGCGGGCGAACAGGCGACCCAGGCCTTCGTCGTTCATGATGAAAGGACTGGCGCCCGCCGACGGGGCCAAGGTGGGCGTGTAGTCGGGCACATCGATGCCCACCCACTTTGTGCCGTTCCACGAGATCACCGGCTTGGCCGCATTCCACGGCTTGCCGGTGGGATCGGCGCTGGCCCGGTTGTACAGGATGCGCCGGTTCGCCGGCCACGCCCACGCCCAGTTCGGCGCGATGCCTTGCTCGCGTGGATCGGTGGCGTCGCGCCGCGCCATCTGGTTGCCCTTCTCGGTAAACGAGCCGGAGAAGATCCAGCAACCGGACGAGGTCGTGCCGTCATCGCGCAACTGTCCAAAGCCATCGAGCAGCGTGCCGGCCTTGGTCACTGCGCCGCTGGTTGCGTCGGTGAGATCGGCCAGGGCGCGACCGTTCATTTCCTTCGCCAGCTCTTCCGGATCGGGACTCAGCGGGTCGGTGTATTTCCAGGTGAGGTTGAGCAGCGGATCGGGGAAGGCGCCGCCTTCCTTGCGATACAGCTCGCGCAGGCGGTGATAGATGCCGCTCATGATCCAGATGTCGGACATCGCATCGCCGGGACCTTCCGCCGCTTTCCAGTGCCACTGCAGCCAGCGCGCCGAATTGACCAGCGAGCCGTTTTCTTCGGCGAAACAGGTGGTGGGCAGCTGGAATACTTCGGTCTGGATCTTGGCCGAATCGGCCGGGTTCTGCGGACCGAAATCCTGCCAGAAACGCGAGGTCTCGGTATCCAGCGGATCCATCGTCACCAGGAACTTCAGTTTGCTCAGGCCGCGGCGGATCTTGCCGCGATCCGGGAACGCCTGCAGCGGATTGAAGCCCTGGCAGATGTAACCGGTCATCTGACCGGCGTTCATCATCTCGAACGCCTTGATGATGTCGTACAGCGGGATATCGAGCTTGGGCAGCCAGTCGAACGCCCAGTGGTTTTCCTGCGTGGCGGCGTCGCCGTAGAACGCCTTCATGAAGCTCACGAACAGCTTGCGGGTGTTCTGGTAATAGCTGATCTGGCCCGGGCGCAACGGCTTGAATTGACGGGTCGACATGTAGATGTCGAAATCCGTTTCCTTGTCGGTGGGCAGGTTCATATAGCCCGGCATCTGGTTGGACAGCAGGCCGACGTCGGTCAAACCCTGGATGTTGGAGTGCCCGCGCAAGGCATTCATGCCGCCGCCCGCCACGCCGATATTGCCCAGCAGCAGCTGGATCATCGCCATGTTGCGGATGTTCTGCGCGCCCACCGAGTGCTGCGTCCAACCGAGCGCAAACAGGCTGGTCATGGCCCGGTCGGGTGCGCTGGTGCTGGCGATCAATTCGCAGACGTGCAGGTACTTGTCCTGCGGCGTCCCGCAAATGCGCGACACCATCTCCGGCGTATAGCGTGAGACGTGATGCTTGAGCAGGTTGATGACGCAACGCGGATCCTGCCAGGTGTCATCAGAGCGGGCGAAACCGTCCTTGTCCAGGTCGTAGTCCCAGGTCGACTTGTCGTAGGTACGCGTTTCCTCGTTGTAGCCGGTGAACAGGCCATCCTGGAAATCGAAACCGTCCTTCACGATCAGGCTGGCATTGGTGTACGAGCGCACGTACTCATGCTGGATCTTGTCGTGCTCCAGCAGGTAGCGAATCACGCCATTGAGAAAGGCGATATCGGTGCCCGGGCGGATCGGCGCGTAGTAATCGGCCACCGAGGCCGTGCGCGTGAAGCGCGGATCGACCACCACGAGCTTGGCGCCGTTCTCGATCTTCGCCTCGATCACCCATTTGAAGCCGCACGGATGCGCCTCGGCGGCATTGCCACCCATGACGATCACGACGTTGGCGTTCTTGATGTCCTGCCAGGTGTTGGTCATTGCACCGCGACCGAATGATGGGGCCAGACTGGCCACCGTCGGTCCGTGTCAGACACGCGCCTGGTTGTCGAACACCACCATGCCGAGCGAGCGGACCACCTTCCAGGTCAGGTAGGAGGTTTCGCTGGACGACGCCGACGCCGCCAGCATGCCCACGCTGGTCCAGCGATTGACGGTGTCGCCCTTGGCGTTCTTCGCGATGAAGTTCTTGTCGCGGTCGTCCTTCATCAGACGCGCGATGCGATCGAGCGCGAAGTCCCAGGAAACGGTCTTGAACTCGGTGCCGCCGGGCGCGCGGTAACGCGGCTCTTTGAGGCGCGTGGGCGCATGCACAATATCGAGCAGTGCCGAACCCTTCGGGCACAAGGTGCCGCGATTGACCGGGTGATCCGGATCACCCTCGATGTGGATGATGTTGGACAGCGCGTTCTTGGCGCGATCACCCATGCTGTAGATGATGATGCCGCAGGCCACTGAGCAATACGTGCAGGTGTTGCGCGTTTCAGTGGCGTGGGCAAGCTTGAAAGGTCGAACGGCGGCGGCTTGCGCCACCCCCGATTCGCCAAAGCCCAGCACGCCGAGACTGGATGCAGCCAGCCCCAAGCCTGTGAACTTGATGAACTCGCGGCGAGTCATTGGCATCGCGTTGCGCTCCCGGAAATCTGGCTGGACCAAGCGCCCAAGCTAGGGCGTCGACGTGGCTCGACTACTCCGTGGCGACGACGGGATTCAATCCGTTGTCTGCTGAAAAAGGTAGCACAGATGACCCTGCGTGAGGGGTCGGTTTTCTTGCGATTTCACTTTGCGCCGGAGCGACTTTCGTCGCGTGCAGACATCCGCTTTGCCTTAGACGAAAGTATGATCTCTGGTGGACAGAAAGCTCCCGTCGATCACATTTTCGTCACGCCACCGATGGGCTATGGATGAGGATCGCTGGCGGCGGTCACCCGAGGCATGGGCATCGCGGGGGCATCACCGCCATCGAAATAATCCAGCCGCTTCACCTTGCCCGCGGCGTCACGCACGGGCACGAAGTAGCTCAGTTCGTCCGGCACGAAATAGAGCTTGCCATCGGTCGCCACTTGCAGCGGCACCGCATGGCGGCCGGTGCGTTGGGCGTAGAGCTGGTGGTCCTGGATCTTCAGCATCTGCACGGAGGCGTCGTCGATGCGATAGCTGCCTTCCATGGCAGTCAACGCCGCCTCGGATGGCGTCGCCGCCACTGGCGTCTCGTAAGGCCGACCCAGCGCGATGGCGGCCAGGCGACGGCTCATGGTGCGCGCATCGAAATGGTCATCATTGGCCAGCACGATCACTGTCACATCCTGCTTTGGCAGGTAAGCGACGGCGGAACAGAAGCCGTCGATCTGCCCCGTATGCCCGACCATGCTGCTGCCGCGCACGTGCCAGAGATACATGCCCATGCCGTAGGGATGCGCGGCGCCGGGCATCGCCGGCGTGATCATCATCTGGAAGTCCTTCGCGCTGATCACCTGTCCATGCGCGAGGGCGCGCATCCAGCGCAGGAGATCGTCCGCGGTCGCGACCAGACCGCCCGCCGCTGCGGGAATGCTCATGCTGATGTAGCCCGCATTGTTGATCTGATGCGCGGGATTGTCCGACGTGTAGCCGGCGACGCGCCCCGGGATGACCACGGCGTTGTCGCCGTAACGGATGTGTTGCAGACCCAAGGGCTCGAGCAGGAGGCGCGTCATGGCCACGTGCCAGGGTTCGCCGGTGACCTTCTCGATCACGGCACCCAGCAGTATGTAGCCACCGTTCGAATACTGCTGCTGCGCGCCCGGCGCGAATGCCGGCGTGCGCTTGCGGATTTCGTCCACCAGGGTGGCCGTATCCACATCGCGCCTCATGAAGCCGGGCTGCGGATCCTTGGTCTTGTCCGAAACACCCGCCGTGTGCTGCAACAGTTCCCGCAGCGTAATCTTGCCCGCGTTGGGAAAGTCAGGGAGATAAGTGGCCAGCGTATCGTCCAGCGACAGCTTGCCCATCTCGGCCAGCTTGATCACCGTGGCCGCGGTGAACATCTTGGTGACCGACGCAATGCGCAACACCTGGTCCGGATCCAGCGGCACGCCCAGTTCGATCTGGGCGAGTCCGGTCGCGCCGCGATACACGATGGTGTCGCCCTTGGCGATGACCGCCACCACGCCCGGACCGTTCTTGATGGTCGCGCTCTCCAGCGCCGCCTGCGCCGCTTTGGTCAACGGCGTATCCAAGGCGGGCGAGGTGGCAGCAGCTTTCAGCGAGAACACCAGCGCGAACACCGCCAGACCATTACGCAAGCGCATTCCCGTCTCCTCAGGTCACAGCGAGCATCCATCCACCAGCGCGCGAAGGTATGACACCCCGCCGCTGCCTCGCAACTGCTCTCGAACTCATCGTGACGCGGCTCAAATTCTTTCGATGTGCGGCGATGAGTACATGCAAAAGTTGACCCGCCATGTCTGCGTTCGCCCTACTCTCACGCAAGCTTGCCTGCCGCGAGCGCAAAATGCAGGCTTGTCGCAACTTTTATATCCCTCTCGGGCTTAGGAAAACCAATGAAACTCGGCATGATCGGTTTGGGCAGGATGGGAGCCAATATGGCTCAGCGGCTGATGAAGGGCGGTCATCAGATCGTGGGCTTCGATCCGCAAGCGGCGGCGCGAAAAGCGCTCGAAAACAGCGGCGCGCAAACCGCCGAATCGCTCGCGGCGCTGGTCGCCGCTCTGCCCGCGCCCCGCACACTCTGGCTGATGGTGCCCGCAGGCGATATCACCGATGCCAGTCTCGACGTGCTGCTGCCACTGCTCTCGGCGGGCGACACCATCATCGACGGCGGCAACTCCTACTACAAGGACACGCTGCGCCGGGCACAGCGCTTCGCCGAACACGCGATTGCCTATGTCGACTGCGGCACCAGCGGCGGCGTCTGGGGGCTGGCCGAGGGTTACAGCCTGATGATCGGCGGCGACGAGGCGGCGGTGGAGCGCCTGCGTCCGATCTTCGAAGCGCTGGCGCCGGCCAAGGACCAGGGCTGGGCGCGTGTCGGGCCAGTGGGTTCGGGCCACTTCACCAAGATGGTCCACAACGGCATCGAGTACGGCATGATGCAGGCGTATGCCGAAGGCTTCTCCATCCTCCGCCACAAGGCTGAGTTCGAGCTGGACCTGCAGCAGGTCGCCGAGATCTGGCGCCATGGCAGCGTGGTGCGTTCATGGTTGTTGGACCTCACCGCCGACGCGCTGAAAAAGAATCCGGACATGACCGGCATCGCACCATACGTCGCCGATTCCGGTGAAGGCCGCTGGACGGTCGATGAAGCCATTGAATTGAACGTGCCCGCGCCGGTCATCACGCAATCGCTGATCGAGCGGCTGCGCTCGCGCGACAAGGATTCGTACACCGACAAACTGCTGTCGGCCATGCGCAACGAATTTGGCGGCCATCCGATCAAGACGCAATAACGCGCCAGCCAGGAGGCCCTGCTGCTATCGGGCGAGCAGGGCCTTGGCGCGCTTGCACACCGCATCGACGGTGAAGCCGTACTCTTTCAGCAGCACTTCGGCGGGTGCGGAAGCCCCAAACGTTTCGATGCCCAGCATGTCGCCGCGCGCACCCACATAGCGCTCCCAACCCTGGGATATGCCCAGCTCCACCGCCAGTCGCGCCGTCACTGATGGCGGCAAAACTTCATCACGCTCGGCCTGCGACAACGCGTCGAACAATTCCCAGCTCGGCATCGATACGCAGCGCACCGCGACGCCCTCTTCTTCCAGGCGTTTCGCGGCCTCCACGATCAGGCCGACTTCCGAGCCGCTGGCGATCAGGATCAGCTGCGGCTTCTTGCCGGGCGTATCGAACAGCACGTAGGCGCCGCGACGCAGTCCATCGGCCGAGGCCATGCGTTCGCGATCCAGCGTGGGCACGTGTTGCCGGGTCAGCACGAGCAGGACCGGATGTCCCTTCGTCTGCAGGGCCACGCGCCAGGCGACGGCGGTTTCGTTGGCATCGCCCGGGCGGATCAGCGTGAGGTTGGGAATCGCGCGCAGGGCGGCGAGCTGCTCCACCGGTTGATGGGTCGGCCCGTCTTCGCCCAGCGCGATGCTGTCGTGGGTGAATACATGGATGACGTGCAACTTCATCAGCGCCGCCAGGCGCATCGGCGGGCGCATGTAATCGGAGAAGATCAGGAAGGTGGCGCCAAACGGTATGGTGCCGCCGTGCGCCGCCATGCCATTGACGATGGCGCCCATCGCATGTTCGCGCACGCCGAAATGCAGGTTGCGGCCCTGGTAACTCCAGCCACCCCCATCCGAGCCTTGCATGTCGCCGCCCTTGGAGGCTGGCGGATTGAAATCGCCCAGGCCGTTCAAGGCCGTCTTGGTGGAAGGATCGAGATCCGCCGAGCCACCCGTGAACGCAGGCACCTTGGCGGCAAAAGCATTCATCACCTTGCTCGATGCATCGCGTGTCGCCATGCCCTTGGGGTCGGCGGGAAACACCGGGATCTCCGCGTCCCAGCCGTCGGCCAGCTCGCCGCGTAGGCTGCGTTGCAGTTGATCATGGAGATCGGGAAACGCCTTGGCGTACGACTGCATCCTATCGTCCCATGACACTTCCAGCTCCGCTCCGTGTGGCAGGGCTTGGCGAAAATGCGCGAGTGCGTCTTCCGGCACGAAAAAATCCGGCTCGACCGGCCAGCCGAGTTTCTCCTTCGTCTTGCGCACGCTGTCCGCGCCCAGCGGCGAACCATGCGCCTTGAACGTATCCTGCTCCGGCGAGCCGTAGCCCAGGCTGGTGCGTACCAGGATCAAGGTGGGCCGGGTGCCTTTCGCACGAGCCGTCTCCAGCGCCGCATCGATGGCGACCAGGTCGTTGCCGTCGGTCACTTCAATGGTGTGCCAGCCATAGGCGTCGAAACGCTGGCGGACGTCTTCGGTAAAGGTGATGTCGGTGGCGGCGGACAGCGTCATCGCGTTCTGGTCGTACAGGCAGATCAGTTTGCCCAGCCGCAGATGGCCCGCCAGCGATGCCGCTTCGGACGCCACGCCTTCCATCAGATCGCCGTCGCTCACGATGGCATAGGTGTGGTGATCGATCACCGCATGCTGCGGCCGGTTGTAGCGCGCTGCCAGCTGCGCCTCCGCCATCGCCATGCCGACCGCATTGGCCAGGCCCTGCCCTAGCGGCCCCGTGGTGGTCTCCACGCCGGGCGTGTGGCCGCGCTCGGGATGTCCCGGCGTCTTGCTGCCCCACTGCCGGAACTGCTTGATGTCATCGAGCGACACGTCGTAACCCGTGGCGTAAAGCAGGCTGTACAGCAAGGCCGAGCCATGACCGGCGGAAAGGACAAAGCGGTCGCGATCAAACCACGCCGGATTCGCCGGGTTGTGCCGCAGCCAGCGCGTCCACAGCACATAAACCATCGGCGCCGCGTCGAGTGGCAGGCCCGGATGTCCGCTGTTGGCCTTCTGTACCATGTCGACCGACAGGAAGCGCAGCGTGTTGATGCATTTGAGATCGAGCTCATCGGTCATGCGGTTCACCTGCTGGCGGGGAAAGCGGGCGCGATCAAGCCTTGGCCAACTGCGCACTCTTGTCGGCGATGCGCTGGAGCAGTTGTTTCCACGACGTCACGAACGCCGCCGCGCCTTCCTGCTGCAGTTGTTTGGCCAGCGCGTCGAGATCGACGCCGGCGTCGACAAAGCGCTTGAGAGTGGTTTCGGCATCCCCGCCATCCTCGGGCAGCACGCCGTTCACGGCGCCATGCGTGGCGAATGCCCACAGGGTCTTCTCGGGCACGGTGTCGATGGTGTCCGGCGCGGCCAGCGCTTCGACGTAGAGCGCGTCGGACACGTTGGGATCCTTGGTTCCCGTGCTCGCCCACAGCAGGCGTTGCGCACGGGCGCCGGCCTTGGACAGCTTCTGCCAGCGTGACGACGCCAACAGCTCGCGATAGGCACGATAAGTCTGCTTGCCGACCGCCACGCCCAGCGTGTTGCGCAGATCCTGCGGAACCTTGTCCTTGATGGCGACATCCCAGCGGCTCACGAACAGCGAGGCCACGGAGCCGACCTGGGGATCCAACCCGGCCTCGACGCGACGCTCGATGCCGCGCAGATACGCCTCGGCGGCGGCCAGGTATTGATCGCGCGAGAACAGCAAGGTCACGTTGATCGGGATGCCCGCAAAGATGGCTTCCTCGATTGCCGGTATGCCTTCGGGTGTGCCGGGTATCTTCACAAACAGATTGGGCCGATCGGCCTTTTTGAAGATGTCCTGCGCCGCCTGGATGCTGGCCTGCGTGTCGAAGGCCAGCAAGGGCGACACTTCCATCGAGACCCAGCCATCGACATGCCGGCTGGACTCAAACACCGGCTGGAACATATCCGCGGCGCGACGCAGATCTTCCAGCGCCAGCTCGATGAACAGGCCCTCGCCGGCAGCGCCGTGGCGCGCCTTCTCGCGGATGCCGTCGTCGTAGGCGTCGCCATCACCGATCGCGGCGTTGAAGATCGACGGATTGGAGGTAAGCCCGGTGACCGACAAATCGTCGATATAGCGCCGCAACGTGCCATTGTCGAGGATGTCGCGGGTGATGTTGTCCAGCCAGAGGCTCTGGCCCAGGGCGTGCAGTTGTGCCGTCGCTTTCATGCTTCATTCCGATGCAGCGGCGTGCGTTGCCGGGTCAGGATGGGCCTGGCCGGCAAGCTCGACGCGTGGAAAGTCAGAGGACGCCAATCCGACCAGGTCGGAAATATGCATCACGGTCTTGTCCGGCGCCGGATCGATCACCAGATGCTCCGCCTCGCGCGCGTAATGTCCCTGGTTCACGAAGATGGTGGTGATATGCGCGCCGAAGATGCGCTTCATCGCCGCCAGCAACTGCGGCTTGTCGTCGACCATCACGTAGTGCGTGGCCGGGAACGCGCGCTGAATCGCTTCGGTCATGCGTTCCTTGTGCACGTACACCAGCACTCTGTCCTGCACCGCACGGCCCAGGCCCGAATGCGCGATCTTGCGCGGCTGGAATACGATGTCGCCGTCGGACAAGATCACCGTGGAACCGAGCGTTCCCATATGCGCCACGGCGTCCAGCGCGCCGGGAAACAGCCGCTCGGCAAACGGATACTCGAGCAGGAAATTGGACAGCGGCACCAGCCCCGGGTGGTATTCGTGACCCAGCCGGAATTGCTGCAACGCGCCCAGATAATCGGCGAAGCCGAGCTCGTCGCGCAGCTTGTTGTAGATGGACCAATAGCGCTCGCGCTCCATTGCGCCAAAATCGCGATCGAGCCGTGCGGTGAGATCGGCGGCAAAGCCGTCGTTGTCGAGCAGGGTGTTGTCGACGTCAAGCAGGAACACCAGTGATGTAGCAGTCAGCACGGACGTGTTTCCTCCGGTTTGGGATCGTGCCAGCCGCCGTCGTCGGCGGTCAGCGTGTTTGCGGCGGCCGGCCCCCAGCTGCCGGGAGCATATTCGTGTACCGGCTGGGCATGTTCGAGCACCGGATCGACCACCGCCCATGCCGCCTCCACGCTGGCGTCGCTGGTGAACTGCGAGCCGTCGCCGCGCATCGCGTCACCCAGCAGGCGCTGGTAGGCGGACCGCTCGTGCACCGAACGATGTCGCGCGACCAGCTCGACCGGCTCGCCACGCATCGCCTCGCCGGCCCGCTTCACGCGCGCGCCGGTGGAGATGACCACGTCGGGGCTCAGGCGAAAGCGGAAGTAATTGGCGTCGTGCATGGGCGAGCCATCGAACACCGCCAGCGGCGGCTTCTTCAGGGTGACCATGACCTCGCACGCCGTCACCGGCAGGCATTTGCCGGCGCGGATATAGAACGGCACGCCCGACCAGCGCCAGGTATCGATATGCAGGCGCAGTGCGGCATAGGTTTCCACCTGGGAGTCAGCAGCCACGCCCTTCTCATCGCGATAGCCGCGGAACTGTCCGCGCACCACCTGGCTCGGATCGAGCGGCCGCATCGCCTGGAACAGGCGCTGCTTCTCCGAGCGCATGGCTGACGCCTCGTGGCCCACCGGCGCTTCCATCGCCAGCAGCGCCGTCACCTGCAGCAGATGGTTCTGCACGACGTCGCGCAAGGCGCCTGCTTCGTCATAGAAACTGCCGCGGCCCTGGATGCCGAAGTCCTCCGCCATGGTGATCTGCACGTTGTCGATATACGTGCGATTCCACACCGGCTCCAGGAAGGCGTTGGCAAAGCGGAAGTACAACAGATTCTGCACCGCCTCCTTGCCCAGATAGTGATCGATCCGAAAGATGCTGGTTTCGGGAAAGACCTCATGCAGCGTCTGGTTCAATTGCCTTGCCGAAGCCAGATCCCGGCCGAACGGCTTCTCGATGACGATGCGCGCGCTATCGGCGCAGCCGGAGCTCGCCAGCCCCTGCACCACGGTGTCGAACATGGTCGGCGGTATCGCCATGTAATGAATTGGCGACTGGGCCTTGCCCAAGGCCAGCTTGAGGCGGGTATAGGTGGCGGGATCCTGGTAGTCGCCATCGATGTATTGCAGTTTGGCGGCCAGCTTTTCGAACGCCGCTGCATCGAAGTGGCCATGTTGCTCGAGGCTGTCTCGCGCACGATCGCGCAATTGCTCCAGCGTGTAGTGTCCATACGCCACGCCGATGATGGGCATCTCCATCTCGCCCGCCTGGACCAGCGCCTGCAGCGCCGGAAAGATCATCTTGTAGGCGAGGTCGCCCGTGGCACCGAAAAACACGAACGCATCCGAACGCGAACCACTCATGATGTCTTGCCGACTCCCAACGCCTCAGGAGCCCACGGCGGTCGGCGCCCTGGGCAGGATCCCCACCCTGACGCACGGCGCGTTAAATTCAGGCATGGACGACATGCGATTGGTGTGATGTCGCCCGCGGGTTCTTGCGCCTCAAGGATGCAGCGAGAGCTCACCCTCGATTTCCACCGGGATATTGAACGGAAGTTCGGCCATGCCGACGGCGCTGCGCGTGTGCGCGCCGCGCTCCGCGCCGTACACGGCGAGGATCAGGTCGGAGAAGCCGTTGATGACCTGCGGCTGCTGGATGAAACCCGGCGCGGAGTTCACCATGCCGAAAACCCGATGCCACTGCTGGACGCGATCCAGGTCGCCAATGCTGCGCTTGAGACTGGCGAGTATGGAGAGCGCCACCAGCCGCGCCGCCTGATAGCCCTCGCTCACCGACAGCTCGCTGCCCAGCTTGCCGAACGGACCCGTCATCTGGCCATCTTCGCCTTGCGGACCATGGCCGGAGATCAGCACACGCGTGCCGTGCACCTGCACGAACTGGAACGGCAGACTCAAGCCGCTTGGCACCTCGAACGGCGGCGGCAGGCGCAGGCCCATGCTGGCCAGACGGTCTTCGATCTCGCTCATGGCGTCCTCGGTCAGAGTGCAGTTTCGGCTGAGGCGTTCGATCCTATAACGAACGCGCAGTCCGTCTCACGACAATCCACGCTGCAGCAGCGACAGCACATGCTGGGTGCGTCGGGCCGTAGAGGCCGCCGGGCCACCGGAAGTCGCCTGCCACAGCGGCGCGCCGGCGGCCGGAACCAGGGTCAGGCCCAGCAGCGTCATCACCATCTCAGTTGGGTCCAGCGCGGCATTCAACTCACCATCGCGCTGCGCGTCGACGAAACGCATGGTGACCAAAGGCGTCGCTGCCGCCAGCCTGGCCACCGCCAGCTCGCGCAACGCACCGCCTTCACAGAGCACTTCGCGCACCCACAGCGCGGGATACCAGGGATGGGCCTCGACCAGCTCGCCGATGCCGATGACAAACGCGGTCGTAAATTGCTGGATGTCGCCCTCCATCGCAAACAGGTGCAGAAAGAACTGCGACAACACCGGCGCGATACGCTCATCAAACACCGCCTCGACCACCTCCGCCTTGTTGCCGAAGTAGTAGCTGAGCAGGGCCGCGTTGACGCCGGCATCGGCGGCGATGGAACGCACGGACGTCGCCGTCACGCCGGAGGCGGCGAAGCTTTTCAGCGCGACATCCAGCAGGTGTTCGCGCAATTCGGGATTGTCCACCTTGGGGCGTCCCGCACTGCGCGCTGCAGCCTTGGGCTTGGCCATAAAGCACCTAATTCATCTATTGATGAATATCTTGATCATGCGATGAGGCAAAAGCAAGCCGCGCTCAAAACCCGCGGATTGACCGCAAACCATTGTTAATTCACAATAGTTGTATGAATACAACTATCAACGACGCACGGCGTGCGCAGACCCATCCCAACCTGATCCTCGCCATCTGCTGCCTGAGCCTGCTGATGGTGGCGATGGACGCGACCATCGTGAACGTGGCCCTGCCCGCCATTCGCCGCGATCTGGGCGCATCGGTGTCGGGGCTGCAATGGGTGATCGATGCCTACACCATGGTGGTGGCCAGCCTGCTTATGCTGGCCGGCTCGATGGCCGACCGCTTCGGACGTCGTCGCGTGTTCCAGTCGGGCATGGCGCTGTTCATGCTCGGCTCGCTGCTGTGCAGCGTTGCGCCGGATATCCACGGGCTGGTGGCGTTTCGTATCGTCCAGGCGCTGGGCGCGACGATGCTCAATCCGGTCGCCATGTCGATCATCGCCAACACCTTCCACGAACCCAAGGCGCGCGCACGCGCCATCGGCGTCTGGGGAGCGGTTGCCGGCATCTCGATGGCGCTGGGTCCGGTGATCGGCGGCGCGCTGACGGAAACCATCGGCTGGCGTTCGATCTTCTGGGTGAACCTGCCGGTGGGCGCCGCGGCGATGCTGCTGGCGGCGCGCTATATCCCGGAGTCCAAGGCGCAGCGTCCGCGGCGCGTCGATCCGGTCGGACAGCTGCTGGTGTTCGCCATCCTGGCCACGGTGACTTATGCGGTGATCGAAGGTCCGCATGAGGGATGGGGCTCGACCACCATCGTTGGCCTGTTTGCCGTGGCCGCGCTGTCGCTGATCGCCTTGCTGATCTACGAACCGCGGCGTCACGAACCGCTGATCGATGTGCGCTTCTTTCGCAGCGCGCCTTTCAGCAGCGCCACCTTGATCGCGGTGTGCAGTTTTTCTGCGTTCTCCGGCTTCCTGTTTCTCAATGCGCTGTACCTGCAGGAAGTGCGCGGATTGTCGGCCTTCCATACCGGCCTGTGCACGCTGCCGCTCGCGCTGGCGACGGTGCTGTGCTCGCCGCTGTCCGGACGACTGGTGGGCACGCATGGCACGCGCCCATCGTTGCTGGCATCCGGCACCGCCACCGTCATCAGTGCGCTGATGATGACGCAGCTCACCGCCACGACGCCGATGCCGCTGTTGCTGTTGACCTATGTGATCTTTGGCATCGGTTTCGGCATGGTCAATGCGCCCATCACCAACACGGCCGTGTCGGGCATGCCCAAGGCGCAGGCCGGTCTCGCTGCCGCCGTGGCTTCCACCAGCAGGCAGGTGGGTGCGTCGCTGGGCGTGGCGCTCGCCGGTACGATCCTGGGCATGCATGCACACGAGGGCTTCGCCGAGGCCACGCACGCCTTCTGGTGGCTGATCACGGGCGCGGGTTTCAGCATATTGCTGCTGGCGTGGCTGTCGAATACGCGCTGGGCGCATGACACCACGCGTCACGCGGCCCACTTGCTGGAAGAAGCCCCTGCCGGAGCCGCTGCATGATCCGACCCGCCAACAGCCCTACCGAAGCCGACGCCGTCTGGCAGCTGATGGTCGGCATGGTGTGGGAAACGCGCGGCGTGCGTGGCGAATGGCGCCGCAAGGTGAGCGAGATCAGCGGGCTCCCCTTCAGCCGCATCCGCATCCTGTGGCGCCTGGTGGATGCGCCGATGACGTTGCGGCAGATCGCCGATGACACCGGCATGGATGCGCCGGCGGCCACGGTGGCGGTGAATGATCTGGAAGATCGCGAACTCGTCGAACGCTACCCGCACCCTGAGAATCGCCGCGCAAAACTGGTGTCGATCACGCGCGCCGGCAGGCAGATCGTCGAACTGGTCAACCGCACCGTGCAGGACGATGCACCCGCGGGATTTCAGCAGCTTTCCAAGACTGACCTTGCGCATTTGCGCCGCATCCTGGAGCGGCTCAATCGCAATGAAAGCTAGCATCCTCAGCGCGCTTGGCTGACTTGGGTCCACCGTCCAGCTCGTCCCGCATCCAACGCCAGCGACGCCCTTCCCTCCCCCGGGCCACCCGCCTCTAGGCATTTTTCCAAGATGCTGCGCCACCGCTTGACACCGGTGTCAATTACGTTACAGGCTGATAACAGTTCCACTGCGAGGGGCGGCTGGACGTGGCAATCGAGCATACGGATCGACTGGCGGGGACACCGGCGGTGCCGTTCATGGCGGCCGATATCGGTGGCACGCATGCGCGTGTGGCGCTGATGCGCGCCGGTCCGGACGGGATCGGCGGGGTGGAGACGCTCGCCTATCGCGTCTACGCCTGCGCGGACTTCCCGCGGCTGTCGGACCTGCTGCAAGCCTTTGTCGACGCCAAGGTGCATGCCCCGGTCAAGCACTGCGTACTCGCTTGTGCGGGCCAGATCATGGGTAACGAGGTGGTCAACGACAACCTGCCCTGGCCCATCCACCTGACCCAGCTGCATGACGCGCTGGGCCTGGATGAGGTTGCCGTGCTCAACGACTTCGAAGCCCTGGCCTATGCGCTTGATGGCTCGCTCACCGAGGGCGGCCGTCATCTGTGCGGACCAAACGCGCACGCCAGCGGACCGACCCTGGTGATCGGACCGGGTACCGGCCTCGGCGCGGCGGCGCATATTTCCAGCACGACCGGCGGCCTGGTGCTGGCGACCGAAGCCGGCCAGATGGATTTCGCGCCGAACTCGGTGCGCGAGCGCGAGGTGCTCGCGACGCTGGCACCCGAAGGCGGCTATGTGCCGTTTGAACACATCGTGTCGGGCCCCGGCCTGTTGGCCGTCTACGTGGCCTTGTGCACCTTGGATGGCGTCGCACCGACGCTGGCGGCGCCCGAAGCGATCACCACGGCGGCGCTTGCGCACAGCAATACCCAGGCGGTGGAGGCGGTGGAGATTTTCTGCGCCTCGCTGGGCAGTTTTGCCGGCAATCTCGCCATGGTCTTCATGGCTGCCGGCGGGGTGTATCTGGCCGGCGGGTTCCTGTGGTCCATCTTCGAGCTGCTCAAGCGCAGCGCGTTCGAGGAACGCTTCCTGCACGGCCGCAGTGCGCGCGCGCTGCTGTCGCAAGTACCGGTGTGGGTCACCGAGCACGGCCACCATGGCGTGCATGGCGCGGCCCTGTGGTACCTGAGGCGTGGCATGTCGGACGCTGCGGCACTGCCGCAGGCCGCGGCGGGTGGTGGCGCATGAGCCGGATCGCCCCCGCAAGCTTGCTCCGTCGCCTGGTCATCGTATGGCTGGCGACGACGGGAATCGCTGCCGCCGCGCCTGACATTCCCGCATGGTCGTTGTTGCCGCAGCCGGCCAAGGCCAGCCCTGCCAACTCAGGCGCGGTCGAGATAGCCGATGGTGCCGTGGTGTTCGTGCGCGGCGCCGAACATCAACAAGTTCAGTCCATCGCAGATCGCTTCGTGCAACAGGTGGCCGACACCAACGGCCTGCACCTGCGCATGGCGACGTCGGACACAGCGCATCCTGCGATTACGTTCGATGTGGATCCACACGCCGATGTGCAGGGCGACGCCGGCTACCGCATCACCGTGGATAGCAACGGCATCCTGCTCACGGCACGCACACCGCGCGGCGCGTTCTACGGCAGCGTCACCCTGGGGCAATTGCTGACGCCATCGGGCTGGACGCGCGGCGCGCCGGTCAAGGTGGCCAACGGTGTGATCGACGATCACCCGCGTTTCGCGTGGCGCGCACTATTGCTCGACTCCGGCCGCCACTACCAGAGCGTGGCCGAGATCAAGCAGCTGATCGACTGGATGTCGCTGCACAAGTTGAACGTGCTGCTGTGGCATCTCACCGAAGACCAGGGCTGGCGCCTGGAAATCAGCAAGTATCCCGAGCTCACCAAGATCGGCGCCTGCCGCAAGGCCGTGGGCCTCGACAGCGAACTGACCGGCTCCGCCGACCAGCCCTATTGCGGCTACTACACGCAGGAGCAGGCGCGCGAGATCGAGCGCTTTGCCGCCGAGCGCTTTGTCGATGTGGTGCCGGAAATCGATCTACCCGGCCATTCGCAGGCAGCCGTGGCGACGTATCCATGGCTGGGCGTCACCGGCCAGCGACCCGAGGTGTGGACCGACTGGGGCGTCAGCCCGTGGCTGCTCAAGCCCGATGCGAAGACGCTGCAGTTTGTCGATGACGTGCTCGACGAGGTCATGCAGCTGTTTCCCTCGCGCTACATCTCCATCGGTGGCGACGAGGCCGACAAGCAGCAGTGGAACGCATCGCCGGAAGTGCGTGCGCAGATGCACAAGCTGGGCCTGGCCAACATGGATCAGCTGCAGGGCTGGTTCATCCAGCAGGTCGCCGCGCATCTGGTCGAGCACGGCCGTACGCCGGTGGGCTGGGATGACCAGCTCGCCACTGGCGAGAAGTTGCCGGCCTCGGAAGTGGTGATGTCATGGCACGGCGACCACAACGAGCGCGTGGCGCTTACGGCCATCCGGCAAGGTCACGACGTGATCATGACGCCGCAGGAATCGCTGTACCTCGATCACGTGCAGTCCGACCTGCCCGATGAATGGCCCGGCCCGCCCCCCGCAGCGACGTTGCGGGGGGCCTATGACACGATCGTGATTCCCAAGGGCGCGAGCGCGACGGAAGCGCAGCGCATCATCGGCGTGCAGGTGAGCCTGTGGGCCGAGCAGATGCGCACCTTCGCCCATGACCAGCATGCCGTGTTCCCGCGCATTGCCGCGTTGGCGGAACTGGGCTGGTCGCCCGCAAACGCGCATGACTGGCACAGTTTTCTGCAGTGCCTGCCGGCAGAACTGGCGCGCTACCGCGCGCTCGGCATCGCCTACGCCGACAGCGCGTTTGCGCCGGTCTTCCAGGTGACTGCTGCGGCCAACGGCGCATTCCGCGTCGCGCTGTCCAACCAGGTGCAGTTCGGCACGATTCGTTACACGACGGATGGCTCCGACCCGACCACCGAGTCCGCCGCGTATGCAAAGCCGCTCACCCTGCCCGGCAACACGAACCTGCGTGCCGCGACCTTTGCGGCGGACGGATTCGAACTGGCGGCGCCGCGCACGCAGGCGTTGGATCCATCCACCTTGCTGAGCCGCGATGGCAGCGCGCTTGCCACCTGCTCCCGACAGCCGGCTTCGCGCCTCGACGGCAGCAAGCCGGCGCAAGGCCGGCGGCCGGTCTACTCGGTCGATATCGGCAACGCATGCTGGCTGTGGCCACAGGCGCCGATCCATGACGCCAAGCATGTCGCGATCACGATTGAACGCATCAGCTGGCGCTTTGGCGACGAAGCCAAGGACGCGGTGATCCGACACAAGGCCAGCGCGGCCGGCGAATTCGAAATCCATGCCGATACCTGCACGGGGCCGCTGCTGGCCCGCCTGCCGCTGCAGAGCGCAGCGCAGGCCACCGGGCAGGTTCGTCTTGAGGAAAAGCTTGCCACGCCGGCGGGGGCCGGCGTGCGCAATGTGTGCGTTTTCGCCAACGGCGATCCACGCGATGGACAGTGGGCGCTGGCGCGACTCGCGTTTTCGAAGTGAGCAGTAAGCGGGGCAGACGCCCCGTGCAGTCGCATTGAGCATTGGCTTTGGCTGGGGAGCCAAAGTCGGGGACAACCAGAGACGGCATCACGACGGCGTGCGTACCCGCAGGCACCGCCGGGCTACGCGCTTTTTGAAACACCACTGAGCAACCGAGGTTCGACAGGCAACACCAACGAGGTCAAAGCCCATGTCCACCGTACTTCGCAAACATCCATTGTCTTTTGCCATCACCGTGTCGCTGTTCGCCGTCGTGTCGACGTCAGCGGCAGCATCGACCTTCGCCGATCTCCAGCAGGACGGCCAGGCCGCGCAGACCACGACGACGCAAACGACGCCGCCCGCGCCTGACGCCAAGAAAGCCGACGGCACCGACGCGCAGAAGAACGCGGTCAACCTGTCGGCCGTCAATGTGTCGGGCGTGCGTGCGTCGCAGATCCGCGCGATCGACCTCAAACGCGATGCGGCGAACATCCAGGACAGCATCACGGCGGAAAACATCGGCGCCCTGCCCGACACCACCATCACCGACTCGCTGCAGCGCGTCACCGGCGTGCAGATCAATCGTGATGCGGGTGTGGGTACTTCGGTGGATGTGCGCGGCCTGCCGCAGGTCGGCACCATGTTGAACGGCGAAGTGTTCATCACGGCGGACCAGATCGATTCGCAGCAGCCCGACTTCACCATGCTGCCTTCGACGCTGTTTCACGGCGTGGACGTGATCAAGTCCCCCATGGCCAGCACCACCGACGGCGGCATCAGCGGCGCCATCGATCTGCATACGTACCGGCCGTGGGATCTCCCCAGCGGTTTCACGTACAGCTATTCGGCCAATGGCGAGCGCGGCAGTACCACCGACCATACGGGACCTGAAGCCAACGGCCTCATTTCGTACAACGACAATGGTCACTGGGGCCTGTTGATTTCCGGCGACTTCTCCAACACGCGTCGCATGAATGCGACCGAAGGCCTGGACCAGTACGGCGTCGTGTTCAACGGTGAGAACGCCGCCAGTGCCGGCGGCTACAACGGCTTCCTGACGCCATGGAACGGCGCACCGATTCCGTCCAAGATCGTGCAGAACGCCGATGGCAGCGTCGACGTCAATGGCGACGGCAAGTCCAACGGCGTGTTCATGGGCAGCCAGGACATCGGCCTCAACGACATCATCACCCAGCGCAAGCGCAAGTCGGGCAACGCCTCGTTCCAGTATGACTTCGGCAGCGGCTTCACCGGCACCGCCGACTACTTCTATTCGTCGCAGCGTCAGTACGACCGCAACGTCGGCATCCAGTTCAACTCCACCAACTGGCAGGGCGCCACCTACGTGCCGCTGCAGTCGCGCAACACCGGCATGCCGGCGTATGGCTCCTACGGTACGCCGGAGCCGGGTTGGGAAGGCTCGCAGATCTACACCACGCAGCAGTACGAAAAGTGGCCTGGCGACGTGGAGTCCTATTCGCAGATCATCCAGAAGAGTTCCGTCGCAAGAAACCTCAACCTGCAGCTGGACTACGACAACGGCGGTCCGTTCACGGCGAGCGTGCGCGGCATCCGCGACACCGCTTCGCAGTCCTATCAGGAATCGGACGTCAATATTTCCGACTCCGACGGCGCGCTCTGGCCCAATGTGTTGATGGACGGCGTGGACCCCAACTCGGTGCCGCCGGGCACCATGGTCTATCCCGCGCAGCTGGGCGGCAACCGCGTGTTCAACGCCAACGGCATTCCGCAGAACACCATTCCGATCATCGCCAACTTCAATGGCCGCTATATCAAGATCGATGTGCCGCCGTCGCTGGCTTCCAACTTTGCCAATCCGGCCGACTGGACCATGAAGACGCTGGAATCGTCGGGCGATTACAACCGGCAGGTGGCGCTCAATGCCTTGCGCTTTGACGGCAAGTACGATTTCCAGGACGGCTTCAAGCTCGAGTTTGGCCTGCGCAACAGCATCCGCAGCGCCGACAACGAAGGCTGGACGCTGGAGGCGCCGGTCTACGCAGGCATCGGCGCCAGCGATCCGGCCGGCTGCCTGGTGCGCTACGTCGGCGCCGACGTGGTGTTGAACAGCGGCTCGTGTACCGCCGGCAATGACCAGGGCTACTTCCGCGCGGGTCCGCTGTCGGCCATCTCGATGCCCAACACCGCCGCGCCGCTCGCCAACAACTTCAAGCAGTACAACAACCTGCTCGGCTCGGGCATCAACTTCTGGGCGATCGATCCCAATGCGATGGTCAACCCCATCGCGTACTGGAACTCGCTCTATCCGGGCACGCAGCAGGTGGCCGAGCCCGGCACCACCTGGGCCGTGCGACTGAAGGAGCTGACGGGTTACCTGCAGGGTGATTTCGCCGGCACGATGTGGGACATGCCATTCAGCGGCAACATCGGCGTGCGCCTGATCCACACCAATCTCGATGTGACCCAGCACCTCAGCGGCGATCCGGGCGCCTACGGCGACGAACCGGAAGACGTCGGTACCGCCACGACCAAGCGCAGCTACCAGGATGTGCTGCCCTCGTTCAACTTTGCGCTGGACGTGACCGAAAACTTCAAGGTACGACTGGCGTATTCGAAGAACATGATGCCGCTGGACCTGAGCACCTGGGGCGGCGGCCTGCAGCTCAACTACTCGCTGGCCGAAACGCCGGATGGACCGATCTTCCGCGTATCCAACGGCACGTCCACCGGCAACCCGAACCTCAATCCGTGGCGTTCGACCAACTTCGGTGCCTCGGCCGAGTACTACATCAACGAAACCAGCATGCTCAGCCTGGCGCTGTTCCGCATCAACGTGGACAGCTTCATCAAGAACGGCAGCGTGACCAACTGCACCCTGCCCGACGAAGACGGCGTGGTGCGCGATCACTGCATCGTGATCACCCAGCCGGTGCAGGGCACCGGCAACAGCATCCATGGCGCCGAGCTCGACTACCGCCAGGGCTTTACCTTCCTGCCGAGCTTCCTGTCCAAGACGGGCATCGAGATCAACGGCACGTACGCGCCGAGCAACTCCGGTGAAACCGACCTGGCCGGCAAGAAGATCCCGTTCCAGGACAACTCCACCAAGTCCGGCAACTTCATCCTGTGGTACCAGGACGATCACTTCCAGGCGCGCGTGGCGTACAACTACCGTTCGCGCCGCGCGGTGATGGACAGCGTGGGCGGCATCACCGGCCTGGAAATGTACGAAGCGCCGCAGAAGTACCTGGATGCGTCGATCTCGTACAAGTTCAGCAAGTACGCCGAAGTGTTCCTGGACGGCACCAACCTCACCAACGAGTATCAGAAGTACTACCTGGTGTGGCCCGACCAGCCTGGCCACTCGACGTTCTCCGAACGCATGTTCATGTTGGGCGTGCGAGGCCAGTGGTAATGCGAGCATCGGTTTGACGACGTACTGGCCCGCTCCGAGCTGTTGGGAGCGGGCCAGCTGAACACCATCGCGCTTCGAGGTTCGCTTCATCGCCAGCCCGTTCGCCACTCACCACGACAAGGCAAGCATGCAGGACTCCAGCGCGCCCAAACCCGTTCGCGACAACGCCTTCCATCGCTCCATCGGCGTGTTCTCGGGAACGGCGATCAATATGACCCAGATGTGCGGCATCGGGCCGTTCATCACCATTCCCATCATGGTCGCCACCATGGGCGGGCCGCAGGCGATCATCGGCTGGATCGTCGGAGCGATCCTGGCGATGGCCGATGGTCTGGTATGGGCGGAACTGGGCGCGGCCATGCCCGGTTCGGGCGGTACCTATGTCTATCTGCGCGAAGCGTTCCAGTACCGCACCGGCAAGCTGATGCCGTTCCTGTTTATCTGGACCATGCTGCTGGCCATTCCCTTGTTGATGTCCACCGGCATCATCGGCATGGCGGAATACCTGGGCTTCTTCTTCCCGAACCTCGGCTGGTGGCCGGTACATCTGATCGGCGTGGCGGCCACGGCCCTAGTCACCTGGATGCTCTACCGCCGCATCGAATCGGTGCGCGCGATCACCATCGCGTTGTGGGTGATCATGCTGGTGTCGGTGGTTGGCGTAACGGCGGCGGGCTTCTCGCACTTCCATGCGGGTTACGCGTTTGACTTCCCACCTGACGCGTTCGGCGGGCACTTCTTCGTGGGGCTGGGCGCGGGACTGATCATCGGCATCTACGACTACCTGGGTTACAACACCACCGCCTATATCGGCGATGAGCTGCGCGACCCGGGCCGCACCATGCCCCGCTCCATCATCATCTCGGTGATCGCGATGATGGTGGTCTATCTGCTGCTCAATATCAGCGTGCTCGGTGTGGCGCCGTGGCAAGAGATCGCGCAGTCCAAGTCAGTGGCTTCGCTGGTGGTGGAACGCAGCTGGGGCCATCTGGCCGCCGCCGTGATGACCGTACTGATCATCGTGACTGCGTTTGCCTCGGTGTTCACCGGCCTGCTGGGTGGCTCGCGCGTGCCGTTCGAGGCAGCGCGCGACAAGGTGTTCCTGTCCGTGTTCGCGCGCCTGCATGCAAGGCACGGCTTCCCGCACGTGGCGCTGCTCACCATGGGCGTGGTCACGGCGATCGGCACGTTCTTCGACCTCACCGAGGTCATCAACATGCTGCTGACTTCCATCATCATCGTGCAATCGTTCGCACAGATCGCCGCATTGATCGTGCTGCGCAAGCGCCAGCCGAATCTTGAGCGTCCGTACAAGCAATGGCTTTATCCGCTGCCCTGCATCATCGCGCTGATCGGATGGATCTATGTGTACCTGTCCGCCTCCACCCTGTCGCTGATCCTCTCCGGTCTGTGGATCGTTGCCGGCCTGGTGGTGTTTGCGATCTGGGCGAAACTCAATCAATCGTGGCCATTCGCGCCGGTGGACATTCGCGAAACCTATCTTGGGAAACCTTGACGCCATGCAAACTCCAGCCAGGCACACGCTGTGGATGATGGCCGCGATGGCGGCATCGGCCGCCTCGGTGGCGCACGCCCAATCGGCTTATGTACCCACCACGGTGGCCGCCGACGCGGGATCCATCACCTCCATCACCCATTGGCAAATGCAGGACAGCGCGAAGGCGCAGCAAGCCGGCGCTGAGATTTCTACGACGGGTTACGCCATCAAGGAGTGGTACCCGGTGAGTGGCCGCGCGACCGTCATGGCCGGACTGCTGGAAAACGGCACGTTCAAGAACGACGTGTTCTACAGTGACAATCTGCGCGCGGTGCAGGTGCCCGATTCCAGCGGCAACCTGTTTGTGACGCCCTGGTGGTACCGCGCCCAGTTCACCCTGTCCAAAGACTTGGGCAAGAAGCACACCGTGCTGCATACCAACGGCATCATCGCGAGCGCCGACCTGTGGGTGAACGGGCACCAGGTCGCCGATCACGCTGAGCTTGCCGGCGCCTATCCGGTGCACGACTTCGACGTGACCCAGTGGGTGCATGCGGGCGCCAATGTGCTGGCCATGCGCGTGCATCCGGCCGATCCAAGAACGAGCCTGTCGATCGGCTGGGTGGATTGGAACCCGACGCCGCCGGACAACAACATGGGTCCCTGGCGCGGCGTGGATATCGGGCTGACCGGGCCTGTCGCGTTGAGCTTTCCCCATGTGCAATCGACATTGTCGCCGGATCTTTCGCACGCCACGCTGGCGGTGAAGGTGAGCGCGAAGAACCTCGACACCACGGCGCATGACGCGACGATCACCGGCACCGTGGCCGGCGTTCCCATCCAGCAGACCATCCATCTCGCCCCGGGACAGACGCAGGACGTGTCGTTCTCCTCCGGCACTACACCTGGCCTCGCGCTGGATCACCCGAAGATCTGGTGGCCCGTGGGCATGGGCGACCATCCGCTCTACCAGCTGGAGATGAGCGCGGCCGTCGATGGCGCGACCTCCGACCGCGCGGCGGCAAACTTCGGCATACGCAGCGTGAGTTCCAACCTGACCAAGCAGGGCTATCGCCAGTTCTTCATCAATGGCCAACCCCTGCTGATCCGTGGCGGCGGCTGGGCGCCGGATATGTTCCTGCGCGACGATCCCGCGCGCATGGAGGCCGAATTCAGCTATGTGCTCAATCTC
The DNA here is from genome assembly GCF_001010355.1 of Dyella japonica DSM 16301. GTDB lineage: Bacteria > Pseudomonadota > Gammaproteobacteria > Xanthomonadales > Rhodanobacteraceae > Dyella > Dyella japonica. Next base: position 36,288 of record NZ_JPLA01000049.1, on the reverse strand, counting down.
GGCCTCAACACCATCCGCAGCGAAGGCAAGCTGGAGAACCAGCGCTTTTACGACCTCGCCGACCAGCATGGCGTCCTGATCCTTGCCGGCTGGGAGTGTTGCGACAAGTGGGAATCGGCGGCCAAGACCGGCGGCTCGCCCTGGACCGCTGCCGACATGAAAGTGGCCCAGGAATCCATGGCCAGCGAAGCACGCCTGCTGCGCAACCATCCCTCCGTCATTGGCTTCCTGATCGGCAGCGATAATGCCCCGCCGCCGGCCATCGCCAAGATGTACATCGATACGCTGCGCGCGGCGGATTGGTCGTTGCCGATCATCTCCGCAGCGGTGCCGCAGGGAACCGCCGATGCCGGACCTTCCGGCCTGAAGATGGCCGGGCCGTACGACTGGATACCACCGTCGTATTGGTATGCCGACAAGCTCGGCGGCGCCTTTGGTTTCGATTCGGAAGTGAGCGCAGGCGCCGATATCCCTCGACTGGAAGACGTACAGCGCATGCTCTCGCCGCAGGAGCAGGAAGCGCTGTGGAAATATCCCGAGCAGAGGCAATATCACGCCTCCGCAGACTGGTCGACGTTCGCCGTGCTCACGCCCTTCGACAACGCGCTGGCCAAGCGTTACGGCGCGCCCAAGAGTCTCGCCGACTATGTCGCCAAGGCCCAGCTCGACAACTACGACAACGTGCGTGCCCAGTTCGAAGCATTCAACGCGCACATGGATGCCGCCAATCCGTCGACCGGCGTCATCTACTGGATGCTCAACAATGCGTGGCCGTCGCTGCACTGGCATCTGTACGACTACTACATGAATCCCGCCGGCGCGTACTTCGGCGCCAAGAAGGCCAACGAGCCGGTACACATCCAGTATTCGTATGACACCAAGGGCATCGTGCTGGTGAACCAAACGCTGGACGATGCCCACGGCCTGCAGGCGAATATCCGCGTGCGCAATCTGGATGGCAGCGTGCGCTACGAGAAACACCTGCAAGGCATCGATCTCAAGGGCAATCACACGCAGCAGCTGGCCGCACTGCCGGCAGTCGCCAACTTGTCCCCCACGTACTTCATCGAGCTCGAGCTAACCGCTGCCGATGGCAAGCCGGTCAGCCGCAACGTCTACTGGCTGTCCACCCGTGCGGATGTGCTCGATTGGGCAAAGTCGAACTGGTATCTCACGCCGCTGACCCAGTATGGCGACCTGACCGCTTTGCAGTCCCTGCCGACCGCGACCAGCGAAGTGCACGCCAGCACCACGCGCGATGGCAAGGACAACGTCACCACGGTTACGTTGTCGGTGCCCTCTTCGTCCAAGGCCGTGGCGCTGTTCCAGCACGTGTCGATCCGGCGTGGCGCGCATGGCGATCTTGCGCTGCCGATACGCTGGAATGACAATGACGTCACGCTCTGGCCCGGCGAGTCGATCGTGCTGACCGCGCGTTACGCATCGCAGGAAACTGCTGCACCGGTGGTCGAAGTGAGTGGATGGAACGTTCCCGCTCAAAACGTTCCGGCTGCCATCACGCAGGGAGCAGTTCATTGAAGACGCAAAGGCTTTCATGTCGCGTGTGACCATCAACGACGTCGCCCGCGCCTCGGACACGTCGAAGAAGACCGTATCGCGCGTGCTGAACAACGAGCCGAATGTGCGCGACTCGGTGCGCGAACGCGTACTCGCGGCCGTCGCTGCACTCAACTACCGGCCGCTCACTTCTGCGCGCAGCCTGGCGACCAACCGTTCCTTCATGATCGGCCTGCTCTACGACAACTTGTCGCCGAGCTACATCATGGAAGTCCAGGCCGGTGTGCTCGAAGCCTGCGAGGCCCAGCAATACAGCATGATGGTGCAGCCGCTGGTGTCGACCGCGCCGGATTTCGTCGAGCGCGTCGAGAGCATCCTCTCGCGGCACCAGCCCGATGGGCTGATCCTGACGCCGCCCATCACCGACCATGCGAAACTGCTCGACCATCTGCGCAAGCACGACCTGCCGTTTGCCTCGATCGCTCCGCGCCAACCCAAGGGCTGCATCGGCGTGATGCTGCGCGAGCGCGAAGCCGCCGCGGCCATGGTGGATCACCTGGTCGCCCTGGGCCATCGCCGCATCGCGCACATCATCGGCGATCCCAAGCACGGCGCAGGTATCTGGCGCCTCGCCGGTTATCGCGACGGCATGAAGCGCGCAGGCCTGGAGGAGAACCCGGATTACATGGTGCAGGGCCAGTTCTCCTTCGAGTCCGGCGTGGCGGCGGCTCGCCGGCTGCTCAAGCTCAAGCGCCGACCCACCGCCATCTTCGCGGCCGACGATGACATGGCCGTCGGTGCGATCTGGGCCGCCGCGGAGGCCGGGGTATCGGTCCCCGGCGACATCTCCATCTGCGGCTTCGACGACACCACCATCGCCACCCAGGTGTGGCCCCTGCTGACCACCGTCCACCAACCCGTGCGCGACATGGGCAAGCGCGCCACCGAGGAGCTGCTGCTGCGCGTGCTGGGCAAGGGCGACGCCCGCATGGTCGAAGTCGGCTACGAGATGCGCATGCGCGCATCGACGGCGCGGGCGCCCTGAATCAGGCAATATCCAGCAGACCGAACCAGAGATCGCCAGGAGCCCCGCATGCCAGCCACGCCAGATGCCAGCAACCCGCCGCGGAAGTTCCATTTCATTTCCGGGTTGCCGCGCGCCGGCACCACCCTGCTGGCTGCCATCCTCAATCAGAATCCGCGCTTTCGCGCCGGCATGACCAGTCCGCTGGCCGACATCATGGGCGTGGTGATTGCCGAAGCGAGCAGCAAGAACGATTTCTCGTTCGATGTCTCCGATGAGCAGCGCGTCGCGCTGTTGCGGGGGCTCGTGGAAAACTTCTATTCGGTGGACGCCAGCGCGGGCGTGATATTCGACACCAGTCGGCTGTGGTGCAGCCGCATGCAGTTGCTCAATGTGCTGTTCCCCGGCGTCAAGGTGATTGCCTGCGTGCGTCAGCTGGCCTGGGTGCTGGACAGCATGGAGCGCCTGGTGCGCCGGCAGCCGGTCAGCGTCAGCAAGGTCTTTCGCTTCGACACCAACACCACGGTGTACTCGCGCACCGAGGCCCTGACCGATCCGCGCGGCATGGTCGGCTTCGCCTACCAGGCCACCAAGGAGGCGTTCTACGGCCAGGACGCGCAAGACCATCTGCTGATGCTGACCTACGAGAGCCTGGTGACCGACCCCGCAGCAGCCACGCGCGCGGTCTACCAGTTCCTGGGCGAGCCCTGGTTCGAGCACGACTTCGACCATATCCAATACAACGCCGACGAGTTCGACGCACGCGTCGGCATGCCGGGCCTGCATTCCGTGCGGCCGAAGGTGGAGGCGATCGAGCGCCAGCCCATTCTTCCGCGCGAGGTGTTCGGACGCTTCGCCAATGAAGCGTTCTGGCTGGACCCCAAGAACAACATCAACCAGGTGACCATCGTCTAAGAGTGTGTCATCGTCGCACCGACCGAAGGCCGCAGCTGCGGCCTTCGTCGTATCTGCAAGAGGCCAGCCCGCATCGGGCGGCAGGGGCGCAAGGAAAGGGCCGTGTGCTTTTCGGACGAGGAAATCGTCACCAGGACGAGTCCGATCTACGCGTGACCGATCCGAGCTTGGGATGAATTCCGATCGAGCAGCACAACCTCAGGGGACAACACATGACGACACGATCCAAAGGTCCGGCAGCCGGCTTCGACTGGCTCAGGAACGGCTTCAGCGTGGCCCGCCGCCATCCCAAGCCCTTGCTCGGCGGGGCGGCGCTGCTGGTGGTGGCCTGCCTGTTGCCCTCGCTGATCACCATGCCGTTGCAATATCGCGCCATGAGCGCGGGCACACCGCTAAGCCCGGCAGCCTTCATCGGGAGCATGGTGTTTTCGGTGTTGTTTGGTCTGCTGCTGGTACCGCTTTACGCGGGCTACCTGCAGCTCGTCGATGCCGCTGAGCGCGGCCTGCCCGCCGCCGCCACCGAGATCTTCAAGCCCTATCGAAACGGCGAGGCGCTGCGCCTGATTGGCTACGGCCTGGCCATGATGTTGGTCTACTTAGTCTTCTTTGGATTGATCATCGCGACGACGGGAGGCGGCGTCATCTCCTGGTACATGCAGGCGATTGCCGCGCAGACCAGCCACCTGCCGCCGCCCGCCCTGCCCCAGGGCTTCGGCATCGCGATCGCACTGTTCATGCTGCTTGGCCTGTTGATGATGGGTTTCTACTCCATCAGCCTCGGCCAGGTCGCCTTGGGCCGACGCCCCGTGTTCGGCGCCATCGGCGACGGCCTGATCGGCGCGCTGAAGAACGCGCTGCCCTTGCTCGTGTTTGCCTTGAGCACGTTCCTCGCCTGGATCGTCCTGGCCATCGGCTTCGCGATCGTGGCCCTTGTGCTGACCCTGATCGGCAAGCTCGTCGGTGCATGGCTGGCACTCGTGCTGCTTATTCCGCTCTATCTCGCCTTCATCCTGCTGGCATTTGCCGTGATGTTCGGAGCGATGTATCACCTGTGGCGTGATGTGTGCGGCGACGACGTCGTTGCCGACTTTGCCCAGGCCACCGCCGCCTGATCCGCGGAGCGCTCAGCCAGTACGAACAAAGGCCGCTGATGCGGCCTTTGTCGTCTCTGCGGGCCACGGATGCGTTCAGAGCGCGCTGTCGTCAGCGCGCTGGAACGCATCGGGACGGCAGTACAGGATGAGAAAAGAAGCCAACAGTCCAAGCCGCAATAAGGGCGGCATGACAGTCACCAAGGCGGCGACCAGGAACACCGCCAACATGATCCATGCCCGGCGCCACTGCCATGTCCGCGAGCCTGGATCGATGCCGTCCGGCGCATGGGAAAAACTCTCCCGCATCAACACCATGTAGGTGCCCTGCACCAGGAAAAACACCAGGGCATAGAGCGTCAGCGGAAAGCTCGCCATCTCGCTTTCGGCCAGCCATGCGGTGGTAAAGGGAATAAAGGAAATCGCAAACAGATTGGCGAAGTTGGCCAGCGCCAAGGTGCCGGTCAGGTACTGTGCGTATCGAAGCGTCGCGTGATGATTCAACCAGACGACGGCGATGAAGGCGTAGCTGACGGCGTAACTGACCAGGTCGGGCCACAGGCTGATCAAGGCGCGCAGATCGTGCCCGTCCGGCGCCTTGAAGGCCAGAACCATCACCGTGATGATGACGGCGAAAATGCCGTCGGAGAGCGCATAGAAGCGCGCCAGCCGCTCTTTGCTCTTGGTCATGAGATCACCCAGCGACGGGTTGGTGTGGGGACTGCCGTTTCGCTTGCCGACCGCCCGCTTTGGGCGAGCCGAAGATGGCCCCATAAGGGTGCCCGCAGCGACCACTCCCAGCAAGCTCGCCTGGCAGGCATGCCCGAGGTCCAGGAAGAACTCGAGCAAACAGCTGCGATCCCCCTTCTGTCCGATTAGCCACGCAGCCCCGGGCAGCATAAGGTTTGCCGATGGTGGCGATTGGGCTTGTGGCAACGGGACCAAACGCAAATTTTCAACAGCGAAAGTCCCGTAAGGTTTCAGCTCGCAGGACTGCGCTCAGGGGTCGGGGGGATGGGCGATGGACAAAACGGTCGACTTTCACGCGATTCCGCGGGCGGCGGGTGGCCGCGCCCAGGGCGGAAGATCCACCCAGGAAGATGACCTGATCTGCCTGCACGATCCCTCGTCGTCCACCTGGTTGCTGGTGCTGGCCGACGGCATGGGCGGCGACGGCGCAGGCGAACTGGCTTCCCGTGGCGTGATCCAGGCGACCCGTCGCCTATGGGAGCAAGGTACCTGGCGCTCCCTGCCTGGACCGCTGTTTCTGGAGACGCTTTGCCAGCAAGCGCATACCGAACTGCAGCAGCGTGGTGAAAATCTCGCAGGCGCGGAGCCGCATTCCACCATCGTCGCAGTGATCATTCGCGGCAGCCGGGTTTCGTGGGCACATGTTGGCGACAGCCGGCTTTATCGCTTCCAGGGAACGCGTCTGATCGGACGTACCGAAGACCACAGCCTCGGGCAATTGAAACTGCAGCGTGGAGAACTGAGCGAGAGCGAGCTGGCCAACGATCCCGACCAGCACAAACTGCTGCGTGGCCTGGGCGGGCCGCAAGCACCGGTGGTCGAACACGGCTTCGCCGAGCTGGACGGCGACCAGACCTTCGCGCTCTGCAGTGATGGCGTCTGGGAGCGCCTCACCACCGAGGAGCTGGCCTCCCTGTCGCAGCGGCGCGATCAGCACCAGGCCCTGCAGGAAGCCCTGGCCATGGCCGTGGAACGTGGCGGCCAGGATGGCGACAACGTCGCACTTATTTTTGCGCACGCCAGCGGTGAAGGCTGGCTGCGGCGGCACTGGAACAAACTGGGGTCGGCGATGCAGCGTACCGTCGTATTTGGGCGTCGCGTCGCCGAGCAGACCGCAACCACGGACAGCGAAACATGACCTTGGCTCGATCGATGGAAACCATGCACCCGATGCTTCCGCGCACGCTGCGCATCACGCTTTGCATAGCCTTGCTGGCCATCACCGGCTGCGCCCAGATGAGCAACCTCAAGTCCAAGCCGGGCAACGCCCCGAGCGGCACCAGCAGCACGGCGCCGGCGACGCATGATCACGATGCCGCAGACGACAACGAGTCACTATCGTTGAGCGCCATCAGCAACACCTACTTTCTGCACGGCCGCTACACCGAAGGCGAGCAGCAATTGCGGCAGTACCTGGCGAAGTACCCGACGGACCGCTCTGCCCAAACCCTGCTGCGGCAGCTCACCGTCGATCCGAACTCCGCCTTGGGCAAGCAGTCGCGTTCGTACGTCGTCGTGGCCGGTGACTCCTACAGCACCCTGGCCGCCCGCAGCCTGGGGGATTCCAGTTTCTTCCTGCTGCTGGCCCGCTACAACGGCTCGACCAATCCATCCTCGCTGCACGCGGGTGACACGATTCGTTTGCCCCAGTCGACACTGCGGGCCTCGTGGGCTGCGGAACCGGCACCGGCCAAAACCGCTGCGCCCAGTCGCGGCACGGCGCCCACCGCAGCGGTCGCCAGCACCGATGCGGCACCGGCAGGCGAGTCGCCTGCCGCCAAGGCGCAGCGCCTGCAGCAGGAAAGCGTCGCCTTGTCGCAGCAGGGCAAGAACGCCCAGGCGTTGACGCGGCTGGACCAGGCACTGACCATCGACCCGCACTTGAAGCCTGCCGGCAACCAGGCGCTGAGGGAGCAATTGCTCGGCTCGTACCACGAGCGCGCGGTGGTGCTCTATCGCGACCAGAAGCTCGACCAGGCGATCGCCTTGTGGGACCGCGTCCTCGCGATTGACCCGAGCTACGAACGCGCCGTGATCTACCGGGCCAGAGCCGTGGAACTGCAGCATCGCCTCAAGCAGCTGTAACGCACGCCCCAGCTCGCCGCTCGGAGAGTTGGGCCTCTATCGATCCTCTTTGGCCGCCGGCGGCGCCATGACCACCGTCGGCTGCTTCGCCGGATTGGATGCCATAGGCGCAGGTGCCGATGGCTCCTTGCGTTGCCGCGCTTCCAGGGCACTACTCATCTGGTTGAAGGCGACAAACAGGCGGCCCAGTTCGTCGCGACGAACCAGCCGGATGCGATGGCTGAAATCGCCGCGGCCAACCTGCACCAGGGCATCACCCAGCATGCCAAGCAAGGCCAGCGGCTGGCGGAACAGCCAGTAGGCAGCGCCGACCACCGCCATCAGCGTGATGAGGAGTACCGCCACGATGACCCAAAACGTCGTGCGCTCCGCCACCAGCAGCGGCGCCTTGCTGACGCCCAGGCGCAACTCGCCGACGGCCTTGGCCTGATAGAGGATGGGCACGTCGAACAACAGCAGGTCACCGCCACGGGAATCCGCATCAACGCGGCCAACGTAGCGCTCCACCCCATCGGCCAGCGTCTGCTTTTCGGCATCGAGCTTGGGCAGCATCTTGCCCATGTCCTGCGCCTGCGTGCTCGCCACGACAGCGCCCTCGCGATTGGCGATGGCGAGGTATTGGATCTGCTGGTTTTGCGCGATGTCCTGCACCAGGGCCCGGGTGGCGGGGTCATCGCCCAGCAACAGGTTCTCGGCCGACTCGCTGGCGACCATGCGCCCCAGCGAACCGCCAAAATCGTTGGCCAGGCCCGTCACCGCCGCATGCTGCTTGGCGTAGATCACCGCCAGCCCCAGCAGCAGGACCAGGCATAGCGTGGCGCCGAGGGCGCCGATCCAGCGCAGGCGCAGCGAGACGATGCGCGTGGCCAGCGGCGACTCGTGCGATCGCTCGTACTCCCGGCGCGCCAGTCGCAAATCGTTGATGATTTCAGCGCCGCTCTGGTAACGCGCCTCAGGCGCCGGCGCGAGCATGGTCTTCACGATGCCTGCCAGCATCGACGGTACGGCTGGATCCAGGGGCACCATCGCCGGTTGCGGCTGGCGTTTCCGGTCCCTGATCAGTTGCTTCAGATCGTCGGTTTCCGGCCATGGCAGGGTGCCGGTGAGCAGCCAGTAGAGCACCACGCCAAGCGAAAACAGGTCGCTGCGCGCATCGGCACGCTCGCCACGCAGGCGCTCCGGCGCCATGAAGGCAGGCGTGCCGCCGATCTGCTTGGCCTGGCTTTGCCTGATGCTGTTGACCGGCCGGCGCTCGGCGATGCCGAAGTCAGTGAGCTTGGCGCAATGCCAATTCTCCGAGAGCATGATGTTCTCAGGCTTGACGTCATGATGGATGACGCGCCGCCCGTGCGCATAGTCGAGCGCCGATGCCACTTGCGACACCAGCTCGATGATCACGGTCAGGGGCGGCAAACCTTCTCGCTCGACGCGGCTTGCCAGCGTTTCGCCGGACAGCCTTTCCATCGCGATGTACTTGCGGCCGTCGTCCGTTTCGCCGGTATCGAAGATCGTGACGATATTGGGGTGCACCAGATGGCCGGATGCGCGCGCCTCCAGCTGGAACCGACTCAGCAATTTCGGATCAGTCGCCACATTGCGATGCAGGCATTTGATCGCCACGGGCCGGTCGATGCCAGGATCAAACCCGGCGTATACCACCGCCATCGCGCCCTCGCCGAGCACACCGTCAATCCGGTAGCGCCCGATCGTGCGCGGCCGCATGCGCTCAACCGTACTCATGCGCTCAACCACCACCAGGCTGCACCAGCCAACGCCGCCAGCACCACCACGCCCAGCGCGAACCATCCGACGCGACCAAGCCTGGACGCGCCAGGCTCCCGCGTAAGAAACACGAATTCCGACTGGCCAAACCGAACGCGATCACCATGCCGGATGGTGGCTTCGTGCACACGCTTGTTGTTGACGAAGGTGCCATTGGTGGAGAGCGTGTTCATCACCACGCAATGGCCTTGCTGGTTCATCACCCACGCATGGGTGGAAGACACGCTGGGGTCGCAGATGACGATGTCGTTCTCGCCGCCCCGCCCTACCGTTTGCCGACCCGCACGCAACGTGAAGCGACGCCCCTTGAGCGCTGCGCTGGTTCCTTCGAGCACCGGTTGGTGGACGCTGACGCCGCCATCGGAGGCAAAACCTGCCTCGCCCGCGAGCCGGCTCAGCTCCTCAGTCGAAAAAAGCCGCGTCCCCTGGGGGCCCGATGAGCGTTTCCCCGTGGCCGGCAATGAACTGTAGCTGCGGTTTTCCATCGAGCGCCTAGTGGTGAAGTCAATCCGTCAATCATAGCCAAGGCATCGGCCGTTCCCGCGCAAACTGGACCCTTCATTCGCGCAGAGGGCGGCCCTTTCGCGAGACTGACACGCAAAAACAGCACCCCGCCTACGATCAGCAACACTCTCGTACCACCAAGGATTCGCGTAACGAGAAGCTCATCACAGTGCATGAAAGGGGCGAATCGGCATCGCGCATTTTGATAAACAGGTGGCCGATTGCCCCGCGTCTGCGGCGACCGGGCCGGTGCCACCCGTCATCGAGGACTTCCGCAGCACGCGAACCTCGGTAGCGTCGGGATACTTCTCCTGCGCCACCTGATCGCCTACTGGCCAGTCGTTCTACGCAGGGCTGAATAGCCCATCCGAGGGGTTGATTGGCATCCGGAGTTGGGTGCGCGGTTTCGCGCTTTCCATGCTCCAGCCAGACATGCGGTTGCGCACTTCGTGCGATCACGATAGTGGCCTGGGTTTTCATTCCTTCACCCAAACTTATCGGCGCGCTTCGTATTGCCGACGGATAATGCGCGAGCAATTGGCGCCATGCCCATGCATTCGGGAGAGCAACGATGACCAGTCACAACGTGAAAGGCGATTCCGACGCGAAAGCGAAAGACCAGGCAAGCAAAGGCCAGAGCCAGGCAGGTGCTCGGCGGCAGCATGCAGCATCAAGCGAGTCATCACATTACGTGGTCGGCCAGGGAGCTCCTGGCGGCACCTGTGACGATGATGGCGACAGCGAAAATCAGCAGGGCGATAGTGGCCACGGCGCGGCAAAACCCAATACCTGATAGCGCCTCAGCCCCACCCTCAGACCTTCCTCTTGGGCCGTTTGCGACTCAACCATCGAACCCGCTAATTGGCCTGCGCGGCATGCATGCGGCGCACGCGTACCGTGCTGCCGCCGTCGAAGGTCACCACAAAGGTGGAACCCTCATGCGTCTGCTTCACCACTGGCAGAGGGTCGGCCTGCACGGCTTGCTGCAGAACATCCTGGTGATAGGCCGCCAACTCGCCGGTGGGTATCAGCATCAGTGGTGGACTGATCTGCTGGAAGCGGGTGAAGTGGCTGCCGCATTTCGAGGTGGTGGGGTCGAACTTCAGCCAGCCCTGGCCGCAGCTTTGTCCTGATACTTCCGGCAAACGCTTCAGCCAGAGGAAGTACTTGTTCTCATGCGTGATCCACAAGCGGTTATGTCTCGTGTCGTTGCCGCCGATGTCGTCGGCGTTCCAATAGCGGACCAGCGAGGCCTCGTGGCAGTCCGCCGTAGCGCACTCCTGCAGCACCAGGTATTCGTTGTCCTGCAGGTGGACGGGCTCGATGCTGAGAATGTCGTCCTTCACCAGCGCCTGCGCGGGAAACACCACCGATGGCATGCGCGCATCGACCTTGAAATCGCCCGAGATCAGATAGCCGCCGTACTGCGATGAATACGGTGGCGCGGTGACTTTGACGGCAGGCAGGGTGGTCTGCGCCGAAGCGCAAAGACTTGTTGCGACCAGGACACCGGCGATCAGCGCGTGTTTCATGGGGCCTCCCATCCATCAATGAAACGCTCGTCGTGCGGGCCTGGGCGGGCACGAACACCGCGATCAACTTACACCCGGGCGCACTCGGCAGGAACTGGGAAAGAATGCTCGCTCGGGCCGGAGGCAGGCGCCGGTGGAGAAACCCGACGCTCGCTCAACCACTCCTCGACACACCACCCGCAGCGCACTTCCACACCGTATAGCCAATCATCACCGCGACACCAGCGACGACGGCAGCCACCGCGCCGATCCTGGCGAATTCCAGCGGTGCGAACGCCCACAGGGCGGACCACACGACGAATGCCAGCGTCATCGCCCAGCCACCGACGCGCCCGATGGACTGCGCCAGGGTTGCGTGGTGCATGGTTCTTGGCGTGCCCGTCATCCGCTTGGGCATGAAGTTGCAGAAGGCCGCGAGGGCCAGACCGATGATGACGTTGTTGCCGCGCATGACTTGCTCGGCGTCGATCCACCCTTGCTTGCGGGCCAGGGTGAGCAACAGGGCGCCGGCGATCATCACGGCGGCGAGCTTGAGGCCGAAGAGGATCTCTTTTTTCGCGCGCTGAAGATGGGAGTGGTCGCTCATTCGTCGGCTCCTTCTCGGGTGGGTTTTGGCGAGCCAGTGGCACCGGCTGGCGTGCGCTCTGCGGCACCGATGCCGAACAGCTGGGTGAAGCCCAGCAGCGCGTCTTCCAGTACCGACAACTTCAACTGGTAGGTGATGCTGGTGCCGATCTTGTTGGCCTCGATCAGGTCGGCCTCGCGCAGCACTGCGAAGTGCGCCGACATGGTCGGTCGCGACACCGGGAAATGATCCGACAGCTCGCCGGCGGTCATCGGGCGCTGACGCAGCAATTCCAGCACCTTGCGGCGGGTGGGATCGGCCAGGGCTTTGAAGACGCTGTTCATATGTCGATATTTAGCCAAATATCTAAATATCGTGCAAGTGCCGATCATGCCGCTCGTTCTACCCGGGTACTATTGCTCAATAAATATACCCGGGTATATTCGATGGGCGACACCCATGGTCGCCTTTCCTATCAGGACGCAACGACATGACGTCGCCCGAACAGATCACCCGCTACCTGGAACCTACCCAAGACGCCGGCCGCGCCTTCGTCATGCGGCAGTTGGAAGGCCAGGTGGTGATGCTCAATCTGCTGCGCTTTCGCGAAGTCGCCGACTACACCGCAACGCCGGAGCTGGCGCCGCCGTCACCGATGTCGGGCGCGGCCGCGTTCCAGCGCTACATCGAGCACACCCTGCCCTACTTGCTCCAATCCGGAGGAAGCATCGAGTTCCTGGGCCAGGGTGGCGCCTTGCTGATCGGGCCACCCGACGAGCGCTGGGACATGGCCATGCTGATACGACAACGCAGCGTCGAATCCTTCCTGGCCTTTGCAACCCACGAGGCCTATTTGTCGGGCCTGGGACATCGCACGGCGGCCATTGAAGACTCGCGCCTGCTGCCACTGTCCGACATGACGCCTCGACCTTCGTAAGCCGAGCGACGAGCGGCACTTCGCGCGATCGCCACGATGGGATCGCGCAGGCATGGGCCACGCGCTGTTCGCGTGGCGGCGGGTCAGTCGACGCGGTGATCCAACGCGTACTCGATGGCTGCACGCACGGCGGCGACCTGCGCATCGTTGCATTGCTGCGGCGTGGCGCGCGGGCTGTCGGGATAGACCTCGGTGGTGGTCGCATAGCGCGCGTTGGTGATGCCAGCGCACAGGCTCCACTCCTTCACCGGAAACTTGATCACGCCCGGCATCAGCAACGGCGCCCCGATGATCTCGCCGCGCGCATCGGCGTCGGCGATATGCGTCACCTTGGCCACCGCTTCGATCACGAACTGCTGGAATTCGGGTTGCGGCTGGTCGGTGTCGTCGACCAGATAGAACCCGTCGGGCACTTCACCGGGCTCGAACGGTTTGCCGTCGCGCGACGCCAGCGCCGGCCGGAATTCCGACTCGTCCGAATCGGTGGTTTCGTGCAGGTCGATATGCATCAGCACGCGATCGCGCAGCGGCTCCAGCAGATCGACCAGCGCCGCCGATTCGCCGGCGGGACTGTGCTTGCGGAAATTGCGATTGGGATCGAGCGCCTCGGGATTCCAGCGATGGATGCGCTCGTACGCCCAGGGACTCACGCAAGGCACCACCAGCAGATTCGCGCGCCCCGCATAGTCCCCACCATGCTGCTGCAGGAACTGCAGCGCGCCGTGCACGCCGCTGGTCTCGTAGCCATGCACGCCACCGGTGACCAGCAACACGGGCAGATCCTCACGCCAGTCGCGACTGCGCACAGCCAGCAACGGATAGTGCTCGACACCGTAATCCAGCGCCCCGTACCCGGTCACGTCAAACGTCCCGCGCAGGCGCTCAAGTACGCTCACCACGTCATCTGCGTAGCTGCGCTGTTTGCGCTGCCGTGCCAGCCACGCCGCGCGTTCCGCTGCGCCCCAGGCCTGTCCGGGTGTACCGATGGGATAGAAATGCTGGCTGCTCATGCTGACGCCGTCGTGATGGATGCGTCGCACTTTAGCATCACGGCACGCGGGTGAAATCCATGATCCAGTTGACCTCCCAGGTCTTGCCGTCGTCGGCCGAATACGCCTGTTCCCAGTGCGCGGTGGTCGGTGTGATGCCGGACCACACGAAGCGCACGCGGATGGGCTTGCCGCGTAGCGTGTCGGTCGCATAGAACGTGCCGACGCCGTGTTCGAAATGACCCTTCACCGGCGGATCGAGTTGTCCGAACGGATCGCGTCCATCCAGCCACCAGATGGCCCACTGCGCGGTCTTGGGATCGTAGGAACGAAGGCCGACGCCGCGGTAGCTGCCCTTGGGCGTGTTGAACACGTTGTCGTCGACGTTGGCGTAGCCGTCCATCAGCGGCCGCATGCTGAGGGTGCCTTCGAACTCTTCCCAGTCGTGGCTGTCGGCAAGCTTCTCCTTGAGCTTGCGATGATGGCCCCGCCAGTTGCCTACGAGAAAATCGAAGTCGTGCAGGCCGGCAAGATTGGGTTTGGCCTGGTTGGCAGCGGGCGTGTCCTGCTTGGCCTGCACGGGCAAGGCCGCAGCAGCGATGCAGGTCGCAAGCGCAGCGATCAACACAACGCGGAAACCGTTCATGCGAGAGTCCCTCGGCGATGATGGCCCGGTGCCTCGTGCCAACTCCGCCTGGGCCGCATGCGGATGGCTGTCCACGACACGCGCGCCCTGCTCGGCGCAGGTCATCCCCACTGGGTGGATTGTCTGAGGATAGAACCCTTGCGCAGCCCGGCGACATAGCCAATGGGTTGGGACTATCGGCAAAACTGGCCATCGACCTGGACGAGACCGCTTACCCGAAGCCAGACCGTGTCGCGCCCTGGCGGTTGTCCCTCAGCCCAATACTTTCAGTGGCATAGCGTAAGGGAAGCGCTTGGCGCGTGACCGCCGAGTGGGCAAATCGCCGCGCCGACTGTGTCAAGCGTCACAAATTCCTACCTCGCTTATGTACACAAATGTCACGACACCGTGGACAATGCCCGGATCACCACTCCGGAGGGGAACCGGAACCATGACTCATAGCGATGCCGCGGGCCGTCCCGTGGCCCAACTGCTTGTTGTCACTCGCAGCCTCGTGGAGCTGACCGATCGCGCGGTTTCCGACAGCGAGTTGTCGCATGCAGCAGCCGACGTGCTGGTGTTTGCCGCACGCCAGGCCGCGCGACTGGTGGAAGACGTGGTGAGCCTGCGCTCGCGCGATCCCGACGGCGCGACGGCTTTCGTGCAGTGTTCCAGCAGCAGCGACCTGGATCGCGCCTATAGCGATCTGGAATGCCTGGCCGAAGCGGCCGGCATGATCCGCGCGCACGGCATCGGCTCGCAGTACCGCGCCCACCTCGCCTATCTGATGCGCTATGCCGCCGAGTCGGCCTGCAGCGCGCTGGAGCGCGCGGAGCACTCGATGAATCTGGCCGACATCACCAGCCTCGCCAACACCTGGGCGATGGACGCGCGCAACTGAGCCACGCGCCCTCGCCTTCCGCCGCAAGCTCGATCTAGTTCTTGCCGGCGGCTGCCGGCGGCGCGGCCTGCTCCAGCGGACCTACCGTGACATGGCCGGACCAGCCATCGAAGACATTGACGGCCGCCGTGTCCACCATCCTCATCACCATCTGCACCGGCGGGCAGGCGCTCGCATCGGCATTGGGCTTGGACGGATCGTTCATGCCCGCCATGCAGTACTTCGCCCCTTGATTGGTCAAGCGAGTAAGCCTGGCCATGCCGTCGGCATAGCGCTGCTCGGCGCGCGGTCCGGCGGTGGCGTCGCCATATACCGGTCGCAGCTTGGCGAGCTCCTGCTCGGCCTGCTTGCGCTCCGCTTCCGTCGCACTTTTCCAGGCCGTGTCATGCGCCTGCTGGAAGCTGGAATTGGGCCGTTCGGAGGCCAGCGCCAGCCAGGCCAGTCCCAGCGGTCGATTCACCGGCTGGTGATCGCCGTTGAGCGCCATGATGCCCAGCACGTATTGCGCCGGCTTGCTGGCCCAGCTGGCCGCCGTCGTGAAGAAACGCTGCGAGCTCTCGTAGTGGCCCAGGCCAAAGTTCTGCGAACCCAGGCAGTAGTAGTAATCGCCGGGCAGGAACTTCTCCTCGCCGGACACGCAGCGCGCGTTGGCCAGGTCGGCGTCGGTCGCCGGCTTGTCCGTATCGGCGGCGGTCGCAGCGCTGGTCTGCGCACCCGCCGGCGACGCCATGGATACCATCAGCGCGGCCAACGCCATCGCCCCTATCTTGTTTTGCCATCCCTGCATGATGCGGCCCTCGGTCGTGATGCGTGATTCGACTAGCGGCACATCGTAACGTTGCGGGGCGTCGACGGGATGACGAGAAAGCGAAGTATTTTCTTGCGCTTAGGAGTGTTGCGGCGCATGAAGACGCGAACGGCGGTGCCTCGTCGCGTGATGTCAGACACATGTTCCTAGGCACACATCCGCGCACCATCACGACGAGGCGCGCGCATTGTGGCGACCGCCGCCGTGCGCTTTCTTGCGTCCAATCGCATTTCAGCTGCCCTGACCTGCGGCGTCCGTATCGCGTGACGAAGCACGCATTGGAAGTGCCACCAGCAACACAGCAGTGACTGCGCCGATGCCTGGCCAAGGCGCAGCGATCGGGCGCGGGAGCGCCGATGCAAACCAGCCTCCGCGGGCCACGCCCTTCTCGCCATCTGCGACGGCCTGGCACGATCATGCGGGACATATCCCGCCGGCTCGGCGAGAATGCATGCATGAGCGAGTCGCCCCATTGCCTGATGTGAGCCACACCCTCGACCTCCCCTTGGAGAGCCCGATCCAGCCGGGCCTGATGGTCATCCATGGCAACCGCATGGAAGACCTGCGCGATCTGCTGACCGCCTGGCTGGCGCGCGCGCCGCTGCGCCCGCTGGAAGACGAGCTGATGCTGGTGCAAAGCAACGGCATCGCGCAGTGGCTGAAATGGGCACTGGCGCGGCCGGCCGACGCCGGCGGGCTGGGCATCAGCGCCGCCATCGACGTGCAGCTGCCCGGCCGCTTCCTGTGGGCCGCCTATCGCAGCGTGCTGGGCCGCGATGCGGTGGCCACCACGTCGCCGTTCGACAAATCGCGGCTGAGCTGGCGCCTGCTGCGCCTGTTGCCCGCGCACCTGCACGAAACCGACTTCGCGCCGCTGCGCGATTTTCTTCGCGACGACCCCGACGAACGCAAGCGCTACCAGCTGGCCGAGCGCGTGGCCGACCTGTTCGACCAGTACCAGGTCTATCGCGCGGACTGGCTGGCCGACTGGGAACACGGCCGCTACGAACTGCGCGACGAGCTGCGCGGCAAGCACACGCCGCTGCCCGCCGACCAGCGCTGGCAGGCGCGGCTGTGGCAGCTGCTGCTCGACGATGTGGGCGAGGAGCGCCACAACCATCGCGCCGCCGTGCACCAAGCCTTTATCGAACGCATCGCCGGCATGACCACACGCCCGGCCACGCTGCCGCGACGCATCGTGGTGTTCGGCATTTCCTCGCTGCCACAGCAGACGCTGGAAGCGCTTACCGCGCTGTCGCGCCATTGCCAGGTGATGCTGCTGGTGGCCAATCCGTGCCGACACTACTGGGCCGACATCATCGAGGATCGCGAGCTGCTCAAGGCCAGCCAGCGTCGCCACGGCCTCAAGCCCGGCCTGCCGGACGAACCGCGCTTCGAGGACCTGCACCTGCACGTCAATCCGCTGCTGGCGGCCTGGGGGCGGCAAGGACGCGACTACATCCGCCTGCTGGATGCGTTCGATCGCCCCGAGGGTTACCGCAACCAGTTCGCCGCGTGGAACCGCAGTATCGACCTGTTCTTCGATACCGACGGCAACACGCTGTTGCGCCAGATGCAGCAGGCCATCCTGGATCTCGAACCGCTGCCGGCCGATGCGGCGCAACGCAAGCCATGGCGGCATGAGGACATGTCGCTGCGCTTCCACATCGCACACAACCCGCAGCGCGAAGTGGAGATCCTGCACGACCAGTTGCTGGCGATGTTCGAAGACGCGGCCCGACGCGGCCAGCCGCTGTCGCCGCGCGACGTGATCGTGATGGTGCCGGATATCCAGACCTATGCGCCGCACGTGCAGGCCGTGTTCGGCCGCCTGCCGCCTGACGATGCTCGCTATCTGCCGTTTTCCGTGGCCGACCAGCCATCGCGTGGCGCGGTGCCTTTGATGGTGGCGTTGGAACACTTGTTGTCCCTGCCCGAATCGCGCTTTGCCGTCAGCGATCTGCTGGACCTGCTCGACGTGCCCGCACTGCGCGCACGCTTCGACATCGACGACAACGGCATCCCCACGCTGCGCCGCTGGATCGAAGGCGCCGGCATCCGCTGGGGCCTGGATCGCGAACAGAAGCAAAGTCTCGAACTCCCCGGCGTGGAGCAGAACACCTGGCGCTTCGGCCTGCGCCGCATGCTGCTCGGCTATGCCGTCGGTGAAGGTGATACATGGCACGGCATCGCCCCGTACGGCGAAGTGGGCGGCCTCGATGCCGCGCTGATCGGTCCGCTGACGCTACTGCTCGATCAGCTCGAACGCTGCTGGGCGCGCATGCGCGAACCGGCGACGCCGGACCAGTGGCACCAGCGCCTGCAGCAGTTGCTGATCGATTTCTTCGATGCGGACGATCCGTCCGACAGCGATCGGCTCACGCGTTTGAACGATGCGCTGGACGAATGGCGGCAGGCCTGCGAGGACGCCCACTTCAATCTCCCGCTGCCCTTGAACATCGTGCGCGAGCATTGGCTGGCCTCGATGGACGAAAGCCGCCTCTCGCAGCGTTTCATGGGCGGCGCGGTGAGCTTCTGCACGCTGATGCCGATGCGCGCGATTCCGTTCCGCGTGGTGTGCCTGCTGGGCATGAACGACGGCGACTATCCGCGACGCCAGGCGCCCGCCGATTTCGACCTGATGGCCCAGCCCGGCCATGCGCGCCCCGGCGACCGTTCGCGGCGCGAGGACGATCGCTACCTGTTCCTGGAAGCGCTGGCCTCGGCGCGCGACACGCTCTATGTGAGCTGGGTGGGACGCAATGTGCGCGACAACAGCGTGCTGCCGCCGTCCGTCCTGGTCGGCCAGTTGCGCGACTACGTGGCGGCGGGCTGGCATGGCGAAGGCGCTGATGCCAGCGATGTGCACGCCGGCGAGCATCTGCTCGATGCCATGACCACGGTCCATCCGCTGCAGCCCTTCAGCCGCCGCTATTTCAGCGCGGACGCGGATGCACGCCTGTTCACCTATGCAAGCGAATGGCGCCAGGCCCATCGCGGGCACGCTGAGGCGACCAACACGGCACTTGCGCCCTGGCAGCCGGACGCCGCCATCAGCATCGGCTTGTTGCAGGGCTTCGTGGCGCGACCGGTTCGCCACTTCTTCAATCATCGCCTGAAAGTGCATTTCGCCGTACGCGACG
Source organism: Dyella japonica DSM 16301 (assembly GCF_001010355.1). Lineage (GTDB taxonomy): Bacteria > Pseudomonadota > Gammaproteobacteria > Xanthomonadales > Rhodanobacteraceae > Dyella > Dyella japonica. The sequence goes on along the minus strand of NZ_JPLA01000049.1, from coordinate 17,119 downwards.
AAGAAGCGATGGACGATGAGCCGTTCGGCCTGGATGCGCTGGAGCGCCACGTCGCGATGACCAGCGTGCTGCGCACCGCCATGGCAGCCTCCGACGTGCGTGGCGCCGTCGATATCGCCACCAGGCAACTGGTGGATCAGGGCAGCCTGCCGCCCGGCGGCTTCGGCGAATTGGCGCGCGATGCGCTCACGCGCGACAGCGGCGATCTCGCGGCCCGCTGGCTGGCCGCCTGCACGCAGTGGCCGCTGGTCGACGAGAAGATCGAAGTACTGCACGAGGCGCATGGCGTGCGTCTCGAAGACTGGCTGTCGGACCTGCGGCAAGGCGAGCACGGCGGTTACACGCGACTGGAACTGGTGACTGGCAAGCTGCTGCAGAAAAGCGATATCCGTTACGACAAGGCCATCGCCGCCTGGGTGATCCATGTGGTGGCGCATGCGCTCGGCCTGCGAGTGCACACCCGCATCATCGGCGTGGACGCCACCCTGCTGATCCGTCCGCTCGATGCCGGCGATGCGGTGATGTGCCTCAACGCCCTGCTCTCCTGTCTGCGGGAAGGCATGCGCATGCCGTTGCCGGTGGCGCGCAAGACGGCGTTCGCCTGGCTGCAGAACAGCAGCGACCCTGAAAAGGCGCGCAAGCTCGCCCAGCTTGCCTACGAAGGCAGCGGATTTGGCGGCGTCGGCGAAGTGCAGGAAGACCCTTATCTCGCACGCGCCTGGCCACGCTACGACGCCCTTGAAGCGGGCGGCTTCCATCACTGGCTCGCGCTCTATCAGCCGATGATCGCGGCCATCACCAACGGAGCGGAAGCATGACTACGACCGCGCCGCTCCAGCCTTTGCAGCTGCCCCTGCATGGCATCCAGCTGATCGAGGCCAGCGCCGGCACCGGCAAGACCTGGACCATCGCCGCGCTGTATCTGCGACTGGTGCTCGGTCATGGCACACCCGAAGGCAAGCCCTTGCTGCCGGCGCAGATCCTCGTGCTGACCTTCACCAAGGCCGCCACGGCCGAGCTGCGCGAACGCATCCGCGAGCGCCTGGGCGAAGCGGCCGAAGCGTTTCGCGGACGCCGCGAACCCGACGACTTCCTGCGCGACCTGATGGCCGTCTATGCCGATGGCGATGAGCGCGCCCGTGCCGCGCGCCAGCTCGACCTGGCAGCGCAATGGATGGACGAATCGGCCATCCACACCATCCACGCATGGTGCCAGCGCATGCTGGGCCAGCACGCCTTCGACAGCGGCCATGCCTTCGAGCAGGACACGGACACCGACGAAAGCGCGCTGCTCGCCGACATCGTGCGCGACTATTGGCGTTGCCACTTCTTTCCACTGGATCGTGCCGGCGCCGCGCTGGTGTCGCGTTGGTGGAAAGCCCCGGCCGATCTGCAGGCCGATCTGCGTCCGCTGCTGCGCCAGCCGCCTGAGAGCCTGCGTCTGGATGGCAAACCTTTGCCTGATCCTGCGCATGTGCTCGACGACTTCCGCCAGCATGCAAGCACGGTGGTCGCCGCCGAGTCGCGTGCGCGCGAATTCTGGCTTGAATCCGTGGAGATGATCGAGGCCATGTTCGCACGCGCACTCGATGCCGGCGCATTGAATGGCAACAAGATGCGCCGCGAGAAAGTGCTCGACGAACTCGCCCTGTTGCGCTCCTGGGCGAGCGGCGGTGCCGATGCCTCGGCCACCCTGCCGCGCTACACGCAGTCCGCCCTGGTCGCGGCAAAGAACAAGAACGCCGAGGCGCTGCGCCACGCCGCCTTCGATGCCATCGAAGCCTGCGTGGAGCAGCTGGGCCTGGTGGCGCCATGGCGCGCCCCGGTGCTGGCCCACGCCACGCGCTGGGTCGCGGCCAAGCTGGAGGAAACCAAGCAGCGCCGCGCGCAGCTGGGCTTCGACGACATGCTCAAGCGCCTCGACGGCGCACTGCATGGCCATACCGGCAAGCGTCTGGCAGACACCATCGCCGCGCAGTATCCGATGGCGCTGATCGACGAGTTCCAGGATACCGACCCGCTGCAGTGGCGCATCTTCCATCGCGTGTACGCGCGCCGCGACACCACCGGGCTGCTGCTGATCGGCGATCCCAAGCAGGCCATCTACGGTTTCCGTGGTGCGGACATCCACACTTACTTGCGTGCGCGCAGCAGCGCCCAGCAACCGATGTGGACACTGGGCACCAATTACCGCTCGACCGAACCGCTGGTCCATGCGGTGAACCGCGTGTTCGAGTTCGCCGACGGTCACGAAGACGGCGCGTTCGCCTTCGGCCGTGGCCGCGATGCCTTGCCGTTTCTCCCGGTGGGTGCTCGCGGTCGCAGCGAGAGCCTGATGCTGGACGAGCGGCCGTTGCCGCCGATGCAACTGGCGGTGCAGCGAGGCGACGATGCCCTCAGCGGCTCGGCCTATACCGACCTGATGGCGCGTCACGCCGCGAGTTATCTGGTGGACTTGCTCGCCGCGGCGCAGGAAGGACGTTGCGGTTTTCGCCATGTCGATGGCCGCTTCCGGCCACTGCGGCCGGGCGATATCGCCATCCTTGTTCGCCGCGGCACTGAAGCAGCAAAGGTGCGCGAAGAAATGCAGCGGCGCGGACTCAAGAGCGTCTATCTATCCGACCGTGATTCCGTTTATGCGTCGCCTGAAGCAGCCGATCTGCTGCGCTGGCTGCGTGCCTGTGCGGAACCGGGCTTGGATCGCGCCATGCGTGCCGCACTCGCGACACCCACGCTAGGCCAAAGCGACGAGGAACTCGATCGCCTCAATCTGGACGAGCAGCACTGGGAAGCCTGTGGCGATCGCTTCCGTCGGTTGCACGCAACCTGGCAACGTCACGGCGTATTGGCCATGCTGCACGGCCTGCTGCATGCCTTCGACCTGCCCTCGCGCCTGCTCGCGCTTGCCGATGGCGAACGCGCGCTGACCAATCTGCTGCATCTGGCGGAACTGCTGCAGCATGCCGCGGCGACGTTGGATGGCGAACATGCCTTGATTCGTTTTCTCGCGGCACAGATGGCCAGCGCGAGCGACCCGCAGTCGGAGACCGCCGACGAACAGATCGTGCGCCTCGAAAGCGAGGCCGCACTGATCAAGGTGGTGACCATCCACAAATCCAAGGGCCTGGAATATCCCCTGGTCTTGCTGCCTTTCGTTTGCTCCGCGCGCGAGCTGAAGGCCGACGACAGCTTCACCTGGCACGACGACGCCGGCGAACGGCGCATGGACCTGCGCGCCAGCGACGATGCACTGAAGCTGGCCGATCGCGAGCGCCTGCAGGAAGACCTGCGCCTGCTCTACGTCGCCCTCACCCGCGCACAGTACGCCTGCTGGATTGGCGTGGCGTGTACCCGGTCGGGCAACAGCAAGGCGTCGACGCTGCATCAGGCCGCGTTCGGTTATGTGCTCGCTGGTGGCGAGAAGATCGAGCCTGCCGACCTCATACCGCGTCTGCAGGCGCTACAAGGTGCTGATGGCGGCATGGATATCCGCATGCTCGACACCGCCAGTACGCACCCGCTGCCTGCCATGCAGGAAGACGTGCTGCCGCTATGGGAGGCCCGTATCTACCAGGGTCGCCCGGCAGAGCGCTGGCGCGTGGCGAGCTATAGCGGCTTGAAATACGCCGAGTCCGAAGAAGCGCGCGCGCCGGTACCCGAGACCGCATCGCAGGACATCCTGATCGAAGCCAGCGCCGAACAGCTCACCCTGCCAACGACGCCGGCCGCCGCAGCACAAGGCATTCATGCCTTCCATGCCGGCGCGGAAGCCGGCACGTTCCTGCACGACCTGCTGGAATGGGCGGCCGAAGAGGGCTTTGCCGAAGCCGCCGACCATCTTCCGGCGCTGGAAAAGGAAATCGCACGGCGCTGCCAGCGTCGCGGCTGGCAGGCGCATATCCCCATGCTCACGGCATGGATGGCTCAGCTGTTGCGCACACCTTTGGCTTTGCCCGATGGCGCCGAAGCTTCGCTTGCGCAGATGACCAGCCATTACGCCGAACTGGAATTCTGGTTCGAAGCGACCCACGTCGACACGCTCGCGCTCGATCGCCTGGTCACGGCACACACACTGGATGGCCGACCTCGCCTGGCCCTGCTGGCCGACCGCATCAACGGCCTGCTCAAGGGTTTCATCGACCTGGTGGTGGAGCAGCAGGGTCGTTACTACGTGATCGACTACAAATCCAACAAGCTCGGCAGCGATGCCAGCGCGTACACCGCCGAAGCCATGCGCGACTCGATCCTGCGCGAGCGCTACGACCTGCAGTACGCCTTGTATACGCTGGCCCTGCATCGACAGCTGCGCGCGCGGCTGCCCGATTACGACTACGAGCGCCATATGGGCGGCGTGGCTTATCTGTATTTGCGCGGCGTGGATGGCGCCGGGCACGGTGTGCATGTGGAACGCCTGCCCAAGGCCTTGATCGATGACCTGGATCGCCTGTTCGCCAGCGGGGAGCATGCCCATGCCGCATGACGCGACCCTCCCCGCGATGGAGCTGGCCATCGAGCGTGGCTGGTTGCGCCCGCTGGACGTGGCCTTTGCGCGCTTTCTCGCTGCGCAGGACCCGCAGGCGCCCGCGGCTCTGCCGCTGCTCGGCGCGCTGGTCAGCCGACAACAGGCCGATGGTCATCTGTGCCTGGATCTGTCGGCCTGGGCGTCGCTCGCCGATGACGCCGGCTGGCCGGAGGCGTGGCGCACGGTACTGGCCGAACTGGCTTCGGCAGCGTCCGCGCCAGCCCATTCCGCCTTGATCGCATCATCGGATGATGCCTCGCCATCGGCGTCGCCACTGGTGCTCGACGGCACCCGCGTCTACCTGCGTCGCTATTGGAATCACGAACAACGCGTCGCCGAGGCGATCGGGCAACGGCTCGCCCGCGTGCATGACACACCGCCGCTGCTCGCCAGCCAGTTGGCTCGCCTGTTCCCTGCCGCGGCGACCGACGTGCCGGACTGGCAACGTGTCGCCTGCGCACTCGCGGCGCGTGGCGCTTTTACAGTGATCACCGGTGGCCCCGGCACGGGCAAGACCACCACGGTGGTGCGCCTGCTGGGCCTGTTGCAGACGCTGCATCGCAAGGACACCGGCCGCTCGCTGCGCATTCGTCTGGCCGCGCCCACCGGCAAGGCCGCCGCGCGACTGCAGTCATCCATCAGCACGCAGATCGCGCAGCTGGACGTCGACAGTGACGTGCGCGCCAGCATTCCCAGCCAGGTGGACACGCTGCATAGGCTGCTGGGGGCACGCCCGGATACGCGGCGCTTCCGTCACGACCGCAGCCATCCGCTTCATCTGGACGTGCTGGTGATCGACGAGGCGTCGATGATCGACCTGGAGATGATGTCCGCGGTACTCGCCGCTTTGCCCGACGAGGCACGCCTCGTCCTGCTTGGCGACAAGGACCAACTTTCCTCGGTGGAAGCCGGTGCAGTCCTCGGCGATCTGTGCCGACGCGCGGACCTTGGCCACTACAGCACCGCCACCGCGCACTGGTTGCGCGAGACCACCGGCGACCGCATCGATGACTGGGTGCGCGATGATGCTCGTGCGCTCGACCAGCATGTCGCCATGCTGCGTCACAGCCATCGTTTCGGCGCGGACAGCGGCATCGGCAGCCTCGCCCAGCTCGTCAACGAAGGCCATGCCGCGCGCGTGCATACGCTGCTTGCCGCACGACACGCGGATATCGCATGGATCGACGCGGCGGCCGATGCCCGCTCACTCGCCGAGCTGGTGCTGAACGGCGGCGAGGCGCAGTTCCAGCCACAGCATGGCGAGCTGCAACCGCAAGGCTATCGTCATTACATCCAGTGGATGCATCGCGAACGGCCATCGGCCGTTGCCGACGCCGCCGCTTATGAAACCTGGGCGCGTGGCGTGCTGCGTGCGTTCGGCAGCTTCCAGCTGTTGTGCGCGCTGCGGCATGGTCCCTTCGGCACCGAAGGACTCAATCGCCAGATTGCCCAGCTGCTGCACCAGCATCAGCTGATCGACAGCAGCCACGAGTGGTACGAAGGCCGGCCCGTGCTGGTAACGCGCAACGATTACAGCCTCGGCCTGATGAATGGCGACGTGGGCATTGCGCTGCGCGTTCCCGACGAACACGGCGTCCTGCACCTGCGCGTCGCCTTCGAAGTGGCCGGTGCAACGGATGACGGCAGCACCCGCCTGCGCTTCGTGCTGCCTTCGCGCCTGGGCGAACGCGAAACCGTCTATGCCATGACGGTGCACAAGTCGCAGGGCTCGGAGTTCGAGCATGCGGCACTGGTGCTTCCGGCCGAAGCGAGTGCCGTGCTGACGCGCGAGCTGCTCTATACCGGCATCACGCGCGCACGCCGCTGGTTCAGCCTGCTGGCGCCCGCCGCCATCGTTCGCCAGGCGGTGGAGCAGCCGGTGCATCGACACTCCGGTTTGCACCTGCGCTGGTCGAGCACGGACACGTCGGCCACATAAAGCAAGGCCGCCTTGCGGCGGCCTTGTTCCATCCAGACCCGCTTACCAGCAGCCGGCCACGCCACCGCTGCCGCTGGCCGTGCGCGCACCGCGATGGTTGAGTGTCAGTGTGCCGCACATCCCATCGCGATTGAGCTGCACCGTGGTGGGTGTCGCCGTGACGGTGAACGATGTCGATCCGCTGGCCGGTGCGAGGGTGTAATTGCGGGCGATTTGCGCTTGGCAGTCCAGATGCGGATCGGCATTGGCCACACCGGCGGGCGTCTGGTCGTAACGCAGATTGCTGGTGTAGTAGCGCTCCATGTAATTGGCGTACTCGGACAGGCAGCCCTGCGCGGCGATGCGGTTGGTCTTCGCCACATGCTTGAAATACGAGGGCATGGCGATAGCCGCGAGTATGGCGATGATCGCCACCACCACGATCATCTCGACCAGGGTGAAGCCCCGTTCAAAGTGATGGTGTGCGAGCCTGCCACGGGCATGGCGTTGCTGGGACATGGGATGGGTTTTCCTCATTCGCATGGAAGGTCGCTCAGGGGTTGACCAGTTCGCGCCAGGACACGCGGGTGAACGCTCCCGCCGAACCAGCGGTATAGACGCTCCCGTTCGAGCCGTTGTCGAAGCTGACCAGCATCACGCCACCGACGAAGATCGGGTTGTTCGGCAACGAGTTGAAACCGATGCCGCTATTGGTGAGCGTGTTGTTGCCCGACTTCACCCCGTCGGCGTCGTTGATCGCACCGTTGCCGTTGAGATCGAAGAAGCTGGTGCTGGCGGCCGTCCCGCTGAACGGGTCGAGCGCCATGATCCAGCCGCGACCCGAGGGATTGCATGCGTCGGTGGCCTGCGGGATGCGCGTCGTACCAAGCAGCATGCTGCCCTGGAACTGGTTGGGCGTGACGATGCGCTCGCCCTCGGCGCCCTTGCTCGGCGAGGTCAGGTCCATGTACCAGCCGGACTTGTCGCCCAGGTCACTGGTACTCGGCTTGGCCGTGATCGCACGGCCTGGCGACACCGGCGGAGTCGCGGCAGCATCACCTGCCGATTCAAGCAGGATCTGTCGCTGCACGAGCGCCGCTCGACCACTCGACACCAGGTTGCTCACCACCGTGTCGTTGCTCGACTGCACGATCAGGCCGTACCAGGTCTGCGTGGCCTTGTTCTTGAGATCGGCCGAAGCGAGATATTTACCCGTGCCGAAGAACAGCCACAGATTGCTGGTGGCCGGATCGCGCCCCATCAACATGCCCGCGGTGATGGGCTGGCCGGTACCACCTGCATCGGTTGCCGTGAACACCAGCGATCCGATGCTGTCGGGCGTGGCCGCCGTGCCGTCGTTGAGACCGAATTTCCACACCTGCCCCTTGGCATCGCCCGCATAGGCCACCGTGCTGATGCCGTTGGAGCTATTGCCGATCCACACCGCGGGAGCCGCCAGACCGTTGCCGGTCGCGGTATCGGTGGTGGTGTGCACCGTCAGCGCGCCATCGGTGATGCCGAACTGCAGCAGCGCCGCCGTGTCATTGCTGCTGTTGTAGCCATTGCCGATCAGCACCGACCACGAACCGTTCGCCGTTTGCGCGACCACCGGCTTGCCGTTCATCTGACCGATATAGCCGCTGTTGCTCAGACCATCGGCTGCCGAACGTTCCCACAGCAACTTGAAGACAGCCGGATCGGTGACATCGAGTGCGTAGACCGCCTTGGCCAGACCGCGACCGGTGGTGCCCACCGCCACGGTATGCCACGCGCCAGGGCTGCCGTAGTACACGTCGGCTACCGTCAATTCGCCATCGTTGAAGTACTGATGCGCGACGTCGGTGCCGCCGTAGGCGGGATTCGCAATCTGCTTGAGGTTGCTGGTGATCACCGCCGAGGGCAGATACGCGTACACCTCGGCGCCCGTCGCGCCATTGAAGGCATGCAGCATGCCGTCGTTGGCTGCAACCAGGATGCGACCGGCCCGGCCGGCCTTGCCCGCGGCGTAATCAGCGAAGGTGCTGGAACCGGTGAAGCTCTTGCCCACGAATTGGTTCGCATTCGGTGCGCCGACGTACACCGGCTGCGAGTTGACGATGTCACCCAGGGGCGTGTCGCGGTTGCGCAAGCTGCCGCCATTGCGCTGCTCCTGCGAGGTATCGCCCAGCAGGTAGCTGATCATGGTTTGCTGCTCGGCGCTGGTCGCGCCGAGCGCGAGCTGCTGCGTGCCAGAGAGCATGCCGACGTTGGCGGCATTGAACTGGAACACCGGCGTATTGGGCGACGCCGCAGAGGCGTTGTAGCTGTAGACCTTGCGATCGGCATAGGCCGGCAGCGCCGACGTCGCCGTCCAATCGGGATTGGTGGCAATCGCACCGGAGTTGGCATTGATCGACAGCGCCTTGAGGTCGCCTTTCCACTTGGCCGTGTAGTAGTTGGCCTGATAGGCGACCGTACCGGTCTTCAGCTGCGTGGAGTTCGCGGCCAGGCTCGCGCCCGTACCGACGCGCTCCGTGGCGCGCTTGAGCGCATCTTTCAGGCCGCTGGTGAATGCTTCCGGACTGGTGGCGGAGTAAAAGCCGCCATGACCATTCACCGCCGCATGGGCCAGGTCGGCAATGTTGTTGATGCTGTCGGAGCTGGTCGCCGGCCACGCGAAACCATTGATGGCTGTGCCGCCACGCGCCCAGTTGAAGACCTGGTCGACGGTGGTCCCCGCCGGCGTGATGCCGGTCGGCGTAAAGCCCAGGCCCAGGGTGAACGTGGTCATGTGCTGCCAGAAGGCCGGATCCTCGTTGTTCACCGGCACTTCGTTGGACGTATTCGTGCGCAGGTCGTTGACCCAGTAATACATCGCCACGTCGGCCAGCGTGTTGGACACGCCATCCTTGTAGGGCTTGGCGGCGCTGAACGTGTACGACTGATTGTTGGCGCCAGTGTTGGTCTTGGCGGTGCTGTCAGCGTCGCCGATGGTGGTGGGAGCCGCGGCACCGTTCCAGAAACCATCGGTGGTGAGGATGGTGTAGGACTGGCGGCAGGCCAGCTCGGTGTTGCCGCTGGCGGTGTCAAAGTCCGGATCGCTGTTCATCGCGCCCCAGGGCTGATCGGTCTTGTAGTACTGACCGACCGCATCCAGGGCCGTACGCAATGGCGTGCCGTTGTTTGCCGTCTCACCCTCAAGCCACGTCCAGAAGGCACTCTTCTGATCGACGAAGGGTTTGACGTTGGCGATATTGAAGTTGTTCTTGGTGGTCTGATCGGTGGGCAGCTTGGAGTCGTTGTTGCCGTCGATCGAACCGAAGCCCACGCGGAAGGTGGTATCGAGCGTCGAGAACGAGTTCATCAGGCCGCTCTTGGCCATCAGGATGCGCGTGCGGAAATACGAGAACCAGTTGGCCACGTTCTGCTGCGCCGTCGGGCTGTCGTCACAGCTGGCCGAGGTCAGGTTCGCGGCCGTGCAGGCGCCAGTCTTGCCGATGTATTTACGCGTATAGGTTCCGTTGGTTCCCGGCACCGTATAGGTGAACAGATTGGTCGTGGTCGTAACCGTGGTGACCTTCTGGCACATCATGCTGGCCGGCAGATACGTGTCCGCACTGTCGCAGCTGGTGCTCGGATTTACGTAGCTGACAACGCCCTTGCTGTTGGTGTGCTTGCACATGCCATTGTTGGCGCCGCCATCCTTGACCAGCGTATCGGAGCCGCTGGTGCATCTGGGATTGGCCGCATACGTGCTTGTATTGGTCGACGAGGTCGTGATCGCCGAGTAGTACTTGAAGTAGTGGTAAGACGTACTGTTTCCGCTCGTACAGTTGCGCGAACTGACGTTGTTGTAATCGCAGAAGCTATCGGACGCGTACTGCGTCACATCCGTGGTGGTGGGACTGCGAAAACCATCGACAAAGGCGCTGTCGATGCCGGTGGGCGCGGTGTACTTCGTGCCATCGGCCTTGACCGGCGGCGCATAGGTCACGCTGGGGTTGTAGTAGGTGCCGTTATTGCCCGAATAGCGCAGCGCATCGAGATCCACCAGCGTGACGTTGTTGTTGGTCGTCGCACCGGGCAGGAATTTCGCATCGGGCATGAAGTCCCAGGCCATGGAGCCTGAGTCGTCGAACATCAGCACGATGTTGGGCGGCAGCGATTTCTGGATGATCAGCGGCTGCTGGTCCACCGTCACCGCCGCCATGCTCGGCGTGGAAAGCACACCGAGCGCCAGCACCGTGAGGCCGACCGACAGCAGCCTGCCCGTAAAGCGGCCTGCGCGGGCGCGCAAGCTGGAATGATTGTTCATATCGATCCGCCCTGAAGGTGAACGACGCACGATCCACCGGCGCCGCGTCGATGAAACTCAGCGTTGCTTGACGATGGCCTGCAAAACCACGACGGCGCGGTCGCCCACCGCTGCCGGATCGCCGCTGCGTGCCGTGATGCGGTAGTAGACGGCTGTGGTTGAACCGCCCGAGTTGCCGTAGTTGTAGGAATTGGCGCTTTGATCGAAACCGGTATCGGAAGTCGGATCAGCCCAGTTGCCCATGTTTTCGATCACGTACTGCGGCTGGCTGGCTGCCACGGATGCCTTGGTGAACTGGCCGTCCGCCGTCCCCTGGCCAACATCTTTGATGCTGCCCGAAGGCAGATTCGGATCGTTGAACGGATTGGATAGGCATACGCTTGTGCCGGTGCGGCAGTTGCGCGCAATGTCGCCCGGATTGGCCACAATCCGCAGCTTGGCGGCACGCAGCGCGGCCTCCGCGCTCTGGAACGCGATCTGCCGGTCGTAATGATTGGCGGCCATCTTCTGCTGCATGATGGTGCCGCGCACGGCGGCAAAGCCGACCAGGGTCACCACCACCAGCAGCAGCAAGGCCACGACCAGCACGACACCGCGCTGGCGCGAGGGCGATGGCCGCATGACACGCATGCGCGGGTTCGAATGGATGTCCCGGGAAAATACGGCTTGAGGAATCATGGCATTCATCTCACAGCACCCGATTGCGCACAGTGGTGGTCACGGTGAAGCTGCGTACCAGCGAGGTATTGCTCGTACTCGCGCGGCTGTCCTCGCTCTGCATGGTCAGCGTGGCTCGAACGGCGTTCACGTTGCTCCAGTTGGTGACGTCGGTGGCCTTGACGAACGGCTTGCCCGCCAGGTCGCTCTGGTGATAGCTCAGCTGCATGTCGGAGACGCCACGCACCATTTCCTGGCGCGTCGGCGTGCCGCCGGCACGACCCAGTCGATACAGCGAGCGGGTGCCCGCCGGATTCTTGCCGACGTACCAGTCCGACACATTCAGGCGCGTGACATAGGCGTTGGCGCCAAACGTGTAGAAGTTGGCCGAACCGCACGAGGTAGGAAAGCCCAGGCCCGTCGAGCAGTTCCCGCCCGTGGTGGCGTGGCCGATAGTCTTGGAGGTGGCGCTGTAGCTGTTGGACTTGAAGATCGCTGCGTGGTCGTAGTCGCATACGATGAAGACATCGCCTGCCGCCAGATCCGTGCTGGCTTCGTTCAAGGTGAACTGCGCCGTGCCGGTATCGTGCGACGCCACGCTGTAGCTCGTATCGTCGCCACCGAGCAATTGCAGCGAAGGCTGTCCTGCGATGCGATCGGCATCGCCGGTACCGGCCGCCACATCGGTGTCGTTGCCTTCAAAGCCGCGGACAGCATTGTTCCAGTTGCCCCACCAGGTCGTGCCACCGTTGACCGGGCCGATATTGAGCACGTTGGCCACGCGGCCACTGTTGCTGCACGCGGTCAGGCCGGCATTGCGGATGTCGCGCGCCAGCAACTCGAACGCCGCGCGCGAGTTGTCCTGCACATCGCTGAGCGCACGGTTGGTGCGATAGACACGCTGGTTGGAAAGAAACACGCTGCCCACGCCGGCCATCACGACCAGGCCCAGCAACATGGCCACCATCAGCTCGATAAGGGTGAAGCCGCGCACGGCGCCACGACGATGCAGCGCGGAACGGATCAATCGCGACGTCATAGCATGCCCCTGGTCACGACGGTCTGGTTGCTCGCCCCACCCTTCCCGGCACGGCTGTCGTCGAAGGTGATGGTGATCGTGCAGTCGCCCCGTGTACCGGTGCAGGCGATGCTGCCCGTCGTCGAGTCACTCGCGCCCAGCGACTTGCCCAGCTGCACGCACCAGTCGTTCAACTGGGCGTTCTTGACCGTCGTATCGGCTGCGGGGCAAGCGCTGGCCTTGATCGGCGACGAGGTGTTGTAACCGCCCGAAGCGGCCAGGTCGTAATCCGCCCGCATCGCATCGAGGATGGAATAGCTGGCCATCGTCGCCATGCTGCGTGCCATCGCGCTGTTGTTGGTGGACAGCGACTTGGCCTGCAACGCCGCGACGCCGAGGAACGCGATGGACAGCAACAACACCGCCACCAGGACCTCGATGAGTCCCACGCCGCGTTGTGCGCGGGCGATGCCAAAGCCATGGGTGCGGCGGCGGGAACGGCCGGTATGAAAGCGATGCGTCGTCATGTGGAGCACTCTGTCGAAGTCGTCGTGACGGCCTGCACGACTGAACCGGCCACCATTTGAATCACGCGATGATTCTCGGCACGGAGCGACGGCGTACAGATATCGATGACCTGGCCTTCATAAGGCGCGGAACTGCTGGTGGCGTGCGCGATGCCCTGTGAGTTGAAGCGCAGCGCCGTCATGCTTCCGGCCACAATCACTGAGCCGGTCAGATCGAGCTGACTCTCGCGCACCACCACGGGACCCGCCGCCGTCGTGGCCACCACGGCGCCCAAGGACGTCCCGCAGGCCTGGCCCAGCGCGTCGGCGGCATTGCTGGTGGCGGAGTTGCTGCACAGCTGGGTGCGCGCGTTGCGCTTGATCGCTTCCATGCGCGCGACCTGGATGGTGCCCACGATCTCGTTGGCCGAAGCGGTCAGGCGATTGGAAAGCGTGAGGCTGCGAAAACTCGGCACGGCGACCGCGGTCAACACCACGAGTACCACCAGCGTCACCATCAACTCGACCAGCGTGAAGCCGGCCTGGATACGCCCGCTACCGCTATCGACGCCCCTTGGCGCTCTTATGCACATGGCCAGCCCCCCTTCTGACTACTTAAGGGTCAGCCTAGGGCCTACAAAACAAATCGTAAATTCTTTCGGGATGAACGGTAAGAACTTGCCGACAAGCGGTCATTCGCCTTCCGGGATCCGTGAACAGGGTCCGCAATATTGCAGATAACCCCATAAAATCATCAAGATATTAGCGCTTAGACAGCAATGGTCATGTAAGGGCTTTTTCGGGACAGGCGTAACTTGTTGCGATAAGGAGTCCCTGCCCAAACGAGGGCGGCCTGCATTGCGGGGGGACAGGGAAGCGCCCCCCCCCTCATGATGCGGTTGCCGGATGGCGGCAGCATGAGCGGGAGGGCTCAGCTTTTGCGCAACCTCATCGCTTCCGGAGCCAGATGCTGCCGCCAGGGTTCTTGAGGCATAGCGGCATCTCTCTTTCGAAGTACTGCGGAAATTTATGCTCGAGCAAGGTGTTGAACAGCACCAGGTCAAACCACGCGTTGAACTGGAGAAATGCTCGCAGCAGGTAAATCTCGTTCCACGCTCGCCCTTCGAGAATCCAGCTCTTCGGATACTCGAAGGGAAAGAATATGTCGTGGAAATGAATGAAAACCCCGGACTTCAGCCGGGGCAGAATCTCAAAAAAAATGTAGTTGACGTCGCTACCCACACGACTGACGTGGGTCGAGTCCACAAACAGAATGTCGCCTGCCGCCAGCGCGTCAAATACGCTCAGCTCGACATCCTGCAGTCTGCTCGCGTAAACGGTGACACCATCCCGGTCACCCTCCCTCAAGAGCGAATAGAGCAGCTCCGGGTACGGCTCAATGAACGTCAATTGGAGCCCGTTGCCCAGCCACCGTTCGTTCGTATCCAGGAACATGGCCGAGGTGTAGCCCGACCCAATCTCAATCACCCTGTCCGGTCGCAGGTGTCGCAGCATCGCATTCAGGAAGATGCCGTCCGAGTAGCTGTAGGACGGATTGACGTAGTGGTAGCGCAGACCTTCCTGCTTGTGGTCGCTGAAAGGCAGATCGTCATAGTACTGGCGCAACTCCTTTAGTAGCGTCAGTTGCTGCTCCAGTCGAAGGTCAACCCCGGGGATCGCATCCGGCACGCCGCGAAAAATCCTGGCGTCATCTCGGGTGATCTCGCTCTTTGGGGCGATGGGGGAGTAATAGTGGCCATTGGGCACATAAGGCGGCCCTTCGCCAAACATCGCAAGCTGGTCGCGCATGGACAGGATCAGCGCTTCTCGCTCCGCGGCGACCGCGTGCAGGCGGTTGACTTCTCCAATCGCTTGCGAGACTTCAAATTCGGCAGCCTCGGCACGGGCAGTTGCCGCTGCGATCTCGGCCGCACCTGCCGTGCTGCATTGCGCCTGGGCCTGCCATCGAGCACGATCGGCGTGCAGTTGATCGCGCTCGAACGCGAGGTCGTCCCGCTCCGCCAGCAGGCGGTCACGATGCGAGACCAGTCTCCCGATGGGTGGAACTGCCTTGGCGAGGCCCTTCAACGAAGTCCGCAAGCTCATGGCGCGAGCATCCCGTGCGTTGACGATCGGGCTCGGAACCTAGCACAAGGTCAGGCCGCCCGAAGTCAACGTGGCCTCCCACCCGCCAAAAGGCGGAACCGATTCACGCCGGTCTGGCTCGTGAAACCTGCAGAGCCGGCGCCCCTAGGCCGGATTTCGATCCTGCGGCTGGAGGCATCCGCGACCCGATGGGCCCCGTAATGCGGCATCAGCGGGGGCCAGCCAGCACAGCAGGAACGCTGCCGCATGCCGCCTGCGCGCCAACCGGAACTCTCCGTCATCGCTCCCACCGGCCGAAACGACTGCCGAAGCACTCCAACGCCTGCCCAATACGCAAAAAACCCCGCAGTTACGCGGGGTTTAAGGCCACTACAGACTCCGGGAGACGCCTGCGTATGAGTATATGGTGCCGGAAATAGGAATCGAACCTACGACCTACGCATTACGAATGCGCCGCTCTACCAACTGAGCTATTCCGGCGAGGAACCGTGAATTCTACGGAGCGGAGCAGAACCGCGCAAGATGTCGGGGCTCAGAGACTCGCGGAAACACCGCCGACCAGGCGCAGTTCCTTGGGCAGGGCGAAGGTGATCGTCTCCGGCTCGCCATCGAGTTCGCGCACGTTGCCGGCGCCCCACGACTGCAGGCGCGCGATCACGTCGCGCACGAGCTTGTCCGGTGCCGATGCGCCGGCGGTGAGGCCGATGTGGGTGACGCCGTCGAGCCAGCTGCGCTCGATATGCTCCGCGCCATCGATGAGATAGGAACGAACACCCTCTTTCTCCGCCAGCTCGCGCAGGCGGTTGGAATTGGAGCTGTTGACCGAGCCGACCACCAGCATCAGATCCACCGAGGCGGCGAGACGGCGCACGGCGTCCTGGCGATTTTGCGTGGCGTAGCAGATGTCGTCCTTGCGCGGACCTTCGATGTCGCTGAATTTCGCGCGCAGCGCTTCGATGATCGCCTTGGTGTCGTCGACTGACAGCGTGGTCTGCGTGACGTACGAAAGCTCGTGCGGGAACTTCGGCTCCAACGTGGCCACGCATTCCACCGATTCCACCAGCAGGATCTCGCCCGTGTTGGCCGGATTCCACTGGCCCATGGTGCCTTCGACTTCCGGGTGGCCGCCATGACCGATCAGCACGACGCTGCGGCCGATGCGGCCCAGGCGCGCCACTTCCATATGCACCTTGGTGACCAGCGGACAAGTGGCGTCGAACACCTTCAGGCCACGCTGGTCGGCTTCTTCGCGCACCGCCTTGGACACGCCATGCGCGCTGAAGATGACCGTCGCGCCATCAGGCACTTCGTGCAGTTCTTCGACGAACACGGCGCCATCGGCACGCAGCTTGTCCACCACGTAGCGGTTGTGCACCACTTCGTGGCGCACGTAGATGGGGGCGCCATAGGATTCGAGCGCGCGTTCGACAATGGCAATGGCGCGATCCACACCGGCGCAAAAACCACGGGGATTGGCGAGCAGGATGTCCACGGAAGCTCCGGACTTATCAGACTGACTGATCGGCATTATCGCACGGCCGGTATGACCGTACGTGAGGGTGGGTTCAGGCCTTGGTCTTGCCCTGGAACAAGCCAAAAACCACCAGCATCACCGCACCCACGGTGATCCCACAGTCGGCGAGATTGAATACCGGATAGTTCCACTCGCGGAAATACACGTGGATAAAGTCCGTCACCTGCGAGGCATGCAGGCGGTCGATGAGATTGCCCAACGCGCCGCCCACGATCAGTCCCAGCGGCATTGCCGTCTTCCAGTCGCCACGCGGCGTGCGCGACAGCCACACCACCAGCACGCCGCTGATCACCACCGCGAGCAGCACGAAGAACCAGCGCTGCCAGCCGTCGTTATTGGCGAGGAAGCTGAAAGCCGCGCCCCTGTTGAAGGCCAGCGTCCAGTTGAGGAAACCGGGAATCACCGGATGCGGCGTGCCCGCCGGCTGCAGGGCCGCAAGCGCCCACCACTTGCTCAGCTGATCGAGCACGATGACGACGGCGGAGAGCAGAAGCCAGATAAGGGCGTTGGGTTTGGGTTTCATGAGTCCGATCTAGCGAGCGTCTACTCCCTCTCCCCTCCGGG
>NZ_JPLA01000048.1 GCF_001010355.1 Dyella japonica DSM 16301 | reverse complement strand
TCGGAAAAACCGGTGGAGATGCCGGTGAGCTGGCCCTTGTTCTCGAAGCGCTCGGAGAGGATGCGGAACGCATCCTTCACCGCCTCGCGCATCGACACGGTGTCTTTCTTGCCGCGCGCACCGGACTCGGCGATCTTGAACACGGCCTGCTCGGCGCGCTCCAGCACCTCCTGCACGCCCATGCCATCGGGCTGGTAGCCGTCCTCGGTGATGCCGGTGCCGGCGTCGATCAGCTGGCGCAGCACCGACTTCTCGCGCACGATTTCCGCGTAGGCGGCAATGTTCGCCGCACTCGGCGTGGTGTTCGCCAGTTCGATCAGATACGCCGCGCCGCCGACCATGTCGGCCAGGCCATTAGCCTCGAACCAGTCGCCCAGCGTCACCGCATCGCACGGCATGCCCTTGCCCGCCAGCTCGGTGATGGCGCGCCAGATCAGGCGGTGGTCCTTGCGGTAGAAATCCTGCTCGGCGAGGCGGTCGGCCACCTTGTCCAGCGAATCGGGCGACAGCATGAGGCCGCCCAGCACCGCTTGTTCCGCGTCGATCGAGTTCGGCGGTACACGCAGTGCATCGATGTTGGACAAAGGTTTGCGCTCGGAACGACCGCGGCGCTCGGGGCGGTCGGAACGATCGGAAACGAAGGACATCGAGATTCCTCGCAGCGGATGGCTGCATTGCCGGCGGCGTGCTGGATACAGAGCATACGCGGCGCCATCGCAGGCGACGAGACAATAACCCTGTGGATAAGCTGTGGTTCGTTGTGGATAAACCGCCTGCGAACCCCAAAAAGCAGACGGGCGCCCGGAGGCGCCCGTCTGGGACTTGCTGGCGATGGGGCGGCTTACTTTTCGCCGACCACGATCACCTTGATCTGGGTCTGCACGTCGGCGTGCAGAGCGATCACGACCTCGAACTCGCCGGTGTGGCGGATCGGGCCTTCGCCCTGGATCACTTCGCCCTTGTGCACGTCATGACCGGCAGCCTCGAGAGCTTCGGAGATTTCGCGCGGACCGACCGAGCCGTACAGCTTGCCTTCCGGGCTGGCGTTGGCGGCGATGGTCACCGACACGCCTTCCAGCTTGGCCTTGCGGCCTTCGGCGCCGGACAGCTGCGAGGCAGCCTTGGCTTCGTACTCGGCGCGGCGCTTCTCGAAGGCTTCGAGGTTGGCGGCGGTGACCGGCACGGCCTTGCCCTGCGGCAGCAGGTAGTTACGGCCATAACCCGGCTTCACATTGACCTTGTCGCCAAGGTTGCCGAGGTTGCGGACTTTTTCGAGAAGAATCAGTTCCATGGGTATTCCTTTTCGTTAGCACCGGTGTGGCCCGGCGCAGCCTGGACGGTTGTCCGAAGGTCTTCTTTTGCTCCCTCTCCCCGGAGGGGAGAGGAAGCAAAGCACGACTTAGACGTCGTGGTTATCCGTGTACGGCAGCAGGGCCAGGAAGCGAGCGCGCTTGATCGCGGTCGCCAGCTGACGCTGGTAGCGAGCCTTGGTGCCGGTGATGCGCGACGGAACGATCTTGCCGTTCTCGGTCACGTACTGGCGCAGGGTGTTGAGATCCTTGTAATCGATCTCTTTGACTTTTTCGGCCGTGAAGCGGCAGAACTTGCGGCGGCGGAAGAACTTGGACATGTCTGTGCTCCTGATCAGTCGTCGCTGTCGCGATCGTTGTCGCGGTCTTCGCGGTCACGGCGTGCCGGACGCTCATCACCATCGCTGTCGTCATCGCGGCGACGCGAGGACTTGGCGTCATCCTTTTCCTTGGACTTCAGGATGAAGGACTGCTCGGTATCGGCTTCGTCACGGCGAACCACCAGGTGGCGCAGCACGGCGTCGTTGAAGCGGAAGCCCGACTCGAGCTCGTTCAGCGCGTTCTGGCTCACTTCAATGTTGAGCATGACGTAGTGAGCCTTGGCCAGGTTCACGATGGGATACGCCAGCTGGCGGCGGCCCCAGTCTTCCAGGCGGTGGATCTTGCCGCCGTCGGTCTCGATCAGCGCCTTGTAGCGCTCGATCATGGCCGGAACCTGTTCGCTCTGGTCAGGGTGGACCAGAAACACGACTTCGTAATGTCGCAGGGACATCGTGTGGTAACTCCTTGTGGATGCGGCCCTTTCAGGCCTGGCAGCCTCCCGCACTATGCGGTGAGGCAAGGTTCCATCCATGCCTTGGCGGCTTGGACAGAAGCGGAAGTGTAAGGGATTTCAGGGATTTGGGGCAAGCGGATGACAATCCGCCCCCGTGCACCGGGTCTCAGCCGACGGTGAAACTCTCGCCGCAACCGCATTCGCCGGTGGCGTTGGGGTTGTGGAAGACGAAGCTGGCGTTGAGACCCTGGCGCTGGAAGTCGATCACAGTGCCGTCGATCAGGGGCATGCTCTTGCCGTCGACGATCAGCTTCACGCCATCCACTTCCACCGTCTCATCGCCCTCGCCCACCACCTGGGCCAGGTCCACCACATAGCCGAAACCGGAGCAGCCGGTCTTCTTCACGCCAAAGCGCACACCCGCGGCATGGGGCGTGCCGGCAAGGAAGGAGCGCATGCGTTCGCTGGCGGCGGGCGTGATGGTGATGGTCATGGGCGTTGCAACTACCGGAAGGAGAGATTGTCCGAAATCAGACGTGAAGGGTCGAACCTGAACGGCCTGTAGATTATCATGCAAGGTTCGTCTTACGTGCCGATATGCCGGCACCCAGCAGGAGTTTCAATCCAATGACGGCGGTTAGCCCGATTCTATCGAGCGTGAAGCAGGCTCTCTCCGGCAGCATCGATGCCGGCAGCACCGTGACCGTGCGCGGCTGGGTCCGCACCCGGCGCGACTCCAAGGCGGGCCTGTCGTTCGTCAATGTGAGCGACGGCTCCTGCTTCGACCCCATCCAGGCCGTGGTCACCAGCGAGGTGTCCAACTACGAGAGCGAGGTGAAGCACCTCACCGCCGGCGCGGGCGTGATCGTCACCGGCACGCTGGTCGCTTCGCAGGGCAAGGGCCAAAGCTTCGAGATCCAGGCGACGGGCGTCACCGTCACCGGCTTCGTCGACGATCCGGAAACCTATCCGATCCAGCCCAAGCAGCACTCGATGGAATTCCTGCGCGAAGTGGCCCACCTGCGCCCGCGCACCAACCTGTTCGGCGCCGTGACCCGCGTGCGCCACACGATGATGACGGCGATCCATCGCTGGCTCACCGAGCAGGGCTTCTTCTGGATCAATACGCCGATCATCACCACGTCCGATGCGGAAGGCGCCGGCGACATGTTCCGCCTGTCCACGCTGGACCTGGCCAACCTGCCGCGCACGCCGGACGGCAAGATCGATTTCCGCAAGGATTTCTTCGGCCGCGAAGCGTTCCTGACCGTGTCCGGCCAGCTCAACGTGGAGGCTTACTGCCTGGCGATGAGCAAGGTGTACACCTTCGGCCCGACCTTCCGCGCCGAGAACTCCAACACGCCGCGCCATCTGGCCGAGTTCTGGATGGTGGAGCCGGAAATCGCCTTCGCCGATCTCAACGCGAATGCCGACTGCGCCGAGGGCTTCCTCAAGGCGATCTTCAAGGCGGTGCTGGATGAGCGCCAGGACGACATGGCGTTCTTCGCCGAGCGCGTGCAGCCCGATGCGATCAGCCGTCTGGAAGCCTTTATTGCCGAACCGTTCGAGCGCATCGATTACACCGAGGCGGTGGAGATCCTCAAGAAGTCCGGGCAGAAGTTCGAATTCCCGGTTGCCTGGGGCATCGACCTGCAGACCGAGCACGAGCGCTATCTCGCCGAGAAGCACGTCGGCCGCCCGGTGGTGGTGATGAACTACCCCGAGCAGATCAAGGCGTTCTACATGCGCCTCAACGACGACGGCAAAACTGTCGCCGCGATGGACGTGCTTGCTCCGGGCATCGGCGAGATCATCGGCGGTGCGCAGCGCGAAGAGCGCCTGGATTACCTCGACCGCCGCATGACCCAGTTCGGACTCGATCCGGCCACCTACGGCTGGTACCGTGACCTGCGCCGCTATGGCACGGTGCCGCACGCCGGCTTCGGCCTGGGCTTCGAGCGCCTGCTGGTCTATGTGTGCGGCCTGTCCAATATCCGCGATGCCATTCCCTTCCCGCGTGCGGCGGGTACAGCCGAATTTTGAGATCCCTCATGCGTTATCGACTGATCACTGCCACCGCCCTGTTCGCGCTCACCGTGCTGGCGAGCGGCTGCCATAGCGTGAAAGCGCTGGTGCCGCCGAATCTGCGTCCACCGGAGAGCGGCAACGGCAGCCTGGATCAGGCGAAGCAGGCCCTGCAGCAGGCCACCCCCTGCTGCACCACCTTTGCCGATTTCTCCTACCAGGACGCCCTGCCCTGGCAGCCGAAGAAGTTCGCGCTGGGACCGGGCAGCATGGTGGCCAACCTCAACGGCGACCGCAGTTACTTCCTGAGCTTCAGCCTGCCGCGCGAATCGCAGCTGCCGTACCGCGTGGCGGTGAAATCGGAATTGAACGGCCGCTGGCTGCGCGCCAGCTATCTGTTCGCGCCGACCCTGGTAGTGCTGGACGACGCGTTCCAGCCGATCGACAGCAAGGACGTGAGCCTGTGCGAACACATGGGCTGGACCGATGCCACCACCGGCGCGTTCGGCAGCGTGGACATCACCGACAAGCGTGCGCGCTACCTGGTGCTGTACAGCTCGGCCAAGCAGCAATCGAGCAGCACTTACTGGGAGCAGTCGCCGGCAGCATTCTCGGCGGAGGCACCGGTAAAAATGGCCGCGGCCGGCACCTTCAAGGTGCCGCACGGGCCGGACGGCACCGTGTGGATCGGCATGATGGACAAGACCTACCAGGACGCCGTCAACAACGCGATCTGCGCCAAGCCCGAACAAGGCAACGGCGTGCTGAGCACGTTGCGCGAGGCACTGCCGCTGCCGGGCATCGGCAACGACAGCAAGAAGTCCGAGGCACCGAAGGCTCCCGCGACGTCGAACGGCTCCAGCAACAACGACGCTACGTCGGCCACCAATAACTCGACCAACGGCTGAGTTCGGGTCGCCCCACCATCACCCACCACGGACTCGGCATGCTTCCGCTTTATCTCTCACTGCTTTCGGCCGGCGTCATCTGTTTCCTGCTGCATTTCGGCTCGCAGTACCTCATCGCCTCGCTGCTGCGCCGCCGGCATCCGAACGAGTGGAAGATCATCGCCGAAGCCGACGGCCAGCCCACCAATGCCGTGCGCACGTGGCTGCGCCTGCAGCTTGCGCTGCGCTCGCCGGTGCTGCCCGCACTGGAAGACAACAGCGTCACGCGCTGGCGCCTGGTCTGGCGCTACAGTCTGTGGGCCGCATGGCTGTGCTGGTTCGCCGCCCTCGCCGTGCAATGGACCGCGCGCTAACCGTCACTCCTCAAAGGAGCATTCCATGCAGCTGGATTTGAGTGGACGACACGCGCTCGTGTGCGGCGCCTCGCAGGGCATCGGTCGCGCCAGCGCCGTGGAGCTGGCCGAGCTGGGCGCCAGCGTCACCCTGCTCGCGCGCTCGGCGGATGCGCTGAAGGCCGCGACGGATGCACTGCCGCGCAAGCACGGCCAGCAGCACCGCTGGTTTGCGGTCGATATGACGCAGACCGATGCATTGCGCGACGCGCTGGCGGATATCGTGGCGGCGCAGCCGATGGAAATCCTGATCAACAACACCGGCGGCCCACCGGGCGGCCCGGCGCATAGCGCGACCGCCGAGGCGTTCGAGCACGCCTTCCGCCAGCATCTGCTGGCCGGCCAGACGCTGGTGCAGGCGCTGCTGCCGGGCATGCGTGCCAGCGGCTATGGCCGCATCGTCAATGTCATTTCCACTTCGGTGAAGGAACCGATCATGGGGCTGGGCGTGTCCAATACCGTGCGTGCCGCGGTGGCAGGCTGGGCCAAGACGCTGTCAGGCGAGCTGGCCGCAGACGGCATCACCGTCAACAACGTGCTGCCGGGCTATACCCGTACGGCGCGGCTGGATGAGGTGCTGGCCGGACGCGTACGCAGCAGCGGCAACAGCGAAGACGAAGTGGCCAAGGCCATGCTCGCCACTGTGCCCGCACGCCGTTTCGGTGAAGCGTCCGAAGTCGCCGCCGTGATCGCCTTCCTGTGCACGCCGGCGGCGGCGTACGTCAATGGCGTCAGCATCGCCGTGGATGGCGGACGGACCCGTTCGCTGAGTTGATCTGGGACCGACCCTTGTGGGAGCGCACCCTGTGCGCGACACGGCGAAGCCGTCTCGCACAGGGTGCGCTCCCACAGTGATTCAAAAACGGCATACGCCACCGTCCGGTGCAATCGGAGCCCGCAGGCCTTAAGCTTGCGCAGATGCCTACCTTGCGCCTCGCCAACCTGATCGACGGCCGCCTTCAGGCGCCGCGACATGATCGCTGGCTGGACGTGTTCGAACCGGCCACCGGCCAGGTCTTCGCGCACTGTCCCGACTCCACCGCCGAAGACGTTGCCGAAGCCGTCGCAGCCGCCACGCGCGCCGCGCCCGGCTGGGCAGCCACGCCCGCCGAGCAGCGCGCCAGCCTGATGTATCGGCTGGCCGATCTGATCGAAGCGCGCATGGAGCAATTCGTCGCGCTGGAATCGCGCGACAGCGGCAAGCCGCTGAGCCAGGCGCGCAAGCTCGATATTCCCCGCGCGATCTCCAACCTGCGCTTCTTCGCCGCCGCCATCATCAGCTGGGGCAGCGAGTCCCATGCGATGGAAGCCGGCGCAATCAACTACACGTTGCGCCAGCCACTGGGCGTGGTCGCCTGCATCAGTCCGTGGAACCTGCCGCTGTATCTGTTCAGCTGGAAGATCGCCCCGGCGCTCGCGGCCGGCAACACCGTCGTGGCCAAGCCCTCGGAGATCACGCCCTGCACGGCCGCCCTGCTGGGTGAGCTGAGCATCGAGGCCGGCTTCGCGCCCGGCGTGTTCAATATCGTGCAGGGCCGCGGTCCGACCGTGGGCCAGGCGATGGTGGAGCACCGCTTGGTCAAGGCCGTGTCCTTCACCGGCAGCACGCGCACCGGCGCGCAGATTGCCGCCGTGGCCGCGCCGCAATTCAAGAAGGTCTCGCTGGAGCTGGGCGGCAAGAATCCCGCCGTGGTGTTTGAAGACGCCGACCTGAGCGATGCCAACCTCGACACCATCGTGCGCTCGGGCTTCGCCAATCAGGGCGAGATCTGTCTGTGCGGTTCGCGTCTGCTGGTGCAGCGTTCCATCTACGACGCCTTCCGCGAGCGCTACCTCGCCCGCGTGCAGGCGCTGCGGGTGGGCGATCCGAACGACGGCGCCAGCGATCTTGGCGCGCTCGTCTCGCGCGAACACTTCGACAAGGTGATGGGCTGCATCACCACCGCCAGCGACGAAGGCGGCCGCATACTCTGCGGCGGTGCAGCCGTGACGGTGGACGGTCGCTGCGCCGACGGCTGGTTCGTCGCGCCGACGGTGATCGAAGGCCTGAGCAACAGCACCGCGACCAACCAGCAGGAAATTTTCGGGCCCGTGGTCACGCTGATCCCGTTCGAGGACGAAGCCGAAGCGCTCGCCATCGCCAACGGCACCGGTTACGGCCTGGCCGCCTCGGTGTGGACGCGCGATCTGTCGCGCGCGCACCGCTTCGGCGCGCAGCTGGATTTCGGCATCGTGTGGACCAACTGCTGGCTGCTGCGCGATCTGCGCACGCCCTTTGGCGGCACCAAACAATCGGGTCTCGGTCGCGAGGGCGGCACCGAAGCGCTGCGCTTCTTCACCGAGCCCAAGAACATTTGCATTCGTTATTGAAGAGAGCGCCATCGTGAAAAGTCCCCTGCAGAATCTGCTCGACAGCAATCGCCAGTGGTCCGCCGCCATGGTCGATCAGGACCCGCGCTTCTTCGAACGCCTTGCCCAGCAGCAGGCGCCGAAGTACCTGTGGATCGGCTGCTCCGATTCGCGCGTGCCGGCCACGCAGATCGTGGACCTGCCGCCAGGCGACATCTTCGTGCAGCGCAATGTCGCCAACGTGGTGTCGCATACCGATCTCAATTGCTTGAGCACGATCCAGTTCGCGGTCGACGTGCTCAAGGTCGAGCACATCCTGGTGGTCGGCCATTACGGTTGCGGCGGCGTGCAGGCGGTGCTCGACGACCGCCGCCTGGGCCTGGTCGACAACTGGCTGCGTCATGTCGGCGACGTCGCGCAAAAGCACAAGCAGCTGCTCACCTCGATCGACCTGATGAACCTGCGCAATGCCCGCCTGTGCGAACTCAACGCGATGGAACAGGTGGTCAACGTGTGCCACACCACGATGGTGATGGACGCGTGGGAGCGCGGACAGAATCTCTCCGTGCACGCCTGGTGCTACAGCCTGTTCGATGGCCACGTGAACGACCTGGGCATGCACGTGAGTTCGCGAGAAGGGCTCAAGCCTGCCTACGAGCACGCCATGCAGCGCCTGGGCACGATCCCCGAGTTCAATCGATGAGCGGCATCGTCCGCACCGATCAGGCTCCGGCGCCCGTGGGCGCCTATCCGCACGCTCGGCGCGTGGGCAATTTGTTGTTCCTTTCCGGCGTAGGTCCGCGCACGCCAGGCAGCAATGCGATACCCGGCAATGTCTACGACGCTGCCGGCAAGGTGGTGGATTACGACATCGAAGCGCAGTGCCGGCAGGTGTTCGCCAATGTGCGCGCTGTGCTCGAAGCGAGCGGCGCACGCTGGGAGGACCTGGTCGACGTGACGGTGTTTCTTACCGACATGGCGCGTGATTTCCCCGCGTACAACAAGCTCTATGCGGAATACTTCACGGGGGTCGACGCTTGTCGCACGACGCTGGGCATTACTGCGCTGCCCACGCCGATTGCCATCGAGCTGAAGTGCATAGCTGCAATCAAGGAGTAAGTGGAGAGGAGTGAGCAGTGAGAGAAGGCTCGCTCTCACTCCTCGCTCCTCTTCACTCACTTCTGCAAATTCACTCTCATCTGCACAAAAAAAGCCCCGGCGCTCGCGCCGGGGCTTTTGTTTTTCTCAGCCTCAGTGGCTGGCTTCAGTCTGCGGCAGCGTGGACTTGGCCGTGCGCTTGGCGGACTTGCTGCCCTTGGGCTTGGGCTGGCCGTTGTTGTCCTTGCTCTTCTTGTGCTTGTGCGACGAGCTGGCTGCCGGAGCTGGCGTGGCCGATGCAGGCTTGGCGGCAGCGGGTGCAGCAGGCGCAGGCTGCGGGGCTGCGTCCTGAGCCAGGAGGGAACCGGTGAAAGCCATACCCGCTACGAGCAGGGAAGCGATCGCGAACTTGCGCATGTGTGTGAGCCTCGACGTAAGGAGCCTGATGTTCGTGCCGCGCGCCGATCGGAATGGCCGATCCGTGCATCGCGACGGGCAAAACATCGCACGTTTGGCAGCAGCCAGGAACTGGATTTTTCCGGCATGCGCGCGAGATTTCCGCAGCTCGCGTCTTGACATTGCAAGACCCTAACAAGCGTCGAATGTTTTTGCGCTCACGCCACGCACAGCGCCAGCAGGCGCGCGATGGTCTCCTGCACGTGCACAGCAGCGGCCTCCGCATACGCGAAGCTGTCTTCGTCCATGTAATTGATCTGCGACAGCTCCAGTTGCACCGCTTGCACGCCGGTAGCAGGCTGCCCGTAATGGCGCGTGATATAGCCGCCCTTGAAGCGGCCATTCACCACGAAGCTATAGCGGGACTGGGTTTCCAGCACATCCTTGAGCTGTTGCTGCAGGGCCGCCGAGCAGCTCGCGCCCTCGGCCGTGCCCAGGTTGAAGTCGGGTAGCTGGCCTTCGAACAACATGGGCACGCGGCTGCGGATGGAATGTCCGTCCCACAGCACCACGCGGCCGTGAGCAGCACGCAGACGTTCAAGTTCTTGCGACAGCGCGTCGTGATACGGACGCCAGTACACGTTTACCCGACGTTGTATTTCTTCGGCGGTCGGTTCAGCTCCATCGAGGTAAAGCGGCTCGCCATCGAAGCCAATGGTGGAGACCAGACCGGTCTCGCGCTTGCCGGGATACAAGGCATGCCCGTCCGCAGGGCGATTGAGGTCGACCACATAACGCGATGCGACGGGACGGATCACGCTCGCACCCAGCGCCTTGGCCAGTGGCTCGTAAAGGCGCCCGACATGCCAATCCGTATCGACCGAGCGTTGCGCGTCCGGCCGCATGCGCGCGGCGATGTCATCGGGAATATGGCTGCCATCGTGCGGCAGGCTGATCAGCAGCGGCGCGGTGCCGCGATGTAGCGTGAAAGTGGCAGTCATGCGTGAAGTTTACCGTGGCGCGGGGAAAGCCGACGTTGGCTCGATCAGTTGATCAACACCAGTTCTTCGGCCGAACTCGGATGGATGGCGATGGTGTCTTCCAGATCCCGCTTGCGCAGGCCCATTTTCAGCGCGACCGCGAAGCCCTGCAGCATTTCGTCGGCGCCCGTGCCGAGCACGTGGATGCCCACCACGCGTTCGTCATCGCCTTCGGTCACGACCTTCATCAGGGTCGGATGTTTGCGCCCGGCCACGCCCCATTTCATGGGCGTGAATTTCGCACGGTGGACGTGCACCTTGTCACCGTGGAATTCGCGCGCCTGCGCTTCGGTAAGCCCCACGATCGCCAGCGGCGGTTCGGCGAAGACGACACTGGGAATATTGTCGTAGTCGAGCCGGCTGTCGGGTTTGCCACCGAACAGCCGATCGGCCAGTCGCCTGCCCGCTGCCACCGCCACCGGCGTGAGTTCGGGGCGCTCGGTGACATCACCGACGGCGAAGATGCCCTCGACATTGGTGGCCTGCCAGGCGTCAGTGACGATATGGCCCCATTCGTCGACGTTGACGCCGGCGGCATCGAGATCCAGCCGGTCGCTGTTGGGTACGCGGCCAATCGCCCACAACACGGCGTCATACGGGCCGCATGGACCATTGACGTCATCGTCGATCATCAGGTTTTCGCCATCGCGATGCAGGCCCGTCACTTTGACCTGATGGGTGATGCGAATGCCCGCATCGCACATGTGCTGCTCCAGCGCATCGACCAGTTCCGCATCGAAGCTGGTGAGCATGCGATTGCGCACATGCAGCGTCACCTCGCTGCCGAGCGCATTGAGCAGTCCGGCGAATTCGATGGCGATATAGCCGGCGCCGATCACGGCGATGCGCTTGGGCAAGCTGCGCAGCGCGAAAATGTCATCGGACACCATGCCCAGGTCGAAGCCCGGTATGTCCAGCCGATGCGGACGACCGCCGGTGGCAATCACGATCTGCGGCGCGCGCAATTCTTCCCCGCAGGAGGTGGCTATGGTGTTGGCGGACACGAACCGCCCGGATTCGGTGAACACCTGGATGCGGCCTTCTTCCAGGCCCATCGCATATCGATGGCGGATGCCGTCGATGTAATGCTGGCGCAGCTGGCGGAAATGTTCCCAGTCCAGCGCGCCGGGCTGGGACGCAAAGCCGTAATCGACCGCGAGCCGCTGCTCCTGCGCCAGCTGGCCGGCGAACCAGAGCGCCTTTTTCGGCACGCAACCGACATTGACGCAGGTGCCGCCCAGTGCGTTGGGTTCCAGCAAGGCGACACGGGCGCCGTGACGCGCCGCGCGGAATGCCGTCGCCAGGCCACCCGAACCACCACCCAGGACGATCAGATCAAACGTTTCGGCCATGCCGCTCTCCGGTTTGCGCCAATGAAGTTAAGCGAGTCTGCGAGCAGGCCGCGTCAAGATCACACACCAAAGCGCGATGGTGCGTACGGCGTGGGATCGATCGCTGGCGCAGCGCCGCCCAGCATCGACGCCACCAATTCACCGGTGGCCGCCGACATGCTCACGCCGAGCATGCCGTGCGCCGTGGCCAAGGTGAGATTGGACCAGCGCGAGCTGGGGCCGATGATGGGCACCTCGTCCACGCTCATCGGTCGCCAGCCCCACCATTCCTCCTTCAGTTCCGGCCCTTCGGGCACGTGCAGCCCTTGCGCGGCGCCGCGACGCAAGGCGTCAAGGCGCGTGCGATTGAGGCCCTCGGCATAGCCGGAAAATTCCATGGTGCTGCCCAGCCGGAAGCCGCTGTCCCAGGTGGTGACGCAGACGGCGGCTTCGCGCAGCACCAGCGAGTGACGCGGCGCGATGGCGGGACGCGAATAAGTGATCGAATAACCCTTGCCCGGCTGCATCGGCAGCCGCAGGCCGAGCGAGCTCGCCGTCAGCGGCGACCAGGCACCGAGCGCCATCACGACACGCTCGCCATGAAACACGCCGCGTGTCGTGCGCACCTGCCCGATGCGATCGCCCTGCCGCTCAAAGCCGTCGATGCGTGCACCCGATTCGATGCTGCCGCCGAGCTCAGTCACGCGGCGGGCAAGTTCGGCGGCGTAGCGATCCGGCCGCAGGCGTGCATCGTCCGGATGGAACAGCCCGCCAGCGACACCCGGTTTCAGTGCGGGCTCGCGAGCTTCCACGTCATCTCCGCTCAAGCGCTCCACCATCACACCCAGGCGATCGAGCACCTGGGCATGGTGGCGCTCGTCAGCCTGCAGGGCCGCCGCCGAGCGGTACACATACAGCTCGCCTTCTTCCCCGAACTCGCAGTCGAAGCGCTCCTCGCGCACCAGGTCCGCCAGCAGTCCGCGCGAGCGTTGCAGGACGGCCGAACGTGCCCGCGCGGCATGTTCGAAATCGCGCCAGTTGCAGTGACGGGCAAAGCCGAGCAGCCAGCGCAGGCGCGGGCCATCAAAGCGAGGGTTGAGGTAGAGCGGCGCATCGGCCCGCAGCATCGAGCGCAAGGCCAGGCCAAACATGCCCGGCATGGCCAGGGGGGCCGCGTGACTGGGCGTGATCGTTCCACAATTGCCGTGCGAACTGCCGCAGCCCGGGGTACCCTGCTCCAGAACGCGCACGGTAGCCCCGGACTTCAGCAGGTAGTAGGCACAGGCCAGGCCGATGACGCCGCCGCCGAGAACCAGCACATCACTGCGTGAATCATCCATCGGGCTATTGTAGCGTCGCCATGACCCACTCCTAACCTTGAGAGATTAGTGCGATGGGAACGTCAGAGCAGTCCAGCAGGATGTTGGTACGGTGGCGTTTGGCGATGCGCTGCACGGTGGTGCTTGCTGCGTGTGCGTCAGTTGGGGTGCAAGCGCAGGCCGCCAAGCAGCAGCCCGCGCCGACCCAGACGGCCGCCCAACCCGAGGGGCCGACCACGGCATCGTCGGCCACGGCCGTGAGTCGCGACCTGTTCACTGAAACCGCGCACATCAAGAACGACCTGGCGCGCTACCTGTACCTGCGCGAAGTGATGCCGCAGCTCACCAAGGACGATCGCCTGATCGACCAGCAGCTGCTGGCCACGGTCGAGGACGAGCTCGGCTTCTACGACGAAGCGATCAACGACTTTCCGTTCGACAACCGCGTGCAGACGCCGGTGACCCTGCCCACGCCGGCCGACTGGGTGACCGCTGACGCGGTGACCGAGATCGCCAAGCTGACCACGGACCGGCGCATCGTGCTGATCAACGAAGCGCACCACGACGCCCACACGCGCGAGCTCACGCTGGCCTTGTTGCCGAAGCTGCGCGCGGAAGGCTTCACCTATTTCGCCGCCGAAGCGCTGGCCAACGGCGACACTGAGCTCATGAAGCGCGGCTATCCGGTGGCCAGCAGTGGCAGCGAGTATCTGCACGAACCGATCTACGGGCAGATCATCCGCGAGGCGATACGGCTGGGCTTCAAGGTGATTGCCTATGAGTCCGATGCCGATGCCCTGGCCGACCGCGAATCAGGCCAGGCGCAGCTGCTTTATCGCCAGGTGTTCAAGAACGACCCCAAGGCGCGCCTGTTCGTGCATGCCGGTTATGCGCATATCGACAAGGCGGTCGGCAACCTGGGCAAGACCATCAAGCCGATGGCGATGCAGCTCAAGCAGCTCACCGGATTCGATCCGCTGTCCATCGACCAGACCCGTTGGCGGGACATCGGCCCGATGCCGAAGACGGATCTGTACAACCAGCTGTCCGCCGCCTTCCCGGTGGACAAGCCATCGGTGCTGCTCAGCCGCCAGAACGGCAGCGTGTGGGCGTCGGATCCGGATCGCCACGACGTCGACGTGATCCTGCCGCGCTCCGGCCACCAGCGCCGCCCCCACTGGCTGGAACTGGGCGGCACCCGGCAGACCCGGGTGATCTCCAGCGACATGTGCCAGCGCCAGTTCCCCTGCATCGTGGAAGCCCGCTACGCCAACGAGAGCGACGACGCCATCCCGGCCGATCGCTACGTGCTGCTGACCGACAACGTGATGAACTCGCTCTACCTGTGGCCAGGCGAGTACAAGCTCAGCAGCCGCGACCGGGAAGGCCGCAAGCTCAACGAGCGGCGCATCACCGTGGAGAAGCCTGGCTCATGAAGGGCCTAGACTTCACTTCCAGCGATCACTTAGAACTTTCTTCCAACTTATTGATTTGATAACCTCGGGCTCGTCTCAAGACCAAGGAAGACGAGATGCGCCCCCAATTCGCCCCTCCTGCCTGTGCGCGCTTGGCATGGTGGCGTATGGCGCAACGCGCCCTGGTCGTCGGTGCAGTCTTGATGCTCGCCGCTTGCGCCAGCAGCAGCCGGCGCCCGGAGCCCACGTACAAGGATTCCCGCTCCTCCCTGGCCAACCTCCCGGCTCGCGCTCCCAGTGGTGCCACGGGCACGGCCAACGACGTGCTGTTCCGCGCCATCGCCCTGGTCGGCACGCCTTACCGCTGGGGCGGCAATACGCCCGACGGCGGCTTCGATTGCAGTGGGCTGGTCGACTACATCTACCGCAATGCGGCTGGCCTGACCCTGCCCCACAGCTCCCGTGAAATGTCGCAGCTGAGCGGCGAGCGGGTGCGTCAGATGACCGAGCTGATGAGCGGTGACCTGGTCTTCTTCGGTGGTTCGGGCGGCATCAGCCACGTGGGTGTCTACGTAGGCAAGGGCCGCTTTGTGCATGCGCCCAACAGCGGCGGCACGGTGCGGCTGGACGACATCGACGGCCCGTACTGGCGCGACCATTTCGAGTTCGGCAAGCGCCTGCTCGACTGACCTGGCGCTCGCCGGGCTGAGGCTGAGCCCTTCACACCCAGCAATCCCGGGGCGCCTTAGGCTCCGCCTATCGTTGCGATTGAAAAATTGAATTGTACACAATTTAATTTTGCGCTTAGGATTTGCCTCATGAAACGGCAACCGACCCCCGACCAGCTCCTGCTCGACCAGCAACTGTGCTTTGCGCTGTATGCCGCGTCGCGCTCGGTGACGGGGCTGTATCGGCCGCTGCTCGAGCCGCTGGGCCTGACTTATCCGCAGTACCTGGTGATGCTGGTGCTGTGGGAACGCGACGGGCTCACCGTGAGCGAACTGGGCCAGCGCCTCCAGCTTGATTCCGGAACGCTCACTCCCCTGCTCAAGCGCCTGCAGGGCGCCGGCCTGGTGGCACGCCAGCGCCGCAAGGAAGACGAGCGCGTCGTCGATATCCATCTCACCGACGCCGGCCTGGCGCTACGCGACAAGGCCAGCGGCATCCCCGAATGTCTCGCGCAATGCATGCAGCTCTCGCTCGATCAGATGCAAACGCTGCGCGATGAACTGAAGCGACTCACCCGACAGATCCAACTCTCCCCAAGCGAGGACTAAGGCATGAACATCAGCAAGATTCTCTACACCGCCACCGCCACCGTGCACGGCGGCCGCGAAGGCCACGCCAAGAGCGACGACGGCGTGCTCGACCTGCAGCTGGTCGTACCCAAGGGCCTGGGCGGTCCGGGTGGCCAGGGCAGCAACCCCGAACAGTTGTTCGCCGCCGGTTATGCCGCCTGCTTCGAAGGCGCCGTGCGCTTCGTGGCGCGCCAGCAGAACGTGACGCTGAAGGATGCTTCGGTCACCGCACACGTGGGCATTGGTCCGCGCGAACCGACGGGTTTCGGTATCGCCGTGAAGCTGGAAGTGAACTTGCCGGGCATCGATCGCGCCGTGGCGCAGGAACTCGTCGACACCGCGCACCGTGACATCTGCCCGTACTCGCATGCGACGCGCGGCAATGTGGATGTGGAGATCACGCTGGTCTGATCTGTCCTTCCAGGTTGGAAATGATGACGGCACCGCGAGGTGCCGTTGTTGTTTGTGGGGTGTGTCGATGCAAGTCGGCAGCAGCGATGTGTGCGATCTGCGGGCCTGGAGATTTCGCTTCGTAGGCGTCGCGCACAGGGTGCGCTCCCACAAAGAGCGGTCGCAACCTTGAAGCCGTGCCACGGCGTGCGAAACCCTTGTAGGAGCGCACCCTGTGCGCGACCAACCAACGGAGCGGTACACCCACGCGCCGCGGTCGCGCACAAGGTGCGCTCCTACAGGGGAACGGCAAACGGCGAACCCTCGGCTTTAGCTCGAGGCTTTTGGCTCTTGGGGTCCCCGTATG
>NZ_JPLA01000047.1 GCF_001010355.1 Dyella japonica DSM 16301 | reverse complement strand
GCGGGCGGCTCTTTGTGGGAGCGCACCCTGTGCGCGACAAGCCTACGAAGCGATGCATCCACGCGTGGCAGTCGCGCACAGGGTGCGCTCCCACAGGCAAGCCGGCAGGTCAGAGGGAGAGGGAAAAGAGCAAACTCAGTTCACCGCTTCCTTGCCACTCTCCTTGTAAACCACACCACCCTTCATCACGAAGTTCACCTTCTGCATCACCGTGATGTCTTCGATCGGGTTGCCGGGTACGGCGATGATGTCGGCCATGCGGCCCACGGCGATCTGGCCCAGTTCGTTCTGCTTGTGCAGCAGTTCGGCAGCATGCGTGGTGGCGGCTTGCAGGACGAACATCGGCGGCATGCCGGCCTGCACCATGTATTCGAATTCCTTGGCGTTCTGGCCGTGCGGATAGACGGCGGCATCGGTGCCGAAGGCGATCTTCACGCCGGCCTTGTACGCCTTGCCCGCCGTGGTCTGGATGATCGGACCCACCTGCAGCGCCTTGGCCGCGACCTGCGGCGGGTAGTAGCCCGGTTTGGCGGCCATTTCCTGCACGTACTTGCCGGCGATGATGGTGGGCACGTACCAGGTGCCGTGTTCCTTCATCAGCTTCATGTCTTCATCGTTCATGAAGGTGCCGTGCTCGATCGAATCGACGCCGGCCAGCACCGCACGACGGATCGCTTCGGCGCCATGCGCGTGCGCGGCCACGGTGAAGCCGTAGTCGTGCGCGGCGGTGACCACGGCCTTGATCTCTTCGATGGTCATCTGCGCATTGTCGGCGCTGCTGCTTTCGTCGAGCACGCCGCCCGAGGGCATGATCTTGATGACGTCGACACCGTCCTTGTAGTGCTGGCGCACCGCCTTATAGGCGTCGTCGGCGCTGTTGATGATGCCGTCCTTGGGACCGGGATTGCCGGCCAGGTCCATGCGATAGCCATCAGTGGGATCGGCATGGCCGCCGGTGCTGCCGATCGGCCGGCCGGCGGTGAAGATGCGCGGGCCCGGCACGATGCCGGCATTGATGGCGTTGCGCAGCGAGATGGATTCATTGCCCGCATCGCCGAGATTGCGCACGGCGGTAAAGCCAGCCATCAGCGTGCGGCGCGCGTAGACCGTGGAGCGGATCGCGTAGTCGGAAATATTCCAGCGGAACTGATCGGTGTAGCCCGAGGGGCTGGTTTCGCTGGTGAGATGCGTGTGCGCGTCGATCAGGCCGGGCAGGCAGGTGCCGTTGATGAACTTCTCGTAGCGGAAGCTCGCGCCCGAGGCCTTGGCGGCGTTGGCGTAGGAGCTGTAGTCGATGAAGCCTGACTTGATCTCCTTGACCTGCTTGCCTTCGATCACCAGCGTGGTTTCGCCCAGCAGCTTGCCCGCCGCGGTATCGACCAGGTGCGCACACTGCAGCACGGTGACGTCCGGCGGGGACTGCGCGGGTTCGGCCGCGATGGCGGTGGGCAGCGCAAGGGCTGCAGCGATGGCGAAGGCAACGCGTGTGGTCATGGTGAGCTCCCCGGGGTAAGAGCTCATCTTAGGGTGAGACCGGGGCGGCCGACCCATGACGAACTACCTATATGGGGGCTGGCCGTGTGGCTAGCTCACACTACTGAATCTTGCGGCCTAACCGCAAAAGGACGTCGTCATCCCGGCGCACGCCGGGATGACGGTAGGAAGAGTGGTCGCGAAGCGGATGACTGCCGAAGATGGATGGCTGCGACCCTGCCTCAATCCTTCGAAGGCGTGTCGCCGTTCGCAGTCTCTTCGACCACCACCGTCTCCACCACCGTCGCCTCAACAGGCGCATGCTCATGCTGCTCCGCCGCCACATGACGCTCATGCAGCGCCTCGCTGGTGGCATCGGCGGGCAGCGGCTTCTCGGTCGATGCGTCCTTCTCGCCGTCGCCGCCCGGGGTGATCTTGAGGATGGAGTGGCGTACTTCGCGGGCGAGGATCACGCGGGCGTCGCGCACCATGTCCTCCAGGCCCGAGTCGTAGCCGAGCTTGCCGGCGTCGTCGGTCCACACGATGCGGTTTTCGCGCAGCTTCTGGATGAAGCCGCGGAACAGCGCCTTGTCGAAGAACTCCGGTGCCGACAATTCGTTGAGCATGCTCAGGCGCTGCGCGGTGAGCGTGCAGGCGTTCTCGAGCTCCGCCGACGAGAGCGTGTGCGGGCCATTCTTCACCAGCGCGGCAATGGTGATGTAGTAGCGCTCGAACGCCTGGATCAGGCTGCGCGCAATGATCTTGAGCTGGAAGGCCGCATCGTCCTGGCCCGGCCCGCGTTCGAGCACGCGGCCATCGCCGGTGGCTTCGAGCAAGCCGCGGCGCACGAAGAAATCGATGGTGGCCTGCAGCTGCGCGCAGAAACCGTCGGCATCCCATGGCAGGAACAGCTCGCCCTGGATGAACGGATAAATGATGCGGCCCAGCCGCAGCACCGAGGCGCGCGACATGCGGCGATTGTTGAGGAAGCACGAGGCCACCCACGCCGCGGTGGCGGTGAGGTGCAGCACGTTGTTGCGGAAATAGCTCAGCAACACCGCCTGTTCGTCTTCGGTGACCAGCACGTCGCCCAGCGGATGGCGCACGCGGCGGATCCAGCCCATCTGCTCGCCATAGGCGATGATGCCGGCCGGGTCCATCGAGGTGAGCGTCATGCGGTCCGAGTAAGGCAGCTCTTCCAGCAGCGCCTTCATCAGTTCCAGCTGCGAAAGCAGATCGTTTTCCGCCATCGCGTGCTTGGGCGTGGCCAGCAGGGCCAGCGCCAGCAGGTTGATGGGGTTCATGTCCGCGGCGCGGTTGATGTTGATCTGGATCTTGTCGGCCAGGTCGTCCACCACGCGGCCCAGCCACTCGGGCTTGGCATCCGGATCGTCGCTGCGCCAATCGGGGCTGGCGGCGTCGAGCAGCGGGTTGAGTTCGATCGGCTCGCCGAAATTCAGGGCCACATGGCCATAGCGCTGGCGCAGCACCTTGAGGCCACGCAGCAGGCCGATCAGCGATTCCTTCTCCTTGGGCTTGCCGGAGAGTTCGCCGATATAACTCTTGCCTTCCATCAGCTTCTCGTAGCCGATGTACACGGGCTGGAACAACACCGGTCGACGCGGCGCGCGCAGGAAGGCACGCACGGTCATCGCCAGCATGCCGGCACGCGGCGCCAGCAGGCGGCCCGTGCGCGAGCGGCCGCCTTCGATGAAGTATTCCATCGGCACGCCGCGGTCGATCAGCTGCGCCACGTACTCGTTGAACACCACCGAATACAGCGCATTGCCCTTGAAGCTGCGGCGCAGGAAGAACGCACCGCCACGCCGCAGGATCGGTCCAATCACCGGCAGGTTGAGGTTCACGCCCGCCGCGATATGCGGCACCACCACGCCGGACATATGCAGCTGGTAGGACATCAACAGATAGTCCGCGTGACTGCGATGGCAGGGCACATAGACCACTTCATGGCCCGGCGCAGCAGCGCGGGCCTTTTCGAAGTGGTGCATGGCGATGCCGTCGTACAGCTTGTTCCAGAAGTTGGAGAGCAGGAACGAGGCCGAACGCACCACCGGGTGCGAATAGTCGGCGGCAATCTCCATCACCAGGTCATGTGCTCGGCGCCATGCCTTGGCCTGGCTGATGTTTTCCTTCGCGGCCGTGGCGGCGATGGCTGCGCGCACGGGTTCGGCGTTCAGCACCGAGTCGACCACGGTGCGGCGATGCGACAGGTCGGGGCCGATCACCGCCGCGCGGATGCGGCGGAAGTGCGTGCGCAGCACGCGGGCAATCTTGCGGGTGAGCCGTTCCGGACGGATCTCGCCCGCGTCGTTGACCACCGTCCGCAGCGACACCGGCGTGGAAAAGTGCACCACGGTGTCGCGGCCATTGAGCAGCAGCGCCAGCATGCGGCGGAAGCGGCCGACGACCACCCAGTTTTCCGAGAACAGCACGCTGAACCAGCCCGATTCTCGGGTCGGCGCGCGACCGACATAGATGGAGACGGGCACGATCTGCACGTCCCGTTCGGGGTCGCCCTCCAGCGAGCGCACCAGGTGGCCCAGCGGTTCGCTGGGCGAGCGCTTGCGGCTGCGGCCGAACAGCCAGCCATCGCGGCGGGCCAGGGCAAACACCGAGCGCTTGCGCCGCGTGCCCGACAGCGGCTGCATCGGCGACGGCAGGCCGGCCTCGCGGCAGGCACGCTCAAGGATCAGGGCATCGGAAAAGCCATCGCGCTCGATCACATAGCAAACCGGTATGCCCGCCTTGAGCAAGGCGGCCGGTTCGGCGGGATCGCGGCGGATGCGCATCCAGGGTTCGAGCAACTGCCCGGCCAGGTTGAACCACCAGGGCGCGCGGCTACGGGCGGGAGAGTCCGTGGTCGACATATTCTGCATTCCCCAATTGTAACTGGTGCGACCCGGTGAGCCGGAATGTTGGCGGTTGGGCGGAACCGTTCGAGCGCATGCTGGCGCCGACGGCGAGCGGCACCAGGGCACCGCCCCGGCCTTTTACCGGAGCGGAAGTAAACAAGGTGTTTTGCCGGGCTTCAGTGCTTGGCCGGTGGCTTGGTCGTCATGGCCTGGATCGGCGTGCTGACGCTGGCCGGCATGGCCGGCGCCGCGGCGCTGCCGGCGGGTGCTGGCGG
The DNA here is from genome assembly GCF_001010355.1 of Dyella japonica DSM 16301. Classification (GTDB taxonomy): domain Bacteria; phylum Pseudomonadota; class Gammaproteobacteria; order Xanthomonadales; family Rhodanobacteraceae; genus Dyella; species Dyella japonica. The sequence goes on along the minus strand of NZ_JPLA01000047.1, from coordinate 27,140 downwards.
AGCGAGCAGCCGCTCATGCGCCTCGCGCACGTTCTGCAGCACGTCCTCGCTGTACCAGCGGCCATCCTGTTCGACCAGATCGGATTCGGTGGCCAGCGGCTTGCCCAGCAAGGTGTAGTCGATGCGGACGTGCGCATGGCCGTTGCGGCTCTCCACCGTGCTGACCTTGGCCGAATCGAGCGTGTCGTCCACCGACAGTCCGTACACGGCCAGCGCTTGTTTGATGCCCAGGAAGCCGACGCTGTACTTCTGCATCGCCGTGTCGAAGTCCATCGCCTTCAGCTGTTCGGGCGTCTTCAGGTCGAGCTTGCGGGCGGTCGCCACGGCGATGCCGACTACCTGTTTGGCGCGGGCCTGGTCGAACCACGGCACGGTCTGCGCCCACGGCGCCAACACGTTGATGACTTCGGTGGCCTGCTGCTTCTGCGGGTTGGTGAGGTCCTTGCTCTGCGACACGCCGGTGGCGGCGATCGCCTGGAAGATGCCGATCATCACCGGCACCTGGTCCTGGTACTGCGCCTGCAGCTGGGCCAGCTTGGGCTTGGCCACCGCGTAGAGCTTGGTCTCCGCATCGGGCGCGGTGAGCTGCTGCATGGTCTTGATGAAGTCGGCGCGGTCTTCGGGCGTCAGCGGGTGCTCGTCGGGGCGCGGGCGCGTCCAGTCGGCACGCAGCGTGTCGTAGTCGGCCGGGGGTAGGGCGTGCTTCCAGAAGCCGGCGAAGTCGCCGGTCTTGATCAGCGCAATCGACTGCTGCACCGACGCCTCGGGCGTATCGCCGCCGACCACCACCGGCACGGGGCCCACGGCCTTGTGGTGCGAGGTCATGAACAGCGCGGCCGCCGTGGCCAGCACCAGCAGGGCAATGAACGCACCAACGGCGTAGTAGACGGATGAGCGACGCATGGAGTCTCGTTTGGTGGCGCCAGGCAACCGGAGGCGGTCGGCTGAGCGTAAGGGTGTCGACTCCGCGTGAACAAGAGGCGTGACACCAAGTTGGGAGCCTGTTCAAGCGCTCTTTAGAAAGCACCAAAAGAAAACCCCGCGGGCGTTGAGCCTCACGGGGTAATCCGGCAGAGCCGGAAGGGAAATGGCCTTGCCTGCGGAGTTATCAAGGTCAGCAGGTGTCAGCGGGGAAGATGTTACTTCCCCGTCAAACTTAAAGCAATACTTTAGGTTGTGTCGCGTAAGTTATTGTTTTTATTTGTTTGCAATCAATCAAAACGCAACGACTGGATCTTCTGGCGGCGACGTTCGTCGCGCGGGGCCGTGTAGTCATTATTAAACAGAGCCGGCTCCCATGCGCCATAGGTCGGGTTGGGCAGCACGAACCAGCGGGTGCCGACCCAGTCCATATAGGGCTTCATGGCCTTCTGGCGACCTTCGGCATTATTGGCCAGAACGGTCACAAAATCGCCGATCTGGTCGCCAAACTGCATCAAAACGCGATATTTGTGGCTGATCAGCTGGCGGCGGCAGCCCTTCTCGGTGCCGATCTGCTCGCAGTCCTCGACAAAGGTGCCCAGGCCCAGGAAGGACTCGGGACCGGCCACCGGCAGGCCGGCCTTGCGCAGATTGGCCAGGGTGGCCTGATCCAGGTCCTTGGCGCGGTTGGAGATATAGATCACCGCAATGCCGTGCTTGGCGGCGAACTGGGTGAACTCCACCACGCCCGGCAGGGCGCGGGCGCGCTGCTCGTTGCACCAGGCGGCCCAGTCGGCCTCGTTGTACTCGCCGCCGCTCTTGATCAGGCGCGCCTGGTAGGGCGAGTTGTCGAGCACGGTCTCGTCGATGTCCAGCACCACGGCCGGCTTGAGGTCCTTCACCGGCGCTACGCGGTCGTCCTTGGGCAGCGCATCCCACTGCTTGTCGGCCAGCGCAGCCGGCAGGCGGGCCTGCGCGTCGCGGTAGGTCTGCAGATAGATCAGGTCATGCTCGATCGCCGTCTGGCTCCAGGCGACGGCATTGAGGTTGTCATCGGCGGGCGTGCCGGGCGCGGCCGGCACGGCGGCGACCGGTGTAGCTGGCGCCACCGGCGCCTTGGTCGGCGTGGTGTTGGAGCAACCGGCAAGCAGAACCAGGCCGGCGAGTGCCGTCGGCAAACGTAAGGACATAAACAAACCTCTGAAAGCGGGTCGCGCAGGATCGCGCAACTTTACGACAGTGCGAGGTCACCCTACATTCGCCGCGGGGGTTCTTCTCATACTCTTGCCGGACACGGGCCCGGGCTGCGGTTGGACCGCGCCTGCGCCGGTGCCTGTCTTCTCTCTCAACAAGGATGTCCATCGATGCTTCTGATCGAAAACGGCAACATCAACCGCGCCAAGCTTTTGCGCAACATCATCGTGTTGGCAGTGGCACTCGTCCTGCTCATCTCGTTCTGGCCATTCCGCACAGTGCCCACGGGGTCGCGTGGCGTGCTGACGCAGTTTGGCGCCATCAAGAAGATCGAACCCGAGGGCCTGGTGGTGGTGCCGCCGTGGCAGAGTCTGGCGCTTTTCAGCATCCGCGCCGAGGAAGCGCAGATCGACGAAGCGGACGGCAGCACCAGTGACACGCAGCCCGTCAAGGTCAGCCTCACCGTGCGCTACAGCATCCAGACCGATCGCGTGTCCGAGGTGTACGAAAAGTACAGCCACAACGGCGATCTTTCCTCCTACGTGCAGACCGCCACGCAGGAAGTTTTCAAGGCCGTGACCGCGCGCTATTCCGCACCGGACCTGATTGCCAAGCGTTCGCAGGTATCGGTGGACATCAACCTGGCGCTGAAAGAGAAACTCAACATGTACGGCGCGCAGGTGATCAATATCGACATGCGCAATTTCTCTTTCTCCGACACCTATATGCACGCCATCAACGAAAAGGTCACGCAGGAACAGTTGCGCCTTGCGGCGGAGAACAAGGTGAGGACGGTCGAGGCCGAGCAGCGCGCCAAGGTGGTCACTGCGCAGGCCGATGCCGATGCGTTGAAGGCACAGGCCGATGGTGAGGCTTATGCCACCGTGACCGCCGCCAATGCGCAGGCGGAAGCCCTCCGGGCACAAAGCGATGCCCTGGCCAAGAGCAAGGATGTCCTGGAACTGCGCCGTATCGAGGTCGAAAAGATCAAGGCGGAGAAATGGAATGGTGAGTTGCCGCAGCATATCTACGCCAACGCGCCCATCCCGTTCCTTGCATTGGATGGCAACAAGTAAACCTGGGTTCTCGGACACCTCTGAGGGTCTTGCGGTCTCGAGTATGCCGCGGGCGTGACCGGAGCGTGTCTGTGAAAAGAATGGCGGCAGCCCGTTGACGAGGCTGGCGGCCGTCATGGTCTGCTGACAGACTGCACGCATCCCCGTTGCCGGCATGAAGTTGCATGGAACCCGCCTCGATCGTCCGCCCGCCGTCGCCCGCCATCCGCATCACGAGCTACGTGCTGGCCGGCCTCGTGCTGGTGCTGGTGCTGGGCCTGCGCTTGTTGCCCGCGCTCTTTGCCGGCCTGCTGGTCTACGAGCTGGTGCAGTCCACCGCGCCGCTGCTGGGCAAGCGCGTGCCCAGCGACCGGGCGCGTGTGCTGGTGGTGGCCTTGCTGGCCACCATCGTGGTGGGCCTGCTGGTGTTGTTGATACTTGGCGCGGTGAGTTTTCTGCGCAATGAAATCGGCAATCCCGAGCTGCTGTGGCAGCAGCAGTTGATGCCGCTGGTCGAGAAGGCGCGCGAGCAGTTGCCGGGCACCGTGGTCGGCTGGTTGCCGGACAGCGTGGACGACCTGCGCCTGATGGCGCTGGAGCTCACGCGCAAGCATTCGGTGAGCCTGCAGACCATCGGCAAGGAAGCGGCGCGCGTGTTCGTGCACATCCTGATCGGCATGGTGCTCGGTGCGATCGTGGCGCTCAGCCGCGCGCGTCCCGCGCACCAGGTGGGGCCGCTGGCCTCTGCGCTGGGCCTGCGCGCGCAGCGCCTGGCGGAAGCGTTCCACAACATCGTGTTCGCGCAGATCAAGATCTCGCTGCTCAACACCATCTTCACCGCGATCTTCCTGCTCGGCGTGCTGCCGCTGCTGGACATCCACGTGCCGCTGGCCAAGACCCTGGTGGTGGTGACCTTCATCGTTGGCCTGCTGCCCGTGATCGGCAATCTGATTTCCAATACGGCGATCACCATTGCCGGCCTGTCGATTTCGCTGGGCGTGGGCATCGCCGCGCTGGGTTTTCTGATACTCATCCACAAGCTTGAGTACTTCCTCAACGCACGCATCGTGGGCAGCCAGATCCGTGCACGCGCGTGGGAGTTGCTGGTGGCGATGCTGCTGATGGAGGCCGCCTTCGGACTGGCCGGCCTGATTGCCGCACCGATCTACTACGCGTATCTCAAGAGCGAGCTGGAAGCCGAACGGCTGATCTGAGTCGCCGCGCGCATCCGCGCACGCCAACGCAAGAACCGCACACCGTCCGTTCGCCCTTGCGAACGAACGCAGTGTGTTGCGCGCCATCAGCAGCGACCTGCGAATGGGAAGGCTTTCCTGCGATCGCATCGCAACTCTGTAATGCAAGAAAATAGTTCTTGCGCATCAATTATTTGCGAGTTTTACGGGCCTGTTGCGATGCGCCTTCTTCGTGTTAGAAAGCCCAACAGATGATTTCATTTGGGCGTCCAAATGATGACAACACCCGCGGGAGACGGGGACGCCGGAATCGTCGGTCGTGCGCAGATGCGCGTGCAGGACATCCATTCATAGCTTCGATGTAGGGGAGATCCATGTTGAAGTCCAAGCTCACGGCCGCCGTGCTGGCGGCCTTGGCGTTCGGCTGCGCGCCAGCCTTCGCCGCAACTACCGATGCAGGCAGCAGCGCCCAGCCGGGCAGTGCCGCCGCCAATGGTCCAGGCGCCGATCCGGCGCAGGATTCATCCACCGATACCGATGCGCAGAAGAAGGCCAAACGCCTCGACGCGGTCACCGTCAGCGGCACCCTGATCAACAACGCGCAGATCCAGACCGCCGCGCCGATCTACACGATCACCAGCCAGGAAATCAAAGCCCGCGGCTTCAACAGCGTGAGCGAGGTGCTGCAGAGCTCGGTGATGTCCACCGGTTCCGTGCAAGGTCCGCAGGCCAGCGGCGGCTTCACCCAGGGCGCGCAGACCATCAGCCTGTATGGCTTGAATCCCGAGTACACGCTGACCTTGATCGACGGTCGGCCGATCACCCAGTTCGGCGAGCTGTACAACGGCCAGAGCAACTTCACCAATATCTCCAACATCCCGTTGGCGATGATCGACCACATCGACGTGTTGCCCGGTGGTGCCTCGTCCATCTACGGCTCGCAGGCCATCGCCGGCGTGGTGAACATCGTCACCAAGCAGCACATGGATGGTGCCGAGGTGCTGGTGCGCGCGGGCGGCTATGACGGCGGCGGCGGTTCCAGCCAGCGCCTGTCGCTGACCTTCGGCCACCAGTTCGGCAAGCTCGACGTGCTCGGTGCGGTGGAGTTCGACAACCAGTCGCCGATCTGGGCGTACCAGCGCTCGTTCACCGCAACCAATCCCACGCCGGTCACAGTGGCGCGCGTGCTCGACTACGGCACGCTCGATACGTACAGCGGCGCGGTGCAGGGCTATATCAGCCCACCGGACAACTGCGCGGCGATGAGCGGCCTGTTCAAGGGCACCACCGTCAACGCGCATTCGACCGATACCAGCCGCACCGGCACCTTCTGCGGTTCGAACGACGTCTACGGTTACACCACGCTGCAGAACCAGAGCCGCAGCTACGACGGCATGCTCAAGCTCAAGTACAACCTCAACGACTACGTGCGCTTCTACGGCGACGCGCTGGTCGACTGGCAGCAGCAGAAATGGACGCCCGGGTCGGACTACAACTGGTGGGGCCCGATCGACTATCCGGGTGGCCTGATCGAAGACACCAACGGCCACATCCTCTATCCGGAGCGCGTGTTCGGTCCGGAAGAAGTGGGCAACAACTACTACAACCAGCTGGGCCGCCAGGATGACCTGATGTACCAGGCCGATATCGGCGCGAACGGCAGCTTCGGCGATTCGAACTGGTTGTGGGACATCTACTTCGTGCGCTCCGGCGATCGCACCACCTCGAGCACCCCTGAGCGCATGGCGGCGGCGGTGGACGGCTTCTTCGGCAACATCCTTGGTCCGTCGCTGGGCAACGACCCCAACACCGGCCTGAACATCTACAACCCGAACTATGCGCAGTTCTACACCCCCCTGACGCCGGCCCAGCTGGCCAGCTTCATGCAGAACATCAGCAGCGAATCCAACACGTGGGTGAACAACACGCGCGCCACCGTCAGCAACAGCAGCCTGTTTTCGCTGCCGGGCGGCGATGCGGCGTTGGCGGTGCTGGTGGAAGGCGGCAGCCAGGCCTGGTATGAGCCGATCAATCCGCTGATCTTGAACAACGAAGTGTGGGGACTCACCGGCACCTCGGGTGGCGGCACGCGCAGCCATGCGGCGTCGGCGTTCGAATTCAACGCGCCGATCTGGAAGATGCTGACGGTCGACCTGTCGGGTCGTTATGACCGCTACCGGGCGTCGGGCAGCGACACCGGCAAGTTCACCTACAAGGCGGGCCTGGAATTCCGCCCGTGGGAAACCTTGCTGCTGCGCGGCAACTACTCCACCTCGTTCCTCGCGCCCGACATGTCGGCCTTGTACCTGGGGCCCAGCGGCAACTATCAGAACGTCACCGACTACTACCTGTGCCAGACCCAGGGCAATGGTCAGAACTGCAGCCAGAACTACAGCACCGAAGTGTCGGGCCTCACCCTGGCCAATCCCAAACTCAAGCCGACCACGGCCAAGAGCTGGTCAGTCGGCTTCGTGTGGGCGCCGATCAGCAACCTCAGCATCACCGCCGACTACCTGCACATCAACATCAGCAACGAAGTGGCGCCGCAGCCAGCCGACTTGCTGATGAAGGAAAACGCGCAGTGCCTGGAAGGCCAGTTGCCGGCCAATTCGCCCGATTGCGTGGCGGCGACGACGCAGGTGCAGCGTGACCCGTTCACCAACCAGGTCACCAACATCACGCAGTACTACATCAACGTGTCGAGCGAACAGACCGAGTCGGTGACCTCGCAAATCAAGTATCTGTTCAATCCCACCGCGATCGGCCAGTTCAACCTGCAGTTCGACTGGAACGACATGCTCAAGCATGACTACCAGATCTATCCGGGCGGCCCGACCATCAACCAGCTCACCAACCCGCTGTACAGCTCCGAATTCAAGAGCATCACCAGCGGTTCGCTGGGCTGGTCGCTGCACGACACCTGGTCGAGCACGCTGTACTGGCATCGTTATGGACCGTCGCCGAACTACACCGGCCTGATCAACGGTCCGAACTTCCCTGGCGATGCCAAGGTGGCGCCGTGGATCACCTGGAACTGGAGCTTCACCTACTCGCCCACCCGCGACGTGGACGTGTCGCTGTTGACCAACAACCTGTTCAACAAGATGCCGCCCAAGGATGGTTCCTACGCCGGTACGTTCCCGTACTACAACAACGAGAACTACAACGTGTACGGCCGCGAGGTGATGCTGCAGCTGCAATGGCGTTTCGGGGGCCATACCAGCAACGGTTGATGTCTTCAGACCCGACCTGACCCGGCGAGCGGAGTCATCCGCCTGCCCTCGAAAGCCCCGCCAGCCTGGCGGGGCTTTTTTGTTTCCATACGCTTGCGTCGCTCCTGGCGTGCCTGAACGAGCTCCGAGGCTTGGACGTCCGATTTGTAGGGGAATCCCTACAGCGAATTGTCATATTCCTGCGAAAAAAACCCGCTATTTCATGCACTTGCGAAATCGCAAGAAGAAACGGTTGTGTAAAAAATTTGTCCCGTGCTAAACATAAATTTGCGGTTTATTCAGCAAGCCGTCAGCTAAACAAGCCGTAAGCGCTAACGCTTTTTCAACGTAGGGATGTGTCCGGGGGGAGCCGGCACAACTCATGACGCGGCAGCAAACGATCTCAAATCTTTGCTCTTTAGTAGGGGAGACAACATGTTGAAGTCCAAGCTCACGGTTGCCGTGCTGGCAGCCATGGCGTTCGGTTATTCGTCGGTTTATGCAGCAGATGCACCGTCACCGATGCCGCAGGATGCCTCGGGCACGCAAAGCCAGTCACAGGACACGGTTGACGCCAAGAAGGCCAAGAAGCTGGAGGCCGTCACGGTCACCGGCTCACTGATTCCGCAGTCACAAGTGGAAACGGCGCAACCGGTGATCAGCATCACCGCGGAAGACCTCAAGGCACGCGGTTTCACAACCGTGGCCGAAGCGCTGCAACAGGCCTCGTTCGCAACGGGTAGTGTGCAGGGCCCGCAGAACAACAACTCGTTCACCACCGGTGCGCAGACCTTGAGCATGTTCGGTCTGCCCGTGGGCTTCACCAAGTACCTGATCGACGGCCGGCCGATGGGTGACTTCCCCGGCCTGTACAACGGCAGCGACATTTTCAACAACCTGAGCAACATCCCGATGGAGATGGTCGATCACATCGACGTTCTTCCGGGCGGCCAGTCGTCGCTGTACGGCTCTGACGCCATCGCCGGCGTCGTCAACATCGTGCTGAAGAAGCATGTGGACGCTCCGACCATCGACGTGCGTGCGGGTGGCTACAGCGAGGGTGGCGGCTCAAGTCAGCGCATCAGCTTTGCCGACAGCTTCACCTTCGGCAAATTCAACACCATGATCGGCGTCCAGTACGAACAGAAGAAGCCGATCTGGGGCTATCAGCGCGACCTGACCAAGCAGTACTTCACCGATGGCACGACGCCGCCGACCGCATCGCGCGACTATCTGTTCGCGAGCGGTTTGACTGGCAAGTACCTGTTCCTTGATCCGAACAACTGCTCCACGGTGGCTAGCGGCTACGGCGGCACCGAAATGAAGCAAAACCGCGCGGGCAAGGGTGACTACTGCGGCTCTCAGTACAGCGCCGGCTACGCGACGATTGCCAACGACGACAAGACCGCGAACCTCTATTCGCATTCCACCTTCGACGTCAACGACAACCTGCAGCTCTACGGCGACCTGCTCTACAACTACGAAGAGCAGAAGTTCACGTCGGGCAGCAACACCACGTTCTGGGGCACCAGCGTTGCCACCGCCGGCAGTACGGCAGGCTACTTCTGGGATCCGACGCGCAACGGCGGTAACGGCGACCTGGTGCTCGCGCAGAAAATCTTCACGCCCGAAGAAGTGGGTGGTTTCTCCAACATCATGAGCAAGCAGTACGACAGCTCGTACATGTTGACCCTGGGTGGCAAGGGTACGTTCGGCCAGTCCAACTGGGACTACGACCTCGGCTTCACCCACTCCGACGATCAGCTGACCAACCGCGACTTCCAGCGCTTCACCGGTCCGATCGAGCAGTACTTTGCCGATCATGTGATGGGCCGCCAGCAGGGCACGTATTCGGGCTATCCGGTGTTCACGCCGAACTACGCGGCGCTGTACAACCAGATTTCTCCGTCGGACTTCCGCAGCTTCACCGGCTACACCACGTCCCATGCCAAGACCTGGGACAACCTGCTCCGCGGCCAGGTGACCAACCAGTCCCTGTTCCAGATCGGCGGCGGTGAGGCCGGTCTCGCGCTCGTGATGGAAGGCGGCAACCAGGGTTGGGATTCCTCGCCGGATCCGCGCCTGCTGGAGACCATCACCGACGTCAACGGCAATCAGCAGAGCTACGTGTACGGCACCAGCGCCACGCCAGGTGCAGGCCATCGCTCGCGTTTCGCGACCACGGCGGAGTTGCGCCTGCCGCTGATGGAACAGGTCACCATGGACCTGTCCACGCGTTACGACGCCTACAAAGTCGATAGCCAGACCGTGGATCACACCACGTTCAACGCGGGTATCGAGTACCGGCCGCTCGAAACATTGTTGCTGCGCGGTCGCTATGGTTCGGCCTTCAAGGTGCCTACGCTGGCCGATGAATTCCAGCGGCCCAGCGGCTACTACGACTCGGTCACCGACTACCTCAACTGCGCTCGCCTCGGCTTTGCGCCGGCGGTGGCGCCAACCAAGTGCCCGATTCCCTATGACGCCACGCAGTACCAGGGCCTGACCTACGGCAACCCTGCGCTGCAGCCGATCACCGCCAAGGTGTGGAGCTACGGCTTCGTGTGGGCGCCGATCGAGCGTATGTCCATCAGTGCCGACTACCTGCATTGGGATATCAACAACGAAGTCACCCAGGTCGATCCGGACAAGCTGTCCCAGACCGAATACCTGTGCGACATCGGCACGCTGGATCCGAAGTCCGGCACCTGCGCCCAGGCCTTCAACCTGATTACACGCGGACCGGGCAAGGGCAATCTGCTTGGCCAGATCACCAACATCTCCACGCCCAAGCTCAACCTGGCCAACGAGCAGGTGAACGCCGTCACGGCGAACTTCAACTACCTGCAGCCGGTCGGTGCGTTCGGCAACCTGGCGTTTGCGCTGTCCTACTCGGACATCCTCAAGCACACGACCCAGGACTTCGTGATCGATCCGAAGATCGACGTGCTGCGCGAACCGTTCTACAGCACGGACTTCAAGTCCAAGGTCAACGGCTCGCTCACCTGGTCGCTCGACGACTGGAGTGCGACGGCGTACTTCAACCGCTATGGCAGCACGCCGAACTATCTGGCCAGCGTGCTCAACAGCTATGAGGCGCCGGGCACCGGCAAGCTGCCGCCGTGGATCCTGTACAACGTCAGCGTGACCTACAACCCGATCAAGAGCCTCGGTCTCTCGCTGCTGGTGAACAACGTGTTCAACAAGATGCCGCCCAAGGACGACAGCTATCCTGGCACCTTCAACCAGCCGTACAACACGCTCAACTACAACGTGTACGGCCGTGCGATCTACCTGGAAGCGAAGTACAGCTTTGGCGGAACTGCCAAGTAACCGGTCACGGTTGCTTGATTGATGCAAAGACGGCCCCGCGAAAGCGGGGCCGTTTCATTTGAGGCATGCAGCGCTCAGCGCTCGAACCCAACGCCTGCCTGTTCAAGCACCTCGAACAGCGGCGACAACTGATCCTCGTACTTCTTCCAGCGCCGGATGGCCGTTCGATACATGGGTGCGCGCACCTGCACCGCACTTGCGGTATTGACCGGCGCATCGTTCTTCTCGAACTGCAGGCAGCGCTCGTCCCACGGCAGCCCGCAAAAATCGAGCAGGCGGCGCGTGTGCTCTTCTTGCGCGTCTACCAGCGACTCATATTCCACTTCGAGGATGCGTCCGGGCAGCACGCGTCGCCAGTGCGCCATCAGGCGATCGAACAGAGCGAAATAGCGCCCCGTGTCCAACAGATCGAACGAATAGCCGTAGAGTGGCGACAGCTGGGAAAACAGCTGGCGGAAATTGCTCAGGCAGGTGTCGATGGGGTCGCGGCGCAGACAAATGATGCGCGCGTTGGGCAGCGCGTGGGCGATGTGACCTGCATACAGGAAGTTGTGCGGCAGTTTGTCGATGAAGCGAGGGCGCTGCGCTGTGGCCGGCCGCGTACTGGCCAGGTAATCCGACCCCAACTTTACCCAGTCGAGGTTCCCGGTGCGCGCAATGGTGTCCAGGTCGATCATGGGGAAGGTGGTACTGCCGCTGAGGCGTTTCAGTATCGCACCGAAGTTCTGCAGCTCGCCGGCCGAATAGACATCCGGGTGGCTCGAAACAATGCGCTCGACCAGCGTCGTGCCCGACCGCGGCATGCCAATGATGAAGATGGGTTCGTGGCTTGGATCGCCCGAGGCCGCAGCCAGGGGCTCGGGAAACTGCCGCGTTATGGCATCAAACAACGCTTCATCGGTGCGGATGGCATATCCGCGCGCCTCCTTGCCGGCCGACTTGCCCTTGCCCAGGCGCTCGAAGGCAGCCGGGTAATCGCCCAGGTCCTCGTGTTCTTTCGCCAACGCCATGTTGATGAAGGTCTGCGCGTTGACGTCCGTTGGATGAGCGTCGGCCAGCTCCTCAAGGCGCGGGATGTGATTGCTCTCCCGCGTCTGGCGCCGCAGCTGTGCCAGCGTGAGATGCGCTCCCCAAAACGTCGGGTCGATGGCGATGCAGCTTTCCAGCGCCTCTTCGGCAGCGCTCAGATCGCCGATCGCAACCAGCGCCGTGGCCAGATTGAAGCGATAGGGCGCATGTTGCGGCATCAGCGAAACGGCTCCACGGAATGCCGCTGCGGCACGTTCGTGCATGTGCGCCTGGGTGTAGATCACCCCCAGCGTGTCCAGCGTAAATGGGTCCGACGGGCGCAACGCCATCGCCTTGTCGGCCGCCTGCAATGCCTCGCGCGAGCGCCGCACCATGGTCAAGGCCTTGGCGAACTGGGCCGCATAGTCCGCGCGCTCGGGTGCGAGGTCCGCCGCCTTGTGCAGAAATCCCAAGGCCAGGGGCAGTTCTTCCAGTTCCAGGAACGTCACGCCGGTGATGTAGCAGACGTTGGGATCGTTCGGCACCAGGGGCAGCAAGCGCCCCGAGATGGCGCGGGCCTGCTGCCATTGCCTGCGGTTGAACGCGTCGACCAGTTGCGCGAAGAGCTGAGCAGGTTCCGCCATGACGATCCGGCTGGGTATGTGTGTCGTCCGATTCTATGTGACGTCCCGGCGCTTGGGGCGATCTAGCCGCCTGCGAGCATCGCGGCAATTTTTGCCATATGCGATTGCGCCGTTTCGCGCACCACTTCCTTGTCCGCCTCCGGGTCCTTGCCCTGCCAGTGCAGGTCGTCCTGCGGCAGTTCGTGCAGGAAGCGGCTGGGCTGGTTGCTGTTCACTTCGCCGTAGCGCTTGGTCTTGGCCGACCAGGACAGGGTGAGCATTTCCTTGGCGCGGGTGATGCCCACGTACATCAGGCGCCGCTCCTCGTCGATGCGGCCCTCGTCGATGGCGCCGTCGTGCGGCAGCGTGCCTTCCTCGCAACCCACGATGAAGACGAAGCGGAACTCCAGGCCCTTGGCCGCGTGCAGCGTCATCATGCGCACGGCGTTGCCAGGTTCGTCGCGATCGGCATGCGTCAGCAGGGCGAGCTGGGCGGCCAAATCGCCCGTTGTGTTGTCGTTGCGCTGCATCGCGCGGAACCAGTCGGCCAGCTCGCGCAGATTGCCCAGGCGCCGCTCGCGCAGCGTGGCGTCGGTAGTGCTGGCGGCCACGTGCGCGGCGTAGCCGGTGCGTTGCAGCACGGTCTCCACCAGGTCGGCGGCGCTCTGGTGGATGGACGCGCTGCGCAGCTCGTCCATCAACTGCGTGAACGAGGCCAGCGCCGAAGCGGGACGCGGCGACAGCTGGCGCAGCACCGCATCGCTGCGCGCGGCTTCGAGCAAGGGCGCGTGCCGCGTCTGGGCGATCTCGCCAAGTTTCTCCAGCGTGGTGGCGCCGATCTCGCGCTTGGGTACGTTCACCACGCGCAGGAAGGCCGCGTCATCGCTGGGGTTGGTGAGCAGGCGGAAATAGCACAGCAGGTCTTTCACTTCCGCGCGATCGAGAAAGCTCAATGCGCCGGAGAGATGGTACGGAACGCGGGCGAGACGCAACGCCTTTTCCAGCGGACGCGCCTGGAAATTGCCGCGATAGAGGATGGCGATGTCGTGCCAGCGCGCCTTGTGTTTTTCCGCGAGCGTGCCGGCAATGGCGGCGACGCGTTCGGCTTCGTGCTCGTTCTCCTTGCATTCGAGCACGCGGATCTGCGCACCTTCCGGGTGCTCGCTCCACAGCTTCTTTTCGTGCAGATGCGGGTTGTTGGCAATCAGCTTGTTGGCGGCGCGCAGGATGCGCTTGCCGCAACGGTAGTTCTGTTCCAGCTTGATCACGCGCAGGCTGGGCCAGTCCTTGCCGAGCTGGTCGATGTTCTCCGGGTTGGCGCCGCGCCACGCGTAGATCGACTGGTCGTCGTCGCCCACGCAGGTGAAGCTGCCGCGCTCGCCGGCCAGCGCCTTCAGCAGGCGATACTGCGCATCGTTGGTGTCCTGGTATTCGTCCACCAGCAGATAGCGCAGGCGCTCGCGCCACACCGTGCGGCACTCTTCGTCGCTTTCGAGAATGCGCAGCGGCAGGCGGATCAGGTCGTCGAAATCCACCGCGTTGAACGCGTTCAGGCGCGCCTGGTACATCTCGTAGATGGTCGCCGCATCCAGCTCGCGCGGGCTGCGCGCGGCGGCGAGCGCTTCCTCCGGCGAAAGGCCGGCGTTCTTCGCACGGCTCACCAGGTTGCGGATGCCAAACAGCACGTCGGGCTTGATGCCCTTGGGCGCCAGTTCCTTGATGATGCCTTCGCTGTCGTCCGCATCGAGCACCGAGAAGCCCTTGCGCAGCCCGGCGCGCGCGTGCTCCATCTGCAGGAACTTCAAGCCCAGCGCATGGAAGGTACACACGGTGAGTGCGGCGGCGTCCTCGCTGCTGATCAGCTTGGTCACGCGCTCGCGCATTTCCTTCGCGGCTTTGTTGGTGAAGGTGATGGCGGCGATGCGCGAGGGCGCGAGCTTCTTGCGCGCGATCAGATACGCGATCTTCTGCGTGATCACCGAGGTCTTGCCCGAGCCGGCGCCAGCCAACACCAGCAGCGGACCGTCACAGTGTTCCACGGCGGCCAATTGTTGGGGATTGAGCATGGGAATCGCGGTGGCTGGGCGGCGCCCGATGTTAGCAGAGCGCCCCGGCCCAAGGCAGGTTATGCTGCCCAAACCGCAGGCCGCGGCACGCCGGAACCTGCGCATCACGGGAGCGTGAGATGGCCAGACTGGCGGATATCGGCATCGCGATCCTGGCGCTTGCATGCGCCAGCCACGCGTGGGCGCAACAGGCGGCCGACCCTGCCGACATCAAGCGCGACACAGAGCTGCTCGGCGGCATGGAATCGCGCCTGTTCGTCGACGCCCACAGCGACCTGCGCTATCGCAACAAAGGCCAGGAAGCGTATCGCGAGGGCCACCACCGCGACGCCTTCCACTACTTCCGCCTGGCGTCCCGCTACGCCGACAAGACCTCGCAGTCGCTGGTGAGCCTGATGTATTGGACGGGCGATGGCGTGACCAAGGATCGCCCGCTGGCTTATGCATGGATGGAACTCGCCGCCAGCCGCGGCTATCCCGAATTGCTGCGTCAGCGTCAGATCTACTGGGATGAGCTGAGCGATGCGGAGCGCGCCAAGGCGCGCGAACTGCGCCCGACCCTTGAGGCGGACTATGGCGATGCTGTCGGTGCCCGCCGGCTCACGCTCGAAATCGGCAGCATGCGCGCCCGGGTCACCGGCAGCCATGTCGGCTGGCTGGGCACCGGCACGGTGACGTACGGCGACAACGCGGTGGAGGACTTCAGCAAGTTCGACAAGGCGCTGCACATGAGCACCGCCGAATACCTGGATGTGAAGGATCTGCAGTGGCAGCTGCAGATGAACAGCCGCGTCGACGTGGGCGAGCCCGAACGGGTGGAGCCGCCGCCCGCCAACCCCACACGGCCTGCGTCCTGACGTGGCGCAAGGCGCGGCCGGGGCAAAGTCCGCCCATCTGGACGCGGTATGCTGGACGACACGAAGCGTCGCATCACCAAGGAGAGCGTGATATGGCCAAAGCAGTCCTGTGGAGTTTCTGCATTGCCGCGCTGGCGGTCACGCCCGGATGGGTGTCGGCACAGGCGACGGATGCCGCGGCAGCCCAGCCCGGTGATCTCAAGCAGCTGGCGATACTGCAGGAATCGCTGGCGGAACCGGGAGTGGCCGAACACCATTCCGACGTCTATTTCCGCGGCCTCGGCGCCGACGCGTACAAGGCGGGAGACAAGCGCCGCGCCCTGCAGATGTTCACCGCGGCGGCGCGCTTCGGCGACAAGCCCTCCGAAGCGATGGTCGCCACGATGTATTGGAACGGCGAAGGCACGGCGGTCGATCGACCGCGTGCGTATGCCTGGATGGACCTGGCTGCCGATCTCGGTTATCGCGACCTGATCATCCAGCGCGAGCTGTACTGGAACCGCCTCAGTTCCACCGAACGCGATGAGGCCATCGCCGTGGGCAAGGACATCTACGACCACTACTCGGACGAGAAAGGCCGTCAACATCTGGCCGCAGAGTTGTTCCGCGTGACGAGTCAGACGACCGGCAGCCACACAGGCGCCATCGGCAACGGTGTGGTGATGCACTCGCTGGGGGGCATGGGTTCGATGCATATGCGCACCACCGGTTTCATCAACGACGACGATGAGAGGCCGCTGGACAAGTACTACAACAGCGCCGCGTGGTCGACCGACGAGTATCTGGGCCTGAAGGACCTGCAGTGGCAACTGAAGGGGCCACTCCTGGGCACCGTTGAGGTAGGCGCGCCCCAGCAGGTCTCTTCCAAGTCCGATACGCAACCCTGATGCTGAACACGCGGCCGCCCGCGGCGCCATGAGCGCCGATGCGCGGCCATAATCGAACAAGACCATTGAAGCGGGGATGCGACGTGGGTGAAGCGGCTTGCGAAGTGAGAGAGCAGTGCGACGTCATCGTCATCGGCGGCGGCCCTGCCGGCAGCACGGCGGCCACGCTGCTGGTGCGGCGCGGCTATCGCGTCATTGCGCTGGAGAAAGTCCATCATCCCCGCTTTCACATTGGTGAATCGCTGCTGCCGATGAATCTGCCGATCTTCGAGCGGCTGGGCGTGCTGGACCAAGTCCGCGCGCTGGGCGTGTTCAAGCCGGGTGCGGATTTCGAGGCCGACAACGAGTCCGGCTACATCACCTTTGAATTCTCCCGCGCGCTGGGCAACAGCCCGCCGCATGCCTATCAGGTGCGACGGCAGGATTTCGACCAGATGCTGTTTCGCCACGCCGCCGGCAGTGGCGCGGATACCCGTGAAGGCCATGAAGTGCGCGGTGTGGAAGAGCGTGGCGCGCATGACTGGGTGGTGCAGGTGTCCACCGATCAGGGTGAGCAGTACGCCATCCGTGCGCGCTACGTGGTGGATGCCTCCGGTCGCGATGCGTTTCTCGCCGGCAAGAAGAAGCTCAAGCGCAAGAACGCCGAACACCAGAGTGCGGCCATTTTCGGCCATTTTCGCGGGGCGGAATATCGCTCCGGCGAACACGCCGGCAATATCAGCATCTACCGGTTCGATTACGGCTGGATGTGGATGATCCCCTTGCCCGATGGCGTGATGAGCGTGGGCGCCGTGTGCTGGCCCGACTATCTCAAGCAACGGCGTGGCCGCAGCACCGATTTCCTGCTGGAAACGCTGCGCCAGAATCCGGCGCTGTGGAAGCGCATCGAACACGCCGAGCTGATCGACAACGAAGTGCGCGTCACCGGCAACTACTCGTACGACTCGGCACGCATGGCTGGACGCGGCTGGGTGTTGATCGGCGATGCGTTCGCCTTCCTCGACCCGGTGTTCTCTTCCGGTGTCTACCTCGCCATGAGCGGCGCGGAACAGGCGGTGGAGGTGGTGGATGCGGCATTGCGCGATCCCTCCCGCGAGGCGGCACTGCAACGCCGCCTGGAACGTCGCCAGCGCCGGGGCATGAAGCGGTTTGCGTTCTTCATCTACCGCTTCAACGGGTCGATCATGCGCCAGGTATTCAGTTCGCCGCGCAATACCTTCCAGATCGAGCAGGGCGTGATTTCGATGCTGGCGGGCGACGTATTTGACTCGTTCAAGGTCTGGATACGCATACTCGCGTTCAAGGGTGTGTACCGGGCGCTCACCCTGCGCGAATGGCGGCGCTGGAGCGGCGACCGCCACTACCGGCTGGCGCAGGCCCACGCGCAGTTCACCGGGGGCACCACGCCGCTGGACAAGGAATAGGCAGAGCGTCCCAGGCGCTGAAGGCCAGCGGTCAACCGGGTAACATCAGCGCCCCGCCACAGGAACCGTCATGGCCAAGCTTTATTTCTACTATTCGGCGATGAATGCCGGCAAGACCACGACCTTGCTGCAGAGTGCCTACAACTATCACGAGCGCGGCATGCGCACGCTGATCCTCACGCCTGCCCTGGACAACCGCTATGGCGAGGGCGTGGTGGCCTCGCGCATCGGGCTCAAGGCGAATGCCATGCGCTTTGGCGGCGAAGAAGACCTGCTGGCCCTGGTGCAGGCCGATATCAAAGCCCGTGGCGCCTTGCATTGCGTGTTCGTCGACGAGGCGCAGTTCCTCAGCAAGGCCCAGGTGTGGCAGCTGAGCGACGTGGTGGACAAGCTCAATGTCCCGGTGCTCGCCTACGGCCTGCGCACCGATTTCCGCGGCGAGCTGTTCGAAGGCAGCCGCTATCTGCTCGCCTGGGCCGACAACCTGGACGAGATCAAGACCATATGCCATACCGGCCGCAAGGCCACCATGGTGGTGCGCGTGGATGAACAGGGCCGCGCGGTCACCGAAGGCCCGCAGGTTGAGATCGGCGGCAACGACCGCTATGTCTCCGTGAGTCGCGCCGAGTTCAAGAACATTACGGAAGGACACGGCAGGATAGAACTGCAGCAGCCCGTGCTGCCGCTGGGCGAAGGGCATTGAGCGTTTCGCACTCATCTAAGGAATGGTAACGGTATGTCCAAAATCCCTTTTCCCGCCTGGCAACGTCCGCACTGGCAGTCGAGCAACGAAGACATCCTGTTGCAGTTCTTCGTGTTCGGCAAATTCCAGTCAGGACGCGCGCCCTCGCTGGACTACGGCAGCGAAGGCCTGCCCGAAGGGGTGGAGATGACCAGCCATCACCACGCGCAGCTGCGCCAGTGGGATGGCTATCCGTTGCGCGGCAGCGTCGGCCGCATGTTCAAGGACGGCGCGCCTGAAGCGTATCGCCAGGCCATCGACGCACCGGAAGTGCTGGTGATCCGCGGCCGCCTGCCCGACAGCGCCGATACTGGTTATTTGCGCGACACGCTGGGCGTGCTCGCGGCGCTGCTGGACATGGGCGGCGTGGCCATCCTCGATCCGCAGACGCTTAACCTCTACGACGCCGACACCTGGCGCAGACATTTCGTCGTGCGCGATGGCGCGCCGATCCGCAATCACCTGTTGATACTGCGCGATGCGGAGCAGAACGGAAATTACTGGATCCACACGCGTGGCATGCGCAAGTTCGGTCGCCCGGACATCAGCATTCGCCATGTGCCCGAGGCCGATAGTGATCGCGCAGGTTTGTTGTGTGAGCGCCTGGTGGAGTTGGAGGCGCTGGGGGCGCGGTTTGCCGAGGGGCAGGAGTTGGAGGCGGATGGGATGTCGCTGATCGCCACCTTGGGTGGCGGGTTGGAGGATCCGGACTTCAACAATACGTTTGTGGAGTTTCGCTGGCCCGAGTGATCTTTTTCTCCCTCTCCCCTCCGGGGAGAGGGTCGGGGTGAGGGGCGGGTGCTCGCGGGAACGCTTCTATCCCGTCATTCCTGCGAAGGCAGGAGACGCTTTTCAACAGCCGAATGGCTGGTCATCCGCTGAAGTCACTTATCGCTCGGTTGTCGCGCTATCGCGATCTGGCCCGCCTGCCGCGGGCTTCCGTGAGCGATGCACCGCAGCGCTGCGGTCGCGCACAAGGTGCGCTCCTACAAGGGAAACGCCGGCGTGTGGATGGCGGATCAACGTGCCCATCGGCTCTTCGTGTGGGAGCGCACCCTGTGCGCGACAACCTACGGAGCGATACACCCATCCGCCGCGGTCGCGCACAGGGTGCGCTCCCACAGACAGGCAGGCACGTCAGGCGATGGACACGCCTTCGCGCCCCTGGATCGATCCGGCGCCAGCACCA
Source organism: Dyella japonica DSM 16301 (assembly GCF_001010355.1). Lineage (GTDB taxonomy): Bacteria > Pseudomonadota > Gammaproteobacteria > Xanthomonadales > Rhodanobacteraceae > Dyella > Dyella japonica. The sequence goes on along the minus strand of NZ_JPLA01000047.1, from coordinate 7,436 downwards.
AGCCCAACTACTTCTGACACTTCCCACACCAGAACGTCGACCGCTGCCCCAGCACCACTTGCCTTACGGGCGTCCCGCACACCCGACACGCATCGCCCTCGCGCCCATACACCTGCAATTCGCGAAAGAAATATCCCGGCGCGCCATCGGGATTGATGAAGTCGCGCAGTGTGGTGCCGCCCCGCTCGATGGCCCAGGCCAGGATTCGCTTCACTTCGCCCGCCAGTCGCGCGTAACGTGCGCGCGAAATGGAACCGGCGGGTTTGCGCGGATCGATGCCCGCGGCGAACAGCGCTTCGCTGGCGTAGATGTTGCCGACGCCCACCACGATGGCGTTGTCCATCAGGAACAGCTTCACCGCGGCCGTGCGTCCGCGCGACATGCGCCACAGCAAGTCGCCGTCGAAATCATCGGTGAGCGGTTCGGGGCCCAGGTCTTCCAGCAACTCGTGCGTCTCGCCCGGCGGCTGCCACAGCAAACAGCCGAAGCGTCGCGCGTCGGTGAAGCGCAGGACGCGCGGACCTTCGGTGGCGGTGGGCTCGAGGGCGATATCCACGTGATCATGCTTGCCGACCAAGGCGTCGGGCGGCAGCACCCGCAGTACGCCGGTCATGCCCAGATGCAGCAGCGCGCTGCCCACCTCGGTGTGCAGCAGCAGGTATTTCGCGCGCCGCTCCACCGCGTCGATGCGCTGGCCGGGTAGTTGCGTGCTGATCTCCGGCGGGATCGGCCAGCGCAGATCGGGGCGACGCAGGGTCACGCCGGTGATGCGGCGCCCGATCAGGTGCGGGGCGATGCCGCGGCGGGTGGTTTCGACTTCGGGTAACTCGGGCACTTCATGTCTCGGATAGATGGGGCGGGCAGCGATGGTGAGTACAGAGGGTTCTGACAGTCCGCGGTCGCGCACAGGGTGCGCTCCCACAGGTGATGCCAGTCCTTGTGGGAGCGCACCCTGTGCGCGACCGCGGAGCTACAGGATCGCCTCGATCCGCAACTCAACCCCAGTCGTTATGAAAACTCCCTTCCTTATCCACCCGCTCAAACGTGTGCGCACCAAAATAATCGCGCTGAGCCTGCAACAGATTCGCGGGCAACTGTTCCGCGCGGTAGCCGTCGTAATAGGCAATGGCCGAAGAGAAGCACGGCACCGGCACGCCTGCCTTCACCGCGGCCGCCACCACCTCGCGCAGCGCGTCTTGGTAGTTGGCGGCGATATCGCGGAAATAGCTATCCAGCAGCAGGTTCTTCACCTGCGGATCGCGCTCATACGCATCGGTGATCTTCTGCAGGAAGCGCGCGCGGATGATGCAGCCGGCGCGGAAGATGCGGGCGATGGTGCCGTACGGCAGATTCCACTGGTACTCGTCCGATGCCGCGCGCAGCTGCGCAAAGCCCTGTGCGTAGGACACGATCTTGCTCAGATACAGCGCACGACGCACAGCTTCGATAAATGCCTTCCGATCGCGGTCGAACTTGTGCGGCGCCGGTCCCTTGAGGATCTTGCTGGCGGCGACGCGTTCTTCCTTGAGTGAGGAAAGAAGGCGCGCAAACACCGATTCGGTGATCAACGGCAGCGGGACGCCCAGGTCGAGCGCGCTCTGGCTGGTCCACTTGCCGGTGCCTTTCTGCGCGGCGCGATCGAGGATGATGTCGACCATCGCCTTGCCGGTGTCCTTGTCTTTCTTGGTGAAGATGTCGGCGGTGATGCTGATCAGGTAGCTGTCCAGTTCGCCCTTGTTCCAGTCGGCGTAGACCTCGGCCAGTTCATCATTCGACAGCCCCAGCACGTTGTGCAGTACCGAATAGCTTTCGGCGATGAGCTGCATATCGCCGTACTCGATGCCGTTGTGCACCATCTTCACGTAGTGGCCTGCGCCGTTCGGGCCCATATAGGCCACGCACGGATCGCCATCAGGCGCGCGCGCCGCGATCTCGGTGAGGATGGGTGCGACCAGGTCGTAGGCCTCGCGCGGACCGCCGGGCATGATCGACGGGCCGTGCAGCGCACCTTCCTCGCCGCCGGACACGCCCGTGCCGATGAAGTGCAGGCCCGCCGCGCTCATCTCGCTCTCGCGGCGCATGGTGTCCTTGAAGAACGTGTTGCCGCCGTCGATGACGATGTCGCCCTTGTCGAGCAGGGGCTTGAGCTGTGCGAGCGTGGCGTCGGTCGGCTCGCCGGCCTTGACCATCAGCAGGATGCGGCGCGGCTTTTCCAGCGAGGCGACGAATTCCTCGAGCGAGTAGGTGGGCACCAGGCGCTTGCCGGGGTTGTCCTTGACCACTTCATCGGTGCGCTCGCGATGCCGGTTGTAGATCGACACGGCATGACCGCGACTTTCGATATTCAGGGCGAGATTGCTGCCCATCACGGCCATGCCTACTACGCCGATCGCCTGCTTGCTCATGACATCGCTCCTGTCGAGGTTTGCTATCCCATATGGGGAGTCTGGGAGACGGTGCAAGGTACGCCTGGGTAGGGCAGGAGTGAGTGAAGAGGAGTGAGGAGTGAGAAAAAGCCGCCTTGCCCCTCTCACTTCTCACTCCTCTCCCCTCACTCCTTGACCTTGGTCGCCTCGGCAGTCGCGCCGCGCGGCGTATAGCGCACGGAAATCAGCGCCACCCGATCGCCCACGCGCACATAGCGCTGCGGCCCGGTCACCGAGGTCTCGCCAAATTCCAGGCGCTGGCCATCCAGCGTGAGTACGGCCACCGGGGCGGCCAGGCCGATCTTGGCGGGGTCGAAGTCGTGCAGTGGGCGCCAGCTCAGCACGGCGGCGGAGGCGGTGTCGGCGAGTTCGCCGAGCCGGCCATCATCTGCGCGTGCCGGCGTGCCGTCGGTGCGCCACCAGTGGCCGTCGCGCCGGGTGAAGTGTTCGGTGCTGCCGCTGCCGATGGCAAGCGCGATGTCATGCACGCTGGCCGGATCGAGCGCCAGCAGGGTGTCGTTCGCCTGCGCACGATCCTGCCGCCACTGCCATCCCGCGATCGCGACGATCGCAAGGACACCGGCCACCAGCCACGCCCGCTGTCGCGTCGCCCGCTTCATGCGCGACGTCGACGCCACACGATGAAGCCACCGATCAGCAGCAGCAACAACGGCAGCACGACCAGGAAGCCAAGCGTGACGCTGCTCAGCTGCGCCTGGGTGATCTTGAGCAGGCGATCAGGCGCGCCGCGCGGCGGCAGATTCACCAGGGCGTCGTCACCCAGCAGCCAGTCGAAAATGCGTTCGCCCAGCGCGCGATTGCCGCCATTGCCGAGGAAGGTGTTGGAGAGGAAATCGCCATCGCCGATCACCACTACGCGCTGCTCGGCCTTGTCGGGGCTCGGCGAGAGACGGCTCAAGGCAAAGCCGAAATCCAGCGGTCCCTTCAGCTCGCCGGCGCTGGCGTCGTACTGGATGCTGGAGCTCTGCGCGTTGTCGATCGGCTTGAACTCGGTCCAGCTCTGCGCGCTCGAGCGCAGGAACGGCGCGACCTTCCAGTCGGTACGCGCCGCCATCGCCAGCGCGGACACCTGCGGGAACAGCGTGGTCAGCTGGAAGCCGCGCGTGATCGCATGCTGCGGGTAATCGCCCAGCGCGAGCATGCGCGGATCCTTCAAACCCAGCGCCGCGCCCTGACCATCGACCAGCACGCCCGGCAGGATGCGGATGCCCAGCGCATCGGCCAGCGGCGCCAGATGCAGGTCGTCATTGGTGGGTTCGCTCAACCACAACAGGTTGCCGCCGTTGCTCACATAGTCGGTCAGCGCTTTCACCGCGCCATCGGGCAAGGCCAGCTCGGGGCTCGCCAGCACGACGAGATCGGTGTGCTGCGGCACCGCGGTGACCTGGGCGAAATTCAGCGGCACGGCGCGCATACCGCGGCCTTCCATCTGCGCCATGAACATGCCCAGATCGGCATTGCCCTTGTCGTCCGCGCGACGCTCGCCATCGCCGGAGACGAACGCGACGATGCGCTCGCCGCCGCGCGCCAGGCGCTCCAGTGCATTGGTCAGGCTGCGCTCGGACAGTTCGTCGAGGCGCTGCTCGCGGCCCTGGTAATGCAGGATCAGGGCGCCATCCACCGTGATGCCCAGCTCGCGCATCGCGGCCGGATCCTGCTGCGGATCGACGAAGCGCAGAGTCAGATCCGGCTTCGCGCGCTCATAGCGTTCGACGAAACCGGCCACGGTATGGCGCAGGTCGCCTTGCGGATTGGCGTAGCTGACGATCTCTACCGGACCGTGCAGCGTCGCCAGCACCGCGCGACTTTCAGGGGAGAGGCTGGCGCGCCCGCCGAAGGTCCAGTCGCTGACATGATCGTGGCGCGTGGTGAGATAACCGATGGCGCCCGCGGCCAGCAGCAGCGCCAGCGCAAATAGCCATCCATTCAGATGCCTGAAAAAGCGCGCCATCAGCCACGCTCCTTTTCGGCGGCCAGTCGTTGCGTGGCGAGCGCCAGCGCCACCACGATCACCAGCAGAAACCACGCGACATCCGACAACGACACCAGTCCGCGCAGCATGTCTTCAAGGTGTCCGCTGAGCGCCAGCCAGTTGAAGACACCACTGGTCGCGCCGGCCTTCTGCACGGCGATGTTCATGCCGGCCAGCACCAGGCCGACCGTGAGCGCGATGGTGGCGGCGATCGAAGCGTGCGAAGCGTAAGCGGAACTGGCCACGCCGATCGCTGCCAGCGCAGCGAGCGTGAGCAAGGCGCCCAGCGACGCCGCGGCGAGCTTGCCCCAGTCCAGCGTGACGCCGTGCGAAAGACTCAGCGGCATCGCCAGCGCGAGCGCCAGCCACAACACCAGCCACAACATCAGCGCCAGGTATTTGCCCAGCACGATGCGCGAGGCGGGCAGGCCGGCGGCGAACCACAATGGCAGCGTGCCATTGCTGCGTTCGCCGGCGAGCGAGGACATGGTGAGCAGCGGCACGATCACCAGCGCCAGCTCCACCACGCCAAACGGCAGGATGCCGCCGGTGAGGATGCTGCTCAGCATCGGCACGCCGACCAGATCCGTGTAACCCGGGCCACCGGGCAAGGCGGCGAGCTTGATCTGCCCGGCCAAGAAGCCGCCGAGCAATAAAGTGAAGCGCCAGGCCAGCTGCGCCAGCGTCAACGCGGCCAGCACCCAGGCGAGCGGACGAACAATCAGGCGGCGCAGCTCCAGCCGCGTCACGGCGAGCACCCTCATGCGGCCCGCGCCTTGTCGTTGCCGTCGCCGCCGCGCAGGGCGATATCGAAGAAGGTCTGCTCAAGCATCTTGTGGTCGTCGTCGGTGATGGGGCCGTCGTAGCGCAGCTGCCCCTCGTGCAGGATCGCCACGCGGTCACAGGCTGCCGTGACTTCGGCCAGCAGGTGCGTGGAAAGAATGACGGCGGTGCCGGCCGCGGCCTGTTCGCGGATCACGGCGCGCAGTGCGGCTACCTGCACGGGGTCCAGAGCGTTGGCCGGTTCGTCCAGCACCAGCAGCGACGGTTCGTGCAGCAAGGCGCAGGCGAGGCCGAGGCGTTGGCGCTGGCCCTGCGACAATACGCCAGCCAACCGACGCGACAGCGAGCCAAGTTCCAGGCGTTCGACGATGCGCTGGCGCGCCTTGGCCAGCGCCGCGCCGCCCAGGCCACGCAGGCGACCATGGGCATCCAGATGTTCCAGCACGGTCAGTTCCGGCCACAGCGGGGCACGTTCAGGCAGCCAGCCGATGCCGCGCTGGGCGAGTTCCGGATGCTCCAGAAAGTCCTTGCCGTTCAGTTTGATGGCGCCGCTGTCGGGTGTCAGCGCACCGGCGATCATGGCCAGCGTGGTGCTCTTGCCGGCCCCGTTGACCCCGAGCAAACCCAGCACCTGTCCCGAATCCAGGGTCAGGCTGAGATTGGCGACGGCGGCACGTCCCGCGCGGTGTCGGGTTATGTGATCCAGTTGCAATACGGTGCTAGGCGCGGTCATTGCATGATTGTCAGTGCGGCCCCAACTTCATACAACCGGGAGAGGGCGCCGATGGGCGATACAGCACATTAACTTTGTCGTCGCAAATGGGTGCGACAATATTTTGCTGGTCCATGCTGGCGGGTACGGAAACCCCTCGTTTAGACTGACTTTTCATACACCTGGGTGTTTCCCCATGCTTGATGCAGTACTCAATTTCCTGTCCAACGGCCTGACGCACGCCAGTTGGCTGACCATGCTGATCTACATGCTGGTCATGACGCAGCTCACCATCTTCACGGTGACGCTGTACCTGCATCGCTGCCAGACCCACCGTGGCGTGGACCTGCATTGGTCCATTTCGCACTTCTTCCGCTTCTGGGGCTGGCTCACCACGGGCATGGTCACCAAGGAGTGGGTGGCGGTGCACCGCAAGCACCACGCCAAGGTCGAGACCGAAGAAGATCCGCATAGCCCGCAGATCTACGGCATCAAGAAGGTGTTCTGGGATGGCGTGTCGCTGTACCGCGACGCCAGCGAAGTGAAGGAAGACCTCGAGAAGTACGGCCGCGGCACGCCGGACGACTGGATCGAGCGCAACCTCTACGGCGCGCATCCGTACTGGGGTCCGACCCTGATGCTGTTCATCAGCTTCGCCCTGTTCGGTGTGATCGGCGCTGCCCTGTGGGCCGTGCAGATGATCTGGATCCCGTTCTGGGCCGCCGGCTTCGTCAACGGCATCGGCCACTGGTGGGGCTACCGCAACTTCGAAAGCGCCGACACCGCGACCAACCTCATTCCGTGGGGCTTCTGGATCGGCGGCGAAGAGCTGCACAACAACCACCACGCCTTCCCGAGCTCGGCCAAGTTCGCCCTGCGCAAGTGGGAGTTCGACATCGGCTGGGCTGCCATCTGCGCACTGCGCGCCGTGGGCCTGGCCAAGGTGCTGCGCGTGGCGCCGACGCTCGACGTCCGCCCGAACGTGCACCTGCCGGATGCCGAGACGCTCAAGGGCGTGCTGACCCATCGCTTCGCTGCGATGACCGACTACTACCGCAACGTGATCATGCCGACCCTGCGCGACGAAGCGCAGCACGCCGGCGACAGCATCAAGTCGGTGCCGCGCCGCATGCGTCGCGCCCTGGCCGATGGTGGCCGCTGGCTGGACAGCGAAGGCCGCGATCGCATGCAGGCCGTGCTGGCCAAGCGCCCGACGCTGAGCACCGTGTGTGATTTCCGCAATCGCCTGGCTGCCCTGATGGAGCAGCGTGGTGCCGACCAGGCGCTGAAGGGTCTGCAGCAGTGGATCGCCGAGGCCGAGCAGAGCGGTATCCGCGCGCTGCAGGAGTTTGCGGGTCGCTTGAAGAGTTATTCGGTGGCGAACGCGTAAGCGGGGTCACTGGTTGGATGAAGAGCCCGCCGAAAGGCGGGCTTTTTTTATGGGGTGGGGTGGGGTGGCGCAACAAGCAAGCGAGCCCGCGCTTGGCTCCCTCTCCCCGCCGGGGAGAGGGCTGGGGTGAGG
>NZ_JPLA01000046.1 GCF_001010355.1 Dyella japonica DSM 16301 | reverse complement strand
GCGCCTGCACTTCGACCAGCAAGGGACGCGTGCCTTCGCGCGTCACCATCACCGCGCTGCCCGAGGTCGGGCCACTGTGGGCGGAAAGAAAAATGGCCGACGGATTGGGCACTTCACGCAGCCCCTTCTCCGACATCGCGAACACGCCCAGCTCATTGACCGCACCGAAGCGGTTCTTGAAGGCGCGCAGCACGCGGAAGCGGCTGCCGGATTCGCCTTCGAAGTACAGCACCGCATCCACCATGTGCTCGAGCACACGAGGGCCGGCGATGCCGCCTTCCTTGGTTACGTGCCCAACCAGGAAGACCGAGGTACCGGTTTCCTTGGCGAAGCGCGTGAGCTTGGCCGCCGACTCGCGCACCTGACTGACGGAACCTGGCGCTGCGGCGAGCAGCTCAGTCCAGATGGTCTGGATGGAGTCGATCACCAGCACGCGCGGACGGCTGCTCAGCGCCTGCTCGATGATCCGCTCGATGCAGGTTTCGGCCAGCGCATGCAGCGGACCCAGCGGCAGGTCCAGACGCTGCGCGCGCGAAGCGACCTGGGCGAGTGATTCCTCACCCGTCACGTAGACACTGGGTATCTGCGCCCCAAGCGTCCCCAGCATCTGCAGCAGCAGGGTCGACTTGCCGATGCCCGGATCACCGCCGATCAGCACGACCGAACCATCCACCAGGCCGCCACCCAACACGCGATCCAGTTCGCCAATGCCGGTGAGCGTGCGCATTTCCGCGTCCAGCGCCACGGCCGTCAGCGGCGTC
>NZ_JPLA01000045.1 GCF_001010355.1 Dyella japonica DSM 16301 | reverse complement strand
ATGGCAAAGGGTAAATTCGAACGCACCAAGCCGCACGTCAACGTCGGCACGATTGGTCACGTGGACCACGGCAAGACGACGCTGACGGCCGCACTGACCAAGGTCGGCGCAGAGCGCTTCGGTGGCGAATTCAAGGCGTATGACGCGATCGACGCGGCGCCGGAAGAGAAGGCACGCGGCATCACGATTTCGACCGCCCACGTCGAATACGAATCGCCGAACCGTCACTACGCCCACGTGGATTGCCCGGGCCATGCTGACTACGTGAAGAACATGATCACGGGTGCCGCGCAGATGGACGGCGCGATCCTGGTGTGCTCGGCCGCTGACGGCCCGATGCCGCAGACCCGCGAACACATCCTGCTGTCGCGCCAGGTGGGCGTGCCGTACATCGTCGTGTTCCTGAACAAGGCCGACATGGTGGACGACGCCGAGCTGCTCGAGCTGGTCGAAATGGAAGTGCGTGAACTGCTCTCCAAGTACGACTTCCCGGGCGACGACACCCCGATCATCAAGGGTTCGGCGCTGAAGGCGCTGGAAGGCGACCAGTCGGAAATCGGCGTGCCGGCGATCATTGCCCTCGTCGACGCGCTGGACTCCTACATCCCGGAGCCGGTGCGTGCGATCGACAAGCCGTTCCTGATGCCGGTGGAAGACGTGTTCTCGATCTCGGGCCGCGGCACCGTGGTGACCGGTCGTATCGAGCGCGGCATCATCAAGGTCGGTGACGAAGTCGAAGTGGTCGGTATCCGTCCGACCCAGAAGACCACCGTCACGGGCGTGGAAATGTTCCGCAAGCTGCTGGACCAGGGTCAGGCAGGCGACAACGCCGGTCTGCTGCTGCGCGGCCTGAAGCGTGACGACGTCGAGCGTGGCCAGGTGCTGGCCAAGCCAGGCACGATCACCCCGCACACCGATTTCGAAGCCGAAGTCTATGTGCTGTCCAAGGACGAAGGTGGCCGTCATACCCCGTTCTTCAAGGGTTACCGTCCGCAGTTCTACTTCCGCACGACCGACGTGACGGGCGCTTGCCAGCTGCCGGAAGGCGTGGAAATGGTGATGCCGGGCGACAACGTGAAGATGGTGGTCAGCCTGATCCACCCGATCGCGATGGACGAAGGCCTGCGTTTCGCCATTCGCGAAGGCGGCCGCACCGTCGGCGCCGGCGTGGTGGCCAAGGTCATCAAGTAATACCCCTCGGGCTGCCACCTTCGGGTGGCAACCAGGAAAAAAGCCGGCCTCAGGGCCGGCTTTTTTTATGTGACTGGATCGGGGCACGCGCCCCTGGTGCGTCATTTCGCCTCGGCCTCGCGCGGGGACGCCGAGCAAAAAAAGCAGCATTCCGCGGAAAAAGAACCGCTTAGGTCTTTTCTTCTGCACGATAGTCAGCTATAGTCGCCGTCTTGCCTGTCGCCGGACCTAGGTTCGGGCGACCTTACAGCGAAATGAGGCACAGGAAGTGCTTCGAGTTCGCTGGCCTGGATGGCCAATACGCAAGAGAGGGCTCGGACGACGAAGCGTGACGCTTTGTTGACCTGGCCATTTCGCGCGTTTTATACTTTTCCGTCTAGGCGGGCCCGTTTTGGGCCTGCCTAGTCTTTTAAGGTCGATTTGCGGAGGGCATCAGCCCGCCACGAGCGACTGGTTGTAGGCAGTAAATGGGTTGTGCGGGTGGGCGAGAAGCTCACTCGAATCACAAGAATTGTTCTTTCGATAACAGGACACGGTTTATGGCGAACCAAAAGATTCGCATTCGGCTCAAGGCGTACGATCACCGTCTGATCGATCGCTCGGCCAGCGAGATCGTCGAGACTGCCAAGCGCACTGGCGCAACGGTACTCGGCCCGATTCCGCTCCCGACCAAGATCGAGCGTTACACCATTCTGGTGTCGCCGCACGTCGACAAAGATGCCCGCGACCAGTACGAAACCCGTACCCACAAGCGCGTGCTCGACATCGTTGACCCCAACGACAAAACCGTGGACGCGCTCATGAAGCTGGACCTCGCCGCTGGCGTGGACGTTCAGATCAAGCTTGGTTGAGCGAGAGACAGGATACGAAGATGAGTATCGGACTAGTTGGCCGCAAGTGCGGCATGAGCCGACTCTTCACTGAAGATGGCCGTTCGATTCCGGTGACCCTCATTGAGGCCACCCCGAATCGCGTCACGCAGCTGAAGACGGAAGAAAACGATGGTTACAGCGCTGTGCAGGTCGCAGCCGGCGTCAAGCGCGCCAGCCTGCTGACGCAGCCGCTGAAGGGTCACTACGCGAAGGCCAAGGTTGAGCCGGGTCGTGGTCTGTGGGAGTTCCGCGTGTCTGCCGACGACCTCGGCAAGTACAGCGTGGGCGCCGAGATCAAGGCCGACGACGTGTTCCAGGCAGGTCAGATTGTTGACGTTGCCGGCGTGTCGAAGGGTAAGGGCTTCCAGGGCACCATCAAGCGTTGGAACTTCACCATGGGTGACGCGACCCACGGTAACTCGCTGTCGCATCGTGCGCCGGGTTCTATCGGTCAGCGTCAGACCCCGGGCCGCGTGTTCCCGGGCAAGAAGATGTCGGGCCACATGGGTGCGGTCAACCGCACGCAGCAGGGCCTGGAAGTGGTCAAGGTCGACGCCGAGCGTCATCTGATCGCGGTGAAGGGCGCGGTGCCGGGTGCTACCGGCGGCGACGTCGTCATCCGTCCGACGACCAAGGGCTGAGGAGAGACGCCATGGAACTCAATGTTATTGGCGCCAAGCCGCTCAACGTGTCGGACGAAGTGTTCGGCGGTGAGCTCAAGCAGGCCCTGATCCACCAGGTCGTCATCGCCTATCAGGCGGGCGGCCGTGCCGGTACCCAGTCGCAGCTGTCGCGCGGCGAGATGTCCGGTACCACCAAGAAGTTCAAGAAGCAGAAGGGCGGCGGCGCCCGTCACGGTGACTACCGTGCACCGATCTTTGTCGGTGGTGGCCGTACGTTCGCTGCCAAGCCGCGCAGCTACGAGCAGAAGGTCAACCGCAAGTCGTATCGCGTTGCCATCCGTTCGATCCTCGCCGAGCTGGTCCGTCAGGACCGTCTGAAGGTGGTCGAGAGCTTCGGCATCGATACCCCCAAGACCAAGGCGATGGTTGCCAAGCTGGCTGAACTGCAGGTCTCGGGTCGCGTGCTGCTGGTGTCCGAAGACGCCAACGAAGCCACCTTCCTGGCCGCGCGCAACATCCCGTACATCCACGTCGTGGACGTGCTGGCGCTGAACCCGGTCAGCCTGGTCGGTTCGGACCACATCGTCATGACCGTCGATGCGGTGAAGAAGATCGAGGAGTGGCTGGCATGAGCAACGAACGCATTCTGAATACGCTGCGTGCGCCGCACATCTCGGAAAAGGCTGCACGCCTGGCCGAGAAGAACCAGTACGTATTCGTGGTCGCCCCCGAGGCAACCAAGGCCGATGTCCGCGCAGCGGTGGAACAGATGTTCGACGTCAAGGTCGAGCAGGTGAACCTCGTCAATGCCAAGGGCAAGGTCAAGTCCTTCCGTTTCCGCACTGGCAATCGCCAGGGCAAGCGTAAGGCCTATGTCCGCCTCGCCGATGGCCAGACCATCGACGTGTCGGCCAAAGCCTGAGCCAGGAGTTGAATTGAGATGGCACTGATCACTCACAAGCCGACCTCCCCCGGTCGTCGCGACGCAGTCAGCGTTCGCACCGAGGGCCTTCACAAGGGCGCGCCGTACGCGGCGTTGACCGAGGCGAAGACCAAGAACGGCGGTCGCAATAACTACGGTCGCATCACCGTTCGCCACCAGGGCGGCGGTCACAAGCAGCGTTACCGCATCATCGACTTCAAGCGCGACAAGGAAGGCATTGCCGCCAAGGTCGAGCGCATTGAATACGATCCGAACCGCACCGCGCATATCGCACTGCTGTGCTATGCCGACGGCGAGCGTCGTTACATCATCGCGCCCAAGGGCGTGCAGGCAGGCGATCGCCTGGTGTCGGGCAGCGATGCGCCGATCAAGGCCGGCAACAGCCTGCCGCTGCGCGCCATCCCGGTGGGTTCGACCATCCACTGCATCGAGATGCGTCCGGGCAAGGGTGCGCAGATTGCGCGCTCCGCCGGCGCTTCGGTCCAGCTGGTCGCTCGCGAATCGGGTTACGCCACGCTGCGTCTTCGCTCCGGCGAAATGCGCCGCGTGCCGGTCGATTGCCGCGCCACCATCGGTGAAGTGGGCAACGGCGAGCACAGCCTGAAGAAGCTCGGCAAGGCCGGCGCCAAGCGCTGGTTGGGTATTCGTCCCACCGTCCGCGGTGTGGTGATGAACCCGGTCGACCATCCGCACGGCGGTGGTGAGGGCAAGACCTCTGGCGGTCGTCACCCGGTTTCTCCGTGGGGTACGCCGGCCAAGGGCTACAAGACGCGCTCGAACAAGCGCACCCAGCAGTTCATCGTGCGTCGTCGCAAGTAATAGGAAACGATCATGCCGCGCTCTCTAAAGAAAGGTCCGTTTGTCGACCTGCACCTCGTAAAGAAGGTGGAAGCCGCCGTTTCCGCCAATAACAAGCGTCCGATCAAGACCTGGTCGCGCCGCTCGATGATCCTGCCGGAAATGGTCGGCCTGACCATCGCCATCCACAACGGCCGTCAGCATGTCCCTGTGCTGGTCAACGAGAACATGGTCGGGCACAAGCTCGGCGAGTTCGCGACGACCCGTACGTTCAAGGGCCATGGCGGCGACAAGAAGGGTAAGTGATGAGCACTGAAGCCAAAGCGATCCTGCGCAGCGCCCGCATTTCGGCGCAGAAGGCACGCCTGGTGGCTGACCTGGTCCGCGGCATGCCCGTGGGCCGAGCCAGCGACGTGCTCCAGTTCACCAACAAGAAGGCCGCAGCCCTTGTTCGCAAGGTGCTGTTGTCGGCCGTCGCCAACGCCGAGAACAACCTCGGCGCCGACGTCGACGACCTGAAGGTCGCCCGCATCTTCGTCGACGAAGGTCCGGCGATGAAGCGCATGTACGCCCGCGCCAAGGGCCGCGGTTCCCGCATCCTGAAGCGCACGAGCCACATCACTGTGGTCGTTGGCAACTAAAGAGGACGTAGACGATGGGTCATAAAGTTCATCCCACCGGTATCCGCCTCGGCATTGCCAAGGACTGGAACTCGAAGTGGTACGCCAACAAGGGCGAATACGCCCAGTACCTCGCTGCTGACCTCAAGGTCCGCGAGATGCTGCGCAAGAAGCTGGCCCAGGCCGGCATCTCCAAGATCCTCATCGAGCGTCCGGCCAAGACCGCACGCGTGACGATTCACACCGCCCGTCCGGGCGTGGTGATCGGCAAGAAGGGCGAGGATATCGAGAAGCTGCGCAAGGAAGTCAGTGACCTGATGGGCGTTCCGGCGCACATCAACGTCAGTGAAGTCCGTAAGCCTGAGCTGGACGCACAGCTGGTTGCCGAGTCGATCGCGCAGCAGCTGGAGCGTCGCATCATGTTCCGCCGCGCCATGAAGCGCTCGGTCGGCAATGCGATGCGCCTCGGTGCACTGGGTATCAAGATCAATGTCTCTGGCCGTTTGAACGGCGCTGAGATTGCTCGTTCCGAATGGAGCCGCGAAGGTCGCGTGCCGCTGCATACGCTGCGCGCCGACATCGACTACGGCACCGCCGAGGCTCATACGACCTACGGCGTCATCGGCATCAAGGTGTGGATCTACAAGGGCGAGATCTTCGACCTTGCAGCCGCCAGCCAGGAGTCGAAGGAAGAGCAGTCCCAGCCGCGCCGCGAGGGTGGTGAGGGTCGTCGTGAACAGCGTCGCGAGGGCGGTGAAGGCCGTCGCGAGCGGACGGCGAAGTAAGGGAGAGTTGCCATGCTGCAACCTAAGCGAACCAAATACCGTAAGCAGTTCAAGGGCCGTAACGATGGTCTGGCTTTCTCGTCGAACCTCGTCAGCTTTGGCGAGTTCGGTCTGAAGGCAACCACCTTTGGCGCCCTGACCGCTCGTCAGATCGAAGCCGGTCGTCGTTGCATCACCCGTTTTGTGAAGCGCGGCGGCAAGCTGTGGATCCGCGTGTACCCGGACAAGCCCATCACCAAGAAGCCCATCGAAGTTCGAATGGGTGCCGGTAAGGGTGGCGTCGAATACTGGGTCGCTCCGATCCAGCCGGGCCGCATGCTTTATGAAATCGAGGGTATCGACGAGGCGACGGCACGCGAGGCGTTCCGCCTGGCCGCTGCCAAGCTCTCGGTCCAGACCCAATTCGTGACCCGGGCGGTGATGTGATATGGCCATCAAAGATTTGACCACCAAGTCGGCCGACGAGCTGAACAAGCATCTGCTGGACCTCCGCAAGGAGCAGTTCAATCTGCGCATGCAGAAGGGCACCGGCCAGCTCAATCAGCCGCACCAGCTGCGCCGCGTTCGGCGCGACATCGCCCGCACGAAGTTCGTGCTCGGCGGAAAGAAGTAAGGGACGGCTGATATGAGCGACAACCAAAAGCAGACGCGCACCCTCGAGGGCCGCGTCATCAGTAACAAGATGGACAAGACCGTGACGGTCCTGATCGAGCGCCAGGAACAGCATCCGCTGATCGGCAAGATCATCCGTCGTTCGACCAAGCTTCACGCACAGGACGACCTGGGCGCGAACGAGGGCGACCTGGTCCGCATTGCAGAATGCCGTCCCTTGTCCAAGACCAAGCATCACCGCGTGGTCGAAATCATCACGCGCGCTAACGTCTAAGGGAGGGTGCAGACATGATCCAGATGCAAAGCACGCTTTCCGCGGCCGACAACAGCGGTGCCCGCGAACTGATGTGCATCAAGGTGCTCGGCGGCTCCAAGCGCCGTTACGCCGCGATCGGTGACGTAATCAAGGTCACCGTGAAAGATGCCATCCCCCGCGGCAAGGTGAAGAAGGGCGAGGTGTACAACGCCGTGGTGGTTCGTACCGCCAAGGGTGTGCGCCGTCCCGATGGCTCGCTGATCCGTTTCGACGGCAACGCAGCGGTCCTCCTCAACAATAAGCTCGAGCCGATTGGCACCCGTATCTTCGGGCCGGTCACTCGCGAGCTGCGCAGCGAGAAGTTCATGAAGATCGTCTCCCTCGCGCCCGAAGTGCTCTGAGCGGAGACTAGACCATGAACCGTATCCGCAAGGGTGATCAGGTCCTCGTGATCACCGGCAAAAACAAGGGTCAGCGCGGCGACGTGCTGCGCGTTGACGGCGAGCGTGTGTTCGTCTCCAACGTGAACCTGGTCAAGCGTCACACCAAGCCGAACCCGCAGGCCAACCAGGCTGGCGGCATCGTCGAGCGTGAGGCTTCGATCCACATCTCCAACGTCCAGCTGTTCAACTCCGCCACGGGCAAGGGTGAACGCGTTGGCGCCAAGACGCTCTCTGATGGGCGTAAGGTGCGCGTGTTCAAGTCCTCCGGCGAAGTTGTGGACGCGTAAGGAATCAATCATGACGACGCGTCTCGAAACCTTTTACAAAGACCAGGTCATCCAGAAGCTCACCGAGCGTTTTGGTTACCAGAACGTGATGCAGGTTCCCCGCATCACCAAGATCACGCTGAACATGGGCGTGGGCGAAGCGGCGGGCAACAAGAAAGTGCTCGAGAACGCCGTGGCCGACATGGCCAAGATCTCCGGCCAGAAGCCGATCCAGACCAAGGCCCGCGTGTCGGTTGCCTCGTTCAAGATCCGCGACGGCTGGCCGATCGGCTGTAAGGTCACCCTGCGCCGCGCGCAGATGTGGGAATTCCTCGATCGCCTGATCAACATCTCGCTGCCGCGTACGCGCGACTTCCGTGGTGTGTCGGGTCGCGCTTTTGACGGCCGCGGTAACTACAACTTCGGCATCAAAGAGCAGATCATCTTCCCGGAAATCGACTTCGACGCCGTCGACGCGATGCGTGGTATGGATATCTCCATCACCACCACCGCCAAGTCGGACGACGAGGCCAAAGCGCTGCTGGAAGCCTTCAGCTTCCCGTTCCGCAACTGATACACGCGAGAGATATCTATCCATGGCAAAGACCTCGATGGTCAACCGCGATATCAAGCGGACCAAGCTCGTCAAGAAGTACGCCGCCAAGCGCGCCGAACTGAAGGCGATCGTGCTGAGCCCCAGCGCCTCGTATGACGAGAAGATGGAAGCCCAGACCAAGCTGCAGAAGCTGCCGCGCGACGCGAGCCCGTCTCGCCAGCGCACCCGCTGTGCTCTGACCGGCCGTCCGCGCGCCGTGTATCAGAAGTTCGGCCTGGGCCGCAACAAGCTGCGCGAAGCCACCATGCGTGGTGACGTGCCTGGCCTGCGCAAGGCCAGCTGGTAATACCCCAAACAGGGCGTTGACGGGTTTCGGCCCGTTGGCGTTCGATGCGGCGGTAGGCGTCAGCCTGCCGCCGTTGGCGCGATTTATGCGCTGATGTTCGCAAAGTCGGAAAAAGCTGTTATAGTCGTCGGTCTGCGTTCCGCAGGTCGGCACTGTGCCGGCTCACAATTGAATTGATTTCCGGTTTTTCGGATATCGGTGCACTCTGAAGGATGTTTTCATGAGCATGACTGATCCCATCGCCGATCTGTTTACGCGCATCCGCAATGCCCAGCTCACGGGCAAGCAGACCGTAAACATGCCGTCGTCGAAGCTGAAGGTGGCCATCGCCAACCTTCTCAAGAATGAGGGCTATATCCTCGACGCCAAGGCCTCCTCCGTGGAAGGCAAGCCGGTGCTCGAGATCAAGCTCAAGTATTTCGAAGGCCGTCCGGCTATCGAAACCATTGCCCGTGTCAGCCGTTCCGGTCTCCGCGTCTACCGCGGCAAGGACGAGCTGCCGAAGGTCCTCGGTGGCCTGGGTATCTCGATCATCTCGACTTCCGCCGGTCTGCTGACCGACGCGCAGGCCCGTGCCAAGGGTCTGGGCGGCGAAGTCATCGGCCAGGTCGCATAAGGAGCCGACGATGTCCCGCGTAGCCAAGAAACCGATCAACCTGCCCAAGGGCGTTGAAGTCAAGTCCGACGCCACCGGCATTTCCGTCAAGGGCCCGAAGGGCACCCTGGCGATCCATCACCTGCCGGGCGCCTCGATCAATATCGATAACGGCGTTGCCAACATCGTTCTCGCCGAAGGCGCGGACGACAAGTTCGGCGGCACCCTGCGCGCGCTGCTGGCCAACATGGTCAAGGGCGTGTCCGACGGTTACGAGCGCAAGCTCGAGCTGGTCGGCGTGGGCTACCGTGCCTCGATGGCCGGCAAGTCGCTGAACATCGCCCTGGGCTTTTCGCACCCGGTGGTGTTCGAAGCGCCGGAAGGCATCACCATCGAAACCCCGACGCAGACCGAAATCCTCATCAAGGGTTCGGACAAGCAGCGCGTGGGCGAAGTGGCTGCCAAGATCCGTGGCTTCCGTCCGCCGGAACCCTATAAGGGCAAGGGCGTGCGCTACTCCGGCGAGAAGATCACCCTGAAGGAAGCCAAGAAGGCGTAAGCGGTCCCTCGCGAAAGAGCAGCCATCCATGGCTGCACTCTTCAAAAAGGCTAAAGCTGCTTGTCGATCCGCTTCTAGGAACTATGACGATGAACAAGAACGAATCCCGCCTGCGTCGCGCCAAGTCGACTCGCTCCCACATCCGCAAGCTCGGTGTGGCGCGTCTGTCCGTGCATCGCACCGGTCAGCACCTGTACGCACAGGTGTTTGCCGCCGACGGCCTGAACGTGGTGGCAGCTGCCTCCACCGTGCAGAAGTCGGTTGCTGAAGGTCTGAAGGGCACGAAGAACCTCACCGCTGCCGCCGCTGTCGGCAAGGCTGTGGCTGAGCGTGCGTTGGCCGCTGGTATCGAGTCCGTGGCGTTCGATCGCTCGGGCTTCCGCTACCACGGTCGCATCAAGGCGCTGGCCGATGCGGCCCGCGAAGCCGGCCTGAAGTTCTAAGGCCGCTTGGTATCGGGTGCCGGTCCGCCGGCACTTGATGCCAACAGAAGTACCCACAACTCCAAGCGGCTCAGCCGCAAGTAAAAGTCCCGGTTTGCCGGGCACATGGAAAAAAACATGTCTTCTACCGATCGCGAAAATTCAGACGGCCTGCTCGAGAAGCTGATTGCCGTTAACCGCGTGGCCAAGACCGTCAAGGGTGGCCGCCAGATGAGCTTCACTGCGCTGACCGTGGTCGGCGACGGCGAAGGCCGCGTGGGTTTTGGTTATGGCAAGGCGCGTGAAGTGCCGGTCGCCATCTCCAAGGCCATGGAGCGCGCCCGCCGCCAGATGGTGAGCATCGATTTGAACAACGGCACCCTGTGGTACGCCATCAAGGCCAACCACGGCGCAGCCCGCGTGTTCATGCAGCCGGCTTCCGAAGGTACCGGCGTGATCGCCGGCGGCGCCATGCGCGCTGTGCTGGAAGTGGTGGGCGTGAAGAACGTGCTGGCCAAGGCCGTCGGTTCGCGTAACCCGATCAACCTGGTCCGCGCGACCATCAAGGGCCTGCAGGCCGTTGCCTCGCCGAAGCAGATCGCTGCCAAGCGTGGCAAGACCCTGGAAGAGGTGCTGGGCAATGGCTAAGAACAACGAAACCGCCGCCACCGTGCGCGTGCGCCTGGTCAAGGGCCTGCGCGGTGTGCAGAGCCGCCATCGCCTGAGCGTGAAGGCGCTCGGCCTGAGCAAGCTCAATGACGTCCGTGAACTGAAGGACAGCCCGCAGGTTCGCGGCCTGATCAACACGGTCTATTACCTCGTGCGGGTTGAGGAGTAATCACCATGCGTCTTAACGACATCAAGCCGGCCGCCGGCTCCCGCAAGACCCGCCTTCGCGTGGGTCGCGGTATCGGTTCGGGCCTCGGCAAGACCGCCGGTCGCGGTCACAAGGGTCAGCACGCTCGCGCGGGCGGCACCCACAAGTACGGTTTCGAAGGCGGCCAGATGCCGCTGCAGCGTCGCCTGCCGAAGGTTGGCTTCCGCTCGCTGAAGAAGAAAGAAAGCCAGGAAGTGTTCCTGTACCAGCTGGCCACCCTGAAGGCTGACGTGATCGACACGATCGCGCTGCACCAGGCGGGTCTGATCGACAGCCATGCCAAGAAGGTCAAGGTTGTCCTCAAGGGTGAAATCGGCCGCGCCGTGAAGCTGTCGGGCGTGCTGGCTACGGCCGGCGCCAAGGCAGCGATCGAAGCTGCCGGCGGCAGCGTGGAGTAATCACGTGGCGTCAGCCCAGGGCACATCGCTCGGATCGCTCGGCAAGCTGACGGAACTGCGTCAGCGCATCTTCTTCGTGATTGGTGCGCTGATCGTCTTCCGTCTCGGTTCCTTCATCCCGGTTCCCGGCGTCAACCCGGAAGCCATGACGAACCTGATCGAGCAGGGCGGCGGCCTGATGAACATGTTCAACATGTTCTCGGGTGGCTCGCTGGCACGCTTCTCGGTGTTCGCGCTCGGCGTGGTGCCTTACATCTCTGCATCCATCGTGGTGCAGATGATGGGTTCGGTGATCCCGAGCCTGCAGGCGCTGCGCAAGGAAGGTGAGTCGGGTCGTCGCAAGATGACCACCTACACCCGGTTTGGCACGGTCGGCCTGGCGGCCTTCCAGGCGTTCGGCATCGCGGTGGCCCTGCAGAAGCAGGTCGCGGCGGGCGGTGCGCCGGTGGTCTACACGCCGGGCATGGGCTTCATCATGGCGTCGATCGTTGGCCTCACGGCCGGCACGATGTTCCTGATGTGGCTGGGTGAGCAGATCACCGAGCGCGGTATCGGCAACGGTATTTCGCTGCTGATCTTCGCCGGTATCGTGGCGGGTCTGCCGGGTGCGGTCGCGCACACGCTGACCATGGCCAACAACGGCGAGCTCTCCGTGATCCGGATGCTCATGGTGGTCGGCCTGATCCTCGCGGTGACGGCGTTCGTGGTGTTCATGGAGCGCGCCCAGCGGCGCATCACCGTGAACTACGCGCGTCGCTCCGGCGGTCAGCGGGCCTACATGAACCAGACCTCGCACCTGCCGCTCAAGATCAACATGGCCGGTGTGATTCCGCCGATCTTCGCCTCGAGTCTGCTGATGTTCCCGGCGACGGCGGCCACCTGGTTCGGCCAGGGCCACCAGTCGCGCTGGATCACCGAGCTGACCCAGGCGCTGACCCCGGGTGAGCCCCTGTACGACATCGTCTTCGCGGTGCTGGTGATCACTTTCGCCTTCTTCTATACGGCGATCGTGTTCAACTCCCAGGAGACGGCGGACAACCTCAAGCGCTCCGGCGCCTTGATTCCGGGCATCCGCCCGGGCCGCTCCACGGCTGACTACATCGACAACGTGATGACCCGTCTTACCGGTGTCGGCGCGCTGTACCTGGTGCTGGTCTGCCTGGTTCCATCGTTTATGCAAAAAGCGTGGCACGTCCCGTTCTACTTCGGTGGCACCTCTCTGCTCATCGTCGTGGTCGTGGTGATGGATTTCACTGCTCAGGTGCAGGCGCACCTGGTCAGTCACCAGTACGAAAGCCTGCTGAAGAAGGCCAACCTCCGCCGCAACTGATGGCTGCTGGGGTGGTGTGAAGTTGGTCTAAGTCGGAGGGCGGCGGTACCCCAGGTACCGCAGGGCTTTCCTAATGGGTTGTTTAAGGTTAGAATTGCGCGTTTACCGCGCACGAAACGCATCGGAGAAAGTACATCATGGCGCGCATCGCGGGTGTCAATTTGCCGGTCCAGAAGCATGTCTGGGTTGGCCTGCAGAGCATTTACGGGATCGGCCGCAGCCGGGCCAAGAAGGTCTGCGCGGACGCTGGCGTGGTTCCCACCACCCAGATCAAGTCCCTGAGTGAAGGCGAGGTGGAGAAGATCCGCCACGAAATCAGCAAGTACGTCGTTGAAGGCGATCTGCGTCGCGAGGTGGGTATTGCCATCAAGCGTCTGATGGATCTGGGTTGCTACCGCGGTCTGCGTCACCGCCGTGGTCTGCCGGTGCGCGGCCAGCGCACGCGTACCAATGCACGCACCCGTAAGGGTCCGCGTCGCGCCATCAAGAAGTAACGGATTCCGAACATGGCTAAGCCTGTCAAGACCAAG
The DNA here is from genome assembly GCF_001010355.1 of Dyella japonica DSM 16301. Lineage (GTDB taxonomy): Bacteria > Pseudomonadota > Gammaproteobacteria > Xanthomonadales > Rhodanobacteraceae > Dyella > Dyella japonica. The sequence goes on along the minus strand of NZ_JPLA01000045.1, from coordinate 48,674 downwards.
AAGAAGATCAAGCGCGTTGTCACGGATGCCGTGGCCCACGTGCAGGCCTCCTTCAACAACACCATCGTCACCATCACCGATCGCCAGGGCAATGCCCTGTCGTGGGCGACTGCCGGCGGCGCGGGTTTCCGCGGCTCGCGTAAGTCGACCCCGTTCGCTGCCCAGGTTGCCGCCGAAAAGGCTGGCCGCGCTGCTGGCGACTACGGTGTGAAGACCGTGGAAGTGCGCATCAAGGGCCCGGGTCCGGGTCGTGAGTCCGCCGTGCGTTCGCTGAACGCGCTGGGCTACAAGGTGCTCAACATCATCGACGTCACGCCGATTCCGCATAACGGCTGCCGTCCCCCCAAGAAGCGTCGAGTCTAAGGAGCATACCCATGGCCCGTTATCGTGGAGCTACCTGCAAACTCGCCCGTCGTGAGGGTGCAGATCTCAGCCTGAAGAGCCCGGCCCGCGCGCTGGACTCCAAGTGCAAGCTGGAAAACAAGCCCGGCCAGCATGGCGCCAACAAGCGCATGCGCATGTCCGACTATGCCAACCAGCTGCGTGAAAAGCAGAAGGTCAAGCGCATCTACGGCGTGCTCGAGCGTCAGTTCAGCAACTACTACTCCAAGGCGTCGACCCTCAAGGGCAACACCGGCGAGAACCTGCTGCGCCTGCTCGAAAGCCGTCTGGACAACGTCGTTTACCGCATGGGTTTCGCGGTCACCCGCGCCCAGGCCCGTCAGCTGGTCAGCCACAAGGCTGTGCTGGTCAACGGCAAGAAGGTGAACATCCCGTCGTACCAGGTTCGCCCGGGCGACGCGGTTGCACTGACCGAGCGTGCGCGCACCCAGCTGCGCGTGCAGGAAGCGGCAACCGTGTTCGACACCATGGACCTGCGTCCGCAGTGGGTCGAAGTCGACAGCAAGAAGTTCGAAGGTACGTTCAAGTCGATGCCGGACCGCGGCGATCTGCCGACCGACATCAATGAGAGCCTGATCGTCGAGCTCTACTCGAAGTAATCAACCGGAGCCCTGCATGGCAGTTTCGTCAACTAGCGTGCTGCGCCCTCGCGGCCTCAGCGTCGAGCAACTCGGAGCCAACCGCGCCAAGGTGGTGGTCGAGCCGCTCGAGCGTGGTTTTGGCCACACCCTGGGCAACGCGCTGCGCCGCGTGCTGCTCTCCTCGATCCCTGGCTCTGCCATCGTCGAGGTGGAAATTGATGGCGTGCTGCACGAGTACACCACCCTGGAAGGCCTGCAGGAGGACGTCATTGAAGTCCTGCTCAACCTCAAGGACGTGGCGATTCGCCAGCATTCGGGTGATGAAGTCACCCTGACCTTGTCCAAGAAGGGCAAGGGCGTGGTCACCGCCGGCGACATCGCCGTCGACCACTCGGTGGAAATCATCAACCCCGAGCATGTGATCTGCCACCTGACCAAGGACATCGCCCTCAACATGCGCCTGAAGGTGCGTCGCGGCGTCGGCTACCAGCCGGCCAGCGCGCGCCAGCATCCGGATGATGAGGCTCGTCCGATTGGCCGCCTGCAGCTCGACGCGTCGTTCGCGCCGGTCCTGCGTGTTGCCTACGAAGTTGACGCCGCTCGCGTTGAGCAGCGCACCAACCTCGACAAGCTTGTGCTCGATATCGAAACCAACGGCACCATCGGTGCGGAAGATGCGGTTCGCAAGGCCGCTGAAATCCTCAACGACCAGCTGTCGGTGTTTGGTGACTTCTCGCGTCGCGAGAGCGCCACCGACAAGGCGGAGAAGGGCGGTTTCGATCCGCTGCTGCTGCGTCCGATCGACGATCTGGAGCTCACCGTGCGTTCGGCTAACTGCCTGAAGGCCGAGAGCATCTACTACATCGGCGACCTGGTGCAGAAGACGGAAGTCGAGCTGCTCAAGACGCCGAACCTCGGCAAGAAGTCCCTGACCGAAATCAAGGACGTGCTGGGTGGTCGTGGTCTCGCGCTCGGTATGAAGCTTGAAAACTGGCCGCCGCCGGGTCTGTCCCACGGCATGCAGCTGGGTTAAGTGTTTTGGCGGTCGTTCGCGACCGCCGGCTGTAACGGCAAACTGGCGAGCGTGCTTCAAGTGCGCTCGCCAGCTGCTTAAGCGGTATCAAAACCGCACGTTGATTTTGGGTGACCACCTTTGGTCGCCGGTATTGGTGCTCTGACGAGTGTTCAACCCTCGGATTTTGCAGACGCCTGAAACGGCCAGCTTGGCCGTCTAGCTCAATAAGAGCCCGTTGTACCAAGGGCTTCATCAGCGGGTAACCGCGGGAAGTCGGACCTAACCGCCGGCTTTTCATAACAACAGACATAGAGAGTATTGCCATGCGCCACCAGAAATCCGGTCGCAAGCTCAACCGCACGAGCAGCCACCGCGAAGCCATGTTCAAGAACATGGCCGCGTCGCTGATCAAGCACGAGCTGATCCGCACCACCCTTCCCAAGGCGAAGGAACTCCGTCGCGTCGCCGAGCCGCTCATCACGCTCGCCAAGACCGATGGCGTTGCCAACCGTCGTCTCGCTTTCGCGCGTCTGCGCGACAAGCAGGCCGTCGGCAAGCTGTTCGTCGAGCTGGGTCCCCGCTACCAGACCCGTCCCGGCGGCTACCTGCGTATCCTCAAGTGCGGCTTCCGCCCGGGCGACAACGCTCCGATGGCGTACGTCGAGCTGGTCGATCGCCCGCAGACCGACGCTGCTGCCGAGTAATCGTAAGCAACACGTGTTTTGCAAAACCCTGGCAGGGCAACCTGCCGGGGTTTTTGCTTTTTGGCGGAAGTGTGTGGTGCCAGCGCAAGGCGCGTAGAGGCATCCCGGGGCATGGCTACCGATCATGGTCGTGGGAAGTTGCGATGCTGCCATCGCGCTGCGGCCGTACTTTTTGCACTCGCCGCGGGTGGGTGGATTGGCAGGGCTGACAGGGGCGGGGCAAGCGGGTAATGTCCGCTTTCGCATTGCAGCACAGCCAGGCCATGAACCCTTTCCGTTGGTCGTATCGCGCCACCTATTTCGCCGGTTTCCTCATCTGCGTCGCGCTGCTGGGCTTTGCCCTGTATGCAGAGCACGTGCTCAACATGATCCCGTGTCCGCTGTGCATTTTTCAGCGCATCGCCTTCATGGTGATGGCAGTGTTCTTCCTGCTTGGCGGTTTGCATGCGCCGCGCGGCGGTGCGCGTTGGATCTATACCGGTGGCGTCGTGCTGGGCGCCCTCGGCGGCGGCATCACGGCCGCGCGTCACCTGTGGCTGCAGACGCTGCCGGCTGATCAGATCCCGGCCTGTGGCCCGAATCTTGGCTACATGATGGATACGTTCCCGTTCGCCAAAGTGCTAAAACTGGTGTTCACCGGCTCGGGCGAGTGCGCCAAGATCGAGCCGGTGCTTGGCCTGCCCATGCCGGCGTGGACGCTGATGTGGTATGTGCTGCTGGTGATCGCGGCGGTCGTCGCCGCCACGCGCAAGCGAGTCTGAGCAGGGTTTTTCTTTATGTCGCAGGTTATGCCCGTCAAGCCTTCACCCTCCGCCGATCTGGAAGGCTGGTCGCCGCAGAGTTGGCAGGGTCGGCAGGCGTTGCAGCAGCCGCTGTATGAGGACGCCGCCGAGCTGGCGCGCGCCACCGACCAGCTCGCCACGCTGCCGCCGCTGGTCACCTCGTGGGAAGTGCTGTCGCTGAAAAAGGCACTGGCCGAAGCGCAGGAAGGGCAGCGTTTCCTGCTGCAAGGCGGTGACTGCGCGGAGAGTTTTGCCGACTGCACCAGCCCGATCATTTCCAACCGGCTCAAGGTGCTCCTGCAGATGAGCCTGGTGCTGGTGCACGGGCTCAAGAAGCCGGTTCTGCGCGTGGGCCGCTTTGCCGGCCAATACGCCAAGCCGCGCTCGACCGACCAGGAGACGCGCGACGGCGTGACCTTGCCGAGTTTTCGCGGCGACGTGGTCAATGGACCGGAGTTCACGCCCGAAGCGCGTCGTGCCGATCCCCAGCGCCTGATTCAGGGGCATGCGCATTCTGCGCTCACCATGAACTTCGTGCGTGCGCTGATCGACGGTGGCTTTGCCGACTTGCATCATCCCGAGTACTGGGACCTGGCCTGGGTCGAGCATTCGCCGCTGGCTGCCGAATACCGGCGCATGGTGGCAGCCATCGGCGATTCGCTGCGTTTCATGGAGACCCTGGCCGGCCCCATCGCCGGTTTTTCTCGCGTGGATTTCTTCACCTCGCACGAAGCGCTGTTGCTGCACTACGAGCAGGCGTTGACGCGCAAAGTGCCACGCCACCAGGGCTGGTTCAACCTGTCCACGCATTTCCCGTGGATCGGCATGCGTACCGCGGCGCTGGATGGCGCCCACGTTGAATATTTCCGCGGCATCCGCAACCCGATCGCGGTGAAGGTGGGGCCCTCGGTCACGCCGGATCAGTTGTTGCCGGTGATCGATGCCTTGAATCCGGAGGACGAGCCCGGTCGCCTCACCCTGATCCATCGCATGGGCAACGGACTCATTGGCAGCGCGCTGCCGCCGCTGCTCGAGGCCGTGAGGCGGGAAGGGCGCCGGGTGCTGTGGGTCGCCGATCCGATGCATGGCAATACCGAAACCACCTCCAATGGCTATAAGACGCGCCGCTTCGACAATATCCGCGGTGAGCTGGATCAGGCCTTTGATATTCACGCGACGGCGGGAACGCGGCTGGGTGGCGTGCATCTGGAGCTGACCGGCGAGGACGTCACCGAATGCATGGGCGGCGCCCGTGATCTCAACGAGGCTGATCTGGATCGCGCCTACAAGTCCATGGTTGATCCGCGGCTCAATTACGAGCAGTCGCTGGAGCTGGCCATGTTGATCGTGCGCAAATCCGTCGGCGCGTCGCCCCGCTGACAGGGTGCGAGCGTGGACCTGCAAAAAAAGATGTGAAAAACCTAGCCCGGCCCGTCGCCGGGCTTTGTTTTTGCATGGGAAGGTACGGAGTCCCGCGGCTGCCGCGATGCAGCGCGTTGCCTAAGACGTTTCCTGCGACAATCGGCAACTCGCTGACGACTCGATCTCACTGCTGCGCAAGGCCTGGACCGGTCTGACGCGTTTTTTGAAACAGGGGTTTGGCACTACTCGATGGTCACGGCAACGAAAGGACACGACGACGCAGGGAAACGTGCGACGTTCCACGCAAAGCTTCGCCAGATAGGCGTTGTCGTCGCTTATGCGGTGGGTTTTTCGCTGCTCAAGGAAATCTCCACGTCCCACTGGAACATGATTGCCGGCCTGCGCCTGCTGTGCCTGCTGGTGGTGCCGTACCGCTACTGGCCGGCCATGATCATCGGCGAGACGATCCCGCTGATCGATCTGGGTTGGACCTACCATGTCCGTTTTGGAACACTCTGGGCAGTTTTGGTCAGCATTTCGCCGATGCTGATCACCGCGCCGGTGATTGCATGGTGCCGGCGGCGCATGCCCCTGTGGGTGGATGGTCGCGTGAACATCACGGCGATCATGGCCTGCATTCTTGCCGGCAGCGTCGTCAGTGCCCTGGTCAACACCGGCACCTTTGCCGGGATGACATTCCTGCCTGGCGAACCGCCGCATCCGGTGACCGTGCACACCGTGCTCGAGTATTTCCTCGGCAGTTACCTCGGCGGGCTGACCCTGGTCCCGCCGGTGTTCGCCTGGCGCAGCTGGTCCGGCCGCCAGACCGCGAGCGCGGTGTCGATGAAGCGGGAGGCCTTGGTCGACTGCATCAAGGGCGTGGTGCCCTCGCTGCTGCTGCTGATCTGGCTGGCCTCGGCCCAGCTTGGCGACGAAGTCGTAGCCGTTGCCCGCATGGCGATGTTCCTGCCGGTGGCATGGCTGACCCTGCGGCTGGGCTGGCAGGGTGCGGCCATCGGTGGCCTGCTCGCCAGCATCGCCGTCGAGCTCACCATGACGGTGGAGCGCGACCCGGCCGTCATGCAGGCGCAGGCGCTCATTTCCTTCGCCGTCTCCAGTTTGATCATGTTGGGCGCGCGTCTGGCGCCGAAGTCGGTCGGTGATCAGGGCGGGCGTCTGGAAAGCAATGACAGCCTGCGTGGATTCCTGTTGGCGCAGCAAGGCCTTTATCAGGAGGAGTTGCGCCTGCGTCACGTGGCCGAATCGCTCGATCGCCTGGGCCAGTCCATGCGCGATGGCCAGCACCGCATGATGGAACGTCTTCGGCCGGTGCTGCCGGCCAGCATGGAGCAGACCTATGCCCGGCATCTGGATCTGACCCAGCTAGAAATGCAGCGCCTTGCGGACGCCCTGCATCCGCGCGCCTGGCGCGAGCATGGTCTGGCGGCGACCTTCGAGAGCGGTCCCCTGGCCAAAGCCGCTTCGCTGGTCGGTGCGGGCTATAGCTGCACGCTCACGGGCAGCGGCCTCAACCAGCTGGCGCCCGATGTCCACATGATGCTCTACCGCCAGGCCTGCGAGGTGCTGGTGTACATGCTGGCGCGCGAGCCAATGAAGTGCGTGCGCTTGCATATCCGCGGCGGCTGCTCGCACGGCCGGCGCTGGGTGGTGTTGCGCATGAGCGCCGTGCGCTCGGCGCCTGCGCTGCGCGGACGACCGGTACCCGAATGGCGCCAGCTCGTATCGCTGCTGGGCACCAATGGCCAGGGCATGGCCACGGTGCGCGAACGCGCGCTCATCTATGGTGGCGTGGTGCACGAACGCGAGAGCGAGGATCACCTCGGCGTGACGCTGCTGCTGCACGACGCGCTGCGCGTCGATACGCCCGAGTCGTTGCCGATGCCGCCGATGTCTCGTGCGGTCTCCGCCTGACCCACACGGGAAATCGACAGCACGGGGATCAAGCTTGTGCGGCATGATGTCGCTAAGTCGCGCCGTCTGGCGGTTTGATCCTGCACAGCGTGGATGCGCGCCTATAATCGGCCACCGTTGCGGCGCGGTACGTCCTCGCCGGCACTCACGCGTAGGTCGGGGATACATGAAAACCCTTTCAGCGAAGTGGTCGCAGGCCGGGCGCGCATGGTGCGCATGGATGGCGTTGATCTTGTTGACGCACGCCGGCATCGGTCGCGCACAGGACGTGCCACATCCCGTCATCCCTGACACCCTGCAGCAACGCATCGCCGCGTGCACCGCCTGTCACGGCGCGCATGGTGAAGGCACGCCGGAAAGCGGATTTTTTCCGCGCCTGGCGGGCAAGCCTGCCGGTTATCTCGCGCGCCAGTTGAAGGATTTCCAGCTGGGCCTGCGCAAGTACGCTCCGATGGAATACACCGTGCGGCAGCTCAGCCCCGAATACATGCACGAGATCGCCGAGTACTTCGCCGCGCAAGAGGTTCCTTACGCGCCTTCGCCGCTGCCGCGTGTCACCGCGCAGACGCAAGAGCGCGGTGAAACACTGGTGATGCACGGCGATCCATCGCGACAGATTCCCGCTTGCCAGTCCTGCCATGGCAGCCAGCTCACTGGCGTGCAGCCCGATATTCCGGGGCTGGTTGGTTTGCCGTATGACTATCTCAGCTCGCAGCTCGGTTCATGGCGAACCAAGACGCGCGCGATGGCGGCACCCGATTGCATGGCGGAAATCGCCAATCGCCTGAGCGATTCGGATATCACCGCCGTATCGGCATGGCTGGCCAGCCGTGCACTGCCGGCTGACATGCACGCACAGGCACCAGGGTCGGTGACGCCGCCGCTGCATTGCGGCGTGCTTGGCGACCAGGGAGACGGCACATGAAGCGCGTGGCGATCATCATTGTCGTGGTTGTGCTGCTGGCCGGCGGCTGGTGGTTGTTTCAGCACCAGGCGCAGCCATCGGTGGCGCCTTCCCCAATCAAGGCAGATGCCGCGAGCCTGAAGGATCCGGCGCTGGTCGCCCAAGGCGAATACCTCACCGTGGTGGGCGATTGTGCGTCCTGCCATACCGCGCAAGGCGGCGAGCGTTATGCGGGTGGGCGCGTGCTGCCCACGCCGTTCGGCAATATTCCTACGCCCAATATCACGCCCGATCATGCGACCGGACTGGGTGACTGGAGCTTCGAGGATTTCTGGCAGGCGCTGCACAGCGGCAAGGGACGCCACGGCGAATTTCTGTATCCCGTGTTCTCTTATACCTCCTACACCAAGGTGTCGCGCGAGGATGCGCTGGCGATGTTCGCCTATCTGCAATCGTTGGCGCCGGTGCATGCGCCGGCGCAACAGCCGTCCCTGGCATTTCCATACAACGTGCGCAGCGGCCTGAAGGCGTGGCGCGCGCTGTACTTCCACGAAGGCGAATTCCAACGCGACGCCTCCAAGTCCGAGGCGTGGAATCGCGGCGCGTACCTGGTGCAGGGATTGGGTCACTGCAACGAATGCCACGCACCGCGTGATTCGCTGGGTGGGCAGGAAGGCAAGGCCTCGCTGGCCGGCGGACAGATTCCCGCGCAGAACTGGTACGCACCGGACCTGAGCATGCAGGCCAATGGCGGGCTTGCCGGCTGGAGCGAGCAGGATCTCGTCGACCTGCTGAAGACCGGGCAGTCCGCGCGCGGCACGGCGTTTGGACCCATGGCCGACGTGGTGGTGCAGAGCACGCAACACCTTCACGATGAGGACCTGCGCGCCATCGCCACCTATCTGCAATCGCTGCCGCCGCGAGCTGCCACCAAGTCAGAGGAACCGCTGTTCGACACGCACGCCATCATGGCGCAGGGCGCGAAGGTGTACGACCAGCGTTGCGCCGATTGCCACGGCAAGGACGGCAACGGCGTGGCGGGCATCTATCCGCCGCTCAACGGCAATTCTTCGGTGAACGAGCCCACTGCCATCAATGCGATGCGCGTGGTCCTGCTGGGCGGCTTTGCGCCGGTGACCAAGGGCAACCCGCGGCCTTATTCGATGCCACCGTTTGCGCAGCAGTTGAGCGACGCCGATGTCGCGGCGGTGGTGACTTACATCCGCCGGTCGTGGACCAACGCTGCCTCGGTGGTGATGGAGCGCGACGTCAGCAAATACCGCCACACGCCGATCGACTGATCGGCGCTGCGCACATCACGCCGGCGCGCCTGCGTGGCGGGAAGCCTCGCCGATGCAGCCGGCGCCGACGAGTGCTTCGCGCACCGCCTGTTCGAACGGCGTGTAGAGCTCGCTTCCAAGGAACGCCTTGAGCTTGGCGTCATCGAGCTGCACTGCGTCGCGCCACAGATAGCGCATCTTGCACAGCTCGCGCATCGTTTCGTTGAACGGCGAGGCAAGCTGCGCCAGCCACCAGGGGAATCGTCCGGCCTTGATCGTGTCATCGCCGGCGGCATGGCGCACGGCGTCGAGCATCGCGTGCCCATCGACCCAGTAGCCGCCGAAATGAAAACGTTCGAAGGGCGCCAGTTGGTCTTCGCGATCGAGTAGACGTGCCAGGATCTGGGCGACATCCGGCAGATAGGCCCAGCTATGGCCGATGCTGTAGTCGCCGGGATAAGCGATGCGCGTGACCGGCTTGCCGGCCTGCAGCAATCCCTGCGCGAACCAGTTGTTGCCGGCGCGCGGGCCAAAGAAGTCGCCGCAGCGGAGTACCAGCACGCGGGCGCCGGATTGCGCAGCCATCTGCAGGCGGCGTTCCATCTCCACGCGGATCTCGCCCTTGCGGGTGCGCGGATGCTGCGGCGCATCCTCGCCAAGCAGGGGAAAGGCGTCCGGACCGTAGTTGTAGACAGTGCCTGGCAGCACGATGCGGGCGCCATTCGCCTGGGCTGCAGCGATGGTGTTGTCCACCATGGGCAGCACCAGTTGGTTCCAAGCCTTGTAACCGGGCGGGTTCACGGCGTGGACGATCACATGCACGCCGACCGCGGCGGCGAGTACATCGGCGCGCTGCATGGCGTCGCCAACGCGCCAGTCGATGGTGCCCGGGCCCGCTTCCGGGACCTTGCGGACCAGGGCCCGCACCCGCCAGCCACGTCGTAGCAGGGCGGCGCTGGTTTCCTGGCCAATGCCGCCGTTGGCGCCGATCACTAGAGCCGTACGCTGTGTTTGCATGATACGTCCTCGTTGGGAGGAGCCCAGCTTGCGAGCCTGCTGACTAAAAGAAAATTGGCGATTGGCGAAGATCTGCTATAAAAATATGCATGGCTAACCTGGAACCCGGCTGGGAGCTCTATCGATCCTTTCTCGCCGTGATGCGGGAAGGCAGCCTGTCCGGTGCGGCCCGCGCACTGGGCATGACCCAGCCCAGCCTTGGGCGTCATATGCGGGAGCTGGAATCGGCGCTGGGGGCGGCGCTGTTCGCGCGCTCGCCGCAAGGCCTGCTACCGACCGAGTTGGCGCGGGAGCTGGTGCCGCATGCGCAAGCCATGGCATCCGCCTCGGCTGCCCTGCAGCGCACGGCATCGGCCGGTCGCGGCGAGGTCAGCGGCACGGTGCGGCTGACGGCGAGCGACGTGATCGCCACCGAGGTGCTGCCGTCGATGCTGGCCGACTTCCGCGAACACCACCCGGGCATCGTGATCGAGCTGGCGCCGTCCAACCAGGCTGCCGACCTGCTGCGACGCGACGCCGACATCGCCATCCGCATGCACCAGCCCACCCAGGATGCACTGATCGCCCGGCATGTGGGGCGGGTGGAGCTGGGCATGTTCGCGCACAGGCGCTACCTGGAATCGCACGGCTATCCGCAGACGCTGGCGGAACTGAGCGGGCATGCGTTGATCGGCTTCGATACCGAAACACCGTATATCCGTCGCCTGCGTCCGCAGGGCCTGCCCTATGCGCGGGAACACTTCGCGCTGCGCACCGACAGCGACCTGGCTGCCCTGGCCGCGATCCGTGCGGGTTTCGGCATCGGCATCATGCAGGTCAATCTGGCCAGGCGGGACGCCGCCTTGATCCGGCTATTTCCGGCGGAGGTGTCGCTGGCGCTGGAGACCTGGGTGGTGATGCACGAGGACCTGCGTCCCAGCCTGCGCGTGCGCCGCCTGTTCGATCACCTGGCCTCGGCGCTGGCGATCTACACGCAGGCCTAGCGCGCCCTTACCAGGGCCGCGAGCGCGTGCCAGGGGCCAAGATCCCAATGCCCCCGCGCCTGCCCGGAAGGCGAGGGCAGCACGAACAGCTGCGTTTGTCCGTAGCGTTCTTGCTGCAGGCCATAGCCGGTGGCGTGTCCGAGCGCGGCACGTGCCGCCGCCTTGCTGGTGAAGGCGAGCACGCGAGGCGCATGGCGTTCGATGCGCTTGCGCAAGGCGTCGGCGTCGAATGCATCCCGCGGCAGCTCGTCGTCATTGCCGATGTGATGTTTGGCCAGATCGGTCAGCCCGATGCCGAGCGCGGGAAGCTGCGGAAACTCGGCCGGCGCAAACAGCCGTGGCGTTAACGCCACGGCGTGCAGCGCGCGCCAGAACAGGTTGCCCGGATGCGCGTAGTAGGCCGCCTGCTCGGCCGAGCGACGCCCGGCAGCGGTGCCGCAGAACACCAGGTCCAGGCCAGGTCGGAGCAGATCGGGAAGGATCGGGTCGGGCATCCGGCCAAGCATAGCCGGCGAATACATACGCGGCTAAAGGAACACTCGCCGGTACATGAAATCCCTTGAATGCGCGCTGGTTGGCGACGTGAAAGCGCTTGCGCGGCCTAGCCTCTTTCACGCATCGACAGTGTGCGCATGCAGCCGCTATAAAGATCGCCCATGCATTGGAGTCACCGGTGAGCGAAGAAATCCTGATCAACGTGACCCCTCGCGAGACACGCGTCGGCGTGGTCGAAAACGGCATGTTGCAGGAGGTGCACGTCGAGCGGGCCTCCCGCCGCGGCTATGTGGGCAATGTGTACAAGGGGCGCGTGCAGCGGGTGATGCCCGGCATGCAGGCGGTGTTTGTCGATATCGGTCTGGAGCGCGCCGCGTTTCTGCACGCCTCGGACATCGTGCGCCCGCCCGTGCAAGCCGCCGCCGAAGGGGCGGAGGTGGCGGCGACCGGGGGCAACGGGCATACACCCTCGATCAGCGAACTGGTGCACGAAGGCCAGGAGATCGTGGTGCAGGTGGTCAAGGACCCGATCGGCACCAAGGGCGCGCGGCTGTCCACCCACCTGTCGATTCCTTCGCGCTACCTGGTGCTGCTGCCGTATGCGCGCACGCTGGGCATTTCGGCCCGGGTCGAGGAGGAGGCCGAGCGCCAGCGCCTCAAGGAAGTGCTTACCTCGCTGATTGGCGAGAACCCGCTGGGCTATATCGTACGCACCAATGCGGAAGGGCAGACCGCCGAGTCGCTGGCCTTCGATGTCACCTACCTGGGCAAGGTGTGGCGCGTGGTGCAGGAAAACATCGTCAAGGCCAAGGTCGGCGAGCGCGTCTACGAAGAGCTGTCGCTGCCGCTGCGCAGCCTGCGCGACATGCTCAACGATGATATCGAGAAGGTGCGGGTGGATTCGCGCGAGACCTTCGAGAAGGTCGTCAAGTTCGTGCACAAGTTCATGCCGCAGCTGGACGACCGCATCGAGCACTATTCGGGCGAGCGCCCCATTTTCGACCTCTATGGCGTCGAAGACGAAATCCAGCGCGCGCTGAAGAAGGAGGTGCCGCTCAAGTCCGGCGGCTACCTGATCGTCGACCAGACCGAGGCGATGACCACCATCGACGTGAACACCGGCGGCTACGTCGGTACGCGGAATCTGGAGGAAACCGTTTATCGGACGAATCTGGAAGCAGCGCAGGCCGCCGCACGCCAGCTCCGTCTGCGCAACCTGGGTGGCATCATCATCATCGACTTCATCGACATGACCGACGAGGAGCACCGGCGCCAGGTGCTGCGCATGCTCGAGAAGGGCCTGCTGCGCGATCACGCCAAGACCACGGTCTACCCCATGTCGGCCCTGGGCCTGGTGGAAATGACGCGCAAGCGCACCACCGAAAGCCTGGAGCGCCAGCTGTGCGAACCATGCCCCGCCTGCAGCGGGCGCGGCACGCTCAAGACCGCCGAAACCGTGACTTACGAGATCTTCCGCGAGATCACCCGGGCTGTGCGCCAGTTCAATACCGAAAAATTACTGGTGATGGCCAGCCCGAACGTGGTCGGCCGCATCCTCGAGGAAGAGTCCGCCGCGGTGGCCGAACTGGAAGAGTTCATCTCCAAAAGCATACGCTTTCAGGCCGAGGAGCATTATTCGCAGGAACAGTTCGATGTGGTTCTTCTGTAAGACGCGCCGCCCCGCGCTCCGCGTCGCGAGCCAGTCGTGAGCGCAGCCTGGTTGAAACGTACCCATTTCTGCGCCCGGGCCGTCGCCTGGGTGGTTGGCGTGGCCGTGATTTCGCTGGCCGTGCTGATGGGCCTGGCGCAATTGCTGCTGCCGCTGCTGGCCAAGCACCCGGCATGGGTGGAGACGCAGCTGGCCGCGAGGTTGCATCGTCCGGTGACCTTCGAGTCGATGGAAGGCCGCTGGCAGCCTTCCGGTCCGATGTTCGTCATGCGCGGCGTGACCATTGGTTCGGGGGACGGCGGCGCGCCGCTGAAGATTCCCGAGGCCGAGCTCAAGCTCGATCCGGGCGGCTGGCTGTTGCCATCGCGCCATGTGGTCAACCTGCATGCGCGTGGGCTGCAGTTTGATCTCAGCCGCGATACCGACGGCACCTGGCACGTCAACGGGTTTGGTCTTGCCGGCGGCGAGGAGAAACAGAAGCCTGGCTTCAACCAGTTTTCGATCGGCTTGTCGTTGAGCGATACGCGACTGGATATCACCGACAACCGCATCAACCGACACTTCACCTTGCTGGCGGACCAATTGCGCCTGAGCCGACAGGGGCGTCGCATACGCGTAGGTGCCTTGCTGCGTCGCGAGGGTACGCCGGGGCAGGTACGTGGCGCAGGCAATTTCAGCGACGACGGCGCGGACGGCAAGCTGTGGATCAGCGGCAGCAATCTCGATCTGCATGCCTTGTCCACCGGCATCGATATGGCCGGCTATACGGCCGACAGCGGCAGCGGTTCGTTCGAAAGCTGGTTGGATTGGCGCGACGCGCGCGTCGTGCGCAGCCTCACGCGTTTTCATCTGAGCGATCTGAAACTGGGCAACCCCGATGGCGCCACCGCCAGCGCGGAAGGCCTCGATGGCCTGGCCGAAGTCGCCATAGGCAAGGACAGTTACACCATCCGCTGGGCGGCCGACGACGGCGGCATCGCCGTCGCCTCGCTCAAGGGCATGAACTCCGATCAGGCCAGTGTCGACGTCGTTGCGCGCAACCTGCAGCTGGCGCCGCTGGTGCCCTGGCTGGCGCTCAAGCCGCAGTTGTCGCCGGGGCTGGCGCAGTGGGTTGGTACGGGCAAGCCGCGCGGGCAGATCAGCCAGGCGCAGTTCGGCTGGAGTCACGCCGAAGGTTTGCGTGAGCTGCAGGTCGCCTTCGACAACGTCGCGATCAATCCGGTCGGTAAATTGCCCGGTATCGATGGCATCCGCGGCGAGTTTCGTGGCGATGCGCAGGCGATGGCAGTTTCACTGCCGGCGCAGGCCACGGTGCTGCGTTTTCCGCACACCTTCCGCGAGCCGTTCGTGATGTCCAGGCTCGGCGGTGACGTGGTGTTCTGGCGTGACGAGGATGCCTTGCATATCGGTACCCAGGCATTCGAGTTCGAAGGCGCGGGTTTTGGTGGGCAAGCGCGCGGCGAAGTGGCGCTGCCCAATGAGGGTGGACGTCCATTCATGGATTTGTACGCCACCATCTCGCATGCCGATATCGTCGCCGCCAAGCTGTTCTGGCCGGTGGATTCGATGTCGCCGGCCGCGGTGCAGTGGCTGGACCAGGCACTCGTCGACGGCAAGATGGATCACGCCGATGTGCTGGTGCGCGGCGACTTGAAGGACTGGCCGTTCCACCACAACGAAGGGCGCTTCGAGGGGCGTGCCGAGCTCAGCGGGCTGGAGCTCAACTATGGCCGGGACTGGCCGCATGCGCAGAACGTCACGGCGGTCGCCAACTTCATCAATGGCGGCATGCTCGTCGAAGCCAGTGCCGGCGAGTCGCTGGGCAACAAGGTCGAACACGCGGTAGCGGTCATTCCCGAGCTTGGCCACACCGTGCTCGATCTCAATGTAAACGGCAACGGCACGGGCGCCAGCATGATGGACTTCGTGCAGCGCAGCCCCATCGGTATCCATCACGCGGACACCTTGTCCAAGCTGCGGCTGGGCGGTACCGGCGCCTTCGATTTCCACCTGTCCCTGCCGGTGGCGGACGCCAGCAACTTCATCCTCGATGGTCGCGCGCAATTGAAGGGCGTGGATTTCGATGCGCCGGAGTGGAACCTCAAGCTCGACAAGCTCACCGGTCCGGCCACCTTCGACAAGGCCGGCTTTCATGCCGGACCGCTCGATACGAGTTTCCGCGGCCAGCCGGCCAAGCTGGATCTGGCCATCGCTGGCGCCACCGGGCAACCCAATACGGCGCTCTCGGCCAAGCTGGCCGGCCGCTTCAGCATGGCCGAGCTCACGCAGGGCTACAAACAGCTCGATTGGCTGAACCAGGTGGCGGATGGGCGCAGCGATTTCACGGTGGGCTTCAACATCCTCACGGCGCCGGGCTCGGCAGCCAGCACGCAACAGTTGAGCGTGGATTCCATGCTAAGCGGCATGACGCTTGATTTCCCTGCGCCATTGAAGAAATCGGCGGAGGGCACGCTGCCGCTGCACCTGGACATGAACCTGCCGATGCAGGGCAGTGATGTGCAGCTGAGCGTGGGGCAGGTGGTGCGTGCGCGCATGCGTCTTCCGCAGAACGACAACCAGTCGCTCGCCGCCACGTTCGCCTTCGGCACCAAGGCGCCTGATTCGGTGCCAGAGAAGGGCATACGCATACGCGGCCGACCCGGCAAGCTCGACGTCACCGGCTGGACGCAGTACGCCGCCGCCGGCAGCAGCAACAATGGCCCTGGCCTGGAAAGCATCGATGTGACGGCCGAGCAGGCGATGGTGTTTGGCCATCCATTTGCCGACATGCATCTGCTCGCCACCTCGCAGCCGGATGGCCTGGTGGTGGATGTCGACAGCGCCGCACTGGCCGGCCGCTTCAATATCCCGCTGGCCGATCTGACTCGCCGTGGCGTGACCGCACGGCTGCAGCGGCTGTATTGGCCCAAGGATGTGGTGGCGCCGAAGAAATTCGCTGGCGGTGCGACCGATGTCGCCACGGCGCAGAATGGCTTCGCGCAGACGGCTGCCGGCGCGGCGACGCCACCGCCCAATCCGGCCGTCACCGGCATCACGCCCTCGGCGCTGCCGCCGTTCCACCTGTGGGTGAACGATCTGCGCTTCGGTGATTCCAAGCTTGGCGAGGCGAGGCTGGAAACGTGGCCGACCGACAAGGGCATGCATATCGACCAGCTGCGTACCTTGTCGCACGGCGTGCAGATCAACGGTGTCGGCGACTGGAATGGCACGGCCAACGACAGCCGTTCGCACATGCGCTTTGATTTTGCCGCCGAGAACATGGGCGACATGCTCGGCGCCTTCGGCTACGAAGGTCTGCTCGCGGGCGGCAAGGTGCGCTCGCAGCTGGATGCCACCTGGCCCGGCGCGCCGTCGGCGATGGAGCTGGGCAATATGGAGGGCAAGCTGACCATCAACATCACCGATGGCCGCATGCCGGAAGTGACGCCGGGCGTGGCGCGCCTGTTCGGCCTGGTGTCCGTGCTGGAACTGCCGCGCCGCCTGTCCTTCGACTTCGGCGATGTATTCGGCAAGGGGCTCGCCTTCGATGCCATCTCGGGCGATTTCAAGTTGAGCGATGGCAACGCGACCACCGACAACCTGCAGATTCGCAGTCCCGCCGCTGAAATCTCCATCACCGGTCGCACCGGTGTGCGCGCCAAGGACTATGACCTGCAGGTGCTCGCCATACCCCACGCCGGCAACAGCTTGCCGGTGGTCGGCGCGTTTGTCGGTGGGCCCATTGGCATTGCGGCCGGTTTCGTGGCGCAGGGGCTGCTCGGGCACGGCATCAATCGCTTCGCCAGTGCGCGCTACAAGGTCACCGGCAGCTGGGACAAGCCCAACATCACCTTGATCGAGAAGAAGGATGTGCCGGTGCCGCCGGCGTTGGCGGCGCCGGGCACGGCCACCTCACCGGCGCCGGCGAGCAGCAGCGCGCGTTGAGCCGTCGATCGAATTGTGTGGGAGCGCACCCTGTGCGCGACGGCCTGGTCGGTAGCCAAGCCGTCGCGCACAGGGTGCGCTCCCACAGGTGCCGCTCTTACACCGATGGCTCTCGCGGCTTGGTACTGCCCCGAAACGGAAACAGCTGCTGGCGCACGAAGCCATCGGGCATGTAATCGCCCACCACGCCATAGCGCTCCGGAAATTGCTTGGTCGACTTCACGGCGGTGCCGAACAGGTAATCGAGAAACGCGTAGTGCGCGGCGTAGTTCTTGTCGATTGCTTCCTCGTCGGAGGCGTGGTGCCAGTGATGGAAGTCCGGCGTGACGATCACGTACTTCAGCGGACCCCACGGCAGATGGACGTTGGCGTGATTGAACACGGCCTGGAAACCCACCACGATGATGTAGGCATTCATCACACCCTCGCTGAAACCGAGGATGTACAGCGGCGCCAGCACGGCGACACGCGTGACGATCAATTCCAACATGTGCTGGCGCGAACCGGCCAGCCAGTCCATGGTCTTCACCGAATGGTGCACGGCATGGAAGCGCCAGAGCAGCGGCAGCTCGTGATACCCGCGATGGGTCCAGTACTGCGCCAGGTCGGCCACCAGGATGCACACCAGCAGCTGCGGTACGAACGGCGTGTGCTGCACGAACTGCTGGAAGTCGCTGCGCACCAGCCAGCCGAACAGGTGGTGCAGCAGGAAATTCACCACCAGCAGGGCCAGGCCCACGATGAAGTGATTGACCGCGAAGTGCTTCAGGTCGGTCTGCCATTCCTTGCGGAACAGCGTCTGGCCCTTGTACAGCGGAAACAGCTTCTCGATCACCACGAACACCAGGGTGGAGCCGAGCAGGTCGAGGATGAACCAGTCCAGCCCGATGTACGGCGTATGGTCGGGAAAGTCGCCCACCGGCACGCGCGAGCCGCCCAGCGCGGTCGCGGCGATCACCAGGGCGAATGCCACCATGCTGAGCCGGCGCGCGCGGCCCAGGATGATATTGGCCAGCGACATGCCGCCGGCCACCAGCAGGGCGGCCAGCAGCAGCTGGCGCAGCACATCGACCGAATACTGGTGGCGCAGGTCGGGCGTGGTCAGGTACTGCGGGAAGTGGAAGGCCAGCACCGCCAGCAGGCTCAGGAAGCCCAGCGACAGCGCGATGATGCTGCTCACCATGCCCTGGCCGGGCTTGAGCTCGCCGTCCTTGTGCAGCAGCTCGCGGGCTTCCCCGATGGGTGCCTTGATGGTGCGGTCGATCACCTTGTGGGCCAGCGGCTGCCGGGGTGTGTCGCTCATACGTGTTCCTTCACATGTGCGTCATCAATGGATGGCGGCATCCTAACCGCTGGCCCGGCTCCGCTCCATCAGACGAGGCTTTAAACGCCCGGCGAATGGCCCCAACTTGCTAAAGTCCCCCTTTTGCAAACGGCATCGACTACATGGATTCCCTGATCGCGCAGGCAGAACGTCGCCTGCTGTCGCCGGGCGGCCTGGCCGCCACCGACCTAGACCGCGTCTTCAACCAGTTGATGGGCCCCTCCATCGACGCCGCCGACCTGTATTTCCAGCATTCGCGCAGCGAGTCCTGGGTGCTGGAGGAGGGCATCGTGAAGGATGGCAGCCACTCCATCGAGCAGGGCGTGGGCGTGCGGGCGATCAGCGGCGAAAAGACCGGCTTCGCGTATTCCGACGAGATCGTGCTGCCGCAGCTGCTGGAGGCCTCCAAGGCCGCCCGCGCCATCGCCCAGGGCGGTAACGGTGCCGGCAAGCCGCTGGCGCTCAACGGCGCCCGCCAGCTGTATCCGGCGATCGACCCGGTCGAAAGCCTGCCCAACCCCGACAAGATCGCCTTGCTGCGCGAAGTGGATGCCTATGCGCGCTCCCGCGACCCGCGCGTGAAGCAGGTCATCGTCAGCCTGTCCGCCACCATGGATACGGTGCTGATCGCCGCCTCCGACGGCACCCTGGCCGCCGACGTGCGCCCGCTGGTGCGCATGAATGTCACCGTGATCGCCGAGCAGAACGGCCGCCGCGAGCAGGGCAGCTCCGGTGGCGGTGGCCGTTATGGCTACCGCGAGCTGATCGAGAACGGCCGCGCCATGGGCTTTGCCGATGAAGCGGTGCGCGGTGCGCTGGTCAATCTGGAGGCCGTCGACGCGCCCGCCGGCAGCATGCCGGTGGTGCTGGGTCCGGGCTGGCCGGGCGTGCTGCTGCACGAAGCGATCGGCCACGGCCTGGAAGGCGACTTCAACCGCAAGGGCAGCTCGGCCTTCGCCGGCCGCATCGGGCAACGCGTCGCCGCGCCGGGCGTCACCGTGGTGGACGACGGCACGATCACGGGTCGCCGCGGCTCGCTCAGCGTGGACGACGAGGGCACCGCCACCGAATGCACCACGCTCATCGAGGACGGCATCCTCAAGGGCTATATGCAGGACAAGCTCAATGCGCGCCTGATGGGCATGGCGCCCACCGGCAACGGCCGCCGCGAGTCGTTCGCGCAGCTGCCGATGCCGCGCATGACCAACACCTACATGCTTGCCGGCCAGCACGACCCGCAGGAGATCATCCGTTCGGTGAAGAAGGGCCTGTACGCCGTGAATTTCGGCGGCGGCCAGGTCGACATCACCAATGGCAAGTTCGTGTTCTCCGCCAGCGAGGCGTACCTGATCGAGGACGGCAAGATCACCCGCCCGGTGAAGGGCGCCACCCTGATCGGCTCCGGCCCCGATGTGCTCAACCGCGTGTCGATGATCGGCAACGATTTGGCGCTGGACGAGGGCGTCGGTGTATGCGGCAAGGATGGCCAGAGCGTGCCCGTGGGCGTGGGCCAGCCGACGCTCAAGGTCGATGCGATGACGGTGGGTGGCACGGCGTCCTGACGCCGCTCATCGGGGCCGCCAGCCTGCGGCTATATCGATAGAACAAAAGCTCATTTCGCTTTGACGAGCCGCAGCCGGACAGTGTCCGCTGCGGCTTTTCCCGTTGGCCGCCCGGACGTCTGGACGTCCGGTTCATCTTACGGTGAGGGGCGGTGCGATGAGCGAAGCGACACGAGTTCTGCCGGGTCAGGCCCGTGCCCAGGCGGTTGCCGCCACGCGCTCCGCGCGATGGGGCGTGTTCTCCAACGAAGACTGGTGGTCGGTGTGGATCGGCCTGCTGGTGATCGTGGTGGCCTGGGCGCTGTTTGCGAACGGCAGCAGCCTGAAGTGGCTGGCGGTGGCGCCGGCGAAGTGGAAGACGCTGGCGGAAGCGTGGCAGGGCGTGGTTTCCCACGCACCCAACTATCTCGCGCTGTTTGCTGCTTTCGCGCTGTTGTTCGGCACCGGGCTTGCGGTGCTCGGGCACTCGCTGACGCGTTTTCTGCCTGCGTTTGCGATCCTGTTCGTGGTGTCGCTGCTGATCTTCACGACCTCGGCGTGGGTCGAGGCTTCGCGCTACAACCTCGAGGCGCCGCTGCTCGCGCTGGGATTGGGGCTGGTCGTCTCCAACACGGTGAAGCTACCCGAGTGGTTCCAGTCGGGCTTGCGCGTGGAGTTCTACATCAAGGTGGGCATCGTGCTGCTCGGTGCGACGTTGCCGCTGACGTTGTTGTTCTGGGCGGGTCCCGTGGCGGTAGGGCAGGCGACCATCGTCTCGCTCGCCACCTTCTTCACCATTTTTCTAGCAGGCAAGGCCCTGGGTCTCGATAAGCGTTTCGCTGCGGTGCTAGGCGTCGGCGGTGCAGTGTGCGGCGTCTCGGCAGCGATCGCCAGCGGTGGCGCGGTGCGCGCGCGTCGCGAAGATACCTCGGTCGCCATCACCCTGGTGGTGGTATGGGCGATCGTGATGATCTTCGTGCTGCCGTTCGCCTCGCGCGCGCTGGGTCTGTCCACGCCGGTGGCCGGTGCGTGGATCGGCACGTCCGAGTTCGCGGATGCGGCCGGCGTGGCGGCAGCGCAGGCCTACGGTGATGCCGCCCGCAATGCAGGTGGCGCCATCGCCGGCGCACCGGATGCGGCTGTGCAGGCATTCACGCTGATGAAAGTGGTGGGCCGCGATATCTGGATCGGCATCTGGGCGTTCGTGCTGGCGTGGGTTGCCACGACGCGTTGGAACACGTCCGAGGATGGCGTACAGGCGAAAGCCGATGTGCGCGAAATCTGGGCGCGCTTTCCGAAGTTCGTGTTCGGCTTCGTGATCGCCTCCGCCCTGGTCACGTGGATTGCGAGTCACTATTCGCTGGCCGACTACCGCAAGGTCGTCACGCCCGATCTGGTCGCACCGATCAGCACGCTGCGCACCTGGGCCTTCACGTTTTGCTTCCTGAGCATCGGACTCACCACGCGGTTGCGTTCGCTCACGGCGACAGGCTGGCGTCCGCTGGCGGCGTTTACCGCGGGCGTGGTGGTCAACGTGATCATCGGCTACGTGCTGTCGGTGCACGTGTTTGCGAACTATTGGAACGGGCTCGGCGGATGAGTGCGGTGGTGACAGTCGCGGCGCGTTGCGAGCACTGTCGTCATCGTTGCGATGATCCGCGCGAGATGGAACAGCGTGTGCCGGGTTTGGCGTCGTTCGGCTCGGCTTATGGGGCGAGCATCGGGGCGAGCGCGTTATGCGAGGTGCACGATTGTTTTGTGTCGCCGGGGGATGCGTGTGGGCGGTTTAGCCCCGTTGAAAACTGAGGCGGGTTGAGTCGCGCACAGGGTGCGCTCCCACAAGGTGACGACCATCCTGTGGGAGCGCACCCTGTGCGCGACTCACGCTTGCCTCAGTCTTCGTTCTCTTCCGGCAAATCGTCGGCGTCTTCGTCGGCGGCCTCGTCCGTGCGGTTCCCCGCCGCCAGGTCCTTCAGCAACTGATAGATCTCGCGGTACGCCCGCGGCGGCTTGTTGCCGTCTTTCTCGATCTTGGCCTGGCGCACCAGCGAACGCAGGTGCTGGCGGTCGACATTCGGATACTGGGCGATCACGTCGCTCATGGCGTTGTCGGGGTCACTCAGCAGGCGATCGCGGGTGGCTTCCAGGCGGTGCATGGCAGCCGTTTCCTGGCGCTGGCGATCGCGGTTCTCGCCCAGCGCAGCGCGCACGCCGTCAAACACGCTGGCGTCGTGACGACGCATCACCTTGGCCAGGAAGGCCAGCTGCCGCTTGCGCGCGATATGCGCGGTGATGCGGCGCGTGTTGGCAATCTCGCGCTCCACGTCTTCCGGCAACTCCAGCCTGGCCAGCTTGCTTGGCGGCAGCTCGAGCAACTGGACGGCCAAGGCCAGCACGGCCAGCGCGTCCTTGCGTTGCTGCGTACGGGTTGGGCCGTAATCGTGGTCCGGATTGTCGGTGTAGGTGCGGTTCACAGGAGTATTCCAACGGGTGGAGCAAACGCTCAGGGGGCGGCGATGACGCCGTCGAGCAGGTCCGGTTCGGCCTGTTCCAGGGCGAAGCGGGAAATCGGCTCGCCCTCCAGCTCCACGGTTTCGCAGAACATGGCGGCGGGACGTACCCACAGGCCGTAATCGCCATAGAGCGCCTGGTAGACCACTACCTCTTCCATCGTTTCGCTGTGCCGGGCCGTGCCCAGGACGCGGTAACGCTGGCCTTTGTAGTGGCGGTAGATGCCGGCTGTCAGTGACATGGCGTTCTCCGCGACGCTCCGTTGCTTTCGTGTACGCGACCCCCACTTTCGGAGTTGCGCGGCTAGGACCGCGTATTCTACCCGTTCCCCGCATTCCCGTAGGAAAAGCCGCGTGACCCAGCTCAGCCCCACCCAGGACCGCAGCAACGACGAACTCGACCGTCTGGCCCAACTGGCCGAGGACGTGATTCGCCGGGCCCGCGCCGCCGGCGCCAGCCAGGCCGAGGTGGCCGCCAGCATCGACACGGGTCTGAACGTGAACGTGCGCCTGGGCGAGGTGGAAACGGTCGAGCACACGCGCGACCGCGGCTTCGGGCTCACGGTCTATTTCGGGCAGCGCAAGGGCTCGGCCAGCACGGCCGACCTCAATCCCGATTCCATCCAGGCCACGCTGGAACAGGCTTGCGCGATCGCCCGCTACACCGAGGAAGACCCGGCGGCCGGCCTGGCCGACGCGTCCCGCATGGCCACCCAGTTCCCCGATCTGGACCTGTGGCATCCGTGGCGGATCGAGACCGACCAGGCGATCGAACTGGGCAAGCAGATCGAGGACGCCGGCCGCGCCCACGCCGGCATCACCAATTCCGATGGCGCCAGCGTGCAGATGGGCGAAAGCCTGGCCGTCTACGCCAACTCACATGGTTTTGTCGGCCGCGAGCGCGGCACCCGACATTCGCTGTCGGTGGCGCTGATTGCCGGCGACGACGACGGCATGCAGCGCGACTATTGGTACGACAGCGTGCGCTCGGCGGATGATTTCATCAGCGCCCAGGCGCTCGGCGACAAGGCCGCGCAGCGTACGCTGGCGCGGATGGGGGCACGCTCACTGTCCACGCGTCAGTGCCCCGTGCTGTTCACCCCTGAAGTCGCGCGCGGGCTGATCGGTCATCTGATCGGCGCCGTCAGCGGCGGCGCGCTGTACCGCGGTGCCAGTTTTTTGCTGGACCACGCCGGCAAGCAGGTCATGCCGTCCTGGATGAATATCGTGGAGCGTCCGTTCGTGATGCGCGGGCAGGGTTCGGGCTCGTTCGACGCCGAGGGTGTGGCCACGCGTGACAGCTCGCTGATCGAGAACGGCGTGCTCGCACGCTACGTGCTCGGCAGCTATTCGGCGCGCAAGCTGGGCCTGGAATCCACCGGCAATGCCGGCGGCATCCACAACATGATCGTGCAGCCCGGCCAGGACGATTTCGCCGGCATGCTCAAGCGCATGGGCACCGGCCTGGTGGTCACCGAGGTGATGGGGCAGGGCGTGTCCACCATCACCGGCGATTACTCGCGCGGCGCGGCCGGCTTCTGGGTGGAGAACGGCCAGATCGCCTACCCGGTGGAAGAGATCACCATCGCCGCGAACCTGCGCGACATGTACGCCAATATCGTGGCCGTGGGCGCGGACGTGGATCACCGCTCGCACCTGCTGACCGGCTCGATTCTGCTGGAGCAGATGACCATCGCCGGAGAGTGACTAGCTGCACCGGTAATACGGGCGGACACTTGCTAGGATGAGGCCGTCAGCAGTAGCTGACTGAACAATCAGGCCTTTACGACCCAGGAGATGCACGCATGAGCGTTCCGCCCGAGTCCGTCGTACCGCCGCCGTCGAGCGGCTCCTCCGTGCCGCCGTCCGATGTCCCCAGCGTTCAGGAGCGCCAGTGGGCGATGTTCGCCCATCTGTCCGCGCTGCTGGGCCTCATCATCACCGGCCATTGGTTCGGCTGGGGCTGCTTCCTCGGGCCGCTGATCATCTGGTTGGTGAAGAAGGACAGCATGCCCTTCGTCAACGACCAGGGCAAAGAGGCGCTGAACTTCAACATCACCGTGGCCATCGTGTTCTTTGCGCTGTTCGTGCTGACGCTGATCACGCTGGGCCTTGGCGTGCTGATTGCCGTCCCCGTGGGCATCGTGGTCGGTGTGGCGTGGCTGGTGTTCACCATCATTGCCGCGATCCGGGCGAACGAAGGCGTGCGTTATCGCTACCCGTTCACCTTGCGGCTCATCAGCTAAACCAGCAAAAAAGAGGCGACCCTCGGGTCGCCTTTTTCCATTCAGTGCAGGCCCACGTAGACGCGTTTGAAGCCCACCGGCTGCTCCAGCGTGGGTACCTTCCAGGCGCCGGTCACCACCATCTGCTTGCCGTCGTCTGACATGGCCCAGGTCTGGTCGAGCTGGGTGCCGTCGGCGTAGCGGATAGTCACCACCAGCTGGCCACTCATGATCTGGCCACGCACCATCGCGTTGCCGTTGAGCGACTGGCGGGCCACGCCGTCCAGCTTGCCGGTCAGCTGGTCGCCGTTATTCAGGCGGACCTGGAAGGTCTTGGCATCCTGCTGCACCAGCAGGACCGAGTCGTTCTGCAGCATCGGCGGCATCGGGTAGGAGGCCGTCGCGATGGGATCCTTGTCGGTGCTCGATGCCGGTTTGCTGTCGCCGCTGTCGCCACGGTGGCCGTGACCACCGCCGCCCATGCCGCCACCGTGGCCGCCACCGCCCATGCCACCGCCGCCGGTGCCACCCCCACCCATCCCACCACCACCGTGGCGCCCGCCGCCATGCGAGCCGGCAGGCGGCGCGCTGGAGGACGACGAGGCGGGCGCTGAGGACTGCTGGCGCGCCGCCAGCTCCTTGCGCGCCTCCACGCGCATCGCGTTGGTCAAGCCATCCGCGCTATCGCTGTTGCGATCGTCCAGGCGCCAGGCGCCGGAGAAATCGGTGGACTGTGCCGCGATGGCGGCGCCGGTGATCAGCACGAGCGAGGCGCCGAGCCAACGGCTGCGGGTAGAGCGGAGCAAGGGCATCGGATCGGCACAGTCGGGGATCTAACACGCAGGAACGTTCGAGCGTGGCGACTGTTGACCCGTTGTCGGCAAGCTGCCGAGCAGTCGCTCAGCGCAGGCGCGCCGCGGCGTAGCGCGCCAGTTCTTCCAGCAGGCCGGCGCGTTCGCCGAACGGTGCGATGGCGTCGAGTGCATCCTGCGTGAGGCGGGCCAGATGTTCGCGCGATGCGGCCATGCCGATGATCGAGGGGAAGGTCGGCTTGTCGGCGGCCGCGTCCTTGCCGGCGGTCTTGCCGAGCACGGCCGACTCGCCTTCCACGTCGAGAATGTCGTCGCGCACCTGGAAGGCCAGGCCCACGGCATGGCCATAGCGATCGAGCGCGGAGAGCTCATCGTCCGAGGCGCCGGCGGCCAGGCCACCCAGACGCACGGCGGCGCGGATCAGCGCGCCGGTCTTGCAGGCGTGCATGAACTCCAGCTCGGTGAGCGTGAGCTTGCGTCCCACCGCGGCCAGGTCCAGCGCCTGGCCACCGGCCATGCCGTCGGCACCGCAGGCGCGGCCGAGCACGCGCAGCATCTCCACGCAGCGCGCCGGCGAGACGCCAAGGTCCACGTCATGGGCCAGCAGTTCGAACGCCAGGGCCTGCAGCGCGTCGCCGGCCAGGATGGCCATCGCCTCGCCGAACACGATGTGGCAGGTGGGACGGCCGCGGCGCATGGCGTCATCGTCCATCGCCGGCAGATCGTCATGCACCAGCGAATAGGCGTGGATCAGCTCCACCGCCACCGCCGGCGCATCCAGGCGTGAGCCGGTTTCGCCAAACGCATGGCCGGCCGCATAGACCAGCAGCGGACGCAGGCGCTTGCCGCCGCCGAGCACGGCGTAACGCATCGCCCGGTGCAGCTCGATGGGCGCGGTGTCTTCCGGCGGAAGGGAACGGACGAGCGCCTCTTCGGCGCGGGCGATCAGCGACTTGAGCTGGGCGCCAAGCTCGGAGCTCTCAGAGCTCGGGTTCAAAAGGTTCGGCTGTGTCTGGGGCATCGGGGTCGAGCAGCATCCGTACGCGCAACTCGGCATTTTCCAATGCCTGCTGGCAATGGCGATATAGGCCGATGCCGCGTTCGAAGGAGGACAGGGATTCGTCCAGGCTCAATTCGCCGCCTTCCATACGCGCAACCAACTGCTCGAGTTCGTCCAGCGAGTGTTCGAAATCGGCGGCGGGGGCGACGGGGGCGGATGCAGACTTGGCCATGGCCCGCAAAGCTAGCGCAGGGGCGGTGCGGAATCAATCGAAACAACGCTCAGTAGGCCGGTTGCCATAGGGGCCGTGCCTGGCCGAACAAGGCCACGCCACGCGCGCTCAGCCAGCGGTCGCCCACCCCGATCAGTTCCTCGCCCGCGTAAAGCATGGGGCAGGCCAGCCGACGCCATGGCGGCATGCCGCCTTGCTGGAACAGGTCGCGCAGCTCGCGGGTATGCGCATCTCCCGCCGGCCGCAGCTGCTCGCCGCCACGGCGCAGGCGGATGCTGAGCGAGTCGCTCAGCTGCCCGGGCGGATCGAGCCGCAGGCTGCCGCCATCGGGCAAGGCCAGCGGTTCGCCGTGCCAGTGGGCCTGCCAGTGCGGATCGATCGGCGGTTGCGGCGGCAGCGCCCACAGGCGTCCCCGCCACACATGCACCTCGGCACCGGCCCAGCGGATACAGGGCAACTGCCCGTCGCGTGCCGTGCACTGGCGTTCGATCTGCTCGCGCTGGGCCGTGGTGGGGGCGGTGAGTCCGCGCGCGTGCAGCCAGTCGTCCAGCAGTGGATGCCGCAGCGCGGGCGAAAGTGCAAGCCAGCCGTGGGCGTCGAGGCTGCCGTTGGTGGTGTCGAGCAGGCGCGCCTGCTCGCTGCGCCACTGCTGCTCCAGCGTTTCGGTGGCGGCGCGGTGGAGGCTGGCGCTGTGCACGATGGAGTCCACCGCCTGCGGCCAGTGCTGGGTGAGGCGCGGCAGGATCTCGTGGCGAAGAAAATTGCGCGAGAGCCGCGCATCGTTGTTCGATGGATCGTCGATGCAGGGCAGATCGTATTGCGCCACATAGCGGCGCAACGCGTCACGC
The DNA here is from genome assembly GCF_001010355.1 of Dyella japonica DSM 16301. Taxonomy (GTDB): domain Bacteria; phylum Pseudomonadota; class Gammaproteobacteria; order Xanthomonadales; family Rhodanobacteraceae; genus Dyella; species Dyella japonica. Next base: position 21,111 of record NZ_JPLA01000045.1, on the reverse strand, counting down.
GGCGTGTCCAGCAGCGGACGCCATAGCAGGCCTTCGCCGAGACGACGCGTGACGCGCATGCCGCCCAGCCCTTCCGGCCCGGCGCCACGCAGCAATTTGAGCAGGACGGTTTCGGCCTGGTCGTCGCGGTGGTGCGCCAACAACAGTCGTTCGCCCTGACGCAGCGAGGCCGCGAACGCACGGTAACGGGCATCGCGCGCCGCTGCCTCCAAGCCATAGCCACGCGCATGATCGACGTGGACGCGCAGCACCAGGCAGGGCACACCCCATTCGCGGGCCATCTGTTTGCAGCGTTCGGCCCAGTCGGCGCTGTCCGCATGCAGGCCGTGGTCGATATGCAGGGCGCGCAAGTCGCGCGCCTTCGCTTCCGGCAATTGGGCCAGTGCGTGCAGCAACGCGGTGGAGTCGGGGCCGCCGCTGTAGGCAACGCACAACGGCCCTTGCGCGTGTTTCTGCAAGGCCTCGCGCAGCGTGTCGATCAGCTTATTCACGAGCCGCGGTCTTCTTGCCCTTGTTGCGCACGTAGATCACCTTGGGGCGGCCTTCGCCGGGGCTGCGGCGATCGAGCTCGAACAGCGTGGTGGCGGCAATCAATTCGCTGAGCTTGTTGTAGCCATAGCTGCGAGCGTCGAAGTTCGGACGCTGCTTGGTGATGATGGAACCCACGCCGCCGAGCGCGGCCCATCCATCGTCATCTGAAGCCGCTTCCAGGGCATTGCGCAGCAGATTCACCAGGCTCGAATCCTGCTTGAGCTGGGCGGCCGTGCGCGGCTTGAGCGGCTGCTCTTCATCGGGCTTGCCGACGATGATGTCGGTGTAGATGAACTTGTCGCAGGCCGCCACGAACGGGTCGGGCGTCTTGCGTTCGCCGAAGCCATAGACGATCAGTCCCGACTCGCGGATGCGCGCGGCCAGGCGGGTGAAGTCGCTGTCGCTGGAGACGATGCAAAAGCCATCGAAGCGCCCCGAATAGAGCAGGTCCATCGCATCGATGATCATCGCCGAATCGGTGGCGTTCTTGCCGCTGGTATAGCCGAACTGCTGGATCGGCTGGATCGATTGGGTGAGCAGCTGCTCTTTCCAGCTCTTGAGGTGATTGGACGTCCAATCGCCATACGCACGCTTGACGTGCGCGGTGCCGTACTTGGCCACTTCAGCGAGCAACGGCTCGGCAATGGCCGGTTGCGCGTTGTCGGCATCGATCAGGACAGCCAGCTTGCTGGTGTGTTCGTTGGCCATGGACGCGATTCCGGGCGACGTTGGCACGGATGGTAGCGCGCTGGGGCGACGATCGTGTTTCTTTGTAGGAGCGCACCCTGTGCGCGAACGGGCCTGCCTCGCAGGCCCATCGCGCACAGGGTGCGCTCCTACAGGGAGATGTTTTGTTATTCGATGTACGCGCCGTAGCCGCGCAGGCGCTTGTAGCGCAGGTCCATCAGATCCTTGACCGGCAGGGCTTCCAGCTCGTCGAGCTGGTTGAGCAGGACGGCCTTCAGGCGCACTGCCATCGAATGCGGGTTGCGATGGGCGCCGCCCAGCGGCTCGCGCACGACCTTGTCGACCAGGCCCAGCTCGAGCAGGCGCGGGGCAGTGAGGCCCAGGGCCTCGGCCGCGTCGCGGGCCTTCTCGGCGCTCTTCCACAGGATGGACGCGCAGCCTTCCGGCGAGATCACCGAGTACGTGGAGTACTGCAGCATGACCGTGCGGTCGCCCACGCCGATGGCCAGCGCGCCGCCGGAGCCGCCTTCACCGATCACGGTGCAGATGATGGGCGTCTTCAGGTCGGCCATTTCCAGCAGGTTGCGGGCGATGGCTTCGGACTGGCCGCGCTCTTCGGCGCCGACGCCGGGGTAGGCGCCCGGGGTGTCGATAAGGGTGATCAGGGGCAGGCCGAAACGCTCGGCCATCTTCATCAGGCGCAGTGCCTTGCGGTAACCCTCCGGACGCGGCATGCCGAAGTTGCGGCGTACCTTGCCCTTGGTATCGCGGGCCTTCTGGTGGCCGATGATCATCACCGAGCGACCATTGATGCGGCCCAGGCCACCGACGATGGCGGCATCGTCCGCATAGGCGCGATCGCCCGCCAGCTCGTGGAACTCGTCGCACATCACGCTGATGTAATCGAGCGTGTACGGACGGCCCGGATGGCGCGACAGCTGAGTCACCTGCCACGGCGTGAGGTTGCGGAAGATCTCGTTGGTCTTGAGCTTCAGCTTCTCGCGCAGGCGGGCGACTTCTTCGTCGATGTTGAACGCCTGCCCGTGACTGGCATGGCGAAGCTCTTCAATCTTCGCGTCCAGCTCGGCGATGGGTTGTTCGAAATCGAGGAAGTTGGGATTCATTCGGTGCAGTTCATGACACGGAAGCGCGCAAGTATACCGGTCCGCGGAATTTCGCGGGAACGGGGGCGTATGGGGGGTAAGAGCGAAGAAATAGTTAAGAGGAGTGAGAAGTGAGAGACGGCTACCCCCTCTTACTTCTCACTCCTCTTAACTCACTCCTGGCTCTTCACTATCCTCAACTTTGCCGCCTCCACCCCAGGCACCGCCCGAATCGCCCGCAGCAGCTCCGGAATGGCATCCACCCGCCACTCCTCCCCCAGCTCCAGGTCGGCCTGAGCCGTCGCGTTGTGATACCCGTAGAGGATCACGCTCGCGCGCCCACCGCGGTACCCAGCCAACGTCCGCCGCAGGTCCTCGATGAAGGCCGGGTTCACCCCGTTCAGTTTTAAACGCAGCAGGCGGGCGTAGCGGCGGCAGGCGTCGCCGAGGGTGTAGGCGCTGCGGGCGCGCAGGGCGAAGCCGCCGCCGGAGAAATCGTCGATGCGCAGGCCGCCTTCCACCACCAGCATCTCGTCGCGCGTCAGCAGCGGCGCTACCTGCTGGTAGAGCTCGCCGAAGAAGCTCACCTCGATGATGCCGGTGCCGTCTTCCAGCCGCACGAAGGCATCGCTATCGCCGCGCTTGCGGATGGCGGTGACCATGCCGGCGACCGTCCACGGCGTATCCGGGCCGCGGCGGAAGCGGTTGTCGCCGTCGTCGTTCTTGCGTGGCTTGGGCGGCTGGTAGCGATCGCCAATCTCGCCCAGCGGGCAAGTCGAGAGCTGAGCCAGTTCATCCTTCCATGGATCGGTGGGATGGCCAGAAAGGTAATGGCCGAGCGTGTCGCGCTCGCCCTGCAGCAATTGTTCCAGCGGCCATTCGGGCACGGTGGGCAGATCCACCTGCACGACAGGGGCAACGCTGCCCATCATCGCGCCGAACATATCGTTCTGGCCGCTCTGCCGATCGCGCAGATGCTGCTCGGCGACCTTCATCGCGTTCGGCAGCTGCGCCATCAGGCTGGCGCGATTTTCTGCCAGCGCATCGAGCGAGCCGGACAGGATCAGCGCTTCGAGCACGCGACGATTGAGCTTGGTCGAGTCCACGCGACGGCAGAAGTCGGGCAGGTCCTTGTACGGGCCGTTGCGCTTGCGTTCGTCCGCGATCGCTTCGCATGCGCCTTGGCCGACGCCCTTGATCGCGCCCAGGCCGTAGCGGATGGTGCGCGCGCCCTGGCGACCGGTCGACGACGAACCGTCCGCTTCCACCGCCACGAACATGAACTCGGACGCGTTGACGTCCGGCGGCAGCACCTTCAGGCCGATCGCCTTGGACTCGTCGATGAAGGTGACGGCCTTGTCGGTGTTGTCCATGTCCGACGAAATCGTCGCGGCCATGAACTCGGCCGGGTAGTGCGCCTTCAGCCAAGCGGTTTGGTACGAAACCAGCGCATAGGCCGCGGCGTGCGACTTGTTGAAGCCGTAGCCGGCGAACTTTTCCATCAAGTCGAAGATGGCGTCGGCCTTGTCGCCGGTGAGTCCGTCCTTGGCGGCGCCCTCGCGGAACTTGGCGCGTTCCTTCGCCATTTCCTCGAGCTTCTTCTTGCCCATCGCGCGGCGCAGCAGGTCGGCGCCGCCGAGCGAATAACCGCCCACGATCTGCGCCATCTGCATCACCTGCTCCTGATAGACCATGATGCCGTAGGTCTCTTTCAGGATCGGCTCGACGCGCGGGTCGGGATAGATCACATCCTCGCGGCCGTGCTTGCGCGCCACGAAGCTGGGAATCAGGTCCATCGGGCCGGGGCGATACAAGGCCACCAGCGCGATGATGTCTTCGAAGCGGTCGGGCTTGGCATCCTTGAGCATGCGCTGCATGCCGGAGGATTCGAGCTGGAACACCGCCACCGTCTGCGCTTTTTTCAGCAGGTCGTAGGTAGGCGCGTCGGTGAGCGGCAGCGCGGCGATATCCAGCGGCGCTTCGCCGCAAGTTTCACGGCGCAGATTGATCGCCTTCACCGCCCAGTCGATGATGGTCAGCGTGCGCAGGCCGAGGAAGTCGAACTTGACCAGGCCGACCGCTTCGACGTCGTCCTTGTCGTATTGAGTCACCACGCCGGCGCCGCCCGGTTCGCAGTACAGCGGTGCGAACTCGGTCAGCGGCTTGGGACCGATCACCACGCCGCCGGCGTGCTTGCCGACGTTGCGGGTGAGGCTTTCCAGGCTCAGCGCCAGGTCGATCAGGGTGCGCGCTTCTTCGTCCTGCTCGTAGAGTTCGCAGAACTCCTTGACGATGCGGTCGGGTTCTTTCTTGGCTTTTTCCGAGCGGCCCAGCGCGCATTGCAGGGTGAGGTCGAGCGGGCGCGCCGGGATCAGCTTGGCGATACGGTCGACGGCGTTGTAGCCCATGCCGAGCACGCGGCCGGAGTCGCGCAGCACGGCCTTGGCCGCCATCGAACCGTAGGTGATGATCTGGCTGACGTGGTCGCGGCCGTATTTGCGCGCGACGTAGTCGATCACCTCGTCGCGGCGATCCATGCAGAAGTCGATGTCGAAGTCGGGCATCGACACGCGTTCGGGATTGAGGAATCGCTCGAACAGCAGGTCGAACTGGATCGGATCCAGATCGGTGATCTTCAGTACCCAGGCCACCAGCGAGCCCGCGCCCGAACCGCGGCCCGGTCCGACCGGAATGCCGTTCTGCTTACCCCAGTTGATGAAGTCCGCCACGATCAGGAAGTAGCCGGGGAAGCCCATCTTGATGATGACGTCCAGCTCGCGTTCCAGTCGCGTTTCGTATTCCTCGCGCGTGCGGCCTGGCGCGACGCCGGCGAACTCGAGACGCTCGCGCAGACCCTCGCGCGAGATTTCGCGGATATAGCTGGCCAGGTCGTGGCCTTCGGGCACCGGGAAATCGGGCAGGTAGTAGGTGCCGAAATCCAGTTCCAGCGAGCAGCGCTTGGCCAGCTCGATGGTGTTTTCCAGCGCCTCGGGAAGGTCGGCGAACAGCGCCTCCATTTCTTCCGGCGATTTCAGGTACTGCTGGTTGCTGTAGTCGCGTGGGCGCTTGGGGTCGGCCAGCACGCGCCCCTGGTTGATGCATACGCGCGCTTCGTGCGATTCGAAATTGTCCGCCTTGAGGAAGCGCACGTCGTTGCTGGCGATCACCGGCAGGTCGAGTTCGCTGGCCAGGGCGAGGGCGGCAGCGTTCCAGTTTTCCTCGCCGTCGCGACCGGTGCGGGTCAGCTCGAGATACAGGCGATCGGCCATCTGCTGGGCGAACGGCCGCAGGCGGGTTGCCGCGTTGCTCACGCCCTGGTTGACGGCGATGCGTCCGGCTTCGCTTTCGCGGCCGAGCAGGGCGATCAGGCCACGCGTCGCATCCGCGGTCAGCCAGCTCGCATCGACCAGCGCGCGCCCGCTGTGCTGGCCGTCGCGCCACGCGCGCGACACCAGGCGTGACAGATTGAGGTAACCCTCGCGATCCTGGCAGACCACGGTGAGGCGCCAGGGACGCGGATCGTCCGGCGCGCTCACCCACAGGTCGCAGCCACCGATCGGCTTGATGCCGGCGGCGCTGCACGCCTTGTAGAACTTCACCAGCGCGAACATGTTGCTGTCGTCGGTCAGCGCGACGGCCGGGATGCCCAGGCGCACGCAGGCTTCGACCAGTCCCTTGATGCGGACAGTCGAGTCGACCAGCGAATATTCGCTGTGCAAGTGAAGGTGAGCGAAGCGGACGGACATGGCGCACGCGCGAGATGGATGTTCAGCCTAACGGTGCGGCAGGGGACGGGCAAGATTGACATTGCCGCCTCCAAGGCTTTCCCCGGTGCCATCAGGATCGAGCCGGACCTATGGCGGTTGCAGGGAGGGGCCGGGACTGGCATGGTCGAACGCTTTATCCACCTGCACGGCGGCCCGAGGCTTGCCGGGGAAGCACCGATGTCACTGATCCGATCGTTGTTCACCGCCAAACCCATCGAGGCATCGCTGACCGCCAGCGACAACCTGCGGCGCACGCTGGGCCTGAAGGATCTGATCGTGCTGGGTGTGGGTGCGGTGATCGGCGCAGGCATCTTCGTGATCACCGGGCAGGCGGCGGCTGAGCATGCCGGTCCGGCCCTGACGATCTCCTTCGTGCTGGCCGGCCTGGCCGCCGCGCTGGCGGCGCTGAGCTACGCGGAGTTCGCCGCCATGCTGCCGGTCTCCGGCAGTGCCTATGTTTACGCGTATGCCACCTTCGGCGAGCTGCTGGCCTGGTTCATTGGCTGGAACGTGGTGGCCGAATACCTGCTGGCGGTGTCGTCGGTGGCGGTGGGCTGGTCCGGCTACGGGGTGGGCCTGCTGCACAGCATGGGCATCGATGTCCCCAGCGTGCTGGCCAATGCGCCACTGGCTTTCCGCGACGGCCATTTCGTGGTGACCGGGGCCTGGATCAACCTGCCGGCGCTGCTGGTGGTGGCCGCCATCACGGCGCTGCTCTACACCGGCACACGGCAATCGACCTTGTTCGCCAGCGTGGTGGTGGTGGTCAAGGTGTTGGTGGTGATCCTGTTCGTGGTGTTCGGCCTGCAATACATCGACACCTCGCTGTGGCACCCCTATGTGCCGGCCAACCAGGGCGGGGATCACTACGGCTGGAGCGGCGTGTTCCGCGCGGCGACCAGCGTGTTCTACGCCTACATCGGCTTCGACGCGGTGGCCACGGCGGCGCAGGAAACGCGCAATCCGCAGCAGAACGTGCCCGCCGGCATCCTGATTTCGCTGGCCGTGTGCACCGTGCTCTACATCATCGTGGCGGCGGTGCTCACGGGACTGGTGCCGTTCGCCCAGCTCGCCACCGCCGAGCCGGTGGCGACCGCGCTGGCGGCGCATCCGCAGCTCGCCTGGCTCAAGCTGCTCACGCAGGTGGGCGCGGTGGCCGGCCTGACCTCGGTGATCCTGGTTATGCACCTGGGCCTGGCGCGCATCCTCTACAGCATGGCCGGCGATGGTCTGTTGCCGCGCATGTTCGGCGCCGTGCACGAGCGCTTCCAGACGCCGCATCGCACGACCGTACTGGTCGGCCTGGTTGGCGGCGTGCTGGCGGCGGTGTTTCCGTTGAGCCTGCTCGGCGACCTGCTCTCGATGGGCACGCTGCTGGCCTTCGCCACGGTATGCGTCGGCGTGCTGGTCCTGCGTCACACGCGCCCGGAGTTGCCGCGCGGATTCCGCGTGCCGGCCGCCGTCGTGGTGTGCCCGCTGGGCGTGGCCGTGTGCCTGTTCCTGCTCGCCCAGATGAATACCGGCAACTGGATGCTGCTGGCCGGCTGGACGGCGCTGGGCATGCTGATCTACGTGGGCTACGGCTATCGGCACAGCCTGCTGCGGGCGCGCGACTGATCGCTCGCTACTGCACCAAGGCGACGATGGCGCTCCATCGTCGCCTGCCCGGACCATTCACCAGATGTGAAAACGTTCGCTGGCGTCGTAACGGTCGAGGTAGTGTTCCAGTCCCTCCACCCTCAGCGGATGGCGGTCGTAGTCGACGTGACGGTATTCGGCCTCGGCGATCGCATTCATCTCTTCAAGGCTGAGTTGCGAGCGTGGTGTGAGGTTGGGGCTGATGTCAGGCTCGTTGGGGCGGCGGATGGTGCTCATGACACAACTCCTGCGGTCGAATGCGCGCTTGGAGCTTGAGTGCCATGCGGCTGGGGAGACCGCATGGGCCAGCGTCCCTGCTAACTGGAGACACCGCACCGCGTGAAATGTTCAGCGGGTGAGGGAGCAGGCGGTGACTCGTCTTCCTTATCCATTCGGATGCAGCGGCGGCAAAAAAGGTTGCCTTGTTGTGCCATCCCATGCCGGGCGCTGTTCCAGGATTTGAGCCTAGCCTAGCGCTGTTGCGAGCCGATGACGTGGGTCATTGGGCATGCATTATCTGGTGCTGTTTGGCCTCGTCGATGCATCTTGAGACGCGGCCCACGCAACGTGAGTTGGACGTCCATTCCGTTTGGATCGTTCTAGAACAGCACGCCCTGGTCCACCAGGATCTTCACCGGCGCAAAGCTGCGTCGATGATGCGGGCACGGCCCCAGCCGCTGCAGCGCGGCCAGGTGTGCTGGCGTGCCGTAACCCTTGTGCTCGGCGAAGCCGTAGCCGGGATGCTGGCGATCGAGTTCCACCATCCAGCGGTCGCGGGTGACCTTGGCCAGGATGGACGCGGCACTGATGGCAGGTTCCAGCGCGTCGCCGCCGATGATGGCGCGTCCTGCGCAGGGCAGATCGCGCGGCAATGCATTGCCGTCGATCCAGGCTTCGTGCGCGCTGGGCGTGAGCCCCGCCAGGGCGCGGCACATGCCCGTCATGGTGGCCTGGAAGATGTTGATGCGGTCGATCTCGTCGGACATCACCATCACGATGCTGTAGCTCAGCGCGCGCTCGACGATTTTCTCGTACAGCGCTTCGCGCTTGGCATGCGTGAGCTTCTTGGAATCGTCCAGGCCGCGGATGCGCGGCTTGGACGGATCGAGGATCACTGCCGCCACCGCGACCGGACCGGCCAGTGGCCCGCGGCCAGCTTCGTCGACACCGGCAACAAAGCGCACGAGGGCATCGGCGGCGGGCGCCTCACGACGCGTCCTGGCCTTTGCTTCAGGCATGATGCGCCTCGATCAGTTCGGCGACCGCGTCGGCTGCCAGATCACCGGCATGGCCTTGCAGATCGCCGCGCAAGGCGAGATGCAATTGTTCGAATGCGGCGACGATGGCGCCGCGCCGCTCGCTGTCGTGGAACAGCGCCAGCGTGGCATCGGCCAGCTTATCGGCGGTGAAATCGTCCTGCATCAGTTCGGGCACCAGCACCACGTCGTCGCCCATGCCGCTGGCGCGGGCCAGGATATTGGGCAGCGAATAGACGTCCGTCTTGAGCATGTTCAGTGCGCGCGCAATGCGATAGCTCACCGGCGATACGCGGTAACCCACCACCATCGGACGCTTGGCCAACATGGCCTCCAGCGTGGCGGTGCCCGAGGCCAGCATCACCACGTCGGCGGCGAGCATGGCTTCATGCGCGTGACCGTCGATCAGTTGCGGCGCGCTTTCGTCGTCGGCATGGCCAATGATCTGCTTGAGGCTGGCGTGCACGCGCTCGTTTGCCGCCGGCACGATGATGCGCAGGCCCGGCATCTGCGCGGCGACCTTGCGCGCGGCCTCGATGAACGCGCTGCCCAATTGCTTGATCTCGGAACCGCGACTGCCCGGCAGCACGGCGAGCACCGGGACGCTGAGCTGAATGCCGAGAAAATCGCGCGCGCCGATGCGATCGGAGACCAGCGCAAAACGATCGGCCAGCGGGTGGCCGACGAAGCGTGCGTCGACGCCGTGGCGCGCATAGATCGCCGGTTCCATCGGGAACAGGCACAGCACCCGGTTGGCACTGCGGCCGATCTTCTCCGTGCGCTTCTCGCGCCAGGCCCAGACAGAGGGGCTGACGTAATGCACAGTGCGCAGGCCGGCTTCGCGCAGGCGTTTTTCGACGCCAAGATTGAAGTCGGGCGCATCAATGCCGACCACCACATCGGGTCGCGCGGCGATGATGCGCGCCACCAGTTCCTTGCGCAGCTTCAGCAGCCGGGGCAGGTGCGAGACGACCTCGGCGAAGCCGAACAGCGACAACTCCCGGATGTCGTACCAGGAGTCGAAACCGGTGGCCTGCATGCGCGCGCCGCCGATGCCGACGAAGCGCGCCTCCGGATAGCGGCGGCGCAGCGCGGCGATCAGGTCGGCGCCCAGCTGATCGCCGGAATCTTCGCCGGCGATGATGGCGATGGTGGGCGCGCGTCGGGTCACCTGGTTTTCAAGCATGTCGCGACACCCTTAAAGCCAGAGCCCGTGCCTGATGGGTTGATATGAGCGAAGCTCATATCAACGTGCCAACGAACGCTCGCTGCGATCAAGGAACTCGAGCATGGCGCGCACGTCGTCGCTGTCGTTGGCCTGCGTGCTCAGCTGCTCGCGCGCGTCGGCCAGGGTCAGGCCGGCCATGTACAGCGTGCGGTAGGCGCGCTTGATGGCGGAGATGCGCGTGGTGTCGAAACCGCGACGCTTGAGGCCTTCGCTGTTGATGCCGCGCGGACGTCCGCGTTGCTCGTTGGCCATCATCACGAACGGCGGCACATCCGAGCCCAGCAGGCAGCCCATGCCGATGAAGGCATGCGCGCCGATCTTGCAGAACTGGTGCGCGCCCGAGAATCCGGCCATCACCACCCAGTCGCCCACTTCCACATGGCCGGCAAGGGCGGAGTAGTTGGAGAACACCGTGTTGTTGCCGATCTGGCAATCGTGCGCGATGTGGACGTAGGCAAGGATCCAGTTGTCGTTGCCGATGCGCGTGGCGCCGCCGCCATCGCTGGTGCCACGGTTGATGGTGACGAACTCGCGGATCAGGTTGCGGTCGCCGATGATCAGCTCGGTGGGCTCGCCCTTGAACTTCTTGTCCTGCGGCGCGCCACCCAGCGAGGCGAACTGGCTGATCTGGTTCTCGCGGCCGATGCGGGTGGGACCTTCGATCACCACGTGCGGGCCAACCACGGTGCCTTCACCGATATGCACATCGGCGCCGATCACGCTGTACGCACCGATGCTGACGTCGTTCGCAATGACGGCCGAAGGATCGATCTGCGCGGTGGCATGGATCATTTGTCGGACCTCGCGGCGCACATCAGCTCGCAGCTCGCCACTTCCTTGCCGTTGACGATGGTGCGTGCCTCGAACAGGCCCATGCTGCGCAGCAGGCGCTTGAGCTCCACTTCAAGACGCAGCTGATCGCCCGGTACCACCGGCGCGTTGAAGCGCGCGTTGTCCACCTTGGCCAGGTAGAACAGCGGGCTGCCCGTGGTGCCCTTGAGGCGGCTGGAGATCTGCGTGAGCAGACCGGCGGCCTGGGCCATGGCTTCCACGATCAGCACGCCGGGCATCACCGGATGACCCGGGAAGTGGCCCTGGAAGAACGGCTCGTTGATCGTCACGTTCTTGATCGCCACGGCGCTCTTGTCCGGCACCAGCTCGATCACGCGGTCGACCAGCAGGAACGGATAGCGGTGCGGCAGCAGCTGCTGGATTTGTTCCACGTTCACGGGAAGGTGGAAAGGCACGGTCAGGTCACTCATTGTTGCTGTCCTTCTCCAGCGCCGAAAGGCGGCGCACGTATTCATCGAGATGCTTGAATCGGGCTGCGTTGCGCCGCCATTGGCGGTTTTCCTGCAGTGGGACGCCCGAGGAGTATTCACCGGGCTCGCGTATGGAGTGCGTGACCAGGCTCTTGGCGGTAATGGTAACCCGGTCGGCGACTTCCAGATGGCCCAGCACGCCGGCATTGCCGCCGATCATGCAGTAGCGGCCGATCTTGGCGCTGCCGGCCACGGCCGCACAGCCCGCCAAAGCGGTGTGCGCGCCGATATAGACGTTGTGGGCGATCTGGATCTGGTTGTCCAGGCGCACGTCTTCCTCGAGCACGGTGTCGTCCAGCGCGCCGCGATCGATGGTGGTGTTGGCGCCGATTTCGCAGTCGTCGCCGATGCGCACGCCGCCCAGCTGCGGCAGCTTGATCCAGTGGTCGCGGTCGAAGGCGAGGCCGAAGCCGTCCGAACCGATCACCGCGCCCGGATGGACCAGCACGCGCTTGCCCAGCGTCACGCGGATCACCAGGGTCACGCGGGCGACCAGACGACACTGGGCGCCGACGGTGCATTCGGGGCCGATGATGCAATGCGGGCCGAGGATCGCGCCGTCTTCCACCACCGCGCCGTCCTCGATCACGCAGCCCGGACCGATGCTGGCGGTCGGCGCCACGCGTGCGGTCGGCGCCACCACGGCGGTCGGGTGGACGCCCTGCGGCGAGGCAGGCAGGCGTTCGAACAGGGCGGCGATCTTGGCGTAGGCCACATAGGGATCACGCGCCACCAGGGCGATCACCGGGCTGTCGGCCACGTTTTCCTCGCGCATCACCACCACGCCGGCGCGGGTGGCCGTCAGCTGGGAGGCGTACTTGCTGTTGGAGAGGAAGCTCAGCTGGCTCGGACCGGCACCGGCCAGGGTGCCCACGCCGTCGATGATGCGCGAGCCGTCGCCGTGGCAGACCAGGCCGAAACGCTCGGCCAGCTCGGAGACGGTGGTTTGGAAAATGCTCATGTCAGCTCCCTGCAATCGGGCCATTGTAGGGCTCCCCGCCGGGGCATCAAAACTGCCCGCCGCGACGTTGTCGTCACATCGGCGATGGTCGCCACAAAAAAGAAGGCGCGGCATGGCCGCGCCTTCTGCTGTTTCAACCTTGAGACGGTCAGCTGATCAGAACTGGCTGCCGAAGGTGAACTGGATGCGCTCCTCGTAGTGACCATCATCCTGCTGGGTGCGCAGCGGCACGGCAAAGTTGATGATCAGCGGGCCGATCGGCGCCTGCCAGTGCAGCGACAGGCCGGTCGAGACGCGCAGCGTCTTGGCCGTGAAGCTCTGGTAATCCTGGTAGGCGTTACCCACGTCCACGAACCACGACACGCGGGCCGTGTTGATGTCCTTGAGGAACGGCAGCGGCAGGTACAGCTCGGCCGTGCCCAGCACCTTGAACGCACCACCCAGCGGCTGCGCGTAGCTGTACACGCTGCCCTGGCAGGTGCCGTTCGGCAGCGGGGTGATCGGCACCTGCTTGCCGGTGACCGGATCGGCAACGGTGCCCACGCAGACGCGAGGACCCAGGGTGTTGTCCTGGAAGCCGCGAACGTCGCGCACACCGCCTGAGTAGAAGTTTTCCCAGAACGGAAAGGTGACCTTCTCGCCGGCCGTGTAGGTGGTGCCGCCATCGTTGTCGAAGGTCTGGCCGTAGGTCTTGCCGTAACCGACCTGACCGTCCACATAGAGCACGAAGCCCTTGCCGATCGGCCAGTAATGGTTCGCCTCACCCATGATCTTGTAGTACTGCACGGTGGAGCCGGGCAGGGCGATATCGGTCGACAGCGAGATCAGGCCGCCGCGGGTCGGCGCCCAGTAACCGTTGCGCGTGTCGTGGTTCCAGCCCAGCGTGGCATCCCACGTATGGATGGTCTGGTGGCCCAGCGCGTTCTGGTAATCGATCAGCACCTGCGGCGAGTAGTTCGCCGTCTGCGTGACGGTGTTGCCGTTCTCATCCACCGTGAGGTACTGGTAGCTGAGGTTGATCTTGTTGCTGCTGAGGCCCAGGCCCGCACGGATGTTGTCCGTTTCGGAAATCGGGAAGCTCAGGAAGCTGGAGAACGACTTCATCGAACTTTCGTAGTTCACGAAGTCGCTGTTCGTATCGCCGTAGTTGCTCTTGGTGTAACCGGCGTTGTAGCCGATACCCACGCCGCTATCGGTGAGGTACGGGTTGAAGTAGCTGGCGTTGATGCTGGTGGAGTAGTCGCTGCGCGATGCGCCCACGGTGAAGCTGTCACCGGTGCCCATGAAGTTGTTCTGCGACACCGACGCGGACAGGATGATGCCCGAGTACTGCGAATAGCCCACGCCGAACATCAGGCTGCCGGCGGACTGTTCTTCCACCTTCACGGTCAGGTCGACCTGGTCTTCGGTGCCCGGCACCAGCGCCTTGTCGATGTTGACGGTCTTGAAATAGCCCAGGCGCTGCAGGCGGATCTTGGAGCGGTCGATCGCCGGCTGCGAGAACCAGCTGCCTTCCAGCTGGCGCATTTCGCGGCGCATCACGTCGTCTTCGGTGCGGGTATTGCCCTGGAAGATCACGCGGCGCACGTACACGCGCTTGCCCGGCTCGATGTAGAGCGTGAGGTCGACGGTGCGCTTGTCCTTGTCCAGCTTCGGCACCGGCGTCACCTTGGCGAACGCATAACCGATGCTGGCCAGGATGGTCTTGATCGCATTGGTGCTCGCCTCGATCGCCTTGCGATTGAAGGTGTCGCCCTTGTGCACGTACACCAGCTGGTGCAGCGAGTCCTCGGGGAGGATCAGCTCACCGAGCAGATGCACTTCGGAGATGGTGTAGATGTCGCCTTCCTTGACGCTGGCGGCGATGTACATCGAGCGCTTGTCCGGCGCGATGGTCACCTGCGTGGAGTCGACGCCGAAGTCGGCGTAGCCGCGGTCCATGTAGTAGGACTGCAGCTTTTCCAGGTCGCCGGAAAGCTTTTCGCGCGAGTACTGGTCGTCCTTCGAATACCACGACAGCATGTTGGACGTGCTCGACTCGAAACCCTTGCGGATTTCCTTGTCGGTGAACGCCTTGTTGCCGACGATGTTGATTTCCTTGATCTTCGCGACCTTGCCTTCGCGAATTTCAATATCGACGGCCACGCGGTTGCGATCGAGGTTGGTCACGTGCGGATCGACCGACACGTTGTACTTGCCGCGGTTGTAGTACTGGCGAACCAGTTCCTGCTGCACGCGATCGAGCGACAGGCGGTCGAAGGTCTCGCCTTCGGACAGGCCGATTTCCTTCAGGCCCTTGCGCAGATCTTCTTCTTTGATGTCCTTGTTGCCGCGCAGGGTGAGCTTGGCGATCGAGGGACGTTCGACCACCTTGATGACCATGATGTCGCCTTCGCGATCGATTTCGACATCGCTGAAGAACTTGGTCTGGTACAGGGCACGGATGGCGCGCTGGGCGGCATCGTTGGTCAGGCGGTCGCCACGGTTGACCGGCAGGTAGTTGAGTACCGTACCGGCGGAAATGCGGCTGAGGCCATCGATACGGATATCGGAAACGACGAAGGGCTCGAAAGCGAGTGCATTGGCGGATAGTGAGGCAAGCAGGATCAGGGCGGCGATACGCTTCATCGTCGATTCCGTTGGTTTATTCCGATGAGGCGGCTGTTGAGGCCGCCCCGATCAATACGTGAAGCCAGGACAAGCCCAGCCTTGAAAGGGTGCTTGCATCTTCCCCAGATGCACCGGGTAAACCACCGCCATGTATCCGTCGCAAGCGCGTGTTCGCGCACGCTGCGGATACACCTGTCCCTCGGACGAAAGCGCGACTTTCGGCAAAGCCGCTACGCGTCACGAGGGCAGGAAGCGATGGATGTCGTTGTAGAAAGCCAATCCCATTAACGTGAACAACATGACCAGGCCGACATACTGACCTGCCATCATCGCACGTTCGCTGACGGGACTGCCTTTGACCAACTCAATAAGGTAATACAGCAGCCAACCACCGTCCAAGACCGGTATCGGCATGAGGTTGAGGATCGCAAGACTTAGCGACACCATGGCCAGGAAGCTGAAGAACCAGCCGATCCCCATGCTCGCCGAAGCGTTGGCCACCTGGGCGATGCCGATGACGCCGGAGAGGTTCTTGGTCGATGCCTGTCCGGTCAGCATCTTGCCGATCATGTTGAAGGTGTTGGTGGTACTGATCCAGGTGCTTTCCAGCGAAGCCTGCATCGCCTTGACCGGCCCATAGCGCACCAGCGCCTGTTCGGGCTGGGGCGGCCGGATGCCGATCAGCCACTGCTTGGGGCGGCCCTCTTCGGACTTCCAGGCGGCGGTGACGGTCAGGCTCATCGGCTGGCCGGCGCGCTCGATGCCGATGACGAAGCGGGGCGACTTGGGCGCGTCGCGCTTCACCTGTTGGGCGAAGTCGTCGAAGTCGGCCACGGGCTTGCCGTTGACGCTGACCAGCTTGTCGCCGCCCTGCATGCCGGCCTGCTGCGCGGGATCGCCCGGCGTCACCGTGGCGGCAATCGCCGGCAGGGGCGCGAGCTTCATGCCGAGCTTGTCGAAATACTGGTCGATCGGCTGGCCCGCGGGAAGCTGCTGCAAGGGCAGGGTCAGCAAGCGTTCGCCGCCATCGGTGCCGCGCACGCGCAGCGCGGTCGGTTCGCGGCCCAGCATCGCGTTGGCGATGGCGTCCATGGAGTCACTCCAGGTCGCCATCTCGTGCCCATCGACACTGAGGATGCGATCACCGGTACGCACGCCCGCCTCGGCGGCGATGCTCTGGGGCGCGGCGGTGATGACCGGGGCAACGTCCGGCTTGCCCACCAGGAACATCAGCCAGAACGCGAACAGGGTGAAGATCAGATTGAAGCCCGGGCCGGCGGCCACGATCGCGATGCGCTGCCATACCGGCTTGGCGGTGAATTCCTGGCCGGCGAGCGCGGGATCGACTTCGCCTTCGCGGGCGTCGAGCATCTTCACGTAGCCGCCCAGGGGGATCATGGCAACCTGGTACTCGGTGCCGTCCTTGCCGATGCGCTTCCAGATCGCCTTGCCGAAGCCCACGGAAAAACGCAGCACCTTGACGCCGCAACGTCGTGCTACCCAGTAGTGTCCAAATTCGTGAAAGGTCACCAGCACGCCTAGCGTGACAAGCAACCAAAACACTGAGCCAAATACACTATTCATCGGTGAGAGCTTATCAGGCTTGTCAGCAAGCGTTGCGAAGGATGCGACGGGCGGCCTCGCGGGCCGTGCGGTCGCGTTCATTCAGGGTCTGGACATCGACCACAGCTTGCGGCGGCAGTTCCGTAAGTACGCTCTCAACGAGATCGGCGATGCCCAGGAAGGGCAGTGCGCCGGCCAGGAAGGCGTCGACGGCGACCTCGTTGGCGGCGTTGAGAATGGCCGTGGCATCGCCCCCCGCCCGCAGCGCCTGGAAGGCCAGCGCTAGGCAGCGAAAGGTCGCCAGATCGGGCTGCTGGAACGTCAGCGGGGCGCAGGCGGCCAGGTCCAATGGCGCCACGCCTGCTTCGATGCGCGCCGGCCACGCCAGCGCGTGGGCGATCGCCGTGCGCATGTCCGGATTGCCCAGCTGGGCGAGCACCGAACCGTCGACGTAGTCGACCATCGAATGCACCAGGCTTTGCGGGTGCACCAGCACGTCGATCACGTCGGGGGCGGCGCCAAACAGATGGTGCGCCTCGATGACTTCCAGACCCTTGTTCATCAGGGTGGCCGAATCCACCGAAATCTTGCGGCCCATCACCCAGTTGGGGTGCTTGCAGGCCTGCTCCGGGGTGACGCCGGCCAGTTCGGCGCGGGTGCGACCACGGAACGGGCCGCCGGAGGCGGTCAGGATGAGACGGCGCACGCCGCTGGCGGCCAGGTTGGGACGGCCGCCCGGCAGGCACTGGAAGATCGCGTTGTGTTCCGAATCGACCGGAATCAAGTCGCCGCCGCCTACCGCCAGCGCGTCCAGCAGCAGCGCGCCGGCCATCACGATGGATTCCTTGTTGGCCAGCAGCAACCGCTTGCCGGTACGTGCGGCGGCCAGCGTGGAGTCCAGCCCGGCGGCGCCGACGATGGCCGCCACCACGGTATCGCACAGGTCGCCCGAGACGGCCTGGGTGACGGCGTCATGGCCGCTGGCGACGTCGCAACGCACGCCGGCCGCGGCCAGTCGGCGAACCAGCTCGGCTTCGAGCGTCGGGTCGGCGATGACGGCAAGGTCCGGACGGAAACGAACGCACAGCTCGGCCAGCGCAGCGACATTGCTGTGTGCGGCAAGCACGGTGGCGCGAAAGCGGTCGGGATGGCGGGCGATCACATCCAGCGTGCTGCCACCGATCGAGCCGGTCGCACCCAGTACCGCCACTTTGCGCAAGCTATGACTCATAGACCCAGCAAAAGCATGCCGGCGGCAAACACCGGCATGGCGGCGAACACGCTGTCCAGGCGATCAAGCAAGCCGCCATGGCCAGGGAACAGGTTGCCCGAATCCTTCACGGCGGCATGGCGCTTCATCAGGCTCTCGAACAGGTCGCCCACGATCGAGACCACCACGACGAACACCGACAACACCAGCAGGCCGATCAGCTTGCCGCCGCTGACGCCAAGCAGCGAACCGCCCACGCCGGCAACGATGGCGCCGGCCACGAAGGCGCCGTAGACACCCGCCCAGGTCTTGCCCGGGCTGATGGTGGGGGCGAGCTTGCGACGACCGAACTGGCGACCGCTGAAGTATGCGCCGATGTCGGCGGCCCAGACGATCAGCAGGGCGAGCATGGTCCACCAGTTGCCGCGCTCGGAGACGCCATGGATGGTTACCACGGCAATCCACGCCGGGACAATCACGAGCATGCCCGCGCCCAGCTTGATCAGGCAGTTTTCGCGGGTGGGCGCCGCGCCAAAGGCGAAGTGGCGCAGCCACTGGCCCACCACGATCCACCAGCTCACGCCGATGCCGATGATCACCGGCCAGGCGATGCCGCTGCGTGCATACCAGCACAGCGCGAAGATCGCGGCGGTGAGCACGAGCAGGGCGGCGCGCGGGGCGGTTTCCTTCAGGCCCGACAGCCGGGTCCATTCCCACATCGCGGCAAGAAAGGCGATCGCGACGATGGCCGCAAACAGGCCCGTGGGCGCCAGCAGGATCAGCGCGATCACCAGCGGGGCGAGCAGCAGTGCGGTCAAGGTGCGCTGGAGCAGCATGGATGTCCTTACGCCTGTTTGGCGACTTGGTCGCCGGTCTTGCCGAAACGGCGTTCGCGGCGTGCGTAATCGGCGATGGCGCTCTTCAAGCAAGCCTCGTCGAAGTCGGGCCACAGGGTATCGGTAAAGTGCAGCTCCGCGTAGGCAAGCTGCCACAAAAGAAAATTGCTGACGCGGCACTCGCCGCCGGTCCGGATGAACAGATCCAGCGGCGGCAGTTCGGCGAGGCACATGTGCTGGCCCAGTGCGGCTTCGTCGATGTCCTCGGCGCGCAGCTCGCCGCGCGCCACTGCTTCGGCGGCCTTGCGCGCGGCCTGCACGATGTCCCAGCGACCGCCGTAGCTCACCGCGATATTCAGATGCAGCGCATCGTTGCCGGCGGTGCGCGCCATCGCGGCCAGCATGCGCTGGCGCAGGCCGGCTTCGAAACTGTCCAGGTCACCGACGAAGCGAATACGCACGCCGTTGCCGTGCAGTTCGTCCACTTCCTTGTCCAGCGCGCGCACGAACAATTCCATCAGCGCGCCGACTTCATCCTGCGGGCGCTGCCAGTTCTCGCTGGAAAACGCGAACAGCGTAAGTACCTTGACGCCCTGGCGCAGGCAGCTTTCGACCACGTTGCGCACGGCCTTGCGTCCGGCGTTGTGGCCGAACGTGCGCGGCCGGTGGCGCAGTTTCGCCCAGCGGCCGTTTCCATCCATCACGATGGCGACGTGGCGCGGTGTCCGCGCGGGATCGGCGCTGGTCATGGGCAGGCGCTCGGAGCGATGGCGCTTAGAGCGCCATCAGCTCCTCTTCCTTGTTCTTGACGACGCCGTCGACGTCTTTGACGAAGCGATCGGTGAGCTTCTGGATTTCGTCTTCCGCCTTGCGCTCGTCGTCTTCCGTGATCAGCTTTTCCTTGAGCAGATCCTTGACCTGCTGCATGGCGTCGCGGCGCACGTTGCGGATGGCGATCTTGGCGTCTTCGCCTTCATGCGCCACGTGCTTGGCCAGCTCGCGGCGACGCTCTTCGGTGAGCGGCGGCATATTGAGGCGGATGGTCAGGCCGGAGGTGTTCGGCGTGATGCCGACGTCCGAGGCCATGATGGCTTTTTCGATCGGGCCGACCAGGGTCTTTTCGAACGGCGTGATGATGATGGAGCGCGAATCGCCCAGTGCGACCGTGGCCACCTGGTTCAGCGGCATGTCCGAGCCGTAGTACGGCACCTTGATGCCGTCCACCAGGGCGGTGCTCGCACGACCGGTGCGCAGGCGCAGCAGGTTGTGCTTGAGTGAGTCGATGCTCTTGCCCATGCGGGTCTGGGCATCGTTCTTGATGTCGTTAAGCATGGGAAACCCCTCAAACCGTGCAAGCCCGCGAGTATAGCAGGGGGGAGAGAGGCGGGAACGAGGGAGGAGGAGTGAGTAGCGAGAGCGCCAGGGCCAGCTACCGTGGCGAACTCCGAGTCAGCGACAACA
The DNA here is from genome assembly GCF_001010355.1 of Dyella japonica DSM 16301. Classification (GTDB taxonomy): domain Bacteria; phylum Pseudomonadota; class Gammaproteobacteria; order Xanthomonadales; family Rhodanobacteraceae; genus Dyella; species Dyella japonica. Next base: position 938 of record NZ_JPLA01000045.1, on the reverse strand, counting down.
CCGTGCTCCGCCGTATTTGTCGCGCAACTGAAAATCACCCCAGATTGACGGTTTTGGCCCTCTCTCTCCTCACTTCTCTTCCCTCACTTCTCGCTACTCGCTAGTCGTCCGACACCAGCGTGCCGATCGCCTCGCCCTTCATGATGCGCATGAGGTTGCCGGGCACCGTCATGTCATAGATGCGCAGCGGCATGCCGTGGTCGCGGCACAGCGCGATGGCGGCGGTATCCATCACGGCCAGCTTGCCTTCGATCACCTGGTCGTAGGTGAGCGTGTCGTAGCGCGTGGCGTCCTTGTGGCGGGCCGGATCGGCGGTGTAGACGCCATCCACCTTAGTGGCCTTCAGCAGCAGGTCGGCGCCCACTTCCACGGCGCGCAGCGCGGCGGCCGAGTCGGTGGTGAAGAACGGATTGCCGGTACCGGCCGCGAACAGCACGATGCGGCCCTTTTCGATATGGCGGATCGCGCGGCGGCGGATGAAGTCTTCGGACACATCGTGGATCTGGATCGCGCTCATCACGCGGGCAAAGCCGCCGCGACGCTCGATCGCGTCCTGCATGGCCAGTGCGTTCATCACCGTGGCCAGCATGCCCATGTGGTCGCCGGTGACGCGGTCCATGCCGGCCGCTGCCAGGCCCGCGCCGCGGAAGATGTTGCCGCCACCGATGACCACGCCGATCTGGATGCCGGCCTTCTGGACTTCGATGATTTCGTCGGCGAGGCGGCCGATCACTTTCGGGTCGATGCCGTAGTCGGCCTCGCCCATGAGGGCTTCACCGGAGAGTTTGAGCAGGATGCGGCGGTAATTAAGCGGTGCGCTCATGGGATCTCCGGATTGTGTGGGCAAAACGCGCGTATTGTAACGGCAGTGACGCGACCGGGTAAGGGTTACGTGCCGTCACGGGGGAAGAAAAGCTGACATCACCGTGGGGGGGGGG
>NZ_JPLA01000044.1 GCF_001010355.1 Dyella japonica DSM 16301 | reverse complement strand
TCGCAGGAATGACGATCAAATGCTGGACCGCGCCGGGGACGCCGCGCAAAACAGGTGGGCTGCGATGCCACACAACCAAGTGAGACAGCCCCTCACCTCAATCACCCTAAACCCAACTCAAAACGGCTGCGCAATCCTCTGCACCGTCGCCTCATCCGGCCGCGCCACCAACGCCCCCGTGCGCATCAGACTCACCGTGTAATGCCCCTGATCCACCAACGGCAAAAACACCCCGCTACCGAACTGCGCGTCCACATCCGGCACCCAGCGCGGATATTGCTTGTGCAGATCGAGCAAGTCGAAGCTGCCGCCCTCGCGAAAATCGACCACGGTGCGCGGCGCATGCATCTCATCGTTGGGATCGTCATAGCGCCCCGACAAGCGATCCAGTCGATACAGCGGCGGCACACCCGCCAGCATTGCGGGCAGTTTCCACTTCAGCACCACGGCCTCGACACGCCAGGCATCGCCGGCCACGTCGACCCGCCGGGTGGCGCCATCGGGCCAGTGCAGGACGAGCGTCCAGCGCTGCGGAGAAAGAATGTGCGCATCGATCTCGACCACCGGCGACTCCTCGCTGAGCAGGCGATAGCCGCGCAAAGCGAAGCCCATGCCGGTCAGCACCAGGGTGATGGCGAAACCCACGATCAGCAGCACGGAGCGACCGGCGGCCGCCAGGTGCTGCCTGTCGTCCAGGCGCTGGCGCAAGGCCACCAGCTGAAACAAGGTGAACAGCAGGGCGATCGCGGCCAGGATCAGCAGGATCGTCGAAGGGAGGCGCAACAGCGCGGTCCAGTCCATCGTTGTACTTCTGTGCATTCAAACCGCTCGCGGCGGCGACGGCGGCATCATAACGGCTGGCGCGCCGTTCACGCGTGGCGGCGCTTCCACAGCGGCGGCTCGCCTATACTGAGCGGGTTCCCGCCGGATACCCCGACATGCGCCGATCACTCCTGCTGCTTCCGCTGTGCTCCGTTCTCGCCCTGTTCGCCGGATGCGGCAACAAGGGGCCGCTCTACATGCCCAAGACCACGCCTGCAGCCACCGTGCATCCCGCGACGCCGGCGGCGCCGGCAGCGAAACCCGTGGCCGCGGCAGTTCCGGCCGCGTTGACGCCGGCTCCGGTGCATGGCTTTGTCACCGACATGACGGCGTTCGATGCCTTCATCGCCGCGCATCCGACGCCTGAGCAGTTCAAGGCCGCGTATCCGGATGTGCTGCTGGTCCTTCCCGGCACCATCGCCACCCGCGAGATGCGCAGCAACAACAGCCGCTATTTCGCCGAACTGGACGCCAACGGCCGGATCACCGGCGGCAAGTTCATGTAATGAAGCTTCCGTTCTCCAAGATGCACGGCATCGGCAACGACTTCGTGATGGTCGATTGCCGTCAGCGCGCGTTTTCGCTCAACGAGGAGCAGATCCGCGCCATCGCCGACCGGCACATGGGTGTGGGCTTCGACCAGCTGATCAGCATCGAGCCGCCGCGCGATCCCAGCTGCGCGTTCTACTACGGCATCTGGAATGCGGACGGCACGCCGTCGGGACAGTGCGGCAACGGCGTGCGCTGCGTAGCGGCGTGGCTGCATCGTGCTGGTGAATTGTCGATCGGCGACATGGTGCGCCTGGAAAGCCCGTCGGGCCCGGTCACCGTGCGTCTGAGCGGCCCGAACGAAGTGACGGTCGACATGGGCGTGCCGACGCTGGAGCCTGAGCGCATTCCGTTCCGCGCCGATTTGCAGGCGTATCGTTATTCCATCGAGGTGGGCGGCGATGTGCTGGAGATCGGCGCGCTGTCGATGGGCAATCCGCATGCGGTCGTGGTGGTGCCGGACCTGCAGGCGCCGTCGCTGTATCGGGTCGGCCCCATGCTGACCACGCACAGCCGTTTTCCCGAAGGCTGCAACGCCGGCTTCGTGCAACAGGTCGATCGGGGCCAGCTGCGCCTGCGCGTGCATGAGCGCGGCAGCGGCTGGACCCTCGCCTGCGGCACCGGCGCCTGCGCCGCGATGGCGGTGCTGCGCCTGCGCGACGAGGTCGACGAGAAAGTGATGGTGACGCTGCCCGGCGGCACCCTGACCATCGAATGGGCAGGACCGGGGCATACCCTGTGGATGACCGGGCCGGCAACCTTCGTTTTCGAAGGTGAATGGCTGGGTTGACGCGGCTTTCTGTCCGCGTCGGTTGAAAGCCGATAGCGGAACAACGCACACTCGGCGCGCACCGCATCACTCCGCCGAGGTAGTCATGTCCGAAACCGCCATTGTCGACACGCTTTCCGCCGGCGACGTCGCGGCTTTCCTGCGGCACCATCCGGAGTTTCTCACCGACTATCCCGATATCGCCGCCCAGCTCACGCTGCCGCGCGAGCAGGGCCGCGTCGCCTCGCTGGCGGTCTACCAGCTGCAGAGCCTGCGCGAGAAGAACGCGGAGCTGGAAAAGCAGCTGGCCGGCCTGATCTCCATCGCTGCCGAGAACGAGCGGCTGATGCAGCGGGTGCACGAGCTCAATCTCGCCGTGCTGCGCGCCGGCACGCCCGCGGTGGCCGCACGCAGCGTGGTGGCCCGGCTCGCGGAAGATTTCCAGACCGACCAGGTGCGCCTGATGCTGTTCGGCCCGATCGGCCTGCCGCCGGCCGACTGGCTGGTGCATATCCCGGGCGGCCGCTCGCAGGTGCCCGAGTTTTCCGATTTCATGGCGCACCACGAACCGGTCGCAGGCCGCCTCTCGGCCGAACGCCTATACCGCCTGTTTGGCGACCATGCGCCGGAGATCCGCTCCGCCGCCATGATGCCGCTGGGCGAGTTCGGCATCCTGGCCATCGGCAGCGGCGATGCGGACCACTTCCAGCCTGGCATGGGCACGGTGTTCCTGAAGATGATCGCGGGCACCGTCACCGCCGCGCTGCGCCGCGCGCAGGAAGTCATGTAACAGCCATGTCTCACCCGCAGGCCCAGGTCGATGCCTGGCTTTCGCGACTGGCGGGAGAACGCAAGGCATCGGTGCACACGGTCGATGGCTATCGCCGCGATCTTGCCAAGCTGCTGCGCTGGATGGAGGCGCAGGGCATCGCCGACTTCAGCGCACTTGAGCCCAACCGCATGCGCGGTTTCGTGGCCGGCGAACATCGCGCTGGCCTGGCGCCGAAAAGCCTGCAGCGCCTGCTGTCTTCCTGCCGCAGCCTGTTCCGCCAGCTCACCCGCGAGGGCCTGCTCGAGCATGACCCCTTGGCCGGCGTGCGTGGCCCCAAGGTGCATCGCAAACTGCCCCAGGTGCTCGACGTCGACGAAGCCACCTCGCTGGTGGAAACGCAGACCGAGGGCGCGCTGAATCTGCGCGACCGCGCGATGCTGGAGCTGTTCTATTCGTCGGGTTTGCGCCTGTCCGAACTCACGGGGCTGCGCTGGATCGACCTGGACATGCAGGCGGGCGAAGTGCGCGTGCTCGGCAAGGGCAACAAGACCCGCATCGTGCCAGTGGGCCGCCATGCCGTTGCCGCGCTGCGCGCGCTGGGCGAGGCGGAAGGCGTGGTTGCGGAGCAGCCCGTGTTCAAGGGGCGCGGCGGTGCGCCCATCCATCCACGCACGGTGCAGCTGCGACTGAAGACGCTCGCGCTGCAGCAAGGCATGGCCAAACGCATCCATCCGCATCTGCTGCGCCACACCTTCGCCAGCCATATGCTGGAATCCTCGGGCGACCTGCGCGCCGTGCAGGAGCTGCTCGGCCACGCCGATATCGCCACCACGCAGATCTATACGCACCTGGATTTCCAGTATCTGGCCAAGGTGTATGACGCGGCGCATCCGCGGGCGAAGCGGAAATAGGCGGGGCCTTGTCGCCATTCCCCTTGTAGGAGCGCACCCTGTGCGCGACCGCTCCCAGATTGCCCTTAACTCCGGCAACCGCGAGCGGCCAGACGCCGGTCGCGCACAGGGTGCGCTCCTACAGGGAGGGCGGTATGGCTTGGATTCCGCCCTTACGGCCCCACCTTTGGCGAATTCACTCTTTACGGAGTCCCCCATGGAATCCTTTCACGCCACGACCATCGTTTCGGTGCGCCGCAACGGGCAGGTCGTGATTGGCGGCGACGGCCAGGTCACCCTCGGCAACACGGTGATGAAGGCCAACGCCCGCAAGATCCGCCGCCTCGGCAAGGGCAATGTGATCGCCGGTTTCGCCGGCGCCACCGCCGACGCCTTCACCTTGTTCGAGCTGTTTGAGCAGAAGCTGGACAAGCACGGCGGCAACCTCACCCGCGCGGCCGTGGAACTGGCCAAGGAATGGCGTACCGATCGCCGCCTGGGCCGCCTGGAAGCCATGCTGGCGGTGGCCGACAAGGAGGCCTCGCTGCTGATTTCCGGCAACGGCGACGTGCTGGAGCCCGAACATGGCCTGATCGCCATCGGCTCGGGTGGCCCGTACGCGCAGTCCGCCGCGCTGGCCCTGCTGGAAAACACCGAGATGGATTCGCGCGCCATCGTCGAGCGCGCGCTGAAGATCGCTGGCGACATCTGCATCTATACCAACCACAACACCACGATCGAGGAGCTGTAAGCGCACGGCGCGACGGCTCCTGGTCCTGTCATTGCCGCTGAGGCGGAATGACGGCGAAAACCCATCTTTCCGGTGAACTCATGTCCGAACTTACTCCCCGCGAAATCGTCAACGAACTCGACCGCTACATCATCGGCCAGCACGACGCCAAACGCGCCGTGGCCATCGCGCTGCGCAACCGCTGGCGCCGCATGCAGCTGGAACCGGGCCTGCGCGACGAAGTGACGCCCAAGAACATCCTGATGATCGGTCCCACCGGCGTGGGCAAGACCGAGATTGCCCGCCGCCTCGCCACGCTGGCCAATGCGCCGTTCGTGAAGGTGGAAGCCACCAAGTTCACCGAGGTGGGCTATGTGGGCAAGGATGTCGAATCCATCGTGCGCGACCTCGCCGACGTCGCCTATAAGCTGGTGCGCGAGCAAGCCATGAAGCGCGTGCGCACGCAGGCCGAAGACCGCGCCGAAGACCGCATCCTGGACGCCCTGCTGCCGCGCCGCCAGACCCCGTCGGACTGGTCGCACGACGCCGCGCCCAGCAGCGAGCAGAACGACACCCGCCAGAAGCTGCGCAAGCAGCTGCGCGAAGGCGCGCTGGACGACCGCGAGATCGAGCTGGACTTCGCCACCAATGTCGGCGTGGAAATCATGTCCCCGCCGGGCATGGAGGAAATGGGCCAGCAGCTGCGCCAGATGTTCCAGAACATGGGCGGCGCCAAGACCCAGCAACGCAAGGTCGCCATCAAGGCCGCGCGTCCGATGCTGGTGGAGGAAGAGGCCGCCAAGCTGCTCAACGAGGAAGAAGTGCGTGCACAGGCCATGCAGGCGGCCGAGCAGAACGGCATCGTCTTCATCGACGAGATCGACAAGATCGCCCAGCGCTCCGAATGGGGCGGCGCCGGCGTCAGCCGCGAAGGCGTGCAGCGCGACCTGCTGCCGCTGGTCGAGGGCTCGACCGTGTCGACCAAGTACGGCCCGATCAAGACCGACCACATGCTGTTCATCGCCTCCGGCGCGTTCTCGCTGGCCAAGCCCTCGGACCTCATTCCGGAGCTGCAGGGCCGCCTGCCGATCCGCGTGGAGCTGTCGGCGCTGTCGGTCGGCGACTTCAAGCGCATCCTGCGCGAGCCCCATAACGCCTTGACCAAGCAGTACATCGCCTTGCTGGGTACCGAGGGCGTGACGATCAACTTCACGGAGGAAGGCATCGACCGCCTGGCCGAGGTGGCCTTCCAGGTGAACGAGCGCACCGAGAACATCGGCGCCCGCCGCCTGCATACCGTGATCGAGCGCCTGCTGGAGAAGATCTCCTACGAAGCTGCTGACAAATCCGGCGAAAAATACCTGATCGACGCCGAATATGTCGATAAAAACCTAGGCGTACTGGTCCAGGACGAGGATTTGTCGCGTTACATCCTGTAAACAAGGGGAAAGCCCCGGGCTGGTAAAATTTTGACCATGGGAAATGTGATTGAACTGAAGACCACCGGCCAGCGGGCTCAGCTGCGCGAGGCGCAGCAGAAGCACCAGCTGGTCCGGTTATGGCGCGGTGAACTCGAACACGGCAGCTTTTGCGGCTACGTGGGCGGGGTTGGCCGTGAATTCTTTCTGCTGTGGGTGGTTGGTGACGGCATCACCTATGACGGCATGTACGTGATGCGCCACCGCGACGTTTCCGAGCTGGAAGCGCCGGACAAACACGCGCCCTTCATGGAGAAGGCGCTGGTGCTCAAACACCTGATGCCACGTCCGCCGCGGGGCTTCCCGCTGGACGACATCCGCAGCGTCATCCAGGCCGCTGCCGCGCAGGCGCCAGTGATCGGCGTGCACGTGGACAGCGAGGACGAGGCCGAAGTCTGTTACATCGGTCGACTGATCAGCGTGGAAGAAGACGGCTTCAACATGCAGGAGATCTCGCCCGACGCCGAATGGCTGCGCGAAGCGTCATTCTTCTCGTGGGATGAGGTGTCCACCGTGAGCATCGAGGACGGCTACGCCACCTCTCTGCTGGCCGTTGCCGGCACCCCGCCGCCGCTGGAGCAGGGCGATTCGGGCGTGGGGCATGCGCAGTAAGGTTTGATGGATTGAAGCGAAAGGCCGCCCCAGGGCGGCCTTTTTTTGCCTGTTAGCGTCGGCGGTCTCGCCTCGCCTGTGGGAGCGCACACTGTGCGCGACAGCCACGCGGGGATGTACCGCTCCGTAGGTTTGTCGCGCACAGGGTGCGCTCCCACAAGAACGCGTTCTACCGCGTCGTGGTTGCCGCTGCCGGCACGGCCACCGCCTTGGGCGCAACCGGCGCAACCGCCGCCCCCTTCACCTGCTGCTGAAAGAAATTCTCAATCAGGTGATACACGTGACTGCGCTGCCCAGGCAGGTTCAGCCCATGCTTGGCGCCCGGGTAGGCCATGAACTGGAACTGCGTGCCGCGCTTCTGCAGCTCGGCCATCAACTCGGTCGAGTTGAGAAACAGCACGTTGTCGTCAGCCATACCGTGGACGAGATACAGCTTGGACGTCAGCCCATCGAGCCACGCCATCGGCGAACTGCGCGTATACCCCGAATCGTTGTCCTGCGGACGGCCCAGGTAACGCTCCGTATAGAACGTGTCGTACAGCCGCCAGTTGGTCACCGGCGCCACCGCCACGCCGCCAGCGAGTTCGTCGGAGGCCTTGGCCAGCATCATGGTGGTCATGTAGCCGCCGTAGCTCCAGCCGAACACGCCCATGTGCTTGGCATCCACCCACGGCTGCGACTTCAACCAGTGGATGCCGACCAGCTGATCGTCCACTTCGGCGGCGCCCAATTGCTGGTAGATCGCGTTCTCGAACTGGCGGCCGCGGCGCGCCATGCCGCGGTTGTCCAGGGTGAACACCACGAAGCCCTGGTTCGCCATGTACTGATTGAAGTAGTCGCCCCACGCATTGCTGACCATCTGCGCATGCGGGCCGCCATAAAACATGTCGAACACCGGGTACTTCTTGGTGGGATCGAAGCCGGCCGGCTTGTACAAGCGGTAATACAGCGTCTGCCCGTCCGCCGCCTTGAGCGTGCCGAATTCGGGCTTGATCAGGCTGTCGCGATACGGCCAGTACGGATGTTTTTCATCCAGCTTGTTCGGCTCGATCCAGCTGACCAGGCTGCCGTCCGCCTTGTGCAGGCTGACCTGGGGCGGCGTATCGACGCTGGAGAAATTGTCGAGATAGAAGCTGCCATCCGGCGCGAAGGAGGCCACATGCGTGCCGGCGCCCTGGCTGATGCGTGCGGGCGCTTTCGCCGTGCTGCCATCGAGCTTGAGCGCGTAGACCTGCTTCTCGGGAACCGCGTCCTTGTTCGAGGCCACGAAAACGGTACCCGTGTGCTCGTTCACCGCCAGCAACCCGTCGATCGGCCAATCGCCTTCGCTCACCGCGTGCTTGAGCGTGCCATCGAGTCCGTACAGATACAGATGGTGATAACCGCTGCGCTCGTTGCCCCACAGGAAACTCTTGCCGTCCTTGAGGAAGGTCAGATCGCTGTTGAGATTGATCCAGGTGTCGCTGGCCTCGGTGAGCAGGGTGCGCTGCGCCAGCGTCTTCGCATCGACCAGGCGCAAATCCAGTTTCTGCTGGTTGCGCGGCATGCGCTGATAGGCGAGGTGCTTGCCATCGGGCAACCAGTTCACGCGGGTGAGATAGATGTCCGCATCCTTGCCCAGGTCGATCCAACGCGGCTGGCCGCCCGCGGGCGAGACCAGGCCCAGCTTCACGGCGACGTTGGGTGCGCCGGCGGCGGGGTAGCGCTGATCGATCACATCGGTGTGATCGGCGAACAGCTCGGTGCGCTTGGTCACCGGCACCTTGGCTTCGTCGTAGCGCTCGAACGCGATGGCCGAATCGTCGGGCGCCCACCAGTAGCCTTCGCTGCGGTCCATCTCTTCCTGCGCCACGAACTCGGCTTCGCCGTTGTGCACGGTGCCGCCGCCATCATGGGTGAGCTGTTTGGCCTCGCCGGTGCTGAGCTCAATCACCCAAAGATTCTGATCGCGCACATAGGACACGTAGCGACCCTTCGGCGAGATCTTCGGGTCGATCACGTTGTCGCCGGTATCGAGCGGCGTGGGCGCCGCGTCCGGCGTGGCCAGCGCGACGACGTAGAGCTTGCCGTTGATCGGGAACAATAGCTGCTTGCCGTCCGGCGACCACTGATAGCTCACGATGCCGTGCAGGCCGGCGGTGCGTTCGCGTTCGCGACGCGCCTTTTCCGCATCCGACAACTGCTCGCCGTTGGGTTCGAGTTTCTTGGAGTCCACCAGCAGGCGCGTCTTGTTGTCCTTGAGCTGGTATTCCCACAGATCCAGCTGGAACTGATCGTCCGCGCGGGCGCGCAGGAAGGTCACGCGGCTGCCGTCGGGCGAAATCTGCAGACCGCGCGGCGCGGCACCAGCAAGATTGCCACCGTCGAAGATGCGTTCGATCGTGAGTTTTTCGGCCATGGTCGGCAGGGCTACCATCGTCAGGGCAGCAAACAGGAGGGCGCGCATGGAGACTTCCTTGGGCGACGCGTCGTACGCAAGAACAAACGGCGATTAGAACGCGTCACGCCCATGGAAACCAGCGTTTTGTGGGAAAAACAGGCGAAAAAGGGCGGAAAATATGTGAAGGCACGGCTTTGGCCCACAGCTCCCCGCGCCTCTTCACACACATGACCAGCTCTTCGCGCCCGGCCCGAACAGCACTTTGCGCGCTTCCTCGTCGGTGGTCAGATCGAACCGGCCCTTCATCTGATCGCCCAGCGCATACGCGCGCTGGGTGGCGGGACGTTCGCGGATTGCAGCGAATCCGGCCTGCCAAAGCGGGAAGTCCTCCAACGTCATGCATGAGGTTTTCCCTGGGGGCGGACAATCCGTTGATGTTCGTGGCGCTAGGCTTGGATGCAAGCCGGGGCCGGCGCTAGTACCGTCAACCGCCGTGGGCTGCCCGCGTTCCCGCAGATACGCCCTTGAGGAGAGCCGCCCATGCATCGCCTTCCCGCCTACGTTGCGCTTGCACTTGCCGTCACGTTGTCCGCCCACGCCTTCGCCCAGCAGGACACGCCCCCTGCCGCCGGCAGCCAGCACATGCACGCCTTCGACGCGCCGACGCAGTTGCAGCGCCTCACCAAGCAGTTGCAGCTGACCCCGGATCAGCAGGCCAAGATCGGTCCGCTGCTGCAGCAACGCGACCAGCAACTGCAGGCGGTGCGCGGCGACACCAGCCTCAAGCCGGCCGATCGCCGCGCCAAGACCATCGCCATCGTGCAGGACAGCGACAGTCAGATCGGCGGCGTGCTGACCCAGGAACAGCGCGACAAGTGGAAGGCCGTGCGCGAGAAGGCGATGGAGCGCATGCAGGAGCGGCGCGGGCAGAACGTGCCGGCAGCGCCGGGCAGCAGCGGCGGCTGATTCCGCCCGCAGCATCCCTTATCCTGCTCCATCTCGCCTAACGCAGTGATGGAGCAGGTATGGCACGCGTCGTCGTGGTCGGCAGCATCAATATGGACCTGGTGACGCTGGCGCCGCGCTTTGCCGAACCCGGCGAAACCATCCTTGGCGAACGCTTTCTCACCGTGCATGGCGGCAAGGGCGCCAACCAGGCGGTGGCCGCGGCCCGATTGGGTGCCGACGTCGCACTGATCGGTGCCTTGGGCGACGACGCCTTTGGCAACGAACTGCACGCCGGCCTCGCCCGCGAGGGCATCTCGCTGGAGCATGTCGTGCGCTTCGTCGACTGCGGCAGCGGCACCGCGTCGATCACCGTTGCGGGGGGTGAAAACCACATCGTGGTCGTACCCGCCGCCAACGCCCGCGTGACGCCGGCGCAGATCGAGGGCGCGCAGGCCACGCTCGCCTCAGCCGACGCCATCCTCGTGCAGATGGAAGTCCCGCTCGAATCTGTCGAGGCCACGCTGCGCCTGGGCCACAAGCTCGGCAAACCGGTCATCCTCAATCCGGCACCTGCGCAGAAGCTGCCGATGGAATGGTTGAAGCTGGCACGCTATCTCACGCCCAACCAGCACGAACTGGCCATCCTGCTCGGCGCATCGGGCGAGGAAGATTTTCGCGCCCTCATGCAACGCGCACCCGCGCCGGTGGTGCTCACCCGCGGTGGCGACGGCGCTTGGTTCCGCGATGGCGGGGAGCCACAGCATCAACCGGGTTTCAAAGTCGATGTGGTCGACACCACGGGGGCGGGGGATACGTTCAACGCGGCTCTGGCCGTCTTTCTGCATGAGGGACTGCCGGGCGCGGTGCGCAAGGCGTGTGCTGCGGCGGCGTTGTCGGTGACGCGATTGGGCGCACAAAGTGGCATGCCGACGCGTGCGGAGCTCGATGCGTTTCTTTAATAGCGCCCGCCCTCTGTGGGAGCGCACCCTGTGCGCGACAGCCACGCCTGGGTGTACCGCTCCGTAGGTTTGTCGCGCACAGGGTGCGCTCCCACACAGAAAAACGCCGGCTAGTCAGAGGGTCCTGGCGCAATCACTTCGCGCTGCCCGTTGATGCCCATCGACGACACCAGTCCCGCCGCTTCCATCGCTTCCACCAATCGCGCCGCGCGGTTGTAGCCAATGCGGAACTGGCGCTGCACAAACGAGATGGACGCACGACGCGAACGCAACACGAACGCAGCGGCTTCGTCGTAGAGAGGATCGAGTTCGGCGTCGCCGCCTTCTTCAGTGAGGAGGTCGCCCGAACCTTCGCTCGGCGGACCGGCGAGGATTTCATCCTTGTAGTCGGGTTCGCCGTAAAGCTTGAGGTGTGCCACGATGCGATGCACTTCTTCGTCGGCGACAAAAGCGCCGTGGATGCGCTGTGGATAACCGGTGCCCGGCGGCAGGAACAGCATGTCGCCCTGACCGAGCAGACTCTCTGCGCCCATCTGATCGAGAATGGTGCGTGAGTCGATTTTCGACGATACCTGGAAGGCCACGCGGGTGGGGATGTTGGCCTTGATCAGGCCGGTGATCACATCCACCGACGGGCGCTGTGTAGCGAGAATCAGATGGATGCCGGCGGCACGCGCCTTCTGGGCGAGACGCGCAATGAGTTCTTCGATCTTCTTGCCGGCGACCATCATCAGGTCGGCCAGCTCGTCGATCACCACCACGATCATCGGCAAGGTGTCCAACAACTCGGGCACTTCGGGATGTGCGGGGAACGGGTTCATCAACGGCCGGCCCGCGGCACGCGCCTCGCGCACTTTCTGATTGAAGCCGGCGAGATTGCGCACGCGCAGATCCGACATCACGCGATAGCGGTTCTCCATCTCGGCAACACACCACGCCAACGCATTGGCCGCGAGTTTCATGTCGGTGACGACCGGCGCGAGCAGATGTGGAATACCCTCGTAGACCGAAAGCTCCAGCATCTTCGGATCGATCATGATCATGCGCACGTCGTCAGGCGTGGCCTTGTACAGCATCGACAGGATCATCGCGTTGACCGCGACGGACTTGCCCGAACCGGTGGTGCCGGCGACGAGCATATGCGGTGCCTTCGCCAGATCGGCGACCACCGGCTCGCCGGTGATGCCCTTGCCCATCGCCAGCGTCAGCAGCGAATCGGCATCGCGATAGGCGGGGGAGTCGAGGATCTCGGACAAGGCGATCATCTGGCGCTGCTCGTTCGGCAGCTCCAGGCCCATGCAGGTCTTGCCGGGTATGGTTTCCACCACGCGGATGGACGTCCGTCCAAGACCGCGCGCGAGATCCTTCATCAGCGCAACGATCTGGTTGCCGCGCACACCCACGGCCGGCTCCACTTCGAAGCGCGTGATGACCGGGCCAGCCGATGCGCCGACCACGGTCACAGGCACTTTGAATTCGCGCAGGCGCTGTTCAATCAGCTCGCCGGTTTCAGCAAGCTGCACGTCGTCGATGGAGGTTTGCTCCAGGCGCGGCGCAGCAAGCAGGGAAAGCGGCGGCAAGATCGCCGTGGAACGGGTGCGCGCGGGTGGGGCCAAGGGCAGCGCTGCGATTTCCGCGGGAGCGTTGGCGGGTTCATCGTCGTTGGCCGCGATGCGTCGACCCGACGCGATGGGTACGGCCTGCAACGGCAGGGCGACGGCGGCCAGATCGACATCGAACGATGTGTCCTCCGCTGGGGTTGCCGTTGCGACATCGTCCAGCGGCACCGGGTCCACAGCTGTGGACGCAACCAGCGGCACGTCGTCGACGACGGGTTCGATCTGTATCGGCAACGGAGCCGGCATGATCGGCTCGATCGGCCGCGGAGCCTGTGCCGTCGCGACGCTGGCAGCCATCGGCGCAGCCGTGCTCTTGACCGCGCTCGTGGCGTTGGCCGGCGCAGTGCGTCCCAGCGGCACGCCTGGTGACGATGCAGCAACGCGACCATGCTTGGGCGTAAGCCAGGGTTCGCGTATCACTTTCTCTTGCTGTGCCGCGTATCGAACAGGCGCGATGCGCGACGACGACACGGCAGGTGACGTTGGTGACGCCGATGGCGCCGTGCTCTTGGCAGCGGCGACGGGATCGACAGCAGCACGCTGTGCTGCGGGCATCGGTCGGCGACTCTTCGCAGGCGCACGTTCCACTCGGCGCACGGCGCCCGTTGCCCGACGTCGGGTGACCGGCCTGCCACGCCGCGCGGCGATCGCATCCAATGCACGCTGAAGCAGGCTGGCGATCACGTCGACACCTGCCGACAGACGCTTGAACATCGCCGGCCAGCCCATGCCCAGGTACCACGGCAACGCAGCGGCAAGCAGCGCCAGCATGATCAGCGTGGCCAGCCAACCGCCGAGCAGGCCGCCGATGCCGTGCGACAGCGCGCGGCACACCGCGCCGCCGGCGTTGGCATCATCGGTGTATTGATCGATCAAAAGACCTTCGAGCGTTGCACTGGCCAGCAGCACCAGCAGCGCGCCCAGCCCGTAGCGAATCGAACCCTTGCCACCACCGGACCCATGGCGCCGCTTGAGCAGGCTCCTGCCAACGCGCCGGAACAGGGGTACAAGCCACAGTGTGGACAGCCCGAAGGCGCCGAAAAAGAAAGAGAGCATGCCTGGATTCGAATCGACCGCGTGCAAACTCAGCATGTTAGCGCCATTGCCTAAGGCACGTCAGCAGAGAGTTCGCTAACGTCTTGTCGCTGTTTGGAACTTCCCTTCGGCGTAGCTCGCTATTTGCCGATGCAGAACGTAGCATCACGATGCAACACGCTGATCATGTTGTAATCGGTGCATCCGTCGACAAGTTCGTGGTCCCGTAGGTGGTCCCGAAGTACCAAACCTAGCGATTGCCGGGCCTTCCTGAACAGGTTGAGTAGAAAGATTTCTACATCGAGATGGTCGGGACTATGGCGCTCAAGTGCTGCTGTGGTTGCGCTCGATTTCTATTATGAATTACCGACGTAGCAACCCTTCTCAAACGTGGACCGGCGAGCTCTTAATTCTCCTCAAATTCTGGTGAGGAGGTCGCATGAACGCCTGTTCGACGCACTCCACCGCTGGTGCCAAGCCATCGCTACCATGCCGCCAACTCGACGTAACAAGGGAGGCATGATGATCGAGATACCAGCCAATACGAAGTTCGTTCGCTTGCACACGGTTATGAAGATGGTTGGACTGTCGCGGTCCCAGATCTACAAGCTTGTAAGCGAAGGGCGGTTTCCACCGCAGATCAAACTTTCAACAAGGTCAGTCGCGTGGGTGGAAGCCGATGTCCTTTCATGGATGTATGGTCGTATAGCGCCGCGCTTGGCGGCCTAAGCTCGATTCTTGGGACGCTTAGCACCCAATATTCGTTCATAGATTCTCGATACCTGACGTCCGGTCCACCGGTGACCTCGTCTGGTTCGGTAGCCCTCGTCGTTTAGCCAGTGGGCGTACTCGCCGTAGCTCAAATGGCCGCGCTCATTTTGAGCATCGATCATGGCCTTACCGATAAGTTCGGCATGGTCATCTGCTAGTTGTTTTCGCTTGGCATTCGCGTTGCGAGTGTCCTCGTTTCGTACGTCCACGAGTTTCGGATTGCCACGCTTTCTGTTCATCGAATTAGCGAAATGTCCGGGTGCATCAAAAATACAGGTAGCAACAAAACATCACAAGTAAGGAGAAAGGATGGGGGAGAACGCAAAGATCAAGGTCAGCACGCTGCAGCGTGTTACAGCGGATTGGCTGAAGCAGCTGGAGCCAAACCTCTTCGTGACCTACACGTTTGAAGAAGCCGTTAGCTATGACAGGGCAATGAAAATATTCGGCACGCATGTTCATAGTCTTCGCGGCGAACTATTCGGGCGTAGATCCAAGCGTCTTATACCCATGGTGCCAGTCATCGAGATGTATGAAAGGGGCAGTTCGTACGGCAGCCTCCTCATGCCATCGGATGGCACGCACATCCATTGCGCGTACCGACTCCCCGGCCAGCCTGATGACTACAAGGAAGTAATCAGGCGAACTTGGACGCAGGCGGACAACACTTGTGGAAATCCAGACGTCTACTGTCGGAACAGCGACGGATGGTATCGGGAACTAAACACGGACTCGGATGCAGGTAACGTGATCGGTTACATGCTGAAGACCTGTGCTATGGACACCGAGGCTGTACTTTGGAAATTTGTGTCTTTCCGTCAATGATTTAAGGACTAGATCCACTTCGATTGCAGGCATAGAAATAGATCATACGATAGGGAGGAATCGTCCTCCCTTGATGAACTATTGCCTAGATTTAGGATGTCTAGAATCAAACAATTGAAGACATTCTAGGTATTACAACAGCTACGTTTGACCACATATCGGTGTGTGGATATCAGGTCGGAAGGCACGCATATATCCCCAATGTGAAGATGTATCGTGGAAGCGTTTGAGAAGCCTTCGCCGCTGCCAGAACCTTATACATATATATGTGGGAACCTGACAGATCGAGCAGCAAGCTACTGGCCACACATTCGCGCAGCGTCGCCGGGGCATCAAGAGGTCGAATCCTGCGATCCGGGTAAGGATTTATCCTATCCTTGCATACACGCGCGACTTATAGACCCTTGGCAAGCTTCTGTTTTGCGGCCCCGGTTAACCCTCGGCGCTTCAAGTACGCACGCAAGAATTCAACTGCGCTGACATCCAGCGCTTCGCAGAATTCGACCAGCTCTACGATATCCAAGCGCCTTTCCCCGCGCTCTACCTTCGATACGAAGGTCTGCGTGTTGCCTATGCGGTCCGCCAACTCCAACTGAGTCACCTTCGCCTTCCGGCGAGCTTCGCGCAATGCGGCGACTAGGAGCTGATAGTCCTGATGGTGCGTTGATGCGGCCATGACCTTGCCCAGATGGGTCACGGCACGCTAGAGTCCGTTTTGGAATAGTCCAAAATCGGCTATTTATTACAACTCGAACGAGGGCAGCGGAGGCACTAGCTGTTCGGAGCTGCGCCCTACAACAACGCACATCAAGGGGAAGATGATGAAAGCTCGTGCTATATGGCCGGCCGCGCTTCTGATGGCCGGTATGTTCTTGGGTGGTTGCGGAGGGGCTGCGGCTGGTTCCGATTCGGGCGGATGGGCCTCGTCGGAGGAGGTGTTTCTGAAGCGATGGAACAATATGGTAGATGCTGATCTGCGAATCGACCATTTCAATCATGCCGCCAACATGAATCCAACAGCGTATGTAGGTCAGGGCATAAAGATCGACATCGACGTCGGGAGAAGCATCTTTACCCTGAGTTCTGCCATGCCAGAACGACAGGCGTGCACGTTCCTTCTGGCGGCCGCATCAGGTTCGACCTACCAAGAAGCGGTGTCGATGGACGGGGAGGCTCTCAACAATTCATCCCGAACGGGACATTTATTTGCGGAGCGTGGTGGTGTGACTTATATGGTCGAGAAGTTCGGCAACGGCAGTTGGGGTTGCACTTCAATGAAGAGCCGAACTTAGCCCAGTCTCACTGTAGTTGCGCAGCACAGTGGCCGAGGCGCCACGATCCATACAAGTTTGGCGCCTGAAGCACTTACTTTCTTGGTACCGACTGCACAGATAGGCCATGGTCTGTTTTGCTGGGTCGGCGCCATCGTTTAGTAGCTATTCTCCCCAACCACCAAGCGCCGCCGGAATCACACCGAGCGATCCGATTCTATCCTTCTCGGCTGCAGTCATTTCTCTCGCAACAAGAGGGAACAGATTGATGAGGAATGTCTTCGAACGTTCCAACGCGGCTGGGGAGTACGAACGACTGGAATGAAGTTCATTGATGATAGCAATGAACCATCGAAGGTAGCCCACTGGTGCGACGATATCCGGTATGTCTTCCCATCCATCTACCAACCCCTTTCGATGGTGCTTGGACTTAAGGATCCGGTCACAAGCTCCCTTACAACACCAATATACTTTTTCGACCGTTCTCTCAGAATAGTCGTCGTTGCGGGAACACCACAAAACAATGATGCCTGAAAGGTCCGGGTGCAGAAGGCTCTTCTGACAATACTCACAGAGTAGCTCTGGGTCCTCGCGGAAGAGGCGTGCTGGAGCAGGATGTTCGCGCGACCAGTTCGCTGTCGAAACAGACATGTATCTGCGAGAAAGTGCGACGCCCGCTGGGCTCTTCAGCAGCTGCGATTCGATCCGCGCCCCATCAAAGACCTGTACTTCGTACGGCAAACCCTGCGCATTCAGCTTTTGAGCAAGGCCGCTGCTGGGAAGCGTGGAATAAAAACCCATGAAGCCCCGACAGTCATGTGTCTGCAGGCGATCTCGGATATCGCTCTCATCATCTGGAGTAACGGAAGCGCCACTATGAGCCTTGTGCTTGCAGCTGACCAGCCAACGAATTTTGCTATCGCCAGTTATACCGGTGCGCGTTTCTTCCACAATCAGGTCACGCCCGCCGTCTGCGCCGCGATCTGGACCCGTGACTACTCGAAACCCCTGCATGTCGAGGAAATCGCGAGCAAACATTTCGAATTGATCGCGGCCGGATCCTGACGTCGGCAGAGGAATCTCTTTGAAATTTAAAGCTGACATTACGATGTTGTAGTCCAAATGGTGGCGGGGTGCCTGATGGCTACGGAATTTGTGAGGATCCGGCTGCGGAATTAGCCATTTCCGCTCGGGCTTGCTCAATGTACTCGTATAACGTCATACCTTCTTCCGCAGCATCACGCTCCGCACACGCACGGAAGGTAGTCGAGTAGGAATTAAGGACTACATCTCCATCTGCCTGCCGGATTGCCGCCAGTTGGTCGAGCATTGCCATGACATCAGCGGCACTTGATCCACCAGCGAGTACTTGGCCGCCTGCGATCAACAGCCAGTCATCGCCTTGTTTCCCCACACCAGCAATGACGCGACCCGCTCCGTCTCGCATTTCCCCGTGTGGCTCAAAGACTGCATTTGGTTTTCTTATATGGGTTCGCTTGGGCGCCTTCTTCCGTTTCGCGTCTCGTTTTGCTTTCGAGTTCTTCGACATGGCGACTCTTTCCTTAAGTTCAGTGCCTTGGCCCCGCGGCTCCGATGGTCTCAACCGCGATTCATCTCGTTACCGTCTTCTTTGACGACGACAGATCTATCCGATCCCCGAGCTACCGATAAGTGTAGAAGGCAAATCATCTGTGAAGGTCCAACACCTCCTTCAAGGCGCTGTCGCTCCACTGCTGCAAATACGAGAAACCCGTGTTCAGCGAGGTCCACGATCATGGCGTCTATCGCTTTCCCCGCCCTCATAATCTCTACGACTTCCGAGCCATCTAGTACGTCCCCCCAGTCTTGTACCGCTTCGATGAATCCGCCAACTAAATCCATCTCTTCGTCGGTCAAATCATCGCCGAAGTACGGGTACTGACCAAAGCATCCAAGGGCAAGATCAAGTAGCGCCTTGCCGGATGTCACCATCGGCAACTGGGCAGGAATTTCGCTCTTGAAACGGGTGCGCTTAACTGGTGCAACTTTGGGCGCTTCTCGCGGTTTATTTTCAAGCGTTTCATGGACCCAAACCTCATGCTTCACCTTAATATCGCGTAGGATGCTGGCAGTGAATGCAACGGTTTGGTCGTCTACCTGCTTATGGTGAATTCGACATAGTAGAAGCAGATTTCCGAAGGAATCGACATCATCCTTGGGAAAGTTTGGATCGAACCGAGGGCCACCTGCGGCTCCGGATACTATGTGACATTCCTCGCCGACTACGGACTCGTCATCACTATCAGTCGGGGCAAGTACCAGTGCGTGCTGGCACATAGCGCATCGTCCGCCGGACTTCGCCCAAAGTATTTTTCGGGTCTTATCTGTGATTGCCACACCCGGCCCCCGTGCAAGTACACATCAAGCAATACGGGATCTTATCTTCCATCATGCGGGGGCTGGAGTGCCCTATAGATTGTTGCTGGGCCGACATTGAAGCGCTCGGCCAATTGGGCGACCGAGAACTTCTCTTCCTGTCGAAGGGTACGGATGCGCTTGCACTGTTCTTCGGTCAAGGCACGCTTCCGCCCAAATGCCACACCCTTCTGCTTGGCCTTATTGATTCCATCGGCCTGACGCTCGGCCCGGATGTCATTCTCGAACTGCGCGAAGGCCCCCAGCAGACTGAACATCAGTCGGCCCTCCGATGTACTGGTGTTGATAGCCTGATCGATGACGCGAAGTGCTACGCCCTTCTTGTTCAACAGGTCCGCGATTTTCGCCAAATCCAGTACGGACCGGGCCATGCGGTCTAGCCGGGATATAACCAAGGTGTCCCCATCCCGTAGGAACTGGAGGCACGCCTGAAGTTCAGGGCGCGTATCAGCCTGCTTGCCGGACCGCTTTTCGGAATAGATACGGGTGCAGCCAGCACCCTTCAGCTTGTCCAGTTGCACGTCGAGGCTTTGACCAGTGCTGCTGACACGGGCGTAACCTACCGTCTCGGACATAATCAAATCTCCTTAGATTATTTGATAATATCATTCTGATAGGGGATTTGATAGACGTCCTACTGCCTATCGCAACGTCTACTTTTTGATAGGAGACCTGCCTTTCAGCCACATTGTTGGCATGTCAGAAAGAGTCTAGACTCAATCCAAATAGAATCAGGTGGCATGCCGTGGCGCGTAGCAAGCTTGTACCCAGCTGCAAGCTCCAGTTGACGGTCGATGCGGCTACGGATCGCATCATCGAGGACATTTGTTCCTTGGGGATCCATGGAACCAATAAGTCCGAGGTTGCCTGTTCGATCATCCGGATGTGGCTTTGGGAAAATCAGGACAAGCTTCGTGACAACGGAGTCGCGCTCAACGTCGCCCCCAAGAAGGAAAGCGGCCGTGGCTAAGCCGAGGCATCTTGACCACGCCCCAATCCGTGAAGCCATCATAGATATTCAGGTTACAACCGCTGACGGCAGCATGAGAGCAGTCCAATCGTTAGTGGACAGCATTGCGGGCGGATTCTCATCCCGCATTGATATGTGGCACAACTCAGTAGGGCTGACCATTGATCCGTCTGGGGTTGCAAGCACGCAGACCGCGCAGAGTAAAATCGGTGTTCGCCTTGACGCCCCTCCACATGTCCTGCAGGTCAAGACCACAGGTTTGACCTTCAGTCGGCTGGCACCATATGAGGATTGGGATCAAATTTGCGGTGAGGCGAAGAAGTACTGGGACATATATCAAAAGGCGGTACGTCCTAGTGAGGTAACGCGGGTTGCGGTTCGTTACATTAACTCCATGCCCATCCCGGCCCCGCTGAAGGACTTCGACGCCTATTTGACCTGCCCGCCAGAAGTCCCGCCCGACTTGCCGCAGTCGATCTCAAGTTTTCTGCAACAGACCGTAATAGTTGATGGTGCCTCGAATCAAATTGCACGGGTGACTCAGGCATTGGAGCATCCGCCGTCCGTATCGGTACCTATGACCATCCTGCTGGATATCGATGTCATGCAGCAGAAGTCCTTCGATGCAGATGGACCGGCTATGTGGGAAGCGTTGGCTAAACTTCGCGACTTCAAGAACCGAATCTTCTTCGACTACATCACCGAAGAAACAGCAGGCTACTTCGTATGACAACAATGGCATTGCGTCCGAATTATGGAATCAACCCCCGCTGGGTCGACGCTGGCACGAGTCCGGAAGCCGTCTCTGTTGCCAAGCTGACCCGCACCGCGGTCAGTTCACTTCAGCGCGTAGATCAGCGCCTGCCTCTCGACGAGTTGGATGCACTGCAGGACGAGGTTCGCTCCGGGATTACCGACAACGTTGAACAGGAAACCGTCGGTGTTGGCCGCTTGTTTCTGCTGGCTCTTCCGAACTGGGTCCCCACTCCTGAGGTTGCCGTTGATCCTGACGGCGAAATTTCCTTCGACTGGTTCGGTAAGCGCGGAAAGAATTTTTCCGTCAGCATTCGCTTTGATGGACGTCTATCTTTCGCTGGTCAATTCGGACCTAAGGTAAGCCTGCATGGAACAGAAGAATTTGTGGACTCGATTCCAAAATCTGTTCTCAGTGCTATTGCCCAACTGGTTGATGAGCCGGTTCCCAGAGAAGAGGCTGCCTGACAGTCAGACGGTTACCCGATTCATATTCGAAAAACGGAACTACTCGGCTGCCGAACAAAGGCCCAAGCAAGCCGCGTTCTTGCCGGAGCCATATAAGGGCAGGCACGAGACGTCCGTTTGCCATCGGGAGCGGGTCTCAGTGAAGCGGCTGTGGTATCTCGGGCGGACCATACGGAAGGATCGCGTTGCCGTTGCTGCTTCCGACGTACCTGTTGCCAGTGTCGAAAACGCGAAACTTGAGGCGTTCTCCTCGCCAGCAAGGAAGTACGTAGAACACAGCGTTATTGTCGGATGGCATGCTGAGAAGCACGAGCAAAAGGCGACTGCAGCTAATCTCGTCTTTCATGCCAACTTGCTACTCCCGCGTTAATAGCGACGCCCTTCGATCAAGAAGAAGGATGTGTCACCGTACGGCCCAATGGTGTTGGGAGAATCCAAGAGGCAGGTGGGGTGAGCGAAGACACAAACGACAGCGGGCAACAACATGACCCGCCCGACGATGAAACTTTACGCCGTCGCACGCTGTTCGACGCCTATTGGACCGAACAACAGACTCGCGAACGAGCGAACAGGGACAAGTACGACAACACCATTCTGGCCTACTCCACTGGAGCGCTTGGCCTATCCATCACATTCATCAAAGACCTTGTGCCATTGGCTACAGCACATGCCCTGTGGACCATCAAGACATCTTGGGTGCTGTTCGCTGTCTCCCTGCTTTTAATGCTGGCATCCTTCCCGATCGCGGGAGAAGCCAACCGGCAGAGCGTCAACTTCGCCCATGAGTATTTCATCAACCGCAAGGACGACTATTACAACAAGGATGGCTTGGCTGGAAAGGTCCTGAAGTGGTTGAATCCACTAGCCGGTATGGTTTTTTTTGCGGCCTGTGGCTTCACCATCGCATTCGTTTGGATCAATGTTCACGACAAGACAGAGGGCACTGTGATGGCAGGCGAAAAAGAATCAGCGACCAGTTCGAGGCAGTCCTTGGTAACAGAAGGCATAGGTTCTGCAGCCATGCAGGTTGTGCATAAAGGCACCCCGAGCGCGGCAATGCCTGCGGCATCCACGGCAGCACCTGCACCTGCGGCACCAGCACCTGCACCAGCACCAGCACCAACCCAGTCAAGTAAGTAAAGGGCGGGCACGGTCCCATGCCCTGTACAAGGAGCACATTTATGGCTGACAAGAAGAATGGGCGTATTTACGCCAATGACGGCATGCCATCCGCCCTCATGAGCAAGGTTGTCTCCACTAATAACTCACGAGGGGCACCGAGCGCTCAGATGCCACGTGCACCGGCTGCCTCGCCGGCACCAGCACCTGCACCAGCTCCAGCTCCAGCTCCGCCCAAGAACAACAAGTAACTCTTCGGCCCAGCGTTGCTTGAAGTATGGGACGACGGCCGTAAGAACAGGGAGCAAGGCTCCCCTTGGTCAAGGTATCAACTGTTGTGTTGCCGATATGCGCATCTTGATCAGGCTTTGCTACGACAATGTTCATCAGCGCCGACACGCCCAACAGCCTTCACGGTACTACCAGCAGTTTCCGCAGCACATAGTCCCTTAGTACCCCATCCAACCTGATCTTTTCGATCAAGGTATCAACTTCGTTGGGTTGCTCGGCATTTGACGCGCTGGCCGGCTCGACAACTATTTCATGAAGGTGCCTTTCCCAGCGCAATAGTGCCTGATATCGCTGGTCGATTAGCTCGGAACGATCATAGATCTTCTTGATTCCCGTCGGCCGGTGATTGAGGCAAAGCTCGGCCACATTCGGCGCAATACCTAGTTCCGTTAGCTGGGTACGGATGGTGCGCCGCAGATCGTGTATTACGATACCGTTTGGCAACCCTTTCAGCGCACGCAGAGCGGTGTTGATTCCAGATTTGGTCAAGGGCTTCTTTCCGCCTCCTTTAGAAGAAGGGAGCACCCATTCACTGCCAGCCGCCAACAACAACAACTGTTCGAAGATGGATGCCACTTGATCTGAGAGTCGATGCCGCAATGGCGTCCCGTTCTTACTGTTCTCCTTGGGTATGTCCCACGTCCGCTCCTTAAGGTCCACATGTACCCACTTGGCGGCAAGAAGCTCGCCCTTACGCGCGGGGATCAACAGTAAAATTCTCAGGGCTAGCTTCATAGACCGCGGAATGCCGCTGGTTTCGATCGTATGCAGCCACACGGGAATTTCTGTCGGACTTAGCACCCGATCGCGGGCTTGCGCAGGTGCAATATGCTTCGGGTCAATACCGGTGACCGGACTGACGTGCAGATCACCCTTGCTAATCGCATAGTCAAAGACTCGCTTCAGTACGCTATGCACCCTCCGCGCTGCCTGATACCGCTTCTTGCCCTTGGCAAGGTCAATACAAGCCCAGACCGCCGCACGGTCGACATCCGCAATGTTTCGATCACGCAATGAAGGCAAGATGTAGTTCTTGAGGAAACCTTCGTCTGCAGATGGGGTTTTATTGACCTTCCGCAGAACATTGGCAACCCAATCATCCACGAGTGCGCCGAAGGTAGTCGCCTTCTTTTCTTCAGCTCGCCTTCGCTTCTTCTCCGCAGCAGGTGATATGCCACGCTGCACCTGTACGACCATTTCCCGGCACAGGTCCCTAGCTAGCCCAAGGTTCATGGCGGGATAGCTGCCGATGGTTACCTTTTGCCGCTTGCCGTCCAGTCTGTAGCGATAGCGGAAGGACAACTTGCCCGATGGCATAACGTCCACCACAAACCCTTCGATGCCGCCACCCTTTTCATAGACGGTATAGCGGATTGCTCGGGGTTTCAGACTTTTCAGGTAGACATCAGTGAAGCCACTTCTTGCCATATCTGGGACCACCCTCCGTTATTGGGTCGAGAACCACTATTCGTGGTCCCTATTGTGGTCCCAAATTATAACGGCTCTCCCGAGATCATCGAAGACGTCCGTGGACAGACAAATGGCTATACAGCGCCATTTTTCTTTCTTCCAAAGACCCTACTGGATGGTCATGGATCAATAGCTACTTTCCGATGCAGAACGAGCTGAAGATGGCGCCGAGCAGGTCGTCGCTGGTGTAGCTGCCGGTGATTTCGCCCAGGGCCTGCTGGGCCTGGCGCAGTTCTTCGGCCGCCAGTTCGCCGGCGCGGGTGACGCGCAGCACCTGCTCGGCCTGGTCCAGATGCAAGGCGACCTGCTCCAGCGCCAACACGTGGCGGCGACGCGCGCTGAAGGCGCCTTCTCCACTGCCCGAGCCGGCAAGTTGCTTCAGATGATCGCGCAAGGCATCGAGGCCGGCACCGGTTTTCGCGGATGCCCACACCCAGATGGCTTCTGGGCGTACGTCGTAACGCGGCGTGCCACGGGCGAGGTCGATTTTGTTGATAAAGACGATACGTTCCACGCTCGCGGGCAGATCGGCGAGCAGGGCAAGGTCGTGTTCGGCGTGCGCGATGTCGGTGACGAGCAGGGCGACGTCGGCGCGTGCGAGTTCGCCGTGGGCGCGGCGCACCCCTTCGCGTTCGACCGGATCGTCGGTGTCGCGTAGGCCCGCCGTGTCGGCCAGCTCCAGTGCAACGCCGTCGAGGTTGAGCTGTTCGCGCAATACGTCGCGTGTGGTGCCGGCGATGTCGGTGACGATGGCGCGGTCGCTGCCGGCGAGCGCATTGAGTAGGCTGGATTTGCCGGCGTTGGGACGGCCGATGATGGCGACGCGCAAACCGTCGTTGAGCCGGACGCCGCGCTGCGCTTCACGCAACAGGGCATCGAGTTCCGCACGCAACGCCTGCAGCTGCCGCATGATGGTCGGATCGGCGAGGAAATCGATTTCCTCTTCGGGAAAGTCGATCGCCGCTTCGATATGCACGCGCAGCGCGATCAACGACTGCAGCAGATCATGCACCTTGCGCGAGAACACGCCTTCCATCGAACGCAATGCCGCACGCGCGCCAGCTTGCGAACGCGCCGCGATCAGATCGGCGACCGCTTCCGCCTGCGCCAGATCGAGCTTGCCGTTGAGGAAGGCGCGTTCGGTGAATTCGCCAGGACGCGCCAGCCGTGCACCGATGCTGCAGACGCGACGCAGCAGCGCATCGAGCAGCACGGGACTGCCGTGGCCCTGCAGTTCCAGCACATGTTCGCCGGTGTAGGAGGCGGGCGCGGGAAAGTAGAGCAGCAGACCGCGATCAATCAGTTCGCCGTCGCGCTCGCGGAACGCGGTGAAGTGCGCGCGGCGCGGATCAGGGTCGCGACCGAACAGTTCCGCGGCGATGCCGGGCACGGCAGGCCCCGACACGCGCAACACACCGACGCCGGCGGCGCCGGGAGCGCTGGCAATGGCGGCAATGGTGTCGGTGTGAGGCATGACGTGAATTATGCGGCTTGCGTGCGCACGAGAAAAAGGCCGCTGACGCGGCCTTTTCTTTGAACGCTTCAGATCGATCAGGCCGTCGCCTTGGCCTTTTCTTCCGCGCGATCGACGCTGCGCGTGATCAGCCACTGCTGGGTCAGGCTGGTGAGGCCATTGACCACCCAGTACAGCACCAGGCCGGCCGGGAAGAACAGGAACATGAAGCCGAACACCACCGGCATCACCTTCATCATCTTCTGCTGTGCCGGGTCCATGCCCGCTGCGGCCGGGGTCAGCCACTGCGTGGCGAGCATCACGAGGATGTAGATCACCGGCAACACGAAGAACGGATCGGGCGCGGAAAGGTCGTGCACCCAGCCGAAGAACGGCGCATGGCGCAGCTCCACGCTTTCCATCAGCACGCGATACAGACCGAAGAACACCGGCATGGTGATCAGGATCGGCAGGCAGCCCGACATCGGGTTGACCTTCTCCTTCTTGTACAGCTCCATCATGGCCTGCTGCATCTTCATCTTGTCGTCGCCGTAACGCTCCTTCAGAGCGTTCACGCGCGGCTGCAGCTTGCGCATGCGGGCGCCGGAACGGAACTGCGCGGCGGTGAGCTTCCACAGCGCGCCCTTCAGCAACAGCACCAGCAGGATGATGGCCACGCCCCAGTTGCCGGCGATGGTGTGCAGCTGCGACAGCAGCCAGTGCAGCGGCTGCGCGACCACGGTCAGCCAACCGTAGTTGGTGGTCAGGTCGAGACCCGGCGCCACCTGGTCGAGCGTGCCCTGCAGCTTCGGACCGATATACAGACGCGACGCGCTGGTCGCGCTCTGGCCCGGCGCGATGCTGATGGACGGACCCACCGCGCGGATCAGGTAAACCGGCTGCGCGGTATCACCATTGATCACGCTGGTGCTGTAGGTACTGGCGTCCTGCGCCTGCGGAATCCAGGCCACGAAGAAGTAGTGCTGCAGCATCGATGCCCAGCCGCCGGTGATGGCGTGGTTCAACGGCTTCTTGGCGAAGTCGGCGAACGACAGCGTGGTCATCTTGTCGTCGGGGCTGTACCACGCGGCGCCATAGAAGCTGTGCGAGGAGGGATCGGTGAAATTCTGCAGCCAGCTCTTCTGCTGCGTCGGTGCCACACGCTGCAGCTGCTCATAGGTATTGCCGGCCCAGGCCGCGCTGCCGCCGTTCTCGATCTTCTGATCGACGGTGACAACGTAGCTGCCGCGCTTGAGCGCGAAGGTCTTGGTGACCTTGAGGCCGGCGGCGTTCTGCCAGGTGAGATCGACCTTCAGATCGTCCTGGCCCTGGGAGAGCGCGTAGCTGGTCTGCGCGGCCGAGAACACCGCACGATGATCGGGCGCGTCGCCCTGGTTGCTGACGATACCGCTCTGCGCTACGAAGTACTGCGCGCGGTCGTCATCGAGCAGGCGCGCCGGCGCCGGATCGGGATCCTTGCGGGTACGCGGCACCGACGGGTAGGTGAGCAGCTCCGAACGGACCACGCTGCCGCCGCGCGTATCGATGGTCAGGCGCAGCACATCGGTGCTGACCGTGATCAATTGCGCGGATGCCTCGCTGACGGTGCCGGGTACGGCGGCCGGCGCGGTGGACGAGCTGGCGCCCGGCACGCTGTTGTCAGTGCTGGCACCAGCCGCGGACGTGGTTGCAGTCGCCGCCGGCGGTTGCGGGCCGTAATCCTTCTCCCAGGCCTGGAACAAGAGATAGGCCACAGCCAGCAGGGCAAAGATGAGGAACGTACGCGTTTGATTCATCGCGGAGCAGATCCGGTGCATCCGCGACAAGGCGTGTCGCGGAAAGGAATGGAGAAGGTCAACGCACGATTGTGCCGGTCGGGTCGTCCGGCTTCAATGTGACCTCGACCTTGGCGGCACGCAGTTTCTTCCACAGCTGCTGCAATTCGGCGAGCAGCTCCGGACCGGGCAGGCCACACGCCTGCTCGCGTGCCATCACCATGAGGTCGACGGAGGGAAGCTCAAGACGCGCGCGCCGGAAAGATTCGCGGATCAGCCGCTTGATGCGGTTGCGATCGACCGCACGCTTGGACACGCGTTTGGATATGGCCAGCCCCAGGCGCGGGTGGCCCAGTTCATTGGCCCGATAGCGCACAGAAAAACAGCGGCCGCCGAAGCGGCCGCTGGTATGTCGCAAAGCTGCAAAATCACCGGCGCTACGTAACCGCGCTTCACGCGGCAGGCCGGCGGCACGCATCTTGGCGAGCCGCTTACGGGATCAGGCGCTTGCGACCCTTCGCGCGACGTGCGTTCAGGATCTTGCGGCCATCGGCCGTTGCCATACGAGCACGGAAGCCGTGGGTGCGGGCACGCTTGAGCTTGCTGGGCTGGAAGGTCCGCTTGGACATGGCTTCCTCCGGTTAAGTTGGTAAAAAGGTTGGAAATTATGGAGAGGAAGTTGGGCGCTTGTCAAATGGGGGTATGTTCGCGGTTGACAAAAGGCTGTTTACTTCCTGTGGATATCCATGTGGATATCCCGCCATGAAGGAGCGCTCGTGCTGCTAGAATTGCCGGTCCACCCCGCGCGAAAGCGCTCCTTCCAGTGGTTGAATACTTCCCATGAGTGACCTGTGGCGGCGCTGTCTCGAGCGCCTCGAGGGCGAATTGAACGCCGAAGACCTGCACACCTGGCTGATGCCACTGCAGGCGCGCGACGACACCCATGGCTTGCAGCTCTTTGCGCCGAACCCCTACACGCTGGATACGGTGCGCGAGCGCTATCTGGCGCGCATCGAAACGGTGATCAGCCAGCTGACCGGGCACGATCTGACCGTGCGCCTGGAGGTAGGCTCCAGCTCCCCGCGCGCCACGGCCAGCGGCAAGGTGGCTGCGCCGGCACCGGCCAAGGTCGCCCCCGCGGTGGTGATCGAAGCGCCGGCGCCGACCTTCTCGCACAACCTGGACCCGCACTACACCTTCGAAACCTTTGTCGAAGGCAAGTCGAACCAGCTGGGCAAGGCAGCCGCCATGCAGGTGGCCATGAACCCGGGCCGCGCCTACAACCCGTTGCTGCTGTACGGCGGCACCGGTCTAGGTAAAACCCACTTGATGCATGCCTCCGGCAACCTGATGCGCGAGCGCAACCCTGATTTCAAGGTGTTGTACCTGCGCTCGGAGCAGTTCGTCGGTTCGATGATCGAAGCGCTGCGCACCAAGAGCATGGACGAATTCAAGCGCCGCTTCCGTTCGGTCGACGCGCTGCTGATCGACGATATCCAGTTCTTCGCCGGCAAGGACACCACGCAGGAAGAGTTTTTCCACACCTTCAACGCGTTGTTCGAATCAAAGCAGCAGATCATCCTGACCTGCGACCGCTATCCGAAAGAAGTGGACAAGCTTGAGCCGCGACTGAAATCGCGCCTAGGCTGGGGCCTGTCGGTGGCGATCGAGCCGCCGGACTTCGAGACGCGCGCGGCGATCCTGCTGTCCAAGGCGCAGGACAAGGGCGTGGCGGTGAGCGAGAACGTGGCGATGCTGCTGGCCAAGCGCATCCGCTCCAATGTGCGCGACCTTGAGGGCGCGCTCAACACGCTAGCGGCGCGCGCCAACTTCTATGGCAAGCCGATCACCATCGACTTTGCGGAAGAAACCCTGCGCGACTTGCTCGCCACCCACGCGCAAGCGGTGACGGTGCCGAACATCCAGAAGATCGTGGCCGACTACTACCAGGTGCGCCTGCAGGATCTGTTGTCCAAGCGGCGCGTACGTTCGCTGGCTCGTCCGCGGCAGATCGCCATGGCCTTGTCCAAGGAGCTCACCGAGCACAGCCTGCCGGAGATCGGCGAGGCGTTCGGCGGCCGCG
Organism: Dyella japonica DSM 16301; assembly: GCF_001010355.1. GTDB lineage: Bacteria > Pseudomonadota > Gammaproteobacteria > Xanthomonadales > Rhodanobacteraceae > Dyella > Dyella japonica. Next base: position 15,501 of record NZ_JPLA01000044.1, on the reverse strand, counting down.
ACCATACGACGGTCCTGCATGCCTGCCGCACCATCAAGAAGCATTGCGAGACCGACACGCGCATGCGGCAGGATTGGGAACAGCTGATTCGCATCCTTACCGGCTGAGCGAGCAGGGCGCCTGTGCACTGAACGCTTGAAAAGTACTGTGGCAAGCTGTGGATAATAGGTGGATGGATTGGACCCAAAAGTTATCCACATTTGGCCCACAATCATCAGGCCTCTGGAAACACAGTGTCGAAGTGCGGCAAGGTATTGATTGTTAAGGATAATTTCTCGGTTTTGAGTTATCCACGGCCCCTACCACCACTACAGAACTTCTTTTAAAAACAGAAAAGCAGGATTGGGGAAGCGCATACATGCAATTCAGCATTCAACGAGAAGCTCTGCTCAAACCGTTGCAGCAGGTCGTCGGCGTGGTCGAACGCCGCCAGACGCTGCCGGTTCTAGCCAACCTGCTGGTGAAAGTCGCCGACGGCAAAGTGTCGCTGACGGGTACCGATCTGGAAGTGGAGATGATTGCCACCACGGCCGCTGACAAGCTGGTCGACGGTGAGATCACCATTCCAGCGCGCAAGCTGTTCGACATCGTGCGTGCACTGCCCGATGGCGCCCAGATCGAGCTGAAGCTCAATGGCGATCGCGTCGCCATGAATGCTGGTCGCAGCCGATTCACGCTGGCCACGCTGCCAGCCACTGAATTCCCGACCATCGATGAAATAGAGCTGGTTGAGCGAGTAGCGCTGCCGGAAGAAGTGCTGCGCGATCTCATGGAGCGCACCTCCTTCGCCATGGCGAACCAGGACGTGCGCTACTACTTGAACGGCATGCTGTTGGATCTGCAGGAGCACACGCTGCGCTGCGTGGCCACTGACGGCCATCGCCTCGCGCTGAAGGAAACCAAGCTGGAGAGCAAGGTTTCCACCCGTCGCCAGATCATCATTCCCCGCAAGGGCGTGAATGAGTTGGTCGGTTTGTTCGAAACCGGCGATGGCCAGGTTGAGCTGGAATTCGGCCGTAATCACCTGCGCGTGCGTCGCGGCGATGTGGTGTTCACTTCCAAGCTGATCGACGGTCGTTTTCCGGACTACGAAGCAGTCATTCCGCTCGGCGCCGACAAGCACGCCACGCTGGATCGCGAAGTGCTGCGTGGTGCGCTCCAGCGTGCGGCGATTCTTTCCAACGAAAAGTATCGCGGCGTGAAGCTGGAACTGTCGCCGGGCAAGCTGCGCATCGTGGCTCACAACCCGGAGCAGGAAGAGGCCGTGGAAGAACTGGAAGCCGATACGCCGGTGTCCGATCTGGCCGTGGGCTTCAACGTGGGTTATCTGCTCGATGCGCTGGCAGCATTGCGCGGCGAGCGAGCCCGCCTGAGCCTGCGCGATGCGCAGTCGAGCTGCCTGGTGCAGGAAGACGACAGCGAGCAGGCGCGCCACGTGATCATGCCGCTGCGCCTCTGATGTCCAATCGCCGTTTGCCTGTTCACGGCAAGCCAGTCATGAACGCCGGGGCCGTCGAAAGACGCTCCGGCGTTCTTGCATGGGAAGTTTGCTGATATGTGGCTGGAGAGCCTGCGCATTCACGGTTTGCGCTGCCTAGGGGATGTGGTCATCCCTCTGGAGCCCGGTGTCACCGTCTTTGCGGGTGCCAATGGCGCCGGTAAGACCAGCATTCTGGAAGCCGCGTTCCTGCTTTCGCACGCCCGGTCGTTCCGCTCTGGGGCGAAAGATGCCTTGCTTCAGCGTGGGGCAGAGTCCCTGTCCGTGTTCACCGAGCTGCGGCACGCCGATGGTCGAGGGCGTCGCCTGGGTTTGGGTCGACAGGGCGTTCGTTGGGAAGCCCGGATGGATGGCGAAGTCGTCAGCCTCAGCGAATTGGTGGGGGAGTGCGCCGTCGTCTGTTTTGAACCCGGGTCGCATGCCCTGATCGCCGGAGGAGCTGAAGAGCGTCGCCGCTATCTCGATTGGGGCGTGTTCCACGTGGAACATGAGTTCATGCTGGCCTGGCGACGCTACCAACGCGCCCTCAAGCAGCGAAACGCGCTGTTGAGAGCTTCCACGCCCGCTTCGGATGCCTTGTTCCAGCCCTGGGAGGCTGAACTGGATGCCACGGCGACCGTCATCGACCGTCTGCGCGAACTGTATTTAGCGGCCCTTCGCCCCCATATCGAAGGGGCGATGGCTGGATTGCTGCCCGAACTGGGCCGCGTGGAGATGAAGTATCGGCGGGGCTGGTCGGAAGATGCCTCTTTGGGCGAGTTGCTGGCCAGCCAGCGCGGCAGGGACCTGGCGCGTGGTCACACGACCATGGGCTCGCATCGCGCCGACTGGTCGATCGTGTTCGAGCACGCTCCCCAACGCGAACATCTGTCCCGAGGGCAAGAGAAGCTCACGGCACTTGGTTGTTCCCTAGCCCAGGCCGCTCTCTATGCCGAGAGGCGAGGCGAGTGGCCCGTGGTCTGTCTGGACGATTTGGCCTCGGAACTCGATAAAGCCCATCAGGCGGCCGTAGTGGACCAACTGCGCCTGGTGGGCGCCCAGGTACTGGTCACGGGAACAGAGGTTCCTGAGGCCCTCCAGCAAGGTCCCACGCAAGTGTTCCACGTGGAACAGGGTCGTCTCGGCCCCCTGCTATAATCACCGATTGTGTCCCAGCCCGGCCTCTAGGCGCCGTCCGGGCGGGAGAAGGCGCCCAGGAAACGGTCGACGAATGAACGCATCCTACGATTCGAGCAACATCAAAGTTCTGAAAGGTCTGGAAGCGGTGCGCAAGCGCCCCGGTATGTACATCGGCGATACCGATGACGGCACCGGCCTGCACCACATGGTGTTCGAAGTCGTCGACAACTCGATCGACGAAGCCCTGGCGGGCTATTGCGACCACGTCACCGTCACCATCCTCGACGATGGTTCGGTCAGCGTGAGCGACAACGGCCGCGGCATCCCGGTCGACACGCATCCGGAAGAAGGGCGGTCCACCGCGGAAGTGGTGATGACCGTGCTGCATGCCGGCGGCAAGTTCGACGCCAATTCCTACAAGGTTTCCGGCGGCCTGCACGGCGTGGGCGTGTCCGTGGTGAACGCGCTCAGCTCGCACCTGTGGCTGACCATCTACCGCGAAGGCAAGGAGTACCAGCAGGAATACGCCCACGGCGAGCCGCTGTACCCGATCAAGCCTGTGGGCGATTCCACCAAGCGCGGCACCACCGTGCGCTTCCTGCCCAGCACCGGCACCTTCACCAATGTCGAGTTCCATTACGACATCCTGGCCAAGCGCCTGCGTGAGCTGGCCTTCCTCAACTCTGGCGTCACCATCGACCTGAAGGATGAGCGCGGGGAAGGGCGTAGCGACCGCTTTGCCTACGAGGGCGGCATCCGCTCCTTCGTGCAGCATCTGGCGCAGCTCAAGACCGCCTTGCATCCCAACGTGATCAGCCTGAGCGCGATGCAGGAAGGCATCTCGGTGGAGCTGGCGATGCAGTGGACCGATGCGTATCAGGAAACGATGTACTGCTTCACCAACAACATCCCGCAGCGCGACGGCGGCACCCACCTCACGGGCTTCCGTGCGGCGCTGACACGTTCGTTGCAGAGCTATATCGAAAAGGAAGGTCTGGCCAAGAACGCCAAGGTCACGCTGTCGGGCGACGATATGCGCGAAGGCATGATCGCCGTGCTTTCGGTGAAGGTCCCCGACCCGAAGTTCTCCTCGCAGACCAAGGACAAACTGGTTTCCTCCGAGGTGAAGACCGCGGTGGAGCAGGCCGTCAACGAGAAGCTCGGCGAATTCCTGCTGGAACATCCCAACGAAGCCAAGGCGATTGCCTCCAAGGTGGTCGACGCCGCCCGCGCCCGCGAAGCCGCCCGCAAGGCCCGCGAGATGACCCGCCGCAAGGGCGCGCTCGATATCGCTGGCCTGCCGGGCAAGCTGGCCGACTGCCAGGAAAAGGATCCGGCGCTGTGCGAACTGTTCCTGGTCGAGGGTGACTCCGCAGGCGGTTCGGCCAAGCAGGGCCGTAACCGCAAGACCCAGGCCGTGCTGCCGTTGAAGGGCAAGATCCTCAACGTGGAGAAGGCCCGCTTCGACAAGATGCTCGCCTCCGCCGAAGTCGGCACGCTGATCACCGCGCTGGGCACGGGCATCGGCAAGGAGGAATACAACCCGGACAAGCTGCGCTACCACCGCATCGTCATCATGACCGACGCGGACGTGGACGGTTCGCACATCCGCACCTTGCTGCTGACGTTCTTCTACCGCCAGATGCCCGAGCTGATCGAGCGTGGCCACATCTACATCGGCCTGCCGCCGCTGTACAAGATCAAGCAGGGCAAGCAGGAGCTGTATCTGAAGGACGACGCGGCGCTCAACGCCTACCTGGTTTCCAGTGCTCTGGATGGCGCCGAGTTGCAGTATTCAGCCGATGCACCGGGCGTCTCCGGCGAAGCGCTGGAGAAGCTGCTGCGCGATTACCAGGCAGCCCTCGACCAGATCGAACGACTCGGTCACCGCTTCGACGCCACCGTGCTCACCGCAATGCTCGAGCACGCGCCGATGGATCCCTCGCTGTGGAGCGATCCGGCCGCGATGCAGACGTGGTTGTCCGGTGTGCAGCTGCGCCTGGCCGCCAGCGGCCTGGGCAAGCCCCGCTACCGCCTGGCCCTGCGTCCGGCGCTAGATGAGCAACCCGCGGCGATCGAAGTGGTGCGCGACCAGCACGGGCTCTCGCATACCTGGTTGCTGCAGCAGCCGTTCTTCAGCGGCGCGGAATTCCGCCCGATCCTGCAGGCCAGCCAGCAGCTCGCCGGTCTGGTGCAGGCCGACGCGGTCGTGCGTCGTGGCAACGGCTCGCGCGGCGTGCTGAGCTTTGCCGACGCACGCCACTGGCTGCTGGAAGAGGGCAAGAAGGGCCGCATGATCCAGCGCTTCAAGGGCCTGGGTGAAATGAATCCGGAGCAGCTGTGGGAAACCACGGTGAATCCGGAAACCCGCCGCATGCTGCAGGTGGGCATCGAGGACGCGTTCGCGGCCGACCAGATGTTCTCTATGCTGATGGGCGAGGCGGTGGAGCCGCGTCGCGACTTCATCGAAGCGAACGCACTGAAGGTCGCCAACCTCGACGTGTAATCCTCAGGCCGCGCACGATGCGAGCACTCCTCGCATCGTCGCGGCCTTCTTTCTGCCCGCACGTGTTAACGCATTAGTACGTTAACTAAAGTCAGGAAAAGGGCTGCCGATAGCGTCTTTCCAGGCCAAAAAGTCACGGAAGGCATGGCGCTGGCGCATGAAAATCACGCCCTGTCGCTGGCGTATGGTCCAACTTATTGATTTTTAACATTCTTTGTTGCCGCGCTGCGACTTGTTATCTGCCGCCGAGTCAGGTTACGCTCAGCGATCCCCCGCGCTCTAAGCGCGTGAAACCTACATTGAGGACTGCCATGAAGCGTGTTCCCCTGATCAAGATGCTCGCTGGTTCGGCGCTGGCCCTGGCCGTGGTGAGCACCCCGGTCATCGCGAGCGACAGCTCTTCCAAGGACAAGAAGGAAGCGCTGTACCCCAACGCCACGCGCAAGGAACCGAAGCTGGACCTGACCAGCGAGAAGGACCAGAAGGCCATCAACGAAGGCCTCGACGCAGTCAACAACCAGGACAAGGACAAGGCGATCCAGATCCTCCAGCCGATCGCCGACGGCAGCAAGAGCAAGTATGCGCAAGCGCTGGCCCTGCAGGGTCTGGCGAACGTGCACTACAACGACGGCGACGTGAAGGGCGCGATCGATCTGCTCAAGCGCGCGCTCGACAACGGCACCATGCCGAACGACACCTACTTCCAGCTCGAGTACATGCTCGCCCAGTTCTACCTGGCCAATGAGCAGTACCAGCCGAGCATCGACACGGTTGAGAAGTGGCGCGCCGAAGGCAAGAAGGAAACCGCCGAGTCGTACGCACTCGAAGGCAATGCCTACTACCGCCTCGAGAAGTTCCCGGAAGCGATTGCCGCCATCAAGAAGGCGCAGTCGATGACCGACAAGCCGAACGACAGCTGGAACCAGATCCTGATGGCCAGCTACTCCGAATCCGGCCAGGGCGACCAGGCCGCCCAGGTGGCGCAGCAGCAGCTCGCAGCCAACCCGAATGATCCGAACGCATTGAACAACGCCGTGGCCGTGCTGATGCAGGCGCAGAAGTATCCCGAAGCGATTGCGCTGATGGAGAAGGCACGCGCCAGTGGTCAGCTCAAGACCGAGAAGGACTACGTCAATCTTGCCAAGCTCTACCTGGTCTCGGGCCAGCAGAGCGGCGACCAGAAAGAGCCGGCCACCAAGGCGGTTGCCGTCCTTCAGGAAGGCCTGAGCAAGGGCGTGGTGACTTCCACTGCCGAGAACTACACGTTGCTTGGTACGGCTTCCTACATGGCCGACAACACGTCGGGCGCGTTGGCGGCTTACCAGAAGGCTATCCCGATGGCGAAGGACGGCGAGGCGAATATCCGCGCTGGCCAGCTGCTCATTCAGGAGAGCAAGTTCAGCGACGCGAAGACCGTCATCCAGCAGGGCATCGACAAGGGCGTGCAGCACAAGGGCACGGCTTATATGTTGCTGGCCGAAGCGTGTCGTGGCCTGAAGGACAAGCCGGGCACGATTGCAGCTATGGAGAAGGCCGCACAGGATCCCGAAACCTCCGCCAAAGCAAAGGCTTGGCTGAAGGCGCAGGGCGCGAGCAAGTAAGGCAGAACGTGTAACAACTGCGAGGCAGATGGACGTCCATATGTCTGCCTCACAAGTGCTATACATTTGCCATGTGCTGTTGTACCGTTGAAACCCTTCCGTGTTCCCGTCCAGTGGCAAACGTCATCCGTTTGGATCGATTTGCCGCAGGAAACCGTGACCACGTCTTACCGATTGATTAGCTCCAGATAGTGACAGATGGCCTCAAGTAACGAAGCAACCGGCCAAGGGCCGTTCAATTGGAGGCGTACCTGGGCGCTGGCCGTAGCCATTGCGCTGCATGCGTTCGCGTTCCTGTTGCTGGTGGCGCCCATGGCACCGCCGAAGCAGGTACAGAAAGAAAAAGAACGCACGGTCCAGGTCAACTTTATCGAGCCTCCTCCGCCGCCACCGCCACCGCCGCCGCCGCCGCCGGAGCCGCCGAAGCAGCCGCCGCCGAAGATCATTCAGCAGGTCAAGCCGCCGCCGACACCGCCGCCGCCGGCTCCGCCGCCGGCTGTGGAAGAAAGATCCAATAATGCTGTTGCTGCGGCTCCGCCGGCACCGCCTGCTCCTCCGGCACCGCCTGCAGATATCACAGCCAGTCAGGACATCAGCTATAACAGCCGTATTCAGCCCAAGTATCCGCCGCAGGCTATTCGCCAGCGTCACGAGGGCACGGTCACGCTGATGATCTTGGTGGACGTGGACGGCACACCTAAGGACATCAAGGTGGAATCGTCCAGCGGTTATCGCGAGCTGGATCAGGCCGCGATTGAAACGGCACGCAAGTGGCGCTTCAATCCGAACATAAGGAACGGGCAAAAGACGGAAGGCTATGTCCGCGTCCCGGTCAATTTCAATCTCAATCAGCTGTAACTTCGGTTACGGTCAATCAGTTCACGCTTGACTTTCCAAGGGTAGCGTTATGTTCCTGCAAACTTCTCCGGCCCCCGCGGGCGGTACCACCAACGCCGAAGCCATGAAGTCGATGGGCTTCGATCACCTTATCCACAACTTCGATCCGCTTGGCTGGATCGTGTTCGTGGTGCTGGTGGTGATGTCCTTCTCTTCCTGGTACTTCATTGTCGCCAACGCCATCCGCAACTCCATGGTTCGCGGCCGCGCTGACAAGGTCATCAACGGCTTCTGGGCCAATGGCTCCACCCAGGACGCTATTCGCGAACTCGAAGCCCAGCCCAAGGGCGAACCGTTCTCGAAGATCGCCCTCGACGCCGCTTCGGCCGTCGCTCACCATCAGCAGGCTTCGGCCGGCGGTGGTCGCCTCGCCGAGTCGCTGAGCCGCTCCGAGTTCATCGATCGCGCCCTGCGCCAGGCCGTGGCTCGCGAGAGCCTGCGTCTGGAAGGCGGCCTGACCCTGCTCGCCACGGTCGGTTCGTCGGCACCGTTCATCGGTCTGCTTGGTACCGTGTGGGGCATCTACCACGCGCTGATCAAGATCTCCGCGTCGGGCAACGCTTCGATGGAAGCTGTGGCCGGTCCGGTGGGTGAAGCTCTGATCATGACCGCCTTCGGTCTGTTCACCGCTATCCCGGCCGTGCTCGCCTACAACTTCTTCAACCGCTCCAACCGTCTGACGTACGCTCAGTTCGACGAGTTTGCGCATGACCTGCACGACTTCTTCGCCACCGGCGCTCGCGTCGAAGGCAAGTGAGGATCTGACCCATGGCAATGAGTACCGGAGGCGATTCCGGCGGCCCGATGTCGGAGATCAACGTTACGCCGCTCGTCGACGTAATGCTGGTGTTGCTGATCATCTTCATGATCACCGCGCCGCTGATGTCCCATCGAATCACCGTCGAGCTGCCGACTGCCAATCCGAAGGTTCCGGATACTGAGCAGGTGACGCCGATGGACTTGGCCGTGAAGCCTGATGGCACGCTGTATCTCGATGACGTCGAAGTCACCGAGGCGGAACTGAAAGCCCAGTTTGCGGTGAAGGCGACGCTGACGCCGCAGCCTGAGCTTCAGATCCGAGCGGACAAGACCACGCAATACAAGATCGTCAAGAAGGTCCTCGCTGACGCCAAGGAATCCGGCATGGTGCACGTCGGCTTCATGACGACCGGCAAGGAGTAAGGGTCATGGCATTCAGTTCTGGAAGTGGTAAGGGGCCAATGGCTGACATCAACGTCACGCCGCTGGTCGACGTGATGCTGGTGCTGCTGATCATCTTCATGATCACGGCGCCGATGCTTACCCATAAAGTGAAGATCGACCTGCCGCAGCCGAATCCGAACATCGTGCAGCCGGAGAATCCGCCGGAGCCAGTTCGCCTCAAGATCGACCAGTCCGGTGCGCTGTACTGGAACGATACGCCGGTGGATGAGCTGGGCCTCAAGGCGCAGCTCGCGGTGATCGGTGGTCTGGGCGATCCGGCCAAGCAGCCGGAAGTGCAGATCAACGCGGACGACGGTGTGGCGTACGAGCACGTTGCTCGTGTGCTGGCTGATGCGAAGAGCTACGGCCTCACCAAGATCGGCTTCACTGAAGGTCAGTAATTCAGTAATACCGCAAGGCATTACCGCAAGACTACCCTTTGGACCCCCGCCCAGTGCGGGGGTTTTTTTCGTCTGTCGAAAGCTCGGTCGCCAGTATGCGCGGCTTGGCGACGCGCCATCGTCCGGACGTATGGATGGCTAAACGCTTGCAAGCCGCACAGGCCAATGCTTCCGGACACGCACGCTGCAGTGCCCGGTACCGGCGAGGCAGCTACGAGTTCAGCGCAGGATCTGCAGGTATTTCCGCACGGTCGTCGCCATGCCCTCGTACAGGGCCTCGCCTATCAACGCGTGTCCGATCGACACCTCGGCCAGGCCGGGAATCGCGGCCTTGAACGTGCCCAGGTTGGCCTGGCTCAAATCATGTCCGGCATTCACGGCCAGGCCCGCGTGCTGGGCGCGCCGTACGGTGTCCGCGCAGCGCTCGAGCTCCTGCTGCACCTGCCCTTCTTCGAAGGCCTGCGCGTAAGGGCCGGTGTAGATCTCGATGCGCTGAACGCCGATGGCCATCGCCTCTTCAAAGCCGGTCGCTCCTGAATCGACGAACAGGCTTACACGGCAACCGATGTCGCGGAGCGCGGCGACCAGCGGCTTCAGAGTCTCGATATCCCGCGTGAGGTCGAAGCCATGATCGGAGGTGATCTGGCCGTCGCCGTCCGGCACCAGGGTGACCTGGGTCGGGCGCACTTCGCGCGCGAGTTCGATCAGGCCCGGATAGCTGCCACGCGGACCGGCGAACGGATTGCCCTCGATGTTGTATTCGACGCGACCGCGGGTCACTGCCGCCAATGCCCGCACGTCGTCAGGACGAACGTGCCGCTGGTCGGGCCGGGGATGCACGGTGATGCCGCCGCAACCCGCATCGATGCAGGTGTGCGCGGCGCGCAGGATGTCCGGTTCGCTGCCGCCGCGCGAATTGCGCAGTACGGCGATCTTGTTGACGTTGACGCTGAGCAGGGTCATGGGTGGGACAACACTCGTTGAGAGGCTTCAAGCCGCTGACACTATGCGTAAGCGACGATCATGCAGGCGCACTTGGCGCCTGGATCCTGATCGACTCGCTGCTACGCGCCGATTCCTTTACGCGGGCCTTGCCGGCCTCGCTACCGTTCGGTGCGCTCTCGCAAGGGCTCTGGCAGAGCGTCACAACGGCGGGTTGCACACATTGCGCCGATCAATCCGTACCGGCAAGTGTCCACTGCCGGATGCGACGCGGTGCGCCCTGCCAGGCCAGTGTGCCGACATGGGCGTCATCCAGAATAAGGCGATGCAGCTGCCACTGCCGGGGCTCATAGCCTTCCAGTCGATGCAGCACCGGCAGGTGGGATGGCCCGCTGATGCTCAAGCGATGCAGCCCGAACGCCAGGCCGCGGCCAACGGCTTTGAGCACCGCCTCCTTGGCCGTCCATAGCTCCAGAAAGGCGCGATCACGCTGGTCGACCGGCAACGCCTCGAGCGCGGCCGTTTCGTCCGGACTGAAATAGCGCTGTGCGATGGGTACGGCCTTGGGGTGCGGGCGCAGTCGTTCCAGGTCGATTCCCGGCAGCACGCCGCGCGCGATGGCGATCAGCGCCTGGTCGTGGCTGTGCGACCAATTGAACGAAAACGCATCGCGCTGGCTGCCCGCCAGCTCCGGGCGCCCGTGCTCGGAAATCTGAAGTTCCACCGCGCTTGCGCTTACGCCCAGATAGCCGCCCAACATCGCCAGCAGAGGCGCGCGGCCCTGATGGTGGTCATAGGCGAGCCGCCAGACGTGAATATCCTCGTCACCCAGCTGCGCAGCCAGCTCGGCCGGTGTCTGGCCGTCGGTCGTGATCATCTGCCCATGTTGCCGGCTAAGGGGCGATACTTACAAGCACGGCGGTCGCCAGGAACGGCACCCCGGTTTCAGCCACCGCAGGAAGCCCTCATCTCGGAGAACACCGCTTGATTGCCGGATGGCTGCTGCTGCTGGTTTCGCTGCTGTATGTCGGGTTGCTGTTCGTGGTCGCCTATGCGGGCGATCGCCGACCGCTCTACCCGCGGCAACCGCGGCTGCGTCCGATCGTCTACAGCCTCGCGCTGGCGGTGTATTGCTCGTCGTGGACCTTCTATGGCGCAGTGGGCACGGCAGCGCGCGAAGGCCTGAGCTATCTGCCGATCTATCTCGGCCCGATCCTGTTGTTCGTGTTCGGCTTTGGCTTGCTGCGGCGCCTGGTGCTGCTGGCTCGCCAGCGCAATATCACTTCCATTGCCGACTTCATCGGCGCTCGCTTCGGCAAGTCGCATGGCCTGGCCGCCCTGGTGGCGGTGATCGCGGTGATTGCCGTGGTGCCGTACCTGGCGCTGCAGTTCAAGGCGGTGGCGATGTCCTATGCGGTGCTCGGCACCCCGTCGCCGGCGGGCACCTCGCAGTTCAGCGACAGCGCGCTGTGGTGCGCGATCCTGCTGGCCACCTTCGCGATCCTGTTTGGCACGCGCACCATCGATGCCACCGAACATCACCACGGCATGATGCTGGCCATCGCGGTCGAATCGCTGATCAAGCTCGTGGTGTTCATCGCCTTGGCCGGGTATGCGCTGTGGCGTGGACCGGGCTGGGCGGTCACCACGCAGTTGCCGGTCCAGCAATTTTCCGAAGGCGTCTCGCCTGGTTTTCTCGCGCAGACGCTGCTCGCCTTCTGCGCCATGTTCTGTCTGCCACGGCAATTCCAGATCGGTGTGGTGGAATGCGAGGACCCGCACGACGTCTCGCGCGCACGCTGGCTGTTTCCCATCTACATGGTGATCGTCAGCCTGGCCGTGCTGCCCATCGTGGCGGCAGGCTTGCACGTGCCGCAATTGCAGGCCGGCAACAAGGATGCCTGGGTACTCACCCTACCGATGGCCTACGGCGATCGCGGCATGGCCTTGCTCGCCTTTATCGGTGGGTTCTCCGCCGCGACCGGCATGGTGATCGTGGCCTGCGTGGCGTTGTCCACCATGATCAGCAACGACATCGTGATGCCGATGCTGCTGCGCATACACGCGCTCAAGCTCGAGCAGCGCGCCGACCTGTCGCAGCTGGTGTTGCTGGTGCGACGCATCGCCATCATCGCGCTGGCCGCGATGGCCTATGTCTATTACCGCGTGGTGGCGGACACCACCAATCTCGCCACTACGGGCTTGCTTGCGTTTGCGGCCGTCGCGCAATTCGCGCCAGGCATTGTCGCGGCGCTTTATTGGCGAGGCGCGAGCCGAAAAGGCGTGGCGGTCGGACTGGGTGCGGGCTTCCTGGTGTGGGCCTACACCTTGTTGCTGCCAGGGCTGAACCGCGAGGCGGATTGGCTGGATACGGGCCCGATGCATCTGAGCTGGTTGCAGCCGCAGGCGCTGTTCCATCTGAGTGGATGGGATCCGGTGATGCACGGCACGTTCTGGTCGCTGCTGGTCAACGTGGCCTGCCTGATCTTCGTCTCCCTGCGCTTTCGCCCCAACCTGGAAGAGCGCCTGCACGCGGCGATGTTCATCGACCCCTACGCCATCGACAGCCGCGGCGCGGGCGACTGGCGTGGCCGCGTGGCCGTGGCGGATCTTCGCACCATCGCCGAACGCATTGTCGGCGAGCGCAGCAGCCAGCGTGCGTTCGAGGACTATGGCGAGCGCCGCGGCAAACCGCTGCAAGCCAGCGAGGCAGCCGATCGCGCGCTCATCCAATACACCGAGCGCTTGCTTGCTTCCGCCGTTGGCGCTGCGAGTGCGCGACGCATCCTGATGGGCGCGCTGTCTGGCTCGGGTCTCGATATCGCCGAAGCGATGGCCTTGATGGACGAAGCCTCGCAGGAACTGCGCTTCAATCGCGAACTGTTGTCCACCACGCTGGAGAATGTGTCGCAAGGCATCAGCGTGATCGACGCGAGCATGCGGGTGGTCGCGTGGAATCGCCGTTATCTCGAACTGTTCGACTACCCCGACGGCATGGTCTACGTCGGCGTGCCGGTGGCCGACCTGATCCGCTGGAACGCCGAGCACGGTGAACTGGGTCCGGGTGAAGTCGAGGCGCATGTGACCAAGCGACTTGGCCATATGCATGCCGGTTCACCGCATGTGTTCCAGCGTATCCGTCCCGATGGTTCGGTGATCGAGATGCGCGGGCGCGCGCTGCCCGGTGGCGGCTATGTCACCACCTATACCGATGTCACGGCGTACAAGCATGCCGAGCAGGCGCTGATCGAGGCGAACGAGAACCTGGAGCAGCGCGTGGATCTGCGCACGGCCGAGCTCAGCGAGGCGCTCAACTCCGCTGCCCACGCGCGTCGCGAAGCGGAAATGGCCAATGCCTCGAAGACGCGCTTCCTGGCGGCGGCGAGTCATGACCTGCTGCAACCGTTGAACGCTGCGCGTTTGTTCACCGCCGCGCTGCGTCAGCATCCCGGGCTCGATGGCGAAGCCAGCCTGCTGGCCGAGCGCATCGACGCCTCGTTCCGCGCCGCCGAAGATTTGCTGGACGCACTGCTCGATACCTCACGCCTGGATGCCGGCAGCTATCGCGCGGACATCAGCAATGTGGCGTTGTCGGATCTGTTCGAATCGCTGATGGCACAGTTTGCCGTGATTGCCCAGCAGCGCGGACTGCGACTGCGTGTGGTGCCGACGAAGCTGGCCGTGCGCAGCGATCCACAGCTGCTGCGTCGCGTGCTGCAGAACTTCATTTCCAACGCACTGCGCTACACGCGCGAAGGCGGCATCCTGGTTGGTGCACGCCGCATGGGAGATGAAGTGCGGCTGGAAGTATGGGACACCGGACCTGGCATCGCGGCGGAACAACGTGCGCGCATCTTCGGCGAGTTCCAGCGACTGGATCGCCCATCGCCATGGGGTGAAAAAGGTTTGGGACTGGGCCTTTCCATTTGCGAGCGCATCGCCGGCATCCTGCATCACAAGCTCGAGCTGGTCTCGCGCGAAGGCAAGGGCAGCCGCTTCGCCGTGCGCGTGCCGCGCGCCGAAAGTGCAATACCGCGCCGGCGCACGAATGTGCATCCGGTATCGAACGAGCAGTTGCCACTCACCGTGCTTTGTCTGGACAACGACACCTCCATCCTCGACGGCATGCGCGCGCTGCTGCAGCGCTGGGGTGTGGATTGCCGCACCGCGATCGATGTGGCGGAGGCCGAGCAGGAACTGCGTCGCGGTGGCGTCGACCTGATCCTGGCCGACTACCATCTCACCGATGAAATGGACGGCTTGCAGGCGCTCGAAGCACTGCGCACGGAGCTGGGTGATTTGCCGCCGATCGCGATGATTACCGCCGATGGCAGCAGCGAGTTGAAGCAGCGCGCGCGGGCCTTGGGGTATCCGATTCTGCATAAGCCGGTCAGGCCGGCGGCGTTGCGGGCGTTGTTGAGCGCGTTGGTGCGCAGGCAGACGATGGCTTAGAGCGCGGTGGAGCGTTTGCCGCACATCGGCTTTGGCGAGTCTCCCGGGCGTGCTCGCTCGTCTGTGGGAGCGCACCCTGTGCGCGACGGCCACGCTGTGGTGTACCGCTTCGTAGGTTTGTCGCGCACAGGGTGCGCTCCCACAAGGGTGTGCCCCTGCGGGCCGGCGCGAATCAGCTTTCTTCGTCTGCCGGCAGCGACGGCATCGCTTCCTGGTCGATGGCCAGATGGCTGGCAGCGAGTGCGACCTGGGTGCGGTTGTTGACGCCCAGTTTGCGCATGATGGCGGTCATGTGCGCCTTTACCGTGGCTTCGGAGACGCCCAGGTCGTAGGCGATCTGCTTGTTGAGCAGACCTTCAGCGATCATGGTGAGCACGCGGAACTGCTGCGGCGTGAGTGTGGCGACGCGATCGGCAACAGCTGCTTCGTCCGGCTTGAGTGCGGTACCGCCGCCGACCAGCTGGTGCGGTAGCCACACATCGCCATCGAGCACCTTGCGGATGGCGGTGATGATGTCTTCGCCCGGCGTCGACTTTGGAATATAGGCCGATGCGCCATGCGCAAGCGCGCGTCGCGCGACCTGCACATCTTCATGACCGGACACCACGATGGTCGGCAGGCCCGGGTTCTGTCCGCGGATATGCGCCAGTGCGGAGTAGCCGCGCGCGCCAGGCATGTGCAGGTCGAGCAGGAGCAACTCGGCGTCCGGATATTGCTCGATCAGGCTCAGCAGCGAATACACGCTGTCCGCGCTGTGCACGTTGGCGTTGGGAACGGCCGCCACCACGGCGCGTTGCAGGGCGTCGCGAAACAGCGGGTGATCGTCGGCAATCAGTACGTCAGGCATGGATTCCCTGCTTCACTCTGTAGGAGCGCACCCTG
>NZ_JPLA01000043.1 GCF_001010355.1 Dyella japonica DSM 16301 | reverse complement strand
GCTTTGGCCAGCACGTTGCGAACGGCGTGCCGCGCCTGCCGCCGCGCTTGTCTGTGGGAGCGCACCCTGTGCGCGACAGCCACGCTTGGATGTACCGCTCCGTAGGCTTGTCGCGCACAGGGTGCGCTCCCACAAATAGCCGTCCGCATTCCTTCACCGGCGCCCCACGACGAGCGCACCCTTGTAGGAGCGCACCTTGTGCGCGACCGCAGCGCTGGGGTGTACCGCTCCGTAGGTTGGTCGCGCACAGGGTGCGCTCCTACAAATAGCCGTCCATCATCTCTTACCTGCGCCCCACGACGTGCGCACCCTTGTAGGAGCGCACCCTGTGCGCGACGGCCACGCTTGGATGTACCGCNNAGGGTGCGCTCCCACAGTGGTGTGCTGCGGATGGCTGCTCTTACGCAGCATCAACCCGGCGCAGGCGACGGACCGTAATACGCTTCAAGCAATCCCGCCACAGCAGCATCCGCACGGCGCAACACCGAAGGCTGCGACCAATGCAGCTCGCTCACCACGGCAAAAAATTCATCCGGACTTTCGGCGGCATAAGGATCGATCAAGGTGTCGCGCCCGCGCGCCACGTCGTTCGACAACAGATCAAACGCACGCTGGAAGGCGACGATCCATTGGCGTCGCGGAATATGCGTGGGCAGCACCGGCACACCATCTGGCGGCCCATCGAGCATGTCGAGTTTGTGCGCGATCTCGTGCACGACCACGTTGTAGCCGTCCCAGGGATGCGCAAGGTCGAGCTGCACATCGGCGAGTGACAACACCAGCGGGCCGTGTTCCCAGGCTTCGCCGATCAGTACATCCTCGCTCTCGGTGACTACGCCGCTGCGGTCGTCGTGATGGCTGCGCTTCACGCGGAACTCGCCGGGATACACCAGGATGTCGCGCCAGCCGCGCAGGTTGCGCGGGCCTTGGCGAAGCACGGGCAGGCAGGCCTGCATGGCGATCAGGGCGCGGTCGGCATCGGACAGCTCGACACCGGCCAGCGGGTGGAAGCGCTTGCGTGCCAGAAACACACCCACGAGCCGACGCAGTTCATGCTGGCGTGCGTGGTCGAGGCGTTGGGCCAGCGGGCAACCTTCCAGCGCAATACGCCAGGGCTTTTCAGCAAGCGGGGGAGGCGAGACATAGGCGCCTAAGCGCCGCCACCAGGAAGCCGACACGGCTTGGTGTCGTTACTGGATGGAGCCCGGCAACAAGGACTGCCAGCCGATATGGTTCTGACGGCTGCGCGGCGCGCGCGCCGGGGCCGTGGTGGGGCAGTTGTCGCTGGACGAAGAAGAAGCGGCAGGGGTGGTGTTGGCTTCGCGCGACAGACCCAGGGCATCGCCCCCGCTGCCGCTCGCGCCGTCATGACTGCCCGAGCCCGTGTCCACGGTGCGCTGCATGGAGCTCAGATCCTGGCCGTCCGCATCCATGGCCGATGCAGCGCTGACGCTGCCGACGCATAGAACACAGCCAAGTAAGAACTTCCCGAAGCCCATGGCGGCTCAACCCCTTGATCCGCAATCGAAGAGCCCGATGCTGGCAGAAAAATCGCGGTGATACCAGTGCCTGCGTAACCCTCGCGCAAGGCTTGCGAGTCCCAGAAGTCATGGACTCCCAGCCACGTGACGACGGGCGTTGGGCTGCCCCGGCAGGCTAGAATCGCTCGATGTCACGCTCTCTGATCCTGTCCCCAACACGCCACGGACGCCGCCAACGCGGTCAATCGGCGCGGGATGTCGCCTGATGCAGGCGCAGGACTTGCTCGTGGCGCTGGCGGACGGTGGCATGGTGTCGGGCGCCCAGCTGGCCGAACGCACGGGTGTGACCCGCGCGGCCATCTGGAAGCAGGTCGAGGCATTGCGTGCACGTGGCGTTCCGGTGGAATCGCGTGGCACGGCTGGCTACTGCCTGCCCTGGCCGGTGCAGTTGCTGCATCTGCCCACGCTGCGTGACCTGCTGCCCGCCAGGCTGGCCATGCGCATGGGCACCCTGGAGCTGCACTGGGAGATCGACTCGACCTCCAGTGAGATCCAGCGCCGCCAGGCCGACCTGCCCGACCTGAGCATGGTGCTGGCGGAAACCCAGACCGCGGGGCGCGGCCGTCGCGGCCGTTCGTGGCTGTCGCCGCCGGGTCTCAATGTGTACCTGTCCTGCCTCAAGCGCTTCGACGGCGGCTTTGCTGCGCTGTCGGGCCTGTCGCTGGCGGTCGGCGTGATCGTGATGCGCACGCTCGCTGCCTTGGGCATCGAGGGTGCCGGCTTGAAATGGCCGAACGACGTGCTGAGTGACGGCGGCAAACTCGCCGGCATCCTGGTTGAACTGGGCGGCGAATATCAGGGCCCGTGCGCGGCCATCATCGGCGTGGGTTTGAACGTGCGCCTCACCGCGGCCCTGCACGAACAGGCGGGCCAGCCGGTGAACGATCTGGCCACGCTGGCCGGCCGCGCGCCCGATCGCAATCGCGTGGCGGCCGCGCTGATGGCCGCGTTGGCTGAGGGACTGGAACAGTTTGAGCGCGAGGGCTTCGCGGCCTTCGTCGACGAATACGCGCGCCATGACCTGCTGCGTGGCAAGCCGCTGCGCGTGCAGGGTCCGCAGGCCACGCTGGAAGGCGTCGGCGCGGGCGTGGATGCGCGCGGCGCCTTGCTGCTGCAGGCCGATGATGGACTGCATCGCATCGACAGCGCCGACGTGACGGTGCGTCGCGCATGAGACTGCTGCTCGATCTCGGCAACACGCGCTTGAAGTGGGCGCTGCGCGAGGGCTCGCAATGGCGCGAGCAGGGCGCTGTGGCGTGGAACGAGGATGTCGCGCTCGTGCTGCATGAAGCGTGGCGGGATCTGGCGATACCTGCCGATGTATTTGGCGCTTCGGTGGTGGATGGCGCCCGCGAGGCGCAGATCGCCGCCGTGGCGTCGACCTGCTTCGCGCGAACCACCACCTGGCTGCGCACGCCGGCGCAAGCCTGTGGCGTGCGCAACGCCTATGCCGAACCGGGGCGCCTTGGGGTCGACCGTTTCCTCGGTATGGTGGCCGCTCGCGCCGAGGGGCTCGCTCCGTGCGTGCTTGCCGGCGTGGGTACCGCGCTCACGCTCGACGCGCTCGACGCCGATGGCCGCCATCTCGGCGGCTTGATCGCGCCGGGACCGCAGTTGATGCAGCAGTCGCTGCTGGGCGCGACGGCACGCGTGCTGGTCGATCGCCCCGGCCAGGTGCTGGACGCGGCCGACAACACGCCCGATGCCGTCGCTTCGGGTTGCTGGCAGGCGGCGGCGGCGCTGGTGGAACGTTTTGTCGCGCACATGTCCGAACCATTGGGCGGCTCCCCACAATTGATCCTGGGCGGCGGCGATGCCGAGGCGCTGGCGCCGTTGATCGCCCATCCGGCTCGCCTGAGCCAGGACAGCGTGCTGCGCGGACTGTCCGTGTGGTCCGACGCACATACATCCATCGAGCAGGCTCCCTAAAATGCCCGCTCCCCCCGCCGCTTGCCTGACGGATCATCGATGTTCCTGCGCCTGCTCTTTGTCCTGCTGATCGCGCTCAATATTGCGGTGGGCGCGTGGCTGCTGCTGGGCCAGGACGACGTGCACGGCCGCAGCGCCACCGATGCCGGCGTGCCCGAGCTGCACCTGCTGAGCGAGCGTCCGTCGGCGCCGTCCAGCGCGCCCGCACCGGCGGCGCCGGCAACGAGCATCGGCGCCGCTGCGGCGGCCACCTCGGCAGGCCCGGCGTCCAGCAATGCGGCGCCCGTGGCTCAGGCCGCCACGCCTGCACCGGCGCCGCCACCGCCGTCGCGACCGAACACCTATACCTGCATGGCCCTGGGCCCGTTTGCCACCCAGGTCGACATGCGCAATGCGCGCAGTGCGCTGACCAGCCAGGCCGCACGCATGCGCCAGCGCCAGGAGCAGACCACGCAGACCACCGGCTGGTGGGTCTACCTGCCGGGCGGTGGCACCCGCGACAAGGCGCTGGAGCTGGGCCGTCGTCTGGCTGCCGCCAACGTCGGCGAATACTTCGTGGTCAGCTCGGGCGACCAGTCCAACACCATCTCGCTGGGCCTGTTCAAGGATCCCGCCAACGCCCGCCGTCGCCGCGAACAAGTGGTCGCCGCCGGCTTCCCCGCGCAGATGACCGAGCGCACCGAAAGCGTGGCCGAGTACTGGCTGGACGTGGTGATCGCCGACAACGGCCACGCCGACTGGCGCAATCGCGTGCGCGGCGTGGGTTCGCACAGCACCGGCTGCTTCTGAGGCCTTTGGCGTTGAGCCGTGGGGGCCTGTTAGACTTCGCTTCTTCGCCGGTATAGCTCAGTTGGTAGAGCAACTGATTTGTAATCAGTAGGTCGCGGGTTCGACTCCTGCTGCCGGCACCAGATCGAGGGTTCCCCGCATGCTCAAGGCCCACCTGGCCGCACTGCTGATGCTGGCGGGCATGAGTTCTGCCACCGCCGCGGCGGATGCGCCGCTCGACGCTTCGCAACTGCTGCAACGCCAGCAGTCCGGGCAGGCGCCGGTGCTGCTGGATGTGCGCGGGTCCGACGAATACCGCGATGGCCACATCGCCGGTGCGCTCAATATCCCGGTGGATCAGCTGGCCAGCCGCGCCGGCGTTCTCGGTGTGCCCCGCGACAGCGAGATCGTGGTGTATTGCGTCTCCGGCAAGCGTGCCGCCAGGGCGCAGGAAACGCTTACATCGCTGGGCTATACCCATGTGCGACTGCTGGACGGCAGTTTGAACACATGGCGGCAACGTCGTCTGCCTCTGGCACACTAGGACGACTCGCATTCCGCTTTGACATTGCAGGTTTTCATGGTCAACAAGGCACTCTCCCTGATCGGCGTTCCCACGGACATTGGTGCGGGACATCGCGGCGCGTCCATGGGACCCGAAGCGCTGCGCGTAGCGAATCTCGCCGCTCGGCTGGCCAAGCGCGGGCTGGAGGTGGTCGATCGCGGCAACCTGCAGGGACCGCTCAATCCGTGGCAGCCGCCGGTGAACGGCTACCGCCATCTGCCCGAAGTGGTGGCCTGGAACCAGGCCGTGCATGAGGCGATCTACGCTGAACTCACCGCCGGCCGCGTGCCGGTGATGCTGGGTGGTGACCACTGCCTGGCGATCGGTTCGATCAGCGCCATCGCGCGTCATTGCCGTGAAACGGGCAAGACGCTGCGCGTGCTGTGGCTGGATGCGCACGCCGACTTCAATACGGCCGATGCGACGCCTTCGGGCAATATCCACGGCATGCCGGTGGCCTGCCTGTGCGGCAACGGACCGAAGGAATTGATCGAGATGGGCGGCCACGTACCGGCCACTTCCGCGGCGGCGTTCCGCCAGATCGGCATCCGTTCGGTGGATGAAGGCGAAAAGCGTCTCGTGCGCGAGTCGCAGGTGAGCATCTTCGACATGCGCCACATCGACGAAGTGGGCATGAAGCGCACGATGGAAGAAGCGCTGGCCGGCGTGGACGAGAACACGCATCTGCACGTGAGCTTCGACGTGGATTTCCTCGACCCGACCATCGCGCCGGGCGTGGGCACCACGGTGCGCGGCGGCCCGAACTATCGTGAGGCGCAGCTGTGCATGGAGATGATCGCGGACAGTGGCCATGTCAGTTCGCTGGACATCGTCGAACTCAATCCCGCCTTCGACAAGAAGAACCAGACCGCGCGCCTGGCCGTGGACCTGGTGGAGTCGCTGTTCGGCAAGTCCACCCTGATCCGCTGATCGCCAACACCCGACAAGACAAAGAAACCAGCACATGAAGACCCGCGTACTCACCGGCATCACCACCACCGGCACGCCACACCTGGGCAATTACGTCGGCGCGATCCGCCCGGCGGTCGCTGCGAGCAGGCGCGACGACGTGGATGCGTTCTACTTCATGGCCGACTACCACGCGTTGATCAAAAGCGATGATCCGGCGCGCATCGAGCGTTCGCGCCTGGAGATTGCCGCCACGTGGCTGGCCGCGGGCCTCGATCCGCAGAAGGTCACGTTCTATCGCCAGTCCGATATTCCGGAAATTCCGGAGCTGACTTGGTTCCTCACCTGCGTCACCGCGAAGGGCTTGCTCAATCGTGCGCATGCCTACAAGGCGTCCGTGGACAAGAACACGGAAACCGGCGAGGACCCCGATGCCGGCATCACCGCCGGCCTGTACATGTATCCGGTGCTGATGGCGGCCGACATCCTCGCGTTCAACGCGAACAAGGTGCCGGTGGGGCGCGACCAGATCCAGCACATCGAGATGGCGCGCGACATCGCGCAGCGCTTCAACCATATCTACGGCCGCGAATTCTTTGCGTTGCCCGAAGTGGTGATCGAGGAGCAGGTGGCGACGCTGCCCGGACTCGATGGCCGCAAGATGTCCAAGAGTTACGACAACACCATTCCGCTGTTTGCCGGCGGCCAGAAACACCTGCGCGATTCCATCATGCGCATCGTCACCGATTCGCGCCTGCCGGGCGAAGCGAAGGATCCGGACAGCTCCTCGCTGTTCACCATCTTCCGCGCGTTTGCCAGCGAGGCCGAATCCACGGCGTTTCGCCAGGCCCTGGTGGACGGACTGGGTTGGGGCGAGGCCAAGCAGGTGTTGTTCGAGCGGTTGGAAGTGGATGTCGCGCCCATGCGCGAAAGCTACAACGCCTTGATGGCGCGCCCGGCCGTGATCGAAGAGATCCTGCAGGAGGGCGCCAAGAAGGCACGTGCGATTGCCGCGCCGAAGATTGCCGAACTGCGCGATGCGATTGGCCTGCGTTCGGGCGTGGCGGTGGTGTCGAGCACCGGCGAGACCAAGGCCGCCGCCGCGAAGGGCGGCAAGTCCGCGCGCTTCGCCAGCTTCCGCGATGCCGATGGCAGTTTCCGTTTCCGCCTGTTCTCCGCCGACGGCGAAGAGCTGCTGCTGTCGCGGTCGTTTGCCGACCCCAAGGCAGCCGGCGCGATGCAAAAGCGCATCAAGGAGCTGGGCAGCGTATCGGCCGTGGTGCAGGTGCAGCCGCAGGCCCTGGTGCTGGAAATCGACGGCGACCAGGTCGGTGCCACGCCGGAATACGACGGCGAACAGGCCCGCGATGAAGCGCTCGGCCGCCTGCGCGGCGCGCTCGATCAACTGGCAGCGCAGGAATAAAGCGCCCGGCTTTCATGGAGTGAACTGATCTATGCGTTATCTGGCCATCCTCATGCTCGCGCCCTGGTTGCTGATCCTGGGCTGGGCGTTCTGGTCCTACCCCAAGAGCTTGCCGCGCACGCGCCTGCGCCGCTACTTCGATGTCGCAGCCTTGCTGCTTGCCGCGTTCGCCGCGGTGGAATGTGCGAGCACGGCGTTCGACACCGCCACGGTGCCCACGGCGGGCCAATACGGGCACGCCAGCGGCGCCATCTGGCAGCAGGTGCTGCCCGCGCTCTACGGTTACGGCGCATGCGTCGTGGTATTGGTGCTGGCGCTGATCGTGCGCCAGCTGGTATGGCGCCCTCACGCGCACTGAAGCAGGAAACGACCATGCAAGACGCCGATCTCCAGCGATACCTCCTGCGCCTGTTCGAACGCCATGACGTCGAACTGGAACCGGACGAAGAATGGTTGATGACGGACGGCGATTTCCCCGCCGTGCGCGCCAGCTGGTTTGAAGGCGCCGCGGGCGAACCCGGTCGTCTCGATGTCGATGTGGTGATCAGCGAGGATCGCCATATCGAAGAGAGCTTCGCCGGCGTCGGCGGTGGCGAGGCCGGTTGCCTGGATGCGTTGCGCGCGTTCGAACACGGCGTATTCCACGTGCTGCTGGCGGCGTGCTGGTACGTCACCGACGATCGACGCATGCAGCTGCAGAGCTGGGATTTCGGCATCCGCACCTGGGATGTGTTCGTGGCGCCGTGGCTGTCCAGTCAGGAAGGCGTCGAACCTCCTGCTGAATTGGTAGGTCAGCTGCGCACGGCGCTGCAGAGCGAGTCGTTGAACCCGGAGCTGCATTGGGTGCGGCTGTTCTATCGTCGTGGCGACGATGGGGCGGTGACTGCCGAGGCCTTGCTGGACAATGCTGCGTGGCCGGCTGGCGATCGCCTGCTGGCGTCGCTGTCGTGGCCTGCGGCGGAGAAGGGTTACAGCGTGCGCGGGTTTGTGGCGCTGGACATTCGCGATTACTGAAGCGGCACGGCTGATCTTCTGTGGGAGCGCACCCTGTGCGCGACAAACCTACGGAGCGGAAGCGACATGGCGCTGCGTCGCGCACAGGGTGCGCTCCCACAGGTGTAGCGGGGCAGCCTAGGTTGGGCTAACTCCACCGATTCAGATGCGGCCCGAACTCCTCGCGCTGCGGCCGCACCACGCAGAAGCGATGCCCGCTAGGCGCCTGCATCACCCACCACCGATCCGGTACGCAATGCACACGCGTGGCGCCGAGCTTCTCCATGCGCTGCACTTCAGCCTCGATATCGTCCGTTTCAATATCCAGATGCACGCGGCTGTCGTGCTCCACGCGCTGCAACAGGATGATCGGCTCGTCATCGGCGGTGGCGAGGCGGGCGTACTTGCCGTCGCCATCCTCGTCGAGGGTGACGATGGATTTGCCCAGCGCGTGGCTCCAGAAGGTGGCGGCGTCGGCGAGGTTGTCCGTCTGGCAGTCGATCACGATGGTGCACAGTCGGCTGTGATGCATGGCGGCAGGTCCGTGTTGAGCGACGCTGGATCGTAGTGCGATGGCAGGTGCACGAGCCGTCAATGTTTCGCACATAAAAAAAGCCCCGGCATGGCCGGGGCTTTTCGTACGCCTGGGTTGCCTTAGTTCGGCAGCGCCAAATCGTCCAGCAGCGCCTTAAGGAAGCGCGCGGCTTCGCCGCCGGTGGCGGCGCGGTGGTCGAAGGTGATCGAGATCGGCATGCGGCGATGCACTTCGATGCCACCCATCACGGCCACCACGTCGTGGCTCAGCTTGCCCGCGCCGATGATGGCGACGCACGGCGGCACCACCACCGGCGTGGCGTAGCGACCGGCGAACATACCGAAGTTCGACAGGCTGATGGTGTAGCCCGACAGCTCCGACGCCGGAATGCTGCGGTCTTCCACGGCGGTACGCAGACGCTTGATCGCAGCACGGACGCCGGCGCCGTCGAGCACGTCGGCATTGCGCAGGGCCGGCACGAACAGGCCGTCCTCGGTGTCCACGGCGATGCCGATGTCCACGTGCGGATGCAGCGTGCGGGTGAGGTTCTTGCCGTCGAACCAGGCGTTGAGCGCCGGCACGGTCTTGCACGCCACCACGATGGAGCGGATCAGGCGGGCGGTGATGTCCTGCTTGCCGATCCAGGCGTGTAGGTCGGCATCGTCCACCAGGGTGGTCGGCACCACGTTGGCGTGGGCTTCGGACATCACGCGGGCCATATTGCGGCGCACGCCCTTGAGCTGTTCCGGCTGGCCGTTGGCCTGCACGCTCGGCGGGGCCGTGCGCACCGGCTTGCCGGCGAGCGAGGTGGCGGTGCGGGCTTCGGGCTCGGGCAGGCGCGGAGCAAGGTGGCGGCCGGCGTCTTCGTGCACGGCGCGAGCAGGTGCGGCACCGAGCTGTGCGCTGCCGTTGGCGGCGGCGTTCTTCACGTCGGCCATGGTGACCACGCCATCGGCGCCGCTCGGCTTCACGCGGCTCAGATCGACCTTGAGCTTCTTGGCGAGCGCGCGCACCGCCGGCACGGCCTTGACGCCGCCCACGCTGCTGGCCTGTTCGACGTGCACGTGGCTGCCGGAGACCATCGCACCGACCACGGTGCCTTCGTCTTCGCGATCGGCCTTGCCGTTGCCGCTGTCGATCTCGCCGCCTTCATCGGAGGCAACGACCTTGTGCGAGTCGGCTGTGGCGCTGCCGGTGCCCTTCTTGGGGCCGTGGTGGTGGCCGGTGGACTCGGCCTCGGCACGCTGCTTGGCATTCGGATCGGGCTCGAACTCGGCCAGTGCCGAACCGGTTTCGATGATGTCGCCCGCGGCGCCGTGCAGTTTGGTGACCTTGCCGGTATACGGCGAGGGCACGTCGACGACGGCTTTGGCGGTTTCCATCGAGCACAACGGAGCGTCGAGCTTGATGGTGTCGCCTTCCTTCACGTGCCACTCGACGATGGTGGCGTCGGGCAGGCCTTCGCCGAGGTCGGGCAGGTAGAAAGTCTTGATGTCGGCCATGAGTTTGATTCCGTGGTCAGGCGGAGTGTTCATTGTGCGATGCCCGGCATGGCCGGGACATCGAAGGGCATGTTCTTAGCTGGCAGCCAGCGCGCGCTTGGCGGCATCCACCACGCGCTCGGCACTCGGCATGTACTTCATTTCCAGGCGGAACAGCGGGATGTGCGTGTCGTAGCCGCTGACGCGTTCGACCGGCGCGAGCAGGTCGTACATGCATTCCTCGGCCAGGCGCGCGGCGATTTCGGCGCCGAAACCCGCGGTCTTGGGGGCTTCGTGCACGATCACGCAGCGGCCGGTCTTCTGCACCGATTCGGCGATGGTGTCGAAGTCCAGCGGGGTCAGCGTGGCCACGTCGATGACTTCGGCGCTGATGCCTTCCTCGGCCAGCGCATCGGCCGCTTCCAGCGCTTCCTTCACCTGCGCGCCCCACGAAACGAGGGTGACGTCGGTGCCGTCGCGCAGCACGAAGCACACGTCCAGCGGCAACGCTTCACCGTCATCGGGCACTTCTTCCTTGTACTGGCGGTAGATGCGCTTGGGCTCGAAGAACATCACCGGATCCGGATCGCGGATCGCGGCAAGCAGCAGGCCATAGGCACGCGCCGGCGACGACGGCATCACCACGCGCAGGCCCGGGATATTGGTGAACAGGTGCTCGTTCGCTTCGGAGTGATGCTCCGGCGCGCGAATGCCGCCGCCCCACGGTGCGCGCCACACGGCCGGCACGGTGATGCGGCCGCGCGTGCGGTTGCGCATGCGCGCGGCGTGGCAGGCGATCTGCTCCATCATCGGGTAGATGAAGCCTTCGAACTGCGCTTCGGCCACCGGCTTCATGCCCTGGGCGGCGAGGCCCACGGTGACGCCGGCAATGGTGGTTTCGTCCAGCGGCGTGTCGAGCACGCGCAGTTCGCCGAACTTTTCCTGCAGGCCCTGGGTGGCGCGGAACACGCCACCGTTCACGCCAACGTCTTCGCCCAGCACCATGACGCTCTCGTCGTGGGCCATTTCATAGGCGAGTGCCTGGGTGACGGCTTCGATAAGGGTGATCTGTGCCATGACTTAATGGGCCTTCTTGTCGAGCTGGATGGCGAGATCGCGCTGCTTGGCGAGATCGGCGGGGACTTCGGCGTAGGTGTAGTCGAACATCGCCGTGACGGGCTGCGTCTTGGTCTCGAGGTACGCGTTCACCTCGTTGTCCATCCAGTCGTCGCACTCCGCCTTCCAGGCTTCTTCCTTGGCGTCGTCCCACACGCCCTTGGCCACCAGCCAGTTGCGCAGGCGCTTCATCGGCTCCTTCGCCCAGGCGTCCTTCACTTCCTGCTCGCCGCGGTAACGGCGCGCGTCATCGGCGGTGGTGTGGTCGGACAGGCGATAGGTCACCGCCTCGATCACCGAGCCACCCTGGCCGTTGCGTGCGCGGTCCAGCGCGTCTTCCATCGCCTTGCGCACGGCGATGATGTCGTTGCCGTCCACCTGGATGGAGAACAGGCCGGCAGCAATGCCCTTCTGCGCCAGCGTCGGCGCGCCGGACTGGATCTTGCGCGGCACCGAAATGGCCCACTGGTTGTTCACGATCACGGCCACCATCGGCAGGTTCTGCGCGCCGGTGATGTTGATGGCGCCGTAGAAGTCGCCCTTGGACGAACCACCGTCACCGATGGTGCACACGGCCACGCGCTTCTCGTTGCGGATCTTGAACGCGAGCGCGCTACCTGCGGCATGCAGGCACTGCGTGGCGATCGGCACCGACCAGGCGAAGTCGTGGCGCGCCGGCTCTTTCTGGTAATCGTTGCCGCGCTCGTCTCCGCCCCAGTACATGTAGACCTCGCGCGGCTGCACGCCGCGATACAGCTGTGCGCCGTATTCGCGGTAGCTGGGGGCCAGCACGTCTTCGGGCTTCATGGCGCTGCCGATGCCCACATGCGCCGCTTCGTGGCCCAGGCAGCTGGCGTAGGTGCCGAGCTTGCCGGTGCGCTGCAGGGCGACCGACTTGGCGTCGAACACGCGGGTCGACAGCATCAGCTTGTACAGCTCGACCATGTGGTCGAGATCCTTGGCGAATTCAGGCAGATCGTCACGGACCTGCTTGCCTTCAGCATCGAGATACTGGAGGTATTCGATTTCAAACTTGGCGGCGATAGACACGACTCGCTCCCGGAGTGAGTAATGAGAAAGTGGGGTGCTCGGGCGGGCGGCGGCCCATCCAGTGGGGCCAGCGGCGCATGTAAGGCCCTGAGCAAGACCGAAATGATTACAGGCGGATATGTTGCGCTGCAAGGCACGGTGCAGCATGCGGGGTGGTACGGGGTGGGGGCGAACACCGGTTAACATGGCGCTTTTCCGCGACAGGGAAGGCCATGACCGAGAATCAGCGCGACCTCGAGGCCGGTATCGAACTCGACCTGAATGGTCGACTGACCTACGGCGGCTACCTGCGGCTGGACACGCTGCTGTCGGCCCAGCAACCGCTGAGCCAGCCGGCGCACCACGACGAAATGCTGTTCATCGTGCAGCACCAGGTGGCCGAACTGTGGATGAAATTGATCATCCACGAGCTCAAGGCCGCCGTGGCGCACCTGCGCCGCGATGAGATCGATCCATGTCTGAAGATCCTGGCGCGCGTGAAACAGGTGCAGCGCCAGCTGTTCGAACAGTGGGGCGTGCTGGAAACGCTTACCCCAGCCGAATACCTGGAGTTTCGTGGCGTGCTGGGGCCTTCCTCGGGTTTCCAGTCGCTGCAGTACCGGCAGATCGAATTCCTGCTCGGCAACAAGAACGCGCAGATGCTGCAGGTGTTTGCGTACGATCCTGCGGCGCAGGCCACGCTGCGCGCGGTGCTGGAAGCGCCCAGCCTGTACGACGAATTCCTCGGCTATCTGGCGCGGCGCGGCCACGATGTGCCCGGCGAGCTGACGCAACGCGACTGGTCCCAGCCTTATCGTCGTCATGACGGCCTGTTGCCCGTGCTCAAGCGCATTTACGAAAACCGTGCAACGTTCTGGCCCGAATACCACATGTGCGAACAGCTGGTGGATGTGGAGGAGAGTTTCCAGCTCTGGCGTTTCCGCCATATGAAAACGGTGGAGCGGATCATCGGACACCGCCGCGGCACAGGTGGTTCCTCCGGCGTGTCGTTCCTGAAAAAGGCGCTGGACCTGGAGTTTTTCCCGGAGTTGCTGGATGTGCGCACCGAACTGGGCACCTGATCGCGCGTGTCATCTTCGAAATTCATCATTGAACAACTACTGATGGCGCGTGCAGCGCCGTTTCGCTTGCAAAGGGGCATGCATGAGCAACACCACTGAGACCGCGCACGCGTCGGTGCCTGATTTTCCGCAGACGCTGGGGCATCCGCGTCCGCTATGGATGTTGTTCATGACGGAGTTCTGGGAGCGCTTCGCGTTCTACAGCGTGAGCTGGGCCCTGGCCTTGTACATCGTGGCCCATTTTTATCACGGCGACGCGTCCGGCGAAGCGTGGGCCAGCAAAATTTACGGAGCTTATACGGCGCTGATTTACGCCTCGAGCATTTTCGGCGGCTACGTGGCCGACAAAATCATCGGCTACCAGCGCTCGATCCTGATCGGCGCCGCGGTGATGGCGCTGGGCCTGTTCGTGGTGATGCTGCCAAGCAAGGATTTGTTCCTGTTTGGCCTGGCCATGGTCGTGGTCGGCAACGGCCTGTTCAAACCGAATATTTCCACGATGGTGGGCCAGCTGTATGGCCCGACGGACGAACGCCGCGATCGCGGTTTCACGCTGTTCTACATGGGCATCAATGGCGGCGCGTTGCTGGCGCCACTGCTCACCGGCTGGATGGCAAGTTATTTCACCGATACGCCGATGCAGGAGAACTACCGCATCGTGTTCGGCGCGGCCGGCGTGGGCATGGTGCTGAGCCTGTTCTGGTTCTGGTTTGGCCGTCGCGGCCTGCACGGGGTGGGGCGTCCGGCGCCGGAAGCGGCCAGCCGCATGCGTGTCGTATGGGTGCTGCTGGGCATCGTGGTGGCGGTGCCGCTGGTGTACCTGCTGCTGGCCTTCGTGGGCGCCAATGGCCTGCAGTGGCTGCTGGGCCTGCTGTTTATCGGCGTGGCGGCGATGCTGATCATGGAAGCGATGCGCCACGACCGCGTGCAGCTGCACCGCGTGTTCGCGATGCTGATCATCTTTGCGTTCAACATCCTGTTCTGGATGTTCTACTTCCAGCTGGGCACCTCGTTCAATTTCCTTGCAGCCAATATGGTCGACCGCGAAATGTTCGGCGGCTGGGTGTTCCCGGTGGGCTGGTTCCAGTCGGTCAGTCCGCTGGCCATCATCGTGCTGGCGCCGCTGGTGACCCAGGTGTGGTCGCTGCTGGCGCGGCGTCACAAGGAACCCTCGATCCCCCGCAAGTTCGGCCTCGGCCTGCTGTTCAACGGCCTGGGCTTCACCGCATTGATGTATGCGCTGACCTATTCGGTCAACAGCCATGGCCTGATCCCGTTCTGGCCGCTGACGGCCTGCTATGTGCTGCAGACCATCGGCGAGCTGTGCCTGTCGCCGATCGGCCTGTCGATGGTGACCAAGCTGGCGCCGCCGCGACTGGTGGGTCTGGCCATGGGCGGCTGGTTCCTGTCGCTGGCAGTGGGCGGCAACCTGTCGGGCCTGCTCGCAGGGCGTATCAGCGGCGAAAGCGGCATGACCGCAGCATCCGCACTGGCAGGTTTCACCTTCAGCTTCTGGCTGCTGGCAGGCGCGGGCGTGTTCCTGTTGCTGATCTCGCCGCTGATCAATCGGCTGATGCACGGCGTGCGGTAAGGCAGGAGTGAGAAGTGCAGGAGTGAGGGAAGAGGAGTGAGGAGTGAGAGAGAGCTGGCCAGCCTGGCGCTGTTCTCTCACTCCTCACTCCTCTCCACTCACTCCTCGCCTTTTTTGGTGCACCGCATTTGACGCGCACGACGTGTCCCGGTTAGAAGTTGATGCCGCAAGAAATTACGACGGACGACGGCAGGACATGAGTACAACCACGACGACCGCATCGACGGTGCCGGACTATCCCCAGACCCTGGGTCATCCACGCCCGCTGTGGATGCTGTTCATGACGGAGTTCTGGGAGCGCTTTGCGTTCTATGGCATCCGCTGGGCGCTCACGCTGTACATCGTGGCGGCGTTCTTCAACGGCGATGCGGCCGGGCAGGCCTTCGCCAGCCGCACCTATGGCGCCTATCTGGCGCTGGTCTATGCCACCGCCGTGTTCGGCGGCTACGTGGCGGACAAGATCATCGGCTACCAGCGCTCCATCCTGCTGGGCGCCAGCGTGATGGCGGTGGGCCTGTTCATGATCATGCTGCCGAACGAGCAGGTCTTCCTGCTGGGTCTGGCCACGATCATTGTCGGCAACGGCCTGTTCAAGCCGAATATTTCCTCGATGGTGGGGCAGCTCTACGCGCCGGGCGATTCGCGCCGCGACCGCGGTTTCACGCTGTTCTACATGGGCATCAACGGCGGCGCGCTGATCGCGCCGCTGCTCACGGGCTGGCTGGCCAGCCATTTCACCGATACCCCGATGCAGCAGAACTACAAGCTGGTGTTCGGTGCCTCCGGCGTGGGCATGCTGATCAGCCTGCTGTGGTTCTGGATCGGTCGTCGTCAACTGAAGGGCGTGGGCCGCCCCGCACCCGACCAGGCCAACCGCATGCGCGTGGTCTACGTGCTGCTCGGCATGCTGGTGGCGATCCCGGTGTTCTATCTGCTGATGGCCAAGGCCGGCGCCGTGGTGCTGCAGTGGCTGCTGACCGCGCTGTTCGTCGGCGTGGGCGTGATGCTGGTGATCGAGGCGGTGCGCAATGGCCGCGTGCAGGTGCATCGCGTGATCGCCATGTTGATCATCTTCGCTTTCAACGTGCTGTTCTGGATGTTCTTCGAGCAGGCCGGCAGCTCGTTCAACTTTCTCGCGCAGAACATCGTGGATCGTCAGATGTTCGGCGGCTGGGAATTCCCGGTGGGCTGGTTCCAGTCGGTCAATCCGGTGGCCATCGTGTTGCTGGCGCCGCTGGTATCGCTGGCCTGGGGCTTCCTCGACAAGCGACGCATGGAGCCCTCGATCCCGCGCAAATTTGGCCTGGGGCTGCTCGGCAATGCGCTGGGCTTCGTGGTGCTGATGTATGCGCTGGATGAGCTGGTGAGCAGCGACGGCATGATTCCGTTCTGGCCGCTGGCGCTTTGCTATGTGCTGCAGACCGCGGGCGAGCTATGCCTGTCGCCGATCGGCCTGTCGATGACCACCAAGCTGGCGCCCACGCGGCTGGTAGGCCTGGCGATGGGCGGCTGGTTCCTCTCCACCGCGATCGGCAACAACCTGTCCGGCCTGTTCGCCGGCCATATCAGCGGCGAAAGTGGCATGACCGTGGCCTCGGCGCTCAGCGGCTTCACCTTCAGCTTCTACCTGCTGGCCGGCGCCGGCGTGCTGCTGTTCGTGATCGCGCCGCTGATCAATCGATTGATGCATGGAGTGAAGTGAGGCAGGAGTGAGGGAAGGGGAGTGAGAAGTGAGAGAGAGCTCGCAAGCCCGCCGCCTTCTCTCACTTCTCACTCCTCTCCCCTCACTTCTGAGTTACTTCGGTTCAATCGCCTGCAACTTATCCAAAATCCGCACCAGCCAGCTCCGCTCCTCGTCGTCCAGCTTGGACAGCAGGTTGCGTTCGTGTTCGCGGGCCATCGGCGCCACCACTTCGTGGATGGCCCAGCCGGCTTCGCTCAGGCCCAGCACGGAGCGGCGCTTGTCGCCGTCGTGGATGGCGCGGGTGACCCAGCCGGTCTCCACCAGCTTTGAGAGGGCGCGGCTCACGGCCACCTTGTCCATCAGGGTGCGCTCGGCCACCTCGCGGGCGGACAGGCCGTCGAAACGGGCCAGCACCGCCATCACGCGCCATTCGGTCATGCTCAGGTCGAAGCGGCGCTGATAGTCGTCGGCAATGGCCTGGCTGACCGCGTTGGACAGGATGGAAAGCCGGTAGGGCAGGAAATGCTCCAGCTCCAGCGGTGCGTGGTCGGGGTGATGTTCGTCGGGCACTGCTGCGGCGCTCCTTGCAAATGGTTTCATATGTAACTATAACGTAGGGCTTATGAGAATGGTCGCACGCTTGGACGTAGGCCATTGAGCAGCCATCCACCCGGAGAGCCCCATGAGCGCGCAGCCCAATCTTGGCATGCAGGTCACCACCTTCGAAAACCCCATGGGCATCGATGGGTTTGAATTCGTCGAATTCGCAGCGCCGGCCGGTCGCGGCCACGAGCTGCACACCCTGTTCAAGCACATGGGTTTCAGCGCCGTGCTCAAGCACAAGTCGCGCGCGATCACGGTCTACCGCCAGGGCGGCGTGAACCTGCTGGTCAACGAAGATCCCGAATCCTATGCCGCCGAATTCGCCCAGGCCCATGGCCCGTGTGCGGCCGGTTTTGCCATCCGCTTCCAGAAGCCGTCCAAGGACGTGCTCGGCGTGGTGCTCGGCAACGGCGGCGAAGCGGTGAACGCGAAGGCCGAAGCCACGCGGGCGGTGAACGCGCCGGCGGTGAAGGGCATCGGCGATTGCATGCTGTACCTGATCGACCGTTACGGCGACAAGGGCAGCATCTACGACGGCGACTACGAGCCGATCGCTGGCGCCGAACAGAACCCCAAGGGTTTTGGCCTCACCTTCATCGACCACCTCACGCACAACCTCTACTTCGGCAACATGCAGAAGTGGTCCGATTACTACGAGCGCCTGTTCAACTTCCGCGAGATCCGTTACTTCGACATCAAGGGCGCCAAGACGGGCCTGGTGTCCAAGGCGATGACCGCGCCGGACGGCATCGTGCGCATTCCGCTCAACGAGTCGAGCGATCCGAAGTCGCAGATCAACGAGTACCTCGATGCGTACCACGGCGAGGGCATCCAGCACATCGCGCTGTTCACCGACAATATTTACGACACGGTGGAAGCGATGCGCGCGCAGGGCGTGCAGTTCCTCGACACGCCGGACACGTATTTCGACGTGATCGACATGCGCATCCCCAACCATGGCGAAGACGTGCCGCGCCTGGCCAAGAACAAGATCCTGATCGACGCCGACCCGGAGACCAAGCAGCGCAAGCTGCTGCAGATCTTCACGCAGAACAACATCGGTCCGATCTTCTTCGAGATCATCCAGCGCAAGGGCAACGAGGGCTTCGGCGAAGGCAACTTCCAGGCGCTGTTCGAGTCGATCGAACGCGACCAGATGAAGCGCGGCTTCCTGTAAGTCTCGATCGAGGCCGCCCGGGAAGGGCGGCCTTGATGCGTCGGACTCAGCGCCAGGAGCCGCCGTTGTGCAGCATGGCGGTGAATACGGCGCCGTAGAAGAACAAGGCAAGTACCCACACGGCGATGCCGACCAGAATCAGCACGCCCTGGATCACGAAGTAGGTACGCAGCTTGGCAAGTGCTTCTTTCAGGGCGGCGGCATCGCCACTGAGCTGGGCACGCTCGATCGCTCCGGCCGACTGCATCACCAGCACGCCGATCCAGATCGGCAGCCAGGCGATGATGATGCCGACCAGCGTGATGGCAGTAAGGGCGCCCTGGATGATGAACACGATGCCGACGAATTTCATCCATCCCTTGCCTGAAGCAAGCGGCTGGCTGAGATCCTGGATCGAGGGGTTCCCGGTAGCTTGGCCCAGCGAGGAGTACGAGTCGGACATGCGGTTTCCTTGAGTGTCATTGCAGTGAATGAACGTCGCCTCTTCCCTAGCGCGAGGCGGTGCCAACAGTCGTAAGCCAAGAGTAATAGGATCGCGTGGGTCGTGTTGTGACCTTTCGCCTCGGCAGATTGCGGAGCTTTCATGTCAGCCAGCCAGCAGCAGTACCAATCAGGGTTTGCAAACGAATTCGCCACCGAGGCCTTGCCCGGCGCGCTGCCCGACGGGCAGAACTCGCCGCAGGCCGCGCCGCTGGGTCTGTACGCAGAACAGCTTTCCGGCACGGCCTTCACGGCGCCGCGCCATAGCAATCGCCGCAGCTGGCTGTATCGCATTCGCCCGGCGGCCATGCATCACCCGTTCGAGGCGATGCCGGATGGCCGCTTCCACAACCGCTTCAACGAAGTGCCGGCGAACCCCAACCAGCTGCGCTGGAGCCCGTTCCCGCTGCCGACCGAGCCCACCGATTTTCTCGATGGCTTGTTCACCGTGGCCGGCAATGGCGGCGCGGCGGACCAGACCGGCGTGGGCATCCACGTCTACGCGGCCAATCGTTCGATGCAGGGGCGCTACTTCTACAACGCCGACGGCGAGCTGTTGATCGTGCCCCAGCAAGGGCGCCTGAAACTGGCGACCGAGATGGGCAACATCGAGCTCGAACCGCTGGAGATCGCCGTGATTCCGCGTGGTGTGCGCTTCCGCGTGGAATTGCTGGACGACACCGCGCGCGGCTACATCGCCGAAAATTTCGGTGCGATGCTGCGCCTGCCCGATCTGGGTCCGATCGGCAGCAACGGCCTGGCCAACCCGCGCGATTTCCTCACGCCGGTAGCCGCGTTCGAAGACGTCGAAGGCAAGTTCGAACTCGTCGCCAAGTTCCAGGGCAAGCTGTGGCGCGCGGCGATCGATCATTCGCCGCTGGACGTGGTGGCCTGGCACGGCAACTACGCGCCGTACAAATACGACCTGCGCCGCTTCAACACCATCGGCTCGATCAGCTTCGATCATCCTGATCCGAGCATCTTCCTGGTGCTGCATTCGGCCAGCGACAGCGAAGGCGTGAGCAATATGGACTTCGTGATCTTCCCGCCGCGCTGGCTGGTGGCGCAGCACACCTTCCGTCCGCCCTGGTTCCATCGCAACATCGCCAGCGAGTTCATGGGTCTGATCACCGGTGAGTACGACGCCAAGGCCGAAGGCTTTTCGCCGGGCGGCGCCTCGCTGCACAATTCCATGAGCGGTCACGGTCCGGATGCGGCCACCTACGAGAAGGCGTCGACGCGCGATCTGTCGCAGGCTGACGTCATCACGGGCACCATGGCCTTCATGTTCGAGACGCGCCGCGTGATTCATCCGACCAAACAAGCACTGGCATCACCGGAACTGCAGGGCAATTACTACGAATGCTGGCAGGGCATCCAAAAGCATTTCGCCGGCAGTTGAAGCAAGGGCGCCTGGCGCCAACCGCAGACAACGCGAGGCGCCTGGGCGTCGCGCCAAAACAATGATGATGTGAAAGGCTGCAGCTTGGTTCTGCCCTTTGGAGCGATAGCATGAAATTGGGTTCATTGAAGGAAGGCGGTCGCGACGGCACCCTGATCGTGGTCAATCGCGCGCTGACCCAGGCGGTCAAGGCCACCGGCATCGCGCCGACGCTGCAGGCTGCGCTGGATGACTGGTCGAGCGCCGCGCCGCGTCTCAATGCCTTGTACGAGGCATTGAACGGCGGGTCTGCGAAGGATGCGTTTGCACTCGACATGCATGCGCTCGCCTCGCCGCTGCCGCGCGCCTATGAGTTCGTCGATGGCAGTGCCTACCTGCCGCATGTCGAGCGCGTGCGCCGTGCGCGTGGTGCCGAAGTGCCCGAGTCCTTCTACACCGATCCGCTGATGTACCAGGCCACCAGCGCCGGCTTCCTCGGTCCGCGTGACCCGGTGGTGGTGCCTAGCGAGGACTACGGCATCGACCTGGAAGCCGAAGTGGTCGTGGTGACCGACGATGTGCCGATGGCGGTGACGCCGGCGCAGGCGGCGGCCCATATCCAGCTGATCGGCCTGGTCAACGATGTGTCGCTGCGCGGCCTGATTCCCGGCGAACTCGCCAAGGGTTTCGGCTTTTTGCAGTCCAAGCCGCGCTCCGCCCTGTCGCCGGTCTTCGTGACGCCGGACGAACTGGGTGACGCCTGGCAGGATGAAAAGCTGCACCTGCCGATGCGCACTTGGCTCAACGGCCAGTGGTTCGGCGAGGCCGAGTGCGGCGTCGACATGCAGTTCAATTTCGCGCAGCTGGTGGCGCACGCGGCCAAGACGCGTCCGCTCACGGCGGGCACCATCGTCGGCTCCGGCACCATCGCCAACGAAGACACCGGCAAGGGCGCCTCGTGCCTGGCCGAGCAGCGCACGGTGGAAACCCTGCGCGACGGCAAGCCGAGCACGCCGTTCCTGAGCTTTGGCGACACCCTGCGCATCGATGTGACCGACGCCGCGGGTGCGTCGATCTTCGGCTCGATCGAGCAGGCCATCGCGCCGCTTAAGAAGTAAGCGAACCCTGTGGTCCCGTGCCGCATCCATCAGGTGGGATGCGGCATGGGGCGAGCAGATTGTC
The DNA here is from genome assembly GCF_001010355.1 of Dyella japonica DSM 16301. GTDB lineage: Bacteria > Pseudomonadota > Gammaproteobacteria > Xanthomonadales > Rhodanobacteraceae > Dyella > Dyella japonica. The sequence goes on along the minus strand of NZ_JPLA01000043.1, from coordinate 127,963 downwards.
GCAGTCCGCTGACGCGTATCAGTCTGATGGTGGAGCGGCGCGAGGATACTGCCGCGCATGCGCACGAACACCATCGTTCCGGAATTCGACCCAGCCCTGGTTGCCCGTTACGACGTGCCGGGTCCGCGGTATACGAGCTATCCGACGGCTCCGCAATTTCACGCAGGCTTTGACGAAGCGGCGTTTCGCGACGTCGCTCGCGCATCCAATGCGCAGGCCAAGTCCCGTCCGCTGTCGCTCTACGTGCACGTGCCGTTCTGCTTCAGCCCGTGCTTTTACTGTGGCTGCACCCGCGTCATCACGCGCGATGCCAGCCGGGCCGATCACTATCTTGATGTTCTGCGCCGGGAAATCGCGCTGACCGGCGCGCTGTTCGATCGCGATCGTCCGATTCTGCAGCTGCATCTCGGCGGCGGCACGCCCAACTTCCTTGACGCGGCGCGCATGGCCAGCCTGGTGGAAGCGCTGGAAGGCAGCTTCTCTTATCGCCGCGACGGCGTGCGCGAATACGGCATCGAGATCGATCCGCGCTATGCCGATGGCGGCTATGTGCGCGAGCTGGCCACGCTGGGCTTCAACCGCTTGTCGGTGGGCATCCAGGATTTCGATCCGGCAGTGCAGGAAGCGGTCAATCGTATCCAGAGCGTAGCGCAGACGCGCGACGTGATCGATGCCGCGCGCGCCTCGGGCTACGGCTCGGTGAGCGTGGACCTGATCTATGGTCTCCCTCGGCAGACGCTCGCAGGCTTCGAGCGCACGCTGGGACAGGTGATCGCGCTGGCTCCCGATCGCATCGCGGTCTACGGTTACGCGCACTTGCCGCATCTGTTCAAGGCGCAGCAGCAGATCGAGGCGGCCGAGCTGCCTGATGCCGCGGCGCGGCTTGCGCTATTCGGCACGGCATTCCGTGTGTTGTGCGAGGCAGGCTACGCCTACGTCGGCATGGATCATTTCGCGCGCGCCGACGACGAGCTGGTGCGCGCGCAGCGTGCCGGCACGCTGCAGCGCAATTTCCAGGGCTATTCCACCCACGGCGATTGCGACATCGTCGGCCTTGGCGTCAGTTCGATCAGTCGCGTCGGCGACAGCTATAGCCAGAATGCACGCGACCTGGTGGGCTACGAGTCGGCGCTGGCGGCCGGCCGGCTGCCGGTGGTCCGCGGCATCCGCCTGACCAGCGACGATACCGTCCGGCGCGCCGTCATCGGCGAACTCATGTGCCACGGCGAAATCGATACGGCACGCTTCGGCGCCCAACACGGTTTGCGATTCGGGGAGGCGTTTGCGCCCGAGCTCGATCGCCTGACCGCCTGCGCAGACGACGGTCTGATCGTGTTCGACGCGAACCTGATTCGCGTCACCCCGCGCGGCCGACTGCTGTTGCGCAATATCGCGATGTGCTTCGACGCCTATCTCCATCAGCCATCCGACACGCCGCGCTATTCGCGCACGATCTGATGCAGGTTGCTCATGAGTGCCGCGACGCGGCGCGTTGACGCAGCTGGCCGGCGGCGTCGAAACGATTGATTTTGATCAAAGGGAAAACGCCGGCGTTCCCTAGGCTGGTGTGGCCATCATCGGGAGAGAGCCCCATGCCACGCCTGCTTTCCACCATCGCGCTGACCGCCGGCCTGTTGCCGACCATGCTTTGGGCCGCAGATAGTCAAACCGCAGCGCTGCACACCGCCGTCGGTGCGGGTGCCACGGCGCTTTCGCAAGTCTCCCGCGATCTGGGTCCACCCCAAGGTGAACCGATCCACGCGGTGCTCGGTATCCCGCCGAACGTGCCGCCGCCGCTTCAGCGCAATCGTCCGGCCAAGGTGATCGTCGAGCTGGAAGTGATCGAGAAGGAAATGCCGATCTCCGAGGGCGTGACCTACACGTACTGGACGTTTGGCGGCACCGTGCCCGGCAGCTTCATTCGCGTGCGCCAGGGCGACACGGTGGAGTTTCATCTGAAGAATGCGCCTGACAACAAGATGCCGCACAACATCGATTTGCATGGCGTGACAGGGCCCGGCGGTGGCGCCGCATCGAGCTTCACCGCGCCGGGTCACGAGTCGCAGTTCACCTTCAAGGCGCTCAATGCCGGGCTCTACGTCTATCACTGCGCCACCGCGCCGGTCGGCATGCATGTGGCCAACGGCATGTATGGGCTGATCCTGATCGAACCACCCGAAGGCTTGCCCAAGGTCGATCACGAGTACTACGTGATGCAGGGCGACTTCTACACCACCGGCAAATACCGAGAGAAAGGCCATCAACCCTTCGATATGGATGCGGCCATCGCGGAGCATCCAACGTACGTGCTGTTCAATGGACGCGAGGGTTCGCTCACCGGCGATCACGCCTTGACCGCCAAGGTGGGCGAGACGGTGCGCCTGTTCGTCGGCAATGGCGGCCCGAACCTGGTGTCGAGCTTCCACGTGATTGGCGAGATCTTCGACAAGGTGTACTACGAAGGCGGCAAGCACGCGCAGGAAAACGTGCAGACCACGCTCATACCCGCCGGCGGCGCGATGATGGCGGATTTTCGCGTGGAAGTGCCGGGCACCTATGTGTTGGTGGATCACTCGATCTTCCGCGCGTTCAACAAGGGTGCGCTCGGCATGCTCAAGGTCGATGGTCCGCAGGACAAGTCGATCTATTCGGGCAAGGAAGTCGATTCGGTGTACCTCGGCGACCGGGCGGGCGACAACCTGCACGCAGTTGCCGTGGCGGCCAAGGCCAACGCGGCGGGCACGCTCAGCAAGGACGATCAGATCAAGGCCGGGCAGCAGCTCTACGCCGGCACCTGTTCCGTCTGCCATCAAGCCAATGGCGAAGGCATGTCCGGCGTGTTTCCGCCGCTGGCCAAGTCCGACTATCTGGCGACGATGGCCAAGGAAAAACTGATCTCCATTCCCCTGCATGGCCTCACCGGCGCGGTCACCGTCAATGGCAAGGAGTACAACTCCGTCATGCCGCCGATGTCCCAACTCACGGATGACGAAGTGGCGAATATCCTCACCTATGTGCTCAACAGCTGGGGCAACCCGGGCGGACAGGTGAGCAAGGAGGAGGTAGGCAAGGTGCGCGCGCAGCCGGCGCCGCCAGCGGACAGCCACTGAGGTTTGCCGCATGCGCGCTGTACCCATTCTCGCTGCGCTGCTTGCGGGATTCCCTGCGGCGGCTGCGGAGTATGCGGCGCTGCCGGCGGCCGTGTTCAACAGCGTGCTGCCGGCGGATGGCATAGCCGCGTCGGCTCGCATCGCAGCCTTCGCCATGCGTATCGAACCGGTGACGAATGCCCAGTACCTGGCCTTCGTGCAGACGCATCCTGCATGGCGTAAGGGGAGCGTGCCTGCCGCACTCGCAGACGAAGGCTATCTGTCGCATTGGGCAAGCGCATCGGCGCCGGGTGATCAGGCCCTGCCGGAACAACCGGTGACGCGGGTGAGCTGGTTCGCGGCCCAGGCATACTGCGAGAGCGAGCAGGCGCGCCTGCCGACCTGGTACGAGTGGGAATACGCCGCCGCCGCAGACGCGCAGCATGCCGATGCGCGTGCGGACCCCCAATGGCGCGAGCGGGTGCTGAGCTGGTATGGACGTCCATCAGGCGCCGCGTTGGCCAACGTCGGTGGTGCAGCCGACGTGCATGGCATACGTGATCTCAACGGTCTGGTGTGGGAATGGGTCGATGACTTCAACGCCCTCCTGGTCAGCGCGGACAGCCGCGACCAGAACGGCGCGGACACCATGAAGTTCTGCGGCGCCGGCGCCGTCACCATGCAACAGAAGGAAAACTACGCGACGCTCATGCGCGTCGCGATGCTGTCCGCGCTGAAAGCGTCAGACACCACGCGAACGCTGGGCTTTCGCTGCGTTCGCCCCCTGTGAGAGCGATCATGAAACGACTGTTGTTGGGAATGCTCCTGCTTTTGATGGTGGGCCACACGCTGGCCGAAGCGCCCTTGCCAGGCGCTTCGGTGTACCAGCTCGATGTCGTGCTGACCGATCAGGAGGGGCGCGACGGGTATTGGGCAGACCGGCGCGGGCAGGTGCAGCTCGTGTCGATGTTCTACACCTCGTGCAGCATGGTCTGCCCGATGATCGTCGACACCATGAAGCTCACCGCGCAGGCCGTGCGAGCGCCGGGTCGCGCCCCGTTGAACGTTCTGCTGGTGAGCTTCGATCCCACCCGCGATACGGTGCCCGTACTGCATGACTATGCGCAGCGGCGACAGTTGCCGGCACCACGATGGACGCTTGCTAGGACAGCGAGCCCGACGGCCGCGCGGCAGCTTGCCGCCGTGCTGGGTCTGCAGTACCGGCAGCTGCCGGATGGCGACTTCAACCATTCGAGCGAGCTGATCCTGCTGGATGCCGACGGGCGCATCGTGGCCCGCACCAATGTGATCGGGCGCGTGGACCCCGAATTCGTCCAGGCGATCGAGCGGACGCTCGCCGATAAGTGAGGCCTGGCTATCGTGCTTCGGGATGGCGGCATGGTTTACTTGTAGGCCCCATCCAACGAGGTGTCCCATGTCCCACGTCACGCTCAAAGGCAATCCGGTCCAGGTCGACGGCCACTTCCCCGCGAAGGGCGAGGCTGCGCCCGCGTTCTCGCTGGTCGGCAAGGATCTGGCCGACGTCACGCTCGCCAGCTTCGATGGCAAGCGCAAAGTGCTGAACATCTTCCCCAGTGTCGACACGCCGACCTGCGCCATGTCGGTGCGCCATTTCAACCAGGACGCCAGCCAGCTCGACAACGCGGTGGTGCTGTGCATTTCCGCCGACTTGCCGTTCGCGCAGGCACGCTTCTGTGGCGCGGAAGGCCTCAGCAACGTGGTGACGCTGTCGACCCTGCGCGGTCACGACTTCCTGCAGAACTACGGCGTGTCGATCACCTCCGGCCCGCTTGCCGGTCTGGCGGCGCGCGCGGTGGTGGTGCTCGATGCGCAGAACAAGGTGGTGCATAGCGAACTCGTCAGCGAGATCGCCCATGAGCCGAACTACGACGCCGCGCTCGCCGCGCTGGCCTGAGTCGTCGAGTGACTTGAGAAAAAAAGGCCGGACACGCTCCGGCCTTTTTTTTGGCTGCGTTATTTCTGCAGCGTTAGCGTGCCCTTCATCAGCGCAGCATGACCCGGGAACGTACAGAAATAAGCATAGGTTTCTCCGGCCTTGAGCTTGGACACAAGAAACGTGGCGCTGTCCGACTCACCGCCGCCGATCAGCTTGGTATGGGCGATCACGCGCGTGTCGTCAGGCTTGATGTAGTTGTCCGCGGCACCGGCCTTCATGCCATCGGTGACGATGGCTTGCTCATCGGCGGCCGTACCCAGCGCCCAGTTATGGCCCATGGCGGCCTTGGGCAGCTTGCCGGTGTGCTTGAGCGTCACGGTGAACTGCTTGCAGGTCTTGGGTACCGTGATGTCTTTCTGGTTGTACTGCATGGCGTCGTTGCCCTCGATGGTGGCGGCGCAATCGGCGGCCCACAGGGGCGTGGCGGACAGGCCGAGCAGGGCGAGCAAGAGGGCTTGGCGTATCATCGGGTATCTCCGGGTTCTTGGTAGGGAAACCCGAACGATTGCGCTGGCGCAGACGTACTGCCTTGATCTGGGTCAGACGGTCATGACCATGCGACGGCTTGTCACGTCGAGGCCGGCCGGAAAAAACAAAAGCCGGGCAGGGCCCGGCTTTTGCATTCACAGCGATGCGCAGTGACTTACTTGGCAGCCATCATCGCAATCGTCATGTCGAGCATGCGGTTGGAGAAGCCCCACTCGTTGTCGTACCACGACAGCACCTTCACCAGCGTGCCTTCCATGACGCGGGTCTGCGTCGCGTCATAGGTGGACGACGCCGGGTTGTGGTTGAAGTCGATCGACACCAGCGGCTGCGTGTTGACGGCCAGGATGCCCTTCAGCGCGCCATTGGCGGCGTCGTTGATGACCTGGTCGACTTCTTCCTTGGTGGTCGGGCGAGCCGCATCGAACACCAGGTCGACGACGGACACGTTGATGGTCGGCACGCGCATGGCGAAGCCGTCCAGCTTGCCGTTGAGTTCCGGCAGCACCAGGCCCACCGCGGCGGCGGCGCCGGTCTTGGTCGGGATCTGCGAGTGCGTGGCCGAACGGGCGCGGCGCAGGTCCGAGTGATAGACGTCCGTCAGCACCTGGTCGTTGGTGTAGGCGTGGATGGTCGTCATCAGGCCGCGCTGGATGCCGATCTTCTCGTGCAGCACCTTGGCCAGCGGAGCGAGGCAGTTGGTGGTGCACGAGGCGTTGGAGATCACTTCCAGCTTGGAGGTGAGCTTGTCGTCGTTGACGCCGAAGACGAAGGTGCCGTCCACGTCCTTGTCGCCCGGGGCGGAGATGATCACCTTCTTGGCGCCGGCGGCGATGTGCGCGCTGGCCTTGGCCTTGGAGGTGAACAGGCCGGTGCACTCCAGCACCACGTCGACGCCCAGGGCGCCCCACGGCAGCTTGGAGGGATCACGCTCGGCGCAGACCTTGATGCGGTCGCCGTTGACGATCAGATCGCCGCCGTCCACGGACACCGTGCCCGGGAACTTGCCATGGGCGGTGTCGTACTGGGTCAGGTGCGCATTGGTCTCGGCATTGCCCAGATCATTGATCGCAACGATCTGGATCTCGTTGGTGCGACCGGCTTCGTACAGCGCGCGCAGGATGTTGCGGCCGATGCGACCGTAACCGTTGATGGCGACCTTGATTGCCATGGGACAGCGTCCTCCGATGGGATGGCGAAGATGGCGGCTGTGGGACCGCCGTAAAACCGTCATTTTAGCCTGAACCGGCCGGGCGGTCCCATCCAGGCCGCGGTTTCCCCGGATGGGGCTGTTCAGGGGAGCCCAGAAGCGCTTGAATCAACTACTTTCGGGCAACGGCCCGGGCAGGAGAGTGGCATGAGCGAGGCAGAACAGAGCTTTGGGATCACCCTGGAGCAGGTGTCGGACTATGAATTCCGCGTCCGTTTCGACGAGACGGCGATTCCCGACCTCATCACCGACGAAACCTCGCCGCTGGGCGGCGACGCCGGCCCCAATCCATCGCGCCTGATCGGTACCGCCGTGGCCAATTGCCTGGCGGCCAGCCTGTTGTTCGCGTTGCGCAAGTACAAGAACACGCCGGGCACGATCGGCACCAAGGCCAAGGTCACCATGACCCGCAACGAGCACAACCGCCTGCGCATCACGCATATCGGCGTGGACCTGCAGCTGGCCGACAAGGCCGAGGTGTTGGAGCATCTCGATCGCGCGCTCGCCCAGTTCGAGGATTTCTGCATCGCCACGCAGAGCGTGCGCCAGGGCATCAAGGTGGATGTGAGCGTGCGTGACGGAGAGGGGACGCTGCTTCCGCTGCCCGACGCGGGCTGATCCGGGGTAGTGCGGACCTGTCACGAGGCTGTGGCAGACTTCGCGTTTTCCCCTGCCAAGACTCATCGCACCATGCCCTTCCCGCGTCGAACCGCCGCTGCCGCTTTCATCTGTCTCGCCCTGACTCCCGCCGTCCATGCCTGGGGCCAGCTTGGCCATAGCGTGGTGGCCGATCTGGCCCAGCGTCACCTGAGCCCGGCGGCGGAGGCGGCGGTGGAGCGCCTGCTGGCGCCCGAGCACACCAAGTCGCTGGCCGACATCGCCAGCTGGCCGGACGAGATCCGCAACGACCCGACCAAGGACGCGCTGTGGAAGCAGACGCGCGCGCTGCACTACGTCGACTTCACCTCCGGCGACTGCAACTACACGCCGCCGCGTGACTGCAAGGACGGCCAGTGCGTGGTCGAGGGCATCGACCATTACGTGAAGGTGCTGGGCGACAAGAGCCAGTCGGACGCGACGCGCCTGGAAGCGCTGAAGTTCGTGGTGCACTTCATTGGCGACGAGCATCAGCCGCTGCACGGCGGTTCGCGGGACGACAAGGGCGGCAACGCCTACCAGGTGCAGTTCCAGGACAAGGGCACCAACCTGCACAGCGTGTGGGACTCGGGCCTGCTCAAGACGCGTGGCCTGGAATACAAGGCCTACGCGGACAAGCTGGAAGCGCAGGGCACGGTCACCCTGCCCAAGCCCATCGCGCCGTTCGACAACGCGTACGCGCAGTGGGCTGAAGAGTCGTGCACGATCTCGCGCGACATCTATCCCGACGGCCACAAGATCGACCAGGCCTACGTGGACAAGGAACTGCCGGTGGCCGAGCTGCGCCTGCGCGAAGCAGGCCGTCGCCTTGCCGAAGTGCTCAACCTGACCCTGGCCAAGGGCTGAGCGGACGAACGTTACGGCGCGGCGCTCGCTGCCGCGCCGTTGCTGCCTGGGCCGATGTTGCGATCGAGAAAATCCAGCAGCTTGTCGTACATCGCCAGGCGATGTTCCTGCAGGAAGAAACCATGCCCCTCCTGCGGCTCGGTCAGTGATTCGTAGTGCTTGCCCTGCTTGTCCAGCGCCGCAGTGAAGGCTCTGAAGTGGGCGAATGGGGCGCGCTCATCGAGTCCGCCATGGATCAGCAACAGGTTGGCCTTGATCCGATCCACGCCTGCCACGGGCGAGCGGCGCAGTAGCTCGGCGCGATCGTCGCCCAGGACTATCTTCAAATAGTCCGCGCCGGAGTCGGAACGATGGATGTCGCTCTTGTCCAACTGGATGCGCAGGTCATATACGCCTGCGTAACCGACGGCGCAGCGATAGAGCTCGGGTTCGCGCACTGCACCCTCCAGCGCGGCATAACCGCCGTAGCTGCCGCCGTAGATGCAGATGCGCTTGGCATCGGCATGGCCCTCGCGGATCGCCCACTGGGTGGCGTCGGTAAGATCGTCCTGCATGGCCGCGCCCCATTGGCGATAGCCGCGCTCTTCGAACGACGAGCCTAGGCCGCCGGAACCGCGATAGTTCACCTGCAGCACGGCGTAACCGCGCGATGCCAGCAACTGTGATTCTTCGTCGAACTCCCCGCGGTCGACCACGCCATGCGGGCCTCCATGCGGCAGCACGACCATGGGGAAAGGGCCTTTGCCGGACGGCTCGGTGAGAAAGCCATGCAAAGGCAGGCCGTCGCGTGCCACCAGTTCGATCGGCGTCATCGCATGCATCTGCTTGGGCGGCAGCCAGCGGCGCGCACTGAAGAGATAGCGGGCCTGTCGCTTGTCCAGGTCGAACAGGTAGTAGTCGCCAGGATCACGGTCGCTGCTCACCATGACGATGGCGAGGCTGCCGTCGCCGGAGAACGAGGTCAGGCGAACCAGCTGTCCAGGAAAACTCTTGCCCAGGGCTTCGCTGATCTGCGCTTCACGGCCATCGGGGTCGATGTAATGCACGCCGGGCATGCCCTCGTTGGTGATCACGCCGTAGATGTCCTGGCGGTCCGCGGTGACGAGTACGGCACCCGGGTCGCTGAACTTGCCTCGATACACCATGCTGCGCTGGCCGGTTTGCGGGTCGAGCAGTTCGAGCGAGCGCGGGCCTTCGTCATGCGTCACCCGCACGTAGAGCCGGCGGTTGTCGCGCGCAAAGCTGACCGGCTCGATCGAGACGTGCGTCTTGGCCGGGTCGTTGAACAGTGTCCAGTCCTTGCCGGCGTCGCGCAGCCACAGCTTGGGCTGGTGATAGGTGCCGCCGAGAGCGGCGCGCGGCTCGCCCAAATGATCCACGATGATGTCTGTATCGGCGGCGGGGCCGCCGATGATGCGCTTGCTGTTGCCGTTGACCACGTCCAGGCGTTCTATCGAGGGCACGCTGCCAGCGGGGTCGTCGGTGAACGGCTCTGTCCGCACCAGCGCGTAGCGGCCTTCCTGGACGAGCGCCGAATCGATCAGGCTGGCATAGGCTTCGCGCGCCTGGCCGCCACGAAGCATGTGGTTGCTGTCGGCGTACGTGCCGCCTCGCCAGCCGAACAAATAAGTGCCCCGGCTGCCGTCGGCGTCGAAGGCAATCAGCTCTCCGGTTGACGAGGGTTTTTCGAGGCTGCCGGTGCGCACCGCCAGGGCTACCACCAGACGATGCTCATTGGCCCAGACGTAGTGCCCGAGCATGGTGCGGCTGCCCGAGCGCACCGTCGCCACCGGCTTTGCCGTCGTCGTATCAATGACCGCCAGCATGTTTTCGTACGGCGTGTCCGGTCGCGGCACCAGCGCCGCGATGTGCTTGCCGTCGGGTGCGAGTTGCACATCGCTGAACTCGGCAGGGCGGATGAAATCACTCGCCGACGGTGCGGCGCTGGCGGCAGCTTCGGCGGACGGCGCCGCTGTCGGCGCCAGACACGCAGCAGCCAAGGCGGCCATCAAGGCCGTGCGGATGAAACGAGGCATGAGCGTTCCCCTTGAGTCCCTGTCGCGGATCCCTCCATCCGCCCGGCGATGCTAGCGCATGGACGATGGGCGATCGCAAGTCCATGCGCGCGCGATGCCATCGCCCTTGCTGATCATTTTTCGATCATGTGTGCTGCAGTGCAAAACGAAACTGCGGCGCGCCCGAAGGCGCCGTCATGCTCCCCGTCGTCCGAGCGTTCCGTGGCTGCTGCAGACCGGCAGAGTGGAATTGAAGACGGCGCGCCATGACACCAGTGTTTGGACGTCTGTCCGTCCATCGAGCAGACCAGTTATTTGTGTTGACCCCATTCTCACTGTCAGTGCGTAATACCAGTGGGGGCAGGTGGTCCGCATGCCACAACCAGTCCACTTGGGTGAGTGAAAACAAGGCCAAAAAGCCTGCGCCAGGCCTCTGGAAGATCGGCGTGATTTTGCTAGTCTCGATGTATGACTACTGACAATCCGCTGCGACGCACAAAAATTGTTGCCACCCTCGGTCCCGCGACCGACGCGCCTGGCATGCTCGAAAAAATCATCGCCGAAGGCGTGGACGTGGTTCGGCTGAACCTCTCCCACGGCCAGCCCGACGATCACCGCGCCCGTGCGGTGGCCGTGCGCGATGCGGCGACCAAGCTGGGCCGCGAGGTCGGCGTGCTCGCCGACCTGCAGGGTCCCAAGATTCGCGTCGAGCGTTTCGCCAACGGTCCGATCGAACTCAAGGTGGGCGACAGCTTCGTGCTCGATTGCAGCCCGGGCGCGCCGCTGGGTGACAACACCCGCGTGGGCGTCAGCTACTACGACCTGCCCAAGGACGTGTCCGCGGGCGACGTGCTGTTGCTCGACGATGGCCTCGTCGCGCTCACCGTCGAGGCGGTGGTCGGCCAGGAAATCCGCTGCCGCGTGCTGATCGCCGGCAAGCTCTCCGACCGCAAGGGCCTCAATCGCCAGGGCGGCGGCCTCTCGGTATCGGCGTTGTCGGACAAGGACAAGGCCGACATCAAGCTCGCCGCGGAAATCGGCTGCGACTTCCTTGCCGTGTCGTTCGTGCGTTCCGCCGCCGACATGAACGAGGCGCGTCGCCTGCTGGAAGAAGCCGGTGGCAAGGCATCGCTGGTGGCGAAGATCGAACGCGCCGACGCCATCCCGGTGCTCGGCGAAATCATCGACGCCTCCGACGTGGTGATGGTGGCGCGTGGCGACCTGGGCGTGGAAATCGGCGACGCCGAACTGCCCGGCCTGCAGAAGAAGATCATCCGCGAATCGGTGCAGCGCAATCGCGCCGTGATCACCGCCACGCAGATGCTGCAGTCGATGGTGCGCTCGCCCATCCCGACCCGCGCCGAAGTGATGGACGTGGCCAACGCCGTGATCGACGGCACCGATGCGGTGATGCTGTCGGAAGAATCCGCCGCCGGCGCGCATCCGGACAAGGCCGTAGCCGCGCTGCGCCGTATCTGCCTGGGCGCCGAACGCCAGTTCGAACCCAAGGAAGATCCCGCCACGCAGGGCCACCTGCTCGATCGCACCGACCAGGCCATTGCCCTCGCGGCGATGGTGCTGGCCAGCCAGCTCGGCGTGCGCGCCATCGTCGCGTTGACCGAGTCGGGCGCCACCGCGCAGTGGCTGTCGCGTTATCGCAGCGCGGTGCCGATCTATGCGCTGTCGCCGTTCGACGATGCGCGCCGCCGCATGTCGATCTTCCGCGACGTCACGGCCGTGAAGTTCACCCATGTCTCGCAGACGCCGGCCGGCTCCGCGCGCGATGCCGTGCGCCAGCTGTACGTCGCGGGCAAGCTGACCGAGGGCGATCGCGTGGTGCTGACCCATGGCGATCACATCGGCCAGGGCGGCGGCACCAACACCTTGAAGCTGCTCTCGGTGGGCGCCGAAGGCGTGGTGGAGTGCCTGCGCGACCTCTAAGCGATCGTTGAGTTGCCTCGTCCGTCGACCTGGTGTGGGCCGGGTCGGCGGACGATGGCGCTCCGTCGACCTGATACTGTCTGGGCCGGGGTTTATTCAGGCAATCATTCAGGGGAATGCATGAAAACGACACTCTATAGCGTGCTTTGCATGGCGATCCGATTGGGCGCCGTGCTCATGGCGGTGGGTCTGGTCGAGCAATGGCCACGGCTATTTGTCATACGCGCAGACGGGCAGCTGGCGATCGACGCCATCGTGCTGGATGGACTGGGTCTCGTGCTCGCCTTCGTCCTTTGGATCAAGCCTGGGCTACTGGCCTGGTGGGCCGCAGGCAGCGCCCATCGGGACGTGTTCGAAAGCGACATCAGTGCGATCCAACTGCAGTACATCGCCTTTTCGGTAGCGGGTATCTACAAGCTCATCACGGGGCTCGCGGGCATGCTGGCGCACGGCCTCAATTTGCTGGCCTATAACCACATCATGGTCGGCGGCGTGCCCATGACTCCGCCCACCTACGAAAAGACCATGTTTGTGGAGTACGTCGTGGCTGCGGTGGCAGGTCTTGCGCTGACTCTTGGCGCACGTGGCTTGACGGCGTATCTGCAGCAATTGCGAACGGCCGGGCAGCCTGTGGCGATTGCGGTCGACGAGGCCCGCGAAGGCTAAACTAGCTGCAGGCCGCACGTCGCGGTTTGGGAGACAAACATGCAAACGAAGCTCTTAACGATCTGTTCGGCCGTTGCCATCGCTTTTGCCGGCATGGTTTCCCCGGTCATGGCACAGTCCCAGGCTCGCATGGTCGGCCCCGAGCACATCCAGGCCTACTGGCTGATGCTCAATACCAAGGTCGACGCGGACATTCCCAACAGCGGCCGCAACATGGACAAGCCCGGCTGCGTGGCCGTGAGCTTCATGATCGGTACCGATGGCGTCCCGCAGAACATCACCGTGCGCAAGGTGGTTCCGCAGAGCGACCTCGATGCCGTGGCCAAGAGCGTGGTGACCAATCTTCGCTACGGCCCGTCGCTGAAGAACAGCACCCACGAGCCGGTGAACACCTATTACATCGTGCCGTTCAACCTGCCGGCCGACGCCGCGCAGAAGCAGGCCATCATCGACGCCTGCAAGCTGCCCAACTTCGACCAGGCCTGAGGGCCGCGCCAGCCCAGCCCTGGCGCCGTTCAGGGCCGTTCCAGGCCCTGGGCGGGCTTATGGCCTATAATCGCGGCCTTTCACGACCTTGCCGCCCCCGGGCGGCATCACCTTGTGCGGCCCACACCGCCTAAGTATCCGGAGTTGTCATGAGCATCGAAGATCTCGAAAGCGTTGCCCTCGCGATGGTCGCGCCCGGCAAGGGCATCATCGCCATCGACGAGTCGACCAACACCATCAAGAAGCGTTTCGAGGCCGTTGGCATCGACAACACCGAAGAGAACCGTCGCGCCTACCGTGAGCTGCTGCTCACCGCGCCCAATCTCAACGAGCACATTTCCGGCGCGATCCTGTACGACGAAACCATCCGCCAGTCGACCAAGGACGGCGTGCCGTTCACCCAGGTGATGAAGAAGAACGGCATCATCCCGGGCATCAAGGTCGACAAGGGTCCGGTGCCGCTGGCCGGTTTCCCGGGCGACGTGGTCACCGAAGGCCTCGATGGCCTGCGTGAGCGCCTGGCCGAGTACGTGAAGCTGGGTGCGCAGTTCGCCAAGTGGCGCGCCGTGATCAACATCAGCGAAGACAACCCGTCCTCCACCGCGATCGAAGCGAACTGCCACGCGCTGGCCCGTTACGCCGCGCTGTGCCAGGAAGCCGGCCTGGTGCCGATGGTCGAGCCAGAAGTGATCATGGACGGCGACCACAGCATCGAAGTCAGCTACGAAGTGCACGAAGCCGTGCTGCGCAGCCTGTTCAATGCGCTGTACGAGCAGAACGTGATGCTCGAAGGCACCATCCTGAAGGTCAGCATGGTCATTCCGGGCAAGGATTCGGACGAGCAGGCCGAAGTGGAAGAAGTCGCCGAAGCCACCGTGCGCGTGCTCAAGACCACCGTGCCGGCTACGTTGCCGGGCATCGTGTTCCTCTCGGGCGGCCAGACCGACGAGCAGTCCACCGCCCACCTCAATGCGATGAACCGCATGGGTCCGCACCCGTGGCCGCTGAGCTTCTCCTACGGCCGTGCCATGCAGCAGGCCGCGTTGAAGCTGTGGTCCAAGGACATGAAGGCGAACTACGCCGACGCGCAGAAGACCGTGCTGGCTCGCGCCAAGGACAACGGCCTCGCCGCGCTGGGCCAGTGGAACGCCAAGTAAGCGATCGCTTCTTCATCGCTACAAAAGAAAACGGGCGCCGCGAGGCGCCCGTTTTTGTTTTGCACTAGCTGAAAGATCAGAACCGGTATTCCGCGGAGAGGGAGAGGGAGTCCGTCGACCGCACACCGTAATCACGGCTCATATCCGCCTTGTAGTAGTCGTAGGCCAGCCCAAGGCTGAAGCGTTCGTTGAAATCGTAGCCAACGCCGGTGCCGACATACCAGCTGGTGCCGCTCTGGTGCTTGCGGTCGAGCTGATCGTTGTAGCCGTGGGCTTCCCAGGCATAGGCGCCAGCGCGTCCACTCCAATACAGGCCCTGCCAGAGGTTGATCCTGCCGTTGAAGCCAGCGGTCCAGCCATGCATGTCCTGGCGCTTGGTGAAGGGGGCTGACGGATTGCCTACCTTCCACTGGGTCGTGCCCATATGGTTGTAGCCCAGCTCGACGCCAAAGCCGAGATCGGGACCGACCTTCACGCGATAGCCGCCGCTGAGGTCGTAGGAGGTTGGGTGATTGCCATAAGGCGCATCTGCCATATGACCTTCGCCTACGCCGCCACGGATGAACCAGTTGCTGCTGCCTACCGGCTGGCTGGGCTGGTAGTTGCCACCGGCTGTTTGCGCAGTTGCCGGGAGGGTGATGAAGCCAGCCGTGGCCAACGCAAAAGCCGCAATCATTTTTTTCATGGGGAGCATTCCATTGTGGGACAGGATCGACTCCGCCAGGGCCGCAAGTGGAGCGCGGCCGGGTCCGTGTGAGCCGACTGGAAAGGTTAGACCGGAGACAGTCGGCAGGTCCTTAGGAATGCTCTTGATTCGCGAGGCAAAGACTTTTCCTGGTGTGCAACAAAGAAAAAAAGGGCGCCTTTCGGCGCCCTTTTTTGTTTCACCGTACGCGTGGATCAGAAGCGGTATTCCGCGCTCACGCTGTACAGGTTGGTCGGCAGGTGGATGTTCTTGTCGCTCTGGCTGCCGTCGTAGTAATCCCAGTTCAGGCCAACGCTGATGTTCTTGTTGATGTTGTAACCCGCACCCAGACCCGCGTAGTAACGCGTGCTGTTGAAGTTGACCATCTCCGGATTGGTCTTGTCGTTGGTCAGGCCCGAGCCCTTGGCGAAGAAGGCGCCGCCACGGACTTCGCCGTACCAGTTCGGGCTGAAGCTGTAACGCAGGTTCAGGCCGGCGGTCGCGCCCTGCAGCTTGGACTTGCCGTTGTCGCCGTTGTAGTTGGCGTAGTTCTGGGTGTACTGGCCACGCGCGTCAGCGCGGCCGAGATAGACGTAACCCACTTCCGCACCCAGGGAGGTATCCGGGTTGATCGCGAAACGGTAACCACCCTTCACGCCACCGGCGAACGCGCCGTTGTCGTAGGGGCCCTTCTGCACCTGGGCGTAGCCGGCGTTGGCGCCGAGGTACCAGCCCTGTTGGGCGTTGCCTTGGGCGGCGTCCTGGGCGAAAGCCGCCGGGACGACGGCGAGACCGGCCGTAGCCAGGGCGAGAGCAAGAATGGTGTTCTTCATGGGGGACTCCTCATCATCTTATTGGGCCAGTCCGCGGCGCCGGGGGTTCGGCGGAGCGCGGCTGGGTACCTTGTGGACCCGGTACTTTTACTTAGATGGTGAGTGGGTCGATTAGTTTCAATACTCGTTAGTTCACTATTAAGGGTGAGTTAATTTTCTTAACAATTGGGTAAGAGGGTGTGAGTGACGACAGGGGTAAGCAGGATCGGCGACAATACGTACTTTTATGGCCGCCTTCCCCGGAGACCCCTAGATGACAACCCGTCGCGAACTTGCCAATGCCGTACGCGCCCTCGCCATGGACGCTGTGGAGAAGGCCAATTCCGGCCACCCGGGCATGCCCATGGGCATGGCGGATATCGCCGAAGTGCTGTGGAACGACTTCCTCCAGCACAACCCGACCAACCCGAAGTGGTTCAACCGCGACCGATTCGTGCTCTCCAACGGCCACGGCTCGATGCTGCAGTACGCCCTGCTGCACTTGACCGGCTACGACCTGCCGATGGATCAGCTCAAGCGCTTCCGCCAGCTGCATTCCAAGACCGCCGGCCATCCGGAAGCCAGCGAAACCCCAGGCGTGGAGACCACCACCGGTCCGCTCGGCCAGGGCCTGGCCAATGCCGTCGGTTTTGCGCTGGCCGAGAAGGTGCTCGCCGCACACTTCAACCGCCCGGGCCACGAGATCGTCAACCACCACACCTATGTGTTCCTGGGCGATGGCTGCCTGATGGAAGGCATCTCGCATGAAGTTGCCTCGCTGGCCGGCACCTGGAAGCTGGGCAAGCTGGTCGCGGTGTACGACGACAACGGCATCTCCATCGACGGCGAAGTGCACGGCTGGTTCACCGACAACACGCCGGAGCGTTTCGAGGCGTACGGCTGGAACGTGATCCGCGGCGTGGACGGCCATGACGCCGATGCCATCAAGCAGGCCATCGCGGCCGCCACCAGCCAGTCCGACAAGCCCACGCTGATCTGCGCCAAGACCATCATCGGCTTCGGCGCGCCGCACAAGCAGGGCAAGGAAGAGAGCCACGGCGCCGCGCTGGGCAAGGACGAAGTGGCCGGCGCACGCGACGCGCTGGACTGGCGTTACGCGCCGTTCGAGATTCCGGCCGACATCTACGCCGGCTGGGACCACAAGAAGTCGGGCGTCGAGCGCGAGCAGAAGTGGCATGACGCGGTGGCCAAGTATTCGGCGGCCTTCCCGGAACTGGCGGCGGAATTCAATCGTCGCGTGTCGGGCGAACTGCCTTCCGATTGGGCGGCCAAGTCGCAGGCCTTCGTCGACAAGCTGCAGGCCGACGGCCCGGAGATCGCTTCGCGCAAGGCCTCGCAGATGACCATCGACGCGTTCGCGCCGCTGCTGCCGGAACTGATCGGCGGCTCGGCCGACCTGGCCGGCTCCAACCTGACCAAGTGGAAGGGCAGTGTCGACGCCGGCAACGGTTTCGATCCGAAGGGCAACTACGTGTATTACGGCGTGCGCGAGTTCGGCATGACCGCGATCGCCAATGGCCTGGCGCTGCATGGCGGCTTCATTCCGTACGACGCCACCTTCCTGGTGTTCTCCGACTATGCGCGCAACGCGGTGCGCATGAGTGCGCTGATTCCGGCGCACGCTATCCACGTCTACACGCACGATTCGATCGGCCTGGGCGAAGACGGCCCGACCCATCAGCCGGTGGAGCATCTCGCTTCGCTGCGCTATATCCCGAACAACCAGGTGTGGCGCCCGTGCGACGCGGTGGAATCGGCGATGTCGTGGAAGCTCGCGATCGAGCGCAAGGGCAACCCGGCGTGCCTGGTGTTCTCGCGCCAGAACCTCAAGCACCAGCAGCGCAGCGCGCAGCAGGTGGCCGATATCGCACGCGGTGCCTACGTGCTGTCCGATCCGCAGGACACCAAGTTCAAGGCCATCCTGATCGCCACCGGTTCGGAAGTGGAACTGGCAATGGAAGCGGCCCGCACCCTGGCCCAGCAGAACGTGCCGGTACGTGTGGTGTCGATGCCGTGCACGGAAGTGTTCGACGCACAGCCGCTGGAATACCGTGAAGCGATCTTGCCGGGCTGGTGCCGCGCACGCGTCGCGGTGGAAGCAGCCACGTCCGACTTCTGGCGCAAGTACGTGGGCCTGGATGGCGACGTGGTCGGCATGACCACGTTCGGCGCCTCGGCGCCGGCACCGCAGCTGTTCGAGCACTTCGGTTTCACCGTGGCCCACGTGGTCGATGCGGTGAAGCGCGTGGTCGGCTGAGGCCCGCGCTGAATGAAAAAAGCCGCGGCAATGCCGCGGCTTTTTTTATGGCCGTACCCTTGTAGGAGCGCACCCTGTGCGCGACGGCCCGACCATGCGGAGACCTTGGAGGGTGCGGTCGCGCACAGGGTGCGCTCCTACAAGGTGAGGAGTTGCGCCAGATGTCCCGGGTCGTGAGCCAATTCATCCGCACCGGCCTTTTCCAGCTCCGCGCGGCTGCCGAAACCCCACAGCACGCCGATGCCGCGCACGCGATTGGCCACCGCCCCATCGATATCGAAATGGCGGTCGCCGATCATCACGGCCTGTTCCGGCTCGGCGCCGAAATCGGCCAGCGCAGCGGCGATCATCGTGGCCTTCTCGCTATGCGGGCTGCTCGGGTCCGGGCCATATAGACGGCTGAACGCGGTGCCGAACGGCAGGTGTTCGATGATCGGTCGCGCATGCCGTTCCGGCTTGCTGGTAACGACGGCAAGCGTATGCCCCGCCGCCTGCACCCGCTCGATCATCGCTTCGATGCCGGGATAGACCGAGTGTTCCTGCCAGCCGATTGAGTGGAATCGCTCGTGGTAGAACTCCACCGCCTGTTCGATGCGATCGTGATCGTGGTCCAGCAGCGGCGCAAAGCTGTGCCGCAGCGGCGGACCGATCCAGTGGCGCAGCTGTGCGGGATGTTCCACGCCCAGCTGCGTCAGTGCATGGCGGACGCAGCCCAGGATGCCGATCTCCGAATCGATCAGCGTGCCATCGAGATCAAACAGACAAAGCATTACTTGCCCGCACGTGCCTTGAGCGCGGCCACGGCCGGCAGCTCCTTGCCTTCGAGGAATTCGAGGAAGGCGCCGCCGCCGGTGGAGATATACGACACATCCTTTTCGATGCCGTACTTGTCCACCGCCGCCAGCGTGTCGCCACCACCGGCGATCGAGAACGCAGGCGAACCGGCCACGGCGCGGGCCAGCGTCTCGGTGCCATGGCCGAAGGCGTCGAATTCGAACACGCCGACCGGACCGTTCCACACCACCGTGCCGGCCTTGGCGATCATCTCGGCATAGCGGCGCGCGGTTTCAGGACCGATATCGAGGATCAGCTCGCCGTCCTTCACTTCGTCCACCGGCTTGACCGTGGCGGGCGCATGCGCGGAGAACTCCGGCGCGACGACCACATCCACCGGCAGCGGCACGTCCGCGTTGCGGCGCTTGGCGTCGGCGATGACTTTCTTGGCGGCACCGATGAGGTCGGGCTCATACAGCGAGTTGCCCACCGAATAACCCATGGCCGCGATGAACGTATTGGCGATGCCGCCGCCCACGATCAGCTGGTCGACCTTGCCGATCAGGTTTTCCAGCAGGGTGAGCTTGGTCGACACCTTGGAGCCGGCAACGATGGCCAGCAGCGGGCGGGCAGGCTGTTCCAGCGCCTTGCCCAGCGCGTCCAGCTCGGCCGACAGCAGCGGGCCGGCGGCGGCAATCGGGGCAAACTTGATCACGCCATGGGTGGACGCCTGCGCTCGATGCGCGGTGCCGAAGGCGTCCATCACGAAGATGTCGCACAGCGCGGCGTACTTCTTGGACAGCGCGTCGTCGTCCTTGCCTTCGCCGACGTTCATGCGGCAATTCTCGAGCACCACCACCTCGCCTTCGGCGACATCGACGCCGTCGAGGTAGTCGGCGACCAGGCGGACCGGCTGGCCCAGCTTGTCGCCCAGCCACTTGGCGACCGGCGCCAGCGAGGACTCGGCGTCGAACTGGCCTTCCTTCGGACGGCCCAGATGCGAGAGCACCATCACCTTGGCGCCGGCATCGCGCGCGGCCTTGAGCGTGGGCAGCGCCGCGTCGAGGCGCTGGGTGGAGGTGATCCGGCCGTTCTCGATCGGTACGTTCAGATCTTCGCGAATCAGCACGCGCTTGCCGCGCAGATCAAGATCGCTCATGCGGGTAACGGACACGGCGGAACTCCCTGGTTGGATTCATGAATGCGGCGCCCTTGGGCGCGAACCGCCTATTGTCCCGCCCGCTTCGCAGTGATGCAAACCGTATGACAGGTATCCTATGAATCTCACTTTGGCCGGAGGAACGGGTATGGGGCAGGATCTGGTGCTGTACGGCTACTGGCGCTCCAGCGCCGCCCACCGCGTGCGCATCGCCTTGAACCTCAAGGGTTTGCCGTACGAGTCCGAAGCCGTACACCTGGTGAACCAGGGCGGCGAGCAGCATCTGCCGGACTACCAGGCATTGAACCCGCAGGAGCTGGTGCCTGCCTTGGTCGATGGCGGCCGGGTGTTCACCCAGTCCATGGCCATCATGGAATACCTGGACGAAACCCGTCCCGAGCCGCCGCTGCTGCCGTCGGACCCGGTCGGGCGGGCGCGCGTCCGTGCCTTGTCGCAGGTCATCGCCTGCGACCTGCATCCGCTGGGAAACCTTCGGGTGCTGCAGTACCTGAGCTCACAGCTTGGGGTGGACGACGCCACCAAGGGCGTATGGTCGCGCCACTGGATCAGTCTGGGCTTGCAGGCGATGGAGTCGATGCTGGCCGGCAACGTGGCGACCGGCCGGTTCTGCCATGGCGATACGCCCGGCATGGCCGATGCGTGCCTGGTGCCGCAGGTCTATAACGCGGTGCGCTGGAAGTTGCCGATGGAGGATTACCCGACGATCCGTCGCATCCACGCGGCCTGCGAAGAACTGCCGGCGTTCCAGCGGGCGGCGCCGGAAGCGCAACCGGACGCGCCTGCGGCGGCCTGATTACCCCTCACCGTCATTCCGGCGAAAGGTCGCTGCTGCGGCGGCCGGATAACCCCTCACCGTCATTCCGGCGAAAGCCGGAATCCAGTGCCTTTGCACGGGCGGCGAAAAGCCTAAAGTCGCTGGATTCCGGCTTTCGCCGGAATGACGGTGAGGTGAGTTGGACTCTTCTACGCGGCTGTGCCGCTTAGAAGCCCAGCCCGTACGGGTCATTACCCGCCAGCTCGGTGCTTTCCGCATTCCCGCCGCTGTCGGACAGGCGCACCTTGAGCGCCAGACCATCGCGCGAGTCGGCCTTGTTGAGCGCTTCTTCCAGCTCGATGCGGCCTTCCTTGTAGAGGCGATACAGCGACTGGTCGAAGGTGCGCATGCCTTCCTGCAAGCTGCGGTCCATCGCTTCCTTCACGTCGTGCACCTGGCCGCGGCGAATCATGTCGCGGATCAGCGGCGTGTTGAGCAGCACCTCGGTGGCCGGCAGGCGGCGACCGTCCTTGCCGATCACCAGGCGCTGGCTGATCACCGCGCGCAGGTTGAGCGCGAGGTTCATCAGCACGTTCTTGTGCGCCGATTCGGGGAAGAAGTTGAGGATGCGTTCCAGCGTCTGGTCGGCGTTGTTCGAGTGCAGCGTCGCCAGGCACAAGTGCCCGGTTTCGGAGAACGCGATGGCCGCTTCCATGGTGTCGGTATCGCGGATTTCGCCGATCATGATCACGTCCGGCGCCTCACGCATCGCGTTGCGCAGGGCTTCGTGATAGCTGTGCGTGTCCAGGCCGACTTCGCGCTGGTTGACGATGGATTTCTTGTGGCGGTGCAGGTATTCGATCGGGTCCTCGATGGTGAGGATGTGGCCCGAGGAATTCTGGTTGCGGTGATCGATCATCGCCGCCAGGGTGGTCGACTTGCCCGAGCCGGTGGCGCCCACCACCAGGATCAGCCCGCGCGGTTCCATGATCAGCTCACGGAAGATGCTCGGCAGCTGCAGCTGGTCGATGCTGGGGATTTCGCTCTTGATGGCACGGATGACCATGCCCACTTCGCCGCGCTGCTTGAACACGTTGATGCGGAAACGGCCGGCTTCCTTCACCGCCAGCGCCATGTTCAGCTCCAGGTCGCGCTCGAACTGCGGTACCTGGCCCTCGTCCATCAGCGAATAGGCGATTTTCTTGACCATGCCGCTCGGCAGGCCGGTATTGCCCAGCGGGTAAAGCTTGCCCTCGACCTTAATGTTCACAGGGGCGCCCGTCGTCAGGAACATATCCGACGCGCCCTTGTCAACCATTAGCTTGAGGAAATAACCAATGTCCACTCGAATCCCCTAGTTCCGTGCGCATTGCTAAAGTGGATTATGCCCGCCCACAATACGCTGTGACACTCTGAGAGGACTGAGTGATGGTGCACATCTTTTCCCCGCCACGGCCGCGACCCCAGTTCGCGCGCCTGACGGTCTCCACCCTGGCGCTGGCCATGACGCTGGCGCTGGCGGGCTGCGCGTCCGCGCCGCCGCCGGACGGGGTCATGAATCAGGCGCAGATGCAGCTGCAGGCGGCACGTGATGCCGACGCCGCGGTCTACGACCCGATCGACCTGGGCAACGCCCAGGACAAGTTCCAGCAGGCCCAGAACGCGGTAGCCAAACGCGACTACGACGACGCCGTCCAACTGGCCGACGAGGCCCGGGCCAGCGCCGAACTGGCCCGCACCAAGGCCCGCCTGGGCGCCGCCCGGGCGCAGATCCAGAACAAGACCTCGGCGAACCAGCAGCTGCGCGAGCAGATCGACCAGTCTCTGGCCGACCAGCAACAGCAGAACCAGAGCCAGGCGTCCGGCCTGCCGCAACAGCAGCAGACCGGCGATATGCCGGCGCCGCCGAGTTCCGCACTGGGCGAACCCGTGCCGCAGGGGCAGGGCTTCCAGACCTACCCGCAGAATCCCAATCCCGACCAGCCTGCGCCTGCGTCGAGCACTGACCAAGGAGGCCATCAATGAAACATCTGACCCTCCGCCTTTCGACGCTGCTGTTCGCAGTGGCCGCCGTAGGCAGCGTTCATGCGGCCAAGGACGACATGGACGTGGCCCGGCTCAGCAACAGCCTCGACCAGCTCTCCAGCGACCCGTCGATCGGCACCTATGCCCAGGCCGAGCAGGCGCGCGCCCGCGACGCCGTGAACCAGCTGGCCCAGGCCCGCTCGCGCGATCGCACGCATGCGCTTTACATCGCCGAGCGCCGGGTCGATCTGGCCCGCGCCACGGCCCAGCTGCAGGATGCCCAGCTGCAGATCGGCAAGCTCGATCGCGAACACGACCAGATCCAGCTCGACGGCAGCCGCCGCGAAACGGAAATGGCCCGTCGCGAGCTGGAACGCCAGCGCCTGCAATACCAGGCCGCGCAGGAGGAATCGGCCCGCCAGCTCGCTGCAGGCGCTGAAGCCGCCGCCCAGGCCCAGGCCCAGGCCGACCAGGCCAAGAAACTGGCCGCCGCCCAGGCCAAGGTCGCCAATGCCGCCAAGAAGCAGGCGGACCTCGCGGCCCAGGCTGCTCGCGCCATGCGCCAGCAGATGCAGGGCGACAGCACGACCAACAAGGATCAGGGCAAGTAACTCCTGACCATGCGGGTGTGAAGGGGGCCGGCGGTGATTCCGCCGGCCTCTTTTTTGTCCGCAGCCGGTTGAGACATCGCCCGTGGCGAGGCGCTCTGTTCAAATTTCGCGACGCCTGCGTTGGCCTTGTGCAAAAGACTGTTCTGGCAGCCTTTTTTAGGAAAGTTCCGGTATTTCCTGCGGCGTATATGACGCTTGCATGACCCCAGATCGGGGAGTAGGGTCAAGTTCCCAGGGGCATCTCCGCGCCTGGGTCACCGACGTGAGTCATGCGCCCAACCTTCCTCCTTCATCGATCTCCATGGACCGGACAACCGGCATGGATGGCGGGTGCGTGTGCGTGATTCCTCGTCAGCGGGTTCCCCCAACGGTCCCGCCGTACTCTCAGAGGAGGTTCCATCATGTTTGAAAACCAGCAGCGTGATGATGTCGAGGCATTGATGAAGGCCGACGCCGAATTTCGTCGGCTTTACCAGCATCACAAAGAACTCGACAGCAAGGTGCACGACGCCGAAATCGGCGTGCTTCCCATCGATGACATGACGTTATCGGGCATGAAGAAGGAGAAACTCCACGCGAAGGAGCGACTCCAGCGCATGTGGGATAGCCGAGCGCACCACATCAACTGAATCTGCGACGTTTTCGCATGAACGCGGCCCCGGCGCCTCACGGCTCCGGGGCCGCGTTGTTTCCGGGGCCGGCGAAGGGTGCAGGCCGCTCGGTTATCATCGTCCTCCCGAGCGGCCGCCAAGAAGCAGCCGCTGCCTACAGGAAGGAGTTTTTATGTCGGTCCACAACAGTGTCCTTGAACTGATCGGACGTACCCCGATGGTACGCGCGCAGCGCCTGGACGTTGGACCGTGCGAGCTCTTCCTGAAGCTGGAAAGCGCCAACCCCGGCGGCTCGGTCAAGGACCGCATCGGCCTGTCGATGATCGAAGGCGCCGAGCGCGCCGGCCGGATCCGCCCGGGCGACACCCTGGTGGAGGGCACGGCGGGCAACACCGGCCTGGGCCTGGCGCTGGTCGCCCAGCAGAAGGGCTACCGCCTGATCCTGGTGGTGCCCGACAAGATGAGCCGCGAGAAGATCTTCAACCTCAAGGCGATGGGCGCCGAGGTCGTGCTGACGCGCTCGGACGTGGCCAAGGGCCATCCGGAGTACTACCAGGACATGGCCGAGCGCATCGCGCGCGAAACGCCAGGCGCCTACTTCATCAACCAGTTCGGCAACCCGGACAACCCGGCCGCGCATATCGCCACCACCGGCCCGGAAATCCTTGAGCAACTGGATGGCAAGGTCGACGCGATCGTGGTCGGCTGCGGCTCGTCGGGCACGCTCAGCGGCCTGTCCAAGTTCTTCGCCGAACATTCGCCCAACACCGACTTCGTGCTGGCCGATCCGGTCGGTTCGATCCTGGCGCAGTACATCAACGAAGGCGTGCTCTCGACCAAGTCGGGCAGCTGGATGGTCGAAGGCATCGGCGAGGATTTCCTGCCCAGCATCAGCGACTTCACGCGGGTGAAGAAGGCCTATGCCATCCCCGACAAGGAAAGCTTCCTGGCCGCGCGCGAGCTGCTGGCGAAGGAGGGCATCCTTGGCGGTTCCTCGACCGGCACCCTGCTTGCCGCCGCGCTGCGCTATTGCCGCGAGCAGACCGCGCCCAAGCGTGTGGTCACGCTGGTGTGCGACACCGGCAACAAGTACCTGTCGAAGATGTACAACGACTACTGGATGCTCGACAACGGCTTCATCGAACGCGAGCAGCACGGCGATCTGCGCGACCTGCTGTTGCGCCCCTTCGCCCAGCGCGACACCGTGGTGATCGGCCCGAACGAACTGCTGATGACGGCCTATACGCGCATGAAGCTGTACGACGTCTCGCAGCTGCCGGTGATGGATGGCAGCCGCCTGGTCGGCATCCTCGATGAATCGGACGTGCTGATGCACGTGCATGCCGATGAAGCGAAATTCCGCGACCCGGTGTCCACCGCCATGATCACCAGCCTGCACATGCTGGACGTGCGCTCGCCGATCGAATCCCTGCTGCCGGTGTTCGACCGCGGACACGTGGCCATCGTGGTGGATGGCGAGCAGTTCCTGGGCCTGATCACCCGCATCGATCTGCTGAACTATCTACGCCGCAAGGTGCATTGAAGCCCGGGCGAAAGAGCGTCCAGCATAGGCCATCGGATCAACCGCCCATGGCCATGAAAGTTTGCTGAAATCGGCTGCGTACAGAGTCGCGGTTTCGCGACCGTGACTGGCCGCGTTCGTTCTAAGGAGTAACAGCTCATGTGTGGAATCGTTGCCGCCGCCGCCCAGCGTGACGTGGCCCCCTTGCTCATCGCCGGCCTCAAGGCGCTCGAATACCGCGGCTACGATTCAGCGGGCCTGGCTGTGTTGGATCGAGGCGAAGTCCAGCGCGTGCGCGCCAAGGGCAAGGTCCGCGAGATGGAGTCGCTGTACCTGGCCGATCCGTTTCCCGGCGGCACCGGCATCGCGCATACGCGCTGGGCGACGCACGGCGTCCCCAACGAGGCGAACGCGCATCCGCACATGGCCGGCAGCGTCGCCCTGGTGCACAACGGCATCATCGAGAACTACGCAACGCTGCGCGCCGATCTGCAAGCGCGTGGCCATGTGTTCACCTCGGAAACCGATACCGAGGTGATGGCTGCCCTGATCAACGAGCATGTGCAGTCGGGCATGAGCCTGCGCGAAGCGGTGCAGACCACCGTGCGCGAACTCGAAGGTGCGTACGCGATCGCCGTGATCAGCAGCAAGGAGCCCGGTCGCGTGGTCGGCGCACGTCACGGCGCGCCGCTGCTGGTGGGCGTGGGCATCGGCGAGCACTTCCTGGGTTCGGATGCACAGGCGCTGATCCAGGTCACCAACAAGATCATCTATCTCGACGAAGACGATGTTGCCGAGATCACCCGCGACCAGGTGGAGATCTTCAATCTCGATGGACAGCGGGTCGAGCGTTCCATGCACGAGAGCGAGCTTTCCGCCGACGCGGTGGAGCGCGGCGAATACCGCCACTACATGCAGAAGGAAATCTTCGAGCAGCCCCACGCCGTGGCCGCGACGCTGGAAGCGCGCATCGGTCCGCATGGCGTGTTGCCGAACATCTTCGGCGTGGACGGCGACGAACTGCTCGCCAAGGTGCGTGGCCTGCACATCATCGCTTGCGGCACCAGCTATCACGCGGGCCTGGTCGCCAAGTACTGGATCGAAGAATACGCACGCCTGCCGGTGAGCGTGGAAGTGGCCAGCGAATATCGCTATCGCGAAGCCGTGGTGCCGGATGGCACGCTGTTCGTGGCCATTTCGCAGTCCGGCGAAACGGCCGATACGCTGGCTGCCATGCGCGAGTCCCGTCGCCGCGGCTATCTGGGCACGCTGGCGATCTGCAACGTGCCCGAATCATCCGTCGTGCGCGAAGCCGACCTCAAGCTGATGACGCGCGCCGGCCCTGAAATCGGCGTGGCCTCCACCAAGGCCTTCACCACGCAGCTCGCCGCGCTCGGCCTGCTGACGCTGCATCTGGCCCACCATCGCGGCATGGACAACGCCCGCTATGTGGATCTGTGCGCCCAGCTGCAGCACCTGCCGCGCGCCCTGGAAGATGCGCTCAAACTCGAGCCGCAGGTGATCGAGCTGGCCGAGCACCTCATCCATCGCCAGCACGCGCTGTTCCTCGGGCGTGGCGCGCAGTATCCGGTCGCGTTGGAAGGCTCGCTCAAGCTCAAGGAAATCTCATACATCCACGCCGAGGCTTATCCGGCCGGCGAACTCAAGCACGGCCCGCTCGCCCTGGTGGATGAGGACATGCCGGTGATCGCCGTGGCACCCAACGGCCCGCTGCTGGACAAGCTCAAGTCCAACCTGCAGGAAGTGCGCGCCCGCGGCGGCGAACTGCTGGTGTTCGCCGACGGCGAAGCCAGCCTCGAAGGCAACGGCGCCCGTGGCGTCACACTGCGCATCAACGGCGGCGGCGACTTCATTGCACCCGCCGTGTTCACCGTGCCGCTGCAACTGCTCGCCTATCACGTGGCCGTGCTGCGCGGCACCGATGTGGACCAGCCGCGCAATCTGGCCAAGTCGGTGACGGTGGAGTGACGACAGGGGCGCGCACTTCGGTGTGCGCCTAGTCATGACGTTCCGGAGGCTTGCCGGTCCTTGCGAAGGGCAGGCGTTGCTGCTCGCGCAAGGGGAGCCCGTTGCCCAGGAGTGCGCCGCCAGAGGCGATACAATGGCGCCTTTCCACTCCTGCGGTCGCTTTCCATGAAGTGTTTCAAGGCCTATGACATTCGCGGCCGCGTGCCGGACGAACTGAACGAGGACATCGCTTATCGGCTGGGGCGTGCATTCGCCCGTACCGTTGGCGAGGGCGCCGTCGTGGTCGGCTTTGACATCCGTCGCGACAGCCCCGTTTTTGCCGAGGCAATCATCCGTGGCTTGAACGACGAAGGGCGCGACGCCATCGATATCGGCCTGTGCGGCACCGAGGAAGTCTATTTCCAGACCTTCCATCGGCAGGTGGCGGGCGGGATCATGGTGACCGCAAGCCACAATCCCATCGACTACAACGGCATGAAGCTGGTTCGCGAAGGCTCGCGCCCCATCAGTGGCGATACCGGATTGCGCGACATCGAGCAGTTGGTCGAAGCCAATGCCTTCGGTTCGGCCAAGGCGACGCGGGGATCGGTCACGCGCGATCACGACAAGTCCGCCTATATTCAACACCTGCTGTCGTACGTCGATCCGCAGGCCATGCGCCCGCTCAAGGTCGTGGTCAATGCCGGCAATGGCGGCGCGGGCGGCGTGATCGATCTGCTGGATGCGCATCTGCCGCTGGAATTCATCCGGATTCATCACCAACCCGACGGCAGCTTCCCCAACGGCATTCCCAATCCGCTGCTGCCTGAGAATCGCGCTGCCACGGCCGATGCGGTCCGCCAGCATGGCGCTGATTTCGGTATCGCCTGGGACGGCGATTTTGATCGCTGCTTCTTCTTCGATGCGACGGGCGAATTCATCGAGGGCTACTACATCGTCGGCCTGCTTGCAGCCCAGTTGCTGCAGAAGCATCCCGGTTCAAAGATCATCCATGATCCGCGCCTGACCTGGAACACGATCGACATGGTCCGGCAGGCCGGCGGCGTGCCGGTCGAAAGCAAGACCGGGCATGCCTTCATCAAGGAGCGCATGCGTGCAGAAGACGCGATCTACGGCGGCGAGATGAGCGCCCATCACTACTTTCGCGAGTTTGCCTATTGCGATTCGGGCATGATTCCGTGGCTGCTGGTAGCCGAACGCGTCTCCAAGACCCGCATGGCACTGGCCGATATGCTGGCCGAACGCGTGGCGGCCTACCCATGCAGCGGCGAGATCAATTTCGTGGTAACCGATGCGAAAGCCGCCGTCGCAAAAGTGCTCAAGCACTTTGCCGCACAACAGCCGACGCTCGATCACGTGGACGGCGTCAGCGCGGATTTTGGAAGCTGGCGCTTTAATCTGCGCTCTTCCAATACCGAGCCGCTGCTGCGACTGAACGTGGAGTCGCGCGGTGACGCCGGTTTGATGGAAGCGAAGACCCGCGAGTTGTCCGATCTGATACGCGCGTAAAAGAAAGGGCCCCGCGGGACCCTTTCTCATCTTGCGTCAGCGACGCTCTCGCACCAGGAATGCGGCTCTCAGGCGCGACCGTAGACATCGTCGTAACGGACGATGTCGTCTTCCCCAAGATAGCTGCCCGACTGCACCTCGATCAGCTCCACGGGTACCTTGCCCGGGTTGCGCAGGCGATGCTTGCTGCCCAAGGGCAGGTAGGTGCTCTGGTTCTCGGCGAGGAGAAACACCTTGTCGTCGCAGGTGACTTCGGCCACGCCCTTGACCACGATCCAATGCTCGGCGCGGTGATGATGCATCTGCAGACTCAGCGCGGCGCCGGGCTTGACGACGATGCGCTTCACCTGGAAGCGGTCGCCGCTTTCCAGCGAGTCGTACATGCCCCAAGGGCGGCGTACGACGCGATGCAGATCGTGTTCGGTGCGATCGGCAGCCTTCAGCGCTTCGACGATCTTCTTGACGTCCTGCGAGGCATCCCGGCGCGCCACCAGGGTGGCATCCGGCGTGGTCACCACGACAATGTCTTCCAGGCCAACCGTCGCCACCAGGTGGCGATCGTGTGAGCGCACCAGGCTGCCTTTGGTGTCGAGCGCGATCACGTCACCTTCCAGATGATTGCCCTGGGCGTCTTTCTCGGCGGCCAGCCAGAGTGCGTCCCATGAACCGATGTCGGACCAGCGGCAAGCCACCGGTACCACGGCGGCGCGTGAGGTCTTCTCCATCACGGCATAGTCGATCGAATCGCTCGGCGCCGAGGCGAAGGCTTCGCCGTCGAGGCGGATGAAGTCCAGGTCCGTGTTCGCCTGGTCGAATGCCGCGCGGGCGGCGGCGAGCATGGCTGGAGCATGCGCGCCAAGCTCGTCCAGATAGGTGGAGGCGCGGAACATGAACATGCCCGAATTCCAGTCGTACTCGCCGCTGGCGACATAGCCTTCGGCCACCTCGAGCTTGGGCTTCTCCACGAACTGCTGGACCTGGAATGTTTCCTTCTCCAGCAGCTTGCCCCGGCGGATATAGCCGAAGCCCGTTTCCGGCCGATCCGGGCGGATGCCAAACGTCACCAGCCAGTCCTGCTCGGCGAGCGGGCGAGCCTTGGCGACCGCGTCACCGAATGCCGCATCGTCGCCGATCAGATGGTCCGCCGGCAGCACCAGCAGGATCGCCTGCGGATCCCGGGCCATGGCCTGCAGCGCACCCACGGCGATCGCAGGCGCCGTGTTGCGGGCCACCGGCTCCAGCAAGATGCTGGCGTCGTGGATTTCCAGCTCCTGCAACTGCTCGGCCGCCAGGAAGCGATGGTCGTCGCTGGCCACCACCACGGGTGCAGCGACGTCCGGAAGGCGCAAGGCGCGCTTCACGGTCTGCTGGAACAGCGTTTCGCTACCAGCCAGCGAAAGGAACTGCTTGGGGAGATTCTTGCGCGAGATCGGCCAGAGCCGGGTCCCGCTGCCACCGCTGAGTATGAGGGGAATAAGCATGAGAGTTCAGTTGTGGACGAGGGTGAGCATATCGAGCGTACGATCCAGCCCTGCCTGCCAATCAGGCAGAGGATGATCAAAGGTGCGCACGAAGTGGGAATTGTCGAGCACTGAATAGGCGGGGCGCTTGGCAGGCGTAGGAAAGTCGCTGCTGCCAATGGCATGGACGACGGGTGTTTTCGGCAGCAGGCCGCGTTGCGTCGCCTTTTGCACAATGGCGCAAGCAAAGCCATGCCAGCTTGTCTGGCCGCTGGCGGTCAGATGGTAGGTGCCTTCCAGCGTCCTGCGCGCGTTGGCATCGGCGCTCAACCAACGATCGATCGCCGCGAGGCTGCCCTCGACGATCAAGACGGTGTCGGTGGGGCTGCCGATCTGGTCGGCAACGACGCGCAGCTCGTCCCGTTCGCCGCCGAGGCGCAGCATGGTACGCATGAAGTTCTGCCCGACGGGCGCATACACCCACGCCGTGCGAAAGTTGAAATAGTGCGCACCGCTGGCCAGCAGCGCCTGCTCGCCGGCCAGTTTGCTGCGGCCGTAGGCGCCGGCAGGCGCTACCGCGGCGTCTTCGGTGTATGGATGGCTGGCATCGCCCGCAAACACGTAGTCGGTGGAGTAGTTCACCAGCAATGCGTCGTTGTCCCTGGCCCATCGGGCCAGGGCGCCAACGGCTTCGGCGTTGATGCGTGTGGCGGTGGCTTCTTCCTGCTCGGCGCGATCCACCGCCGTATAGGCAGCGGCATTGACGATGACGTTCGGTCGCTGATGGTCCAGCAGGTTCGTGAGGGTTTCCGGGGTCGACAGGTCGGCCGCAATGCCCACGCCTTCCTCGATGAGCTTGCCATCACGGGTGGCGGCCACCACGGTCCCGCGCGACGCAAGGCCGCCATGGCTCAGGAATGTGCGCCCCAGTTGTCCATTGGCACCCAACAGCAAGATCTTCAAGCGCGATACTCCGGAAGGCGGTCCGGCGAGACGTCGGCAAGCAGGGGCGCCTTGCCATCCTTGTCGGAAAGCAGCGGAGCGGAGACGGGCCAGTCGATGCCGATCGCCGGATCATTCCAGCGGATGCTGCCATCGGCCTTCGCGTCGTAGAGGTCGGTGCATTGGTAGGAAAACGTGGCGAATTCGGAAACCACGCAGAATCCGTGGGCAAAGCCTTCGGGTATCCAGAAATGGCGATGGTTGTCTGCCGTGAGCATCACGCCCGCCCACTGGCCAAAGGTCGGCGACCCGCGGCGGATATCCACCGCCACGTCGTAGACTTCGCCCTCGAGCACGCTCACCAGTTTGCCCTGCGGATGCGGCCACTGGTAATGCAGGCCGCGAAGGACACCGCGCGCCGACCGGGAGACGTTCGCCTGGACGAATCTGCGGTCGATACCCGCCTCGCGATATTTGGCCTCGTTGTAGCTTTCATAGAAAAAGCCACGCGAGTCGCCGAAGACCTGCGGTTCGATGACGACGCAGCCGGGCAGGGAGGTTTCGATGAACTTCATCCCACGTAGCCTTGCTTGATCAGGTTCTGGAGATATTGTCCGTAGCCGGTCTTGGACAGCGGGGCCGACAGACGCAGCAGTTGTTCTGCATCAATCCATTTGTTGACGTAGGCGATCTCTTCCGGGCAGCAGATCTTGAGGCCCTGGCGGTTCTCGATGGTCTGGATGTAGTCGCCTGCTTCCATCAGAGACTCATGCGTGCCGGTATCGAGCCAGGCGTAGCCGCGACCCAGCTGCTCCAGGTGCAGCGAGCCGTCGTCAAGATAGCAACGGTTGAGATCGGTGATTTCCAGCTCGCCGCGCGGCGAGGGTTTCAGGCTTGCGGCAAAGTCCGGCGCACGGTTGTCGTAAAAGTACAGCCCTGTCACGGCGTAATGCGACTTGGGTGCGGCGGGCTTCTCCTCCAGTCCGACGACCTTGCCGGTCTGGTCGAATTCGGCCACGCCGTAGCGTTCCGGATCCTTGACCCAGTAACCAAACACGGTGGCGCCGCTTTCGCGCGCCGCGGCGCGCTTCATGCGCTCGGTAAAGCCCACGCCATAAAAAATATTGTCGCCAAGGACCAGGCAGCTGCGGTCATTGCCGACGAAGTCGCGGCCGATGATGAAGGCCTGCGCCAGACCATCCGGAGACGGCTGCACCGCATAGGTGATATTGATGCCCCACTGACTGCCGTCGCCGAGCAGACGTTGGAACAAGGCCTGCTCGTGTGGCGTGTTGATCATCAGCACGTCGCGGATACCCGCCAGCATCAGCGTGGCCAGCGGGTAATAAATCATCGGCTTGTCGTACACCGGCAGCAGCTGCTTGCTCACCGCCTGCGTGATCGGATAAAGCCGCGTTCCCGAGCCACCGGCCAGGATGATGCCCTTCGAGTTGCTCATGTGCCCAGTCGCTCCATGCGATAGCTGCCGTCCAGCACGCGTGCAACCCATGCCGTGTTGCCCAGGTACCAGTCGACCGTGTGCTTGATGCCCGATTCGAAGGTCTGCGACGGACGCCAACCAAGCTCGTCCTGGAGCTTCGACGAGTCGATGGCGTAGCGACGGTCATGACCTGGGCGATCTTTGACAAACGTGATCAGCGATTCGCGCTTGCGGCCGTCGGCCAGTGGACGGCGCTCGTCCAGCAGGGCGCAGATGGTCTTGACCACGGTGAGGTTTTCGCGCTCGGCGTTGCCGCCCACGTTATAGGTTTCACCCACGCGACCGGCTTCGAGCACGCGCGCGATCGCGGTGCAATGGTCGCCGACGTACAGCCAGTCGCGCACGTTCAGGCCGTCGCCGTAAACCGGCAGCGACTCGCCCGCCAACGCCTTTTGGATAACCAGCGGTATCAGTTTTTCGGGGAACTGGTAAGGGCCGTAGTTATTCGAACAATTGGTCGTCAGTGTTGGCAGGCCATAGGTGTGATGGAAGGCGCGGACCAGGTGATCCGATGCGGCCTTTGAAGCGGAATACGGCGAATTTGGCGCATAAGGCGTCGTTTCCTTGAACTGCCCCTCGTCCCCCAGCGAACCGTAGACTTCGTCCGTCGAGACATGCAGGAAACGGAAATCCGCTTTCGCGCCGTCAGCCAGCGAGCGCCAGTAGTCGCGGGTGCTTTCCAGCAGGCCCAGCGTGCCCACGACGTTGGTTTCGATAAATGCGGCCGGACCATCGATCGAGCGATCGACGTGGGATTCGGCGGCGAAGTTGACCACGGCGTCCACTTGATGGGCCTTCAAGAGGCTGGCGACCAGCTCGCGGTCGCCAATATCGCCCTGCACGAATACATGTCGATCATTGCCGTCCAGTGACGACAAGGTATCGAGGTTGCCCGCATACGTGAGCTTGTCCAGATTGAGCACCTTATGTCCCTGGGCCACGGCCTGGAGTACATAATTGGCGCCAATGAAGCCGGCTCCGCCGGTGACTAGCAGTGTCGTCATAAGTCCTGACTGGGCAAAATACGTCTCATCATTCTGTCATGCTTTGGGGGGCGAGCAAACTCGCTCAGAATCATCCGAATGCCATACAGAACGCCGGGTTAGCCGGAACAGTTAGGGCTCCATTCATCTGCTTGAAGCTGTGGTCCCGGGTTTTCCCAGTTAAGATAGCTGGGTAATGCAACCTTTCAGAAAATAACCGATGGGGTTAATGCCCCTGTTCCGACGTGGTGGCCATGTCTACAAAAAAGAAACAAATTCAGCACGGTCTCGGCACGCGTGCCATTCACGCCGGGCAACAGCCAGATCCGAGCACCGGCGCCATCATGACGCCCATCTACGCCACCTCGACCTATGTGCAGAGCAGTCCGGGCGTGCACCAGGGCTATGAGTATTCGCGTACGCAGAACCCCACGCGCATGGCCTATGAGCGCTGCGTGGCCGACCTCGAAGGCGGCAAGGCGGGCTATGCCTTTGGTTCGGGTCTGGCTGCGGCCAGCACCGTGCTCGACCTGCTCGACAGCGGCAGCCATGTCATTGCGATGGACGACCTCTACGGTGGCACTTATCGGTTGTTTGAACGGGTTCGGCGTCGATCGGCGGGGCTGGACTTCACCTTCGTCGATCTCAACGACACCAAGGCACTGAAGGCTGCGCTCAAGCCCAATACCCGGATGATCTGGGCGGAAACGCCGACCAATCCGATGTTGAAGCTCGTGGACCTGGCCAAGCTCGGCGAGTTTGCGCGCAAGCATGGGTTGATCCTGGTCGTCGACAACACCTTCTGCTCGCCCATGCTGCAGCGCCCGCTGGAATTCGGCGCGCATCTGGTCCTGCATTCGGCGACCAAATACTTGAACGGTCACTCGGACATGGTCGGCGGCATCGTCGTCGCCGGCCACGATGATGGCCTGGCCGATCAGATGGGCTTTCTGCAGAACTCGGTGGGTGCGATCGCCGGTCCGTTTGACTCTTTCCTTGCCATGCGCGGGCTCAAGACGCTGCACCTGCGCATGCGCGCCCACTGCGAGGGCGCCTTCGAACTGGCGCAGTGGCTGGACAAGCACCCCGCCATCGAGCGGGTGATCTACCCAGGCCTCAAGAGCCATCCGCAGCATGCGTTGGCGAAAAAGCAGATGGATGGCTACGGCGGCATCATCAGCGTCGAGGTGAAGGGCGGCCTGAAGAAAGCGCGCCGGATGCTGGAGCGTTGCCACCTGTTCGCGCTGGCCGAATCGCTGGGCGGCGTCGAGAGCCTGATCGAGCACCCCGCCATCATGACGCACGCTTCAGTGCCGGCAGCCAATCGCAAGCGCCTGGGTATCAGCGACTCGCTGGTGCGGCTGAGCGTCGGCGTCGAAGACCTGGCGGACCTCAAGGCGGAGCTTGAGGCCGCGTTGTCCTGAGACCTGGCCGGTTGGCTGCAGCCTAGAGGGCTGCAGCCAAGCTATCGAGGCGATCGCGATAACGGATGCCGGCAACCCGGTATCCGCAAAAGTCGCGGATCCTGCGTGCCGCCCGGCTGCCGACTTCACGCCCGAGGCCGGGTTGGTCGACGAGGGCGATCATGTGCCTGGCGGCCTCAGGGACATGGGCGTCTGCCCATTCCTGCCCATCACCATGGGGATACTCGCCTGCCTTTACGGGCACCAGGTCGTAGCCGACCAGAAAGGCGGTATGGCTGTCCATGAAATCCATATTGCCCGAATACGCCGTGGCGACCACCGGTTTGCCCAGGTACATGGCTTCGGCCAGGCCGCGTCCAAACCCTTCGGAGCGATGCAGCGAAACAAAGGCGTCGCAGCAGCGCACCAGGTTCTTGGTTTCGTTGTCCGTCATGGCCTGGTCAATCAGCACCACGCGATCGCGCTGGGCGGCGACGGCTTCCTTTAATGCGGCAAGGGCTTCGGGCGCTGCCTGGCTGCCGTGGGTCTTGATCACCAGGCAGACGTCGCTGGTCGGCCGGGCGCGGCGCAGCTCTTCGAATGCGCGGATCACCGCCGTGGGATTCTTGCGGGCGGAGAACGAGCGGAAATCGAAGAAGAACAGAAACGCGTAGCTGGACTCGGGTATGCCGAAGTAGCGCCGGGAGCGGAAGGACGACAGCACCACTTCGCAGGCGAGCGGCATGTGGACCACCGGCTTGCTGACGACCGGCCGCAACGCGTCGAGGATGAAACCGGTCGGTGCCCAGACCTCATCGAAGCGATTGAGCTGTTCGGCCCAGGTGCTGGGATATTTGCTCAACTCCCAGGCCGGGTAGACGACGTTGTACGCATCCTTTGGCAGCGAGCTGCCTATCGCGCCAAGCGCCTGCTCGATCTCGTCACCATTGAGGTGGAACAGGTTGATCTTGCCTGGACGATTGTCCAGGAAGGGCTCGAACTCGTCTTTCACGTCCGCGTCGGGGCGATGGACACGATACAGATCAAGCACCCGCGGTCGCACGGCCACGGAACGCAACGCCCTAAATGTGCAGCGCACGTCCTCGCCTCTCCCGATGGGGGCGAATGGATGTCCAACAAGGCACGGGGTGGGTGAGGTCATAGTGGTGGATTAGCCTAGTGAATAGCGTGCTTTGCGGATGAGGCGGTCGCTCGTCAGTGCGTTTTGGACTGCCTCAAGATAGGTATGTCCAAAGCGGCGATCGGGTTCGAGATACGCGCCCTCGGCCCATTCGTTCCAGGCATTGATGAAGACCAGGCGCTCGTCGCCGGTGTACTGCTGCTTGGTCCGGGCAATCGCGGTCTCCAGCCACGCCTGGAAGGCGCCGGGCGTCGCGTGCTCGAACGAATAGCTGTTGTTCTGCCGGCGGGCGGTATTGTCCCAGCCCGGCATCGTGCCCATGAAACGCTTGTACGCAGGCAGCTCGCGCGTGGCGTAGCGCACGGCGATATCGCGATAGTCCGCCACGGCGCCCTGGAAATCAGGGTTGAGCAGCGGCGCCTTGACCGGGTAAGGCTGAGCCATGCCCTGCGGGGGAAATTCCACGGCAGCGTCGCAACCGAGTTGGCTGGGCGGAATGCCTGCCGAGGCCAGCTCAAACGACTCCACCTGGGTGATGTAAATCTCGCCGATGCCTTCGTCGCGACAGACCTGGCGCCAGATCGCCGAGGTCCTGGCGAAATCCGGAAACAACGTGATGCGGTAGACCAGGATCAGCGGCTTGCCATTGATGCGGATGTAGTTGGGGCTGCGGAAATAGCGCATGAGATCGCGGATGACGGCGACGTCGTCATCGTCCGAATGCTTCTGCGCCATGAGCACATCGTGCTCCTGGCCGTCCCATCGGCGCGTCCAGTTCTCGTTGGCCCAGCAAAGGCAGAACGGAAAGTCGGGGCGGCCGGTGAGCAGCATGTTCTCGATCGGCCGCTCCAGCAGTCGATGGCCGGCGAACCAGTAGTAGTAGTAGCAGAAGCCGCCCAGGCCGTAGCGACGCGCCATCTCGGCCTGCTTCTCCATGGTTTCGGTCACGCGCAGATCGTAGTAGCCCAGGTCGGCAGGCACGCGCGGCTGGTAGTGGCCGACATAGTTCGGCTTGGCCTTGGTGACGTTGGTCCACTCGGTGAAACCGGGGCCCCACCACAGATCGTTTTCAGGAAACGGATGGAACTGCGGCAAATAGAACGCAATGGTGCGCACGTCGTCCATGCGTTCCAGTTCGTTGCTCCACTTCGAGGTGAATTTGGCCAGGTTGGTGGAAATGCAGCGAAGCTTGTAGTCACTGGCCAGGCCGTCGGAGGTACGGCTGAGATGGTGGACTACGGTGGCCTCCGGGCAATAGACGATACGACGACCCTCGGCGCGCAGGCGCATGCAGAGATCGGAATCCTCGCAATAGGCGGGCGCGTACATTTCGTCGAAGCCGCCAAGGCGTCGGAAGTCTTCCGCGCGGATCAGCAGGCAGGCCCCGCTGCAGTAGTCGACATCGCGCTCGAAGGAGTAACGAGGCTGGTCAGGGAGGTCGTTGAGGCCGACCATTTCCGACGTACCGTCGGCATGCAGCGTGGTGCCGGCCTCCTGCAGCCAGCCGGTCGGATACGCAATGCGAGGACCCACGGCACCCACGTCGGCCGAGCGATCCATGCATGCCACCAGCGCTTCCAGCCAGCCCTCGGTGACCTGCACGTCGTTGTTCAACAGGACGATGAGGCGCCCCTTGGCCTGCGCCGCAGCGGCGTTGCAGTTGCGCAGGAAACCCAGGTTGCTCGGCTGCGTCACCACGCGCACATGGGGGATGGCAGCCAAGACGCGATGGCTTTCGTCCGTGGACGCATCGTCGGCGATCAGGACCTCAAAGCTCGCCCCCGCGGCGCTCGCGTGGTCGGCAATCGATGCCAGGCACTCGAGCGTCGTCGTCAGGTGGTTGTACACCGGCACCAGGATGGTGACATCGGGCGACGCGGGCGCTGCGGGCAAGCGGATGCGTTTGGCCGCTTCGTCGACGCCAAGGCTGGAGAAATCGCGCACGCTGAACTTCTGCGGCTTCTTCGCCTGCTGTTGTTCCTGCAGGGTGGCTTCGATGCGATGGCGCACCACATCGTAGTCAGCCCATTCACGCGTGCCGTCGGCGCGCCACAGCACGTTCGCCGGCAAGTCGGTGGTCGAATCGCTGTAGACGGCAGAGTTTGCCGCGCCCCTCGACTGAGTTTCCGGAGCGTGCGTGCGCTCATAGGCCAGCCAGCGCTGGTAGGCGCCCGTGTGACGGAAGAGCAGGCCTGTGCGATTGAAGATGGCGCTCTTCAGGGCATTCTTGGTTCCTGGCGATACCGGGACGGTGCGATAGGCCTTCTTCGTGGCGGTGGCCAGGCGCCGTCCCGCAGCTGATTTCATGCGGCGCACCCAGGCATTGCCGGCGCGCAGTGGCCGGGTCAGCGACCAGCTTGCCGAACGCGTGATCAGCTCCAGCTCGCTGGCCTGCGACTTGGCGACCTGTTCGAAGTGGACCAGTTTGACGATGCGCGCTTCCAGCCCGTGGATCCGGTCCTGCAGTTTTTCGTCAGCGGCACGCTTGTCTCCGCTGCTGCTGTCGAGCACATCGTGCAGCCGCGTCGTCTCATCGTTCAGCCGCGTCGTCTCATCATTTAGGCGCGTGACATCCAGCTGCAGCTGTCGATGACTTTCCTGGAGCTTCGCGTAGGCGCCCTTGACCTGCTCATGCTCCCGGTCCAGGGCCGCGTGCATGGACTCAAGTTCAACCAGCTGCGTCTGGGAGGCTGAGTTTTGCCGCAGGAGGTTTGACACATCAGGAAGAACGCCCAGGTGATCGCTCTTGTAGGCGTCATATTCCAGCGGCGCTCCGAAGTCGCCGATGGATTCGTCGCGTAGCGAGGCTTCGAGGTCAAGATAGGTCTGAATATGGCTTGATGTCACGACCAGGCCGTGTTCGCGCAGGATGGCGCGAATCAGCGTCGGGACATGCAGCATCCTGGGATCATGCGGTGCCGTCACGCCCGTGAGCGAGCCAAACGACAGTTTGATCGCGCGGAAGGCCAGGTAACCGAACGTAAGCGGCGCCTTGAACGACCACTCAAGATCGAAGAACGTGGTCGTGCCATCGACATGACGTACCAGGTTGCGCGGAACGGCGTCCACCAGCGCGCCAGGTATGGCCGTCTCCAGTGCGAGGCTGTCGGCCTTCGGTGCTTCGGGCAAGCGTGCGGCAAGCGCCCGCTTCCAGACGTCGAACCAGGCCCCGACCTGCGCAATGGTCCAGTCCGGCTTGGTGACAATGCCTTCCAGTGCATCGCCCCAATGCATGCCGTGGAAGTAAGGTTCTTCTTCCAGCGACTGGACGAGCAATTTGCTGTCCGGCAACGCGTCAGGGCTAAGCTTGTGATGCTGGACGACGATGGAGCCCTGCTTGCGCACAAAGCGCGAGGTCTTCGCGAAGGCCGGTGCGCGAGCGGACGAATACTGCTCGGCCAATACATCGGGCAAGAGGGTGGAAAACGACGGCGACTGCCCGGACTTGCGGGCGATCATCAGAAACGAATTTGCCAGGTCGGCCAAAAGGCCATTGCGCCCCACCACGTCGAACGCGCGTCCAAGCGAGAACAGCGGCATGGTGACCAGTTGCCGGTCCGATCGCGACGACTGGCCGGCAAGCGATCCTGCATCGAACTCCTCATGCGCTGCCACGCCAAGCGGAAACACCACGCATTGGGGCAGCTTGTAGTCGGGCAGCGGCACGGCGCATTCGGACGCTTCGAAACCCGCCTTGCGGAAGTACGATTCCAGCTCGACTTTTCCAAACGTGACGACGGTGTGCTCACCGTACTGATCCTGGATGCCCGCCATGGCGCGGCCCAGGTGGTCTTCGGCGACGCCGGCGAAGTACTTCAGCCCGAGCTGGTTCTCGATTGCCACCACCAGGATGCCGTCATCGGTGAGGAGTTCGCGCGCCAGGCGCAGCGTCTCGAGCACGGGATCGGCACCCGCCGTATACATGCGAGCGTATTCGAGCACGCCAATGAGCGTGACAACGTCGAATCGCTGGCTCGTGCGCAGCGCATCGAAGCGTTCGTTGAGGACGGCGACGTTGGGCAGATCGCGGCAGCGCGATGCGGCAATGGAGGCGCGTCGGCGGCTGCCTTCCAGGGCCAGCACCTGCGCGCCCTGTTCGCCCAGGAACCGCGTGATGGCGCCACAGCCTGCACCGATCTCCAGCACTTTGGCATTGGCGATCGCGCCGGCCAGCGGGCGCAGCAGGTTGGCTCGGGTAGGGCTGAGGTGATAGGTGCTCGGCCAATCCGTCATGTGGCGATGCAGCTCGCGCGAAAACTGCGAGACATCGGCGCTGTCGGCTACGACCCGGGCGATGCGTTGTTCGGTTTCGTCGCCATCGGAATAGCTGAAGGCTGCCTCGCCTTCCTTGTGCCAAATGCGGTGTGTCTCATCCTGACGATAGGCGGACGCGCGAAGAAAATCTTCAAAAGGGGAGCGAGGGCCGGTCACGGCAAGGCCTCCTTGGCGTCCATGGTCATATTGATCTTTGCCAGGCCGAAAAAGCCCGTGTCGTTTACGTTGATGTGGATCGCGTCATAGCGGCGATCATGCGGAATGGCCTCTTCGCCATCGCGACTGGCCACACCCACGGAGAAGAAGTAGTCGCCCGGCCCCAGCATGCAGTCAAAGTCGAAACTGACGATGGCGTGCGTGCCGGCATGGCCGATGCCCGAAGGCAGCGAGGTCTCGGACATCTCGGTGTTGGAACCGTAGACTGTGATGCCGTCCTTGGTTTTGATGGTCAGGCCAAAAATCGGGCGAAACACCGTTTCATTGAAAGCAATGCCAAGCGTGAGCCGCAGGCGGTCGCCGGCGAGCACCACCGAGGGCTCCGCGCCGTTCGGTCCGACCAGTCGGAAGTCCAGGATCTGCGCGGCGCGATTGCCCCAGCGGTACTCGTAGGGGCTGTAGTTTCCGCGCTCTTCGAAGGCGCCCGGCCGCATGTCCAGCGCATACGATCCGTCGGTCAGCTCCTTCTTTGCCTCCGGCGTGGCGCCCAGGATCGACGCTTCGGTGGTACC
The DNA here is from genome assembly GCF_001010355.1 of Dyella japonica DSM 16301. Taxonomy (GTDB): domain Bacteria; phylum Pseudomonadota; class Gammaproteobacteria; order Xanthomonadales; family Rhodanobacteraceae; genus Dyella; species Dyella japonica. The sequence goes on along the minus strand of NZ_JPLA01000043.1, from coordinate 86,249 downwards.
GGCCGTCTTGGCCAGCTTGCGCGAGCCGCCGAACAGCAGGTCCAGGTAGGTATGCACCACGTCCTTGGGCTTGCCGTGCTGATGCACCAGGCCGTCGTGCAGCAGGATGGCGCGATCGCAATGGCTGATCACCTGCTCGGTGGCATGCGACACGAAGAGAATCGAGGTGCCTGCTTCCTTCAGCGATTCCAGGCGTGCAAAGCACTTTGCCTGGAATTTTGCATCACCCACGGACAGCGCTTCGTCGACGATCAGGATGTCCGGCTCCACCTGTGCCTGGACCGCGAATGCGAGGCGCACCACCATGCCGCTCGAATAGGTCTTGATGGGGCGCTTGGCGAAGTCACCGATGTCGGCGAACGCGAGGATGGAATCCATGCGCTGGTCGATTTCAGCATCGGTCAGGCCAAGCACGGAGGCATTGAGATGGACGTTTTCGATGCCCGTGAATTCGGGATTGAAACCGGAGCCCAGCTCCAGCAGCGCGGCAATGCGGCCCTGCACCGAGATCGAGCCCTGGGTGGGCGTGAGCGTTCCGGCAATCATCTGCAACAGGGTTGATTTGCCCGAGCCATTGCGGCCGACGATGCCTACGGTTTCGCCGCGCTTGACCTCGAAACTGACGTCTCGCAAAGCCCAGAACTCGCTGAAATTCCTTCGCTCGCGCAGCGCGTTCGCCACGCGGCGGGCGCCCACGCCCCCGGCCATGCGGGCCGCACGAGGGTAGAGCGACTGCAGCAGTCGGTCCATCGGGCTGGCGTAGACGTTGTAGCACTTGCTGATGCCGTCGACGCGGATCGACACGTTAGAGGACATCGGCAAAACCTCGGCGAGTGCGCTGGAACCACCAGAAGCCGGCGCTGGCGAACACGAACATGGCGAGCGTGAACAGACTCAATGCCCCCCAGGCGGGTTGTTCGCCAATGATAAGCACCTTTCGGATCTCGCCCATCAAGAACGTCATCGGGTTGAGGTAGAACAGGTGACGGAACGATTCGGGGATCGCCGTGACCGGATAGAACAAGGGGGAGAGGAACATGGTCATGGTGACCAGGTGCCCCACGAGCTGGCCAATATCACGCACGAAGACGCCCAGTGAGGCGAGGATCCAGGTCAGGCCCAGGACCAGCAGGCACAACGGCAGAAAGGTGAGCGGCAACAGGATGGCCGTCCAATGCGGCGCTTCACCTTTGGCAAGTACAAAGGCGACCAGCAGCACCAGCAGGCTGATGCCCGCCTGGAACAGCCCCGAGCCGAGGACCACGAAGGCCTGGATCTCCAGTGGGAAAACGATTTTCTTGACCAGGTTCGGACTTGAGAGGATCAAGCCGGGAGCCCGATTCACGCTATCGGCGAAAAATGTGAAACCGAGCATGCCGGCAAATAGCATCAAGGCGAAGTCCATCGGACTGCTGGCGGCGCCCGCACCCCAGCGCATGCGAAAGACCTGGCTGAACACAAAGGTGTAAATGGCCAGCATGAGCAGGGGATTGAGGATGGACCAAAGCATGCCCAGGGCCGAACCGCGATACCGGCTGGCAATATCGCGCCGTGTCAGGGTCACGATGAGAGCCCGGTTATTCCAGGCCTGCCGGATCATTGCCACAGGAGTGGCGGGCTCTCGGTTCCCACCGGCTTGTATTAGCGTCGACTTCACGAAATTTCCTGTAGTTGCCGATACTTACGGCTCGGCCCAAGAGGATCGAACCGCCTACTTTACCAGCCGGGAGGCGCCTTGGGCGCGATCGGCAAATCTTTGTTTTGGCGCTGCTAAGTGGGGGTTTGCTTTCGTTTGACCGAGACGAGAGTATGGGAGATCACCTGATATTCGGGGCTGCATTGCATGGGTCAGCTTCCCATAAAGGTGCTGGTTTTCTCAGCGAGGGGTTGATTTTTAGGAGCTGAGCGCGCCGATTGGCAAATGGCTGTGTTTATTCTGACTGCTGCGGAGGGAACATGCTGGCGTACGTAAGGAATCATATTGCCGCCATGGAGGCGGACACCGGGCTTACGTCCCGAGACGACGTCTTTCGGCGACTGGGGCTTTTGGGGCTGGATGATTTCGGGGAATTTCTCTTGTCCATTCCCAATCCGGAGTTTCCGCGTCTCTCAGGTATTCTTCCGAAGATGGCCTCCGACCAGATCCAGCGCGACTGGACTGGCAATGCAGGCATCCCCCTGCTGAAGCAGACGCTCAATTTCGTCCGGGCATTGAGCTACAACTACAACCGCATGACCGGGCGGGTTCTCGAGGACGCGAAAATCCTCGATTACGGCTGCGGTTATGGCCGCATCGCGCGATTGATGTATGCCTTTGTCAATGAGGCAAGCTTTTATGGCGTGGACCCGTGGGATCGCTCCATTGCCATTTGCCGGGCCGACGGTCTGGGCGAAAACTTCCGCCAGTCGGATTATCTGCCGCAATCTCTTCCGGTCGATGGGCAGAAGTTCGATCTGATTTATGCCTTCTCGGTCTTCACGCATTTGTCCGAACGTGCGACGTTGACGGCGCTGAGCGCGCTGCGCGATGTGGTTGCACCCGATGGCTTGCTGGTGATCACGATCCGCCCGCAGGAATATTGGGCGCATGACGGGCACACGACCGACGAGCAGAAGAAGGCCCTGGCGGCAGCGCACCAGGGCGGCGGATTCGCTTTTTGTCCGCACAAGCGCGAAGCCATCGACGGTGATGTGACCTACGGTGATACCTCATTCGACCTCGACTGGCTTGAGCGCGCCGTGCCGGGCTGGCGCATCGAGGGTACGGACCGGTCGCTGGAAGATGGCTTGCAGCGATACGTGTACCTGTCGCCGAGCAAGGCATCGTGAGGTCGTGGCCGGTCGCCGCTCGCGCGACAACAGCGGGTGCGGTCCGGCCATAGTGTTTTTGCGGCCCGCGCCGGGCCTGGGTGGGTGAAATGCCGACGGCCGCGCTGCTGGCTTCAGGAGCGCGACCGGACGGACAGGGCGGAGGGTGCCGCCTTGCCAGTCCTGGCACCGATTGAGTGAACCCAGAAGATTTGTGGCGGCCCGTAGACGCTCACGCCGTGCCGATCCGGCGAGAGGGGCGAAGGTCATCGTGTGATGCCCTGCTCCTGCGCGACATCGTCTTTCTCAGGAACATGCAGGTTCCCAGAAGGTCAACGGGCTGGCGTCCATGCGGCCGTGAGCGGCGTGCACGGGAGGCGAAAGCGTCGGGGTGTCGAAACAACTTGCTACTATCGGCGCCTTTGACGGGGCGACGGCCCGTACTTCTCATATTGGGAACCAGGAACTGATGAAAAACGCGATACCTAGCAAGGGCCGTCTGCATTTTCTCGATACATTGAGAGGTTTGGCCGCCGTCTATGTGGTGCTTTACCATATGGTCGTCATGCCGCACCCAGGGCTGGATACACCGGTGTGGGCCAGCAAGTTCGCGCATACGGGTGGCACGGGCGTCACGCTTTTTTTCGTGGTCAGTGCGTTCTCGCTGTTCTACACGATGCCATTCAGGCTGGCGAAGCCGCGACCGGTACTTAGCTTTTATCTCCACCGGTTTTTCCGAATTGCGCCGCTGTTCTACGTGATCATCATCGCGACGATCATCCGTGACCATTGGGTGTTTCAGGCAACTCACCCGCTGTCGGAGAAGCTGGCGAGTTTCCTTTTCATCTTCAATCTGCTGCCCGAGGGGCAGCAAGGTTTCGTGTGGGCCAGCTGGACGATCGGTGTAGAGATGCTGTTCTACGCCATTTTTCCGTTCATCTACTTCCGCACGAAAAGCATTTACGCAGCCGTTTCCTGGGTTATCGGGTTTCTTCTGCTGTGGCAGCTGGTCCAGACGGGACTGGAATACCTTCCGCTTACGGCCGAGCAGCACACGGCGATCGTCCAGTGGTCGGTATTCAAGCATTTGCCCATCTTCGCCTGTGGCGCCGTCGCCTACTTTGTCCTCAAGGGTCATTTTGAGGACGCGCGCGAATCTGCCCGCCGGGAATTGGGCTACATGCTGTTGCTTGCAGGCGCGTTCGTCTACATGGCGCTGCTCAATGACTGGCTGCCCAACCTCCTGGGCAACAACTATTACTGGCAGGGCCTGGTCTATCTGCTGTTGTTGATTGGACTGTGTTACGCGCCGATCAAGAGCATCGTCAACAGGGTGACCATGCACCTGGGGCAGATCAGCTATTCGGTGTATCTGATCCATCCGACGGTGGTCTATCTGATGATTCCCGTGTATCGCCGGATCTATCTGCACGTGCCGACGACCACGCTGGCCATGCTGACCTGTTTCGCGATCACCCTGGCCATCGTGATCGCGCTGGCGGAAATCACCTATCGCTGGGTGGAAGAACCGGGTATCAAGCTGGGTTCTTACGTTTACCGCCGCTGGTTTGCCACGCCGGCTGCCACGGAACCCGTATTGGCCAAATGACGCGCGCGATGGCGCGCCGTCAGGCGAGACGTGAGCGGCGGGCTTAGTGGGAAACGTGGACGCTGCCGTCCTGGTCAACCACGATCGTCTGCTGGCTCTTGGCAATCGGCATCCCCCGGCGGTGGAACCAGGAAACGAGCTCCTGGACCATATCCACTTCCAGGCGATAGCTGCCCGGCTGCGCCGGCGCCGCGATGGGAAAACTGAAGCGGGAGGTTTGCCCCGGCGCCACATCGCCGGTCAGGTCCTTGCGTGTATCCCAGCCATCGTCGGGCGAGGGCGATGCGTCGAGAGGCACGAAGCGCCAGGAGAAACGCACGGGCCGGTTATCGTCCGATACGGACGGCAGATTGATGGCCGAATGATTCATCACCGACAGTGACAACGTGAGCCCCTTGCCTTCGGGCTGAACGTTTTCAATATCGATGACAAGATCCTTGGGCAGTTCGCGCGAAAGTTTGCCGCTGAAGTGCGTGCGAGACAGCAGCTGTCCAAGCGGCTCGCACTTTTGCGACGTCCCCAGGATGGAAACCCTGTTCACCAGCGCCACGTACTCGTTGTATGAAAGCTTGGCTTGGGCAGCGTAGCCGGCCAGGCGATTGTTGATGACCGAGCAGTTGTTCACGTCGCGCTCGGAAAAGCCGATCGGCCAATTGCCGGAATATCCGTTGAGGGTATTGCGGTCCAGCGCCTGTCCCAATTGCATGCCGTCAAGCTCGTTGAGGAATTGGCGCTGATCGGCTCGTTCCGGCACATAGATGATCGCGTCTGCCGGAAGAGTGGCGGGCACCTGCTCCTGCAGATGCGTGACCCGGCCGCGCCATTCCACGAGCGGCACCGACCAGGTGTGATACATGGCGTACTCCGCGACCAGACAGGCGGCAAGCGCGGTGGCAACGATCAGGCCAGGCCACTTCTTGTGCCGGGAAGCAGACAGCAGCCGGTCGAAGCCCAGGCCGGCAAGCATGGCAACGGGCAGCATCATGACCAGTCCGATGCGGGCGACGGCTCGAACGGCATTGGCGAGCGGCAGATGGTAGAAATAGGCGTAGAAGCTGTGTCCGTGGACGCAGAGGGTGAGCAGGAACAGCACCAGCAGGGCCATCAATGCGCAGCGGGCGCGCAGGTCGCGAAGTCCGGTCGCGCCCACCAATGCAAGCAGCCAGGCGACGGCGCCAAAGAACATCTGCTGTTCATTGCGCATCGGCATGTCGGTGATGCCGGCGCTGAAAGGGCCCCAGATCCGCGATCCGTCCATGAGCACGTAGCTTGCCAGGCGCGGCAGCATCGTCTGGACTTCCCCATAGTCGCGGCGGAAGCCGTAGAGATGGGAGTAGTACAGATAGGGATAGAACATCGCCAGTAGCGCCACGGCGCAGGCGGCGATGGCAATGGCAACGTAGATCTTGTCGCGCCGGGGCGTCGCCAGGTAGCCCTGCTTGATTGCCTTGTATGGCCCCGTGGTCTTCACTCGCCATAGAGCAATCGACTGTGCGATCGCGTAAGCCAACAACAGCAACAGGGCGAAATACCCCAGGTAGATCGAGCAATAGAATTGCAGCGTGATCCAAAGCGCCGTGATGGCGAGCTGCTTGAGGTCTCCCGCAGTCAGCCATCGTTGCCAGGCAAGCAGCGCCAGTGGCGTGGCGAAACGATAGGCCAGTTGTGCATGCCCGGTCTGCGAGCTGGCAATGAACGAGAAGCTGAAGATGAAAGCGCCGACCGATGCGCCGCCGACACCGAGGCCGAAGCGTCGCAGGGCGATGTAGCACGCCACGAAGTTAAGCGGCGCGGCGAACGTATACCAGCCGATGAAGGCCATCTCCGGCGTCAGGCCCAGCGCGCGCTGGACGATGTAGATCAGGCCAGTTCCGAAATGGTTGTCGCTGAAGGCCAGCGCACCCTGATACGGATAGAAGAAACCCGGGCTCCAGAGGCTGGCGTCATGCCCGGTGATCCAGCGGTACAGATGTTCCAGGACGAGATTGTTGAATCGCGCATCGGCGATGTCGCCAGGAACAGCCTTGAAGTAGTCCGACTGATGGAACGTAATCAGCAGCATGCCCAGCGCGAGCAGGGCGGCCGGCCACAGCCATTGCCTGATATCGCGTCGGCCGGCACTCGCCTGTGAAGAAAAATCAGTGTTCACGCTGAGCCTCGCAATCAGTCAAAGGCCAGTGGGTACCGCGAAGCGAAACTCGCTGCGCGGCTATCCGGCGCTGGCGGACGCCGTCCTGGCCAGGGCGCCGGCATCCGCCGGGCCCGTGATTCTCAAGAAATTTCCGCAGGCATTACTGACAGCGGTAGTTGACGTCTTCGGTGCTATGGCGGAACGGATCGGTCAGTGCGTCCGAATACTTGCCCATCAACAGCCGGTGTTTGGGAAGCAGGTTGTTGCGGAAGAAACGGCTGACGTGGGCCAGGTCACGCCCCTTGTCGGTGAGCAGCACGCAACCGTCCTTGATGACGATGGTGCCCGACTGGAGCTGCTCGGTGAGCCGCACGTCCACCAGATGGTGTTCCTTGACGTATTCCTTGGTGAACACGTCCTCGAATGCGTCTTCGCGAATACCGCCGCCGCGCTGCTCGAGCTTTTCCAGGATGTAGAACGACAGGGACCGGTCCAGCACCGTGGGTATCGAGATGGCAAAGCCGTAGCCCAGCAGCAGCCAGATCACCACCAGCTGCATCTTTTCGATCGCGCCCAACACGCGAAACCAGGGCAGCAGCCACAGGGCCGTGCCCGCCACCAGGGCAGCGATGACGCCATCCAGGATGGCGCTGTAGAACACCACATTGACCCTGAAGTAGAGCGAGTGGACGACATAGATCGCCAGCAGCAACAGCACGAACACCGCCGTGGCCGCGACGATTCGGATCAACTTCATTGCTTGAATACCCAATGTTTTCCTCCGAAATAGCTGCACACCATCTGTAGAAAGGTGCCAATCAGAAAGCCGATGCGGTAATCGAGCTTGGCCACGTCAGTCCACAGAAACAGCACGCTGGCCTGCAGCAGGGCGAGCACCGCGTACAGGATCCAGAAACGTGCCAGCTGGTGCCAGACAGATTCAGTGGTTCCCGGGAAAACGAAGTGGCGGCTACCCAGGAACGAGACGGTAATGCCGACCACCGCCGCAATGAAGTTGGCGACCCCGGCGGATGGAATGTGCGCCAGATGTATGCAGGCGTTGAGGACCGCATAGCTGACACACGTGGCAATCAGGCCGTTGATGATGTAACGGACCGGCTGATGCCTGAGCAATTTATCCATGTACGCGTTCGTCGCTCGTCGTCAGCACCCGGTCCACCAGCAGGCGGTAATCCAGCGGCAGCACGGCGCTGCCGCGCGCGATGCCGGTCAGCAGCAGGGTCATCAGCGTGATCGCCCCGGTTTGCAGGAATACCAGCAGCAACAAGCCGAGCGCGACCGAGAACCAGCCAGGCGTGGCATAGCCCACGGCTTTGAGGAAAACGGCAATACCGCCGCCGATCAGCGAGAGCACGGCCACCAGTGCGCATGCAATGCCCACGCGCACCAACACGTCCTCGGCGAAAATCATCAAGCCCTTGAAACCATGCAGCGCCAGGCCGACGAAATTCATCTTGCTCTTGCCGGCGTAGCGAGGACCTCGATCAAGTGCGCAAGTACGCCAACGCAGTCGCGACACCAGCACCGTGCCGGCCACGTGAGTGGCCAGTTCACCCATCGACGCGAGGCGTTTCACTGCCGTTTCGTTCATCGCCATGAAGTTGCCGAAGCTGATCGCGCGGCCCGTCAGCAGCTTGAACAGCCACTTGTAGACGATGTAAAACGCCTTGAAGCGCAGCGTCTCGACGCGGCTCTTGCGCTGGGCCACGGTCACATCCACGTCGTTGCTGTCCAGATCGTTCAACAGCGCCGCGATGGTTTCCGGCAGGTCCTCGCCATCGGAGTCCATGATCACCACGCGATCGATCGCCCGGCATTGGTCGGCAACATAAGCAAGTCCGGTGGCGATGGCGCGCTGATGGCCGACATTGCGCTTGAGCCGGACCACCACGCCCTGCAGTCCTGCAGCCTGCAGGCCTGCAAGCGTCAGCGGCTGCTTCACCGATCCATCGTCCACGGCGACGATATGGATCTCTCGTCCGCAGGCCTTGGCCAACTCGGCAAAAAGGATGGTGGATGCTTCGGTATCCTCGAATACCGGCGTCACCACGATCAATCTTGGATGATCCATGACCGATCAGACCCCGAGGCGGTGGCGGAAGTAGGCCACGGTTTCCTTCAGGCCGTCGTCGAGCGAGACCTTGGGCGTCCAGTCCAGCTTGTCCTTGGCCTGGGTGATGTCGGGCTGGCGCTGCTTGGGATCATCGCTGGGCAGCGGCATATGCGTGATCTTGGACTTTCCGCCGACCAGGGAGATGACTTTCTCGGCCAGCTCGAGCATGGTGAATTCGCCGGGATTGCCGATGTTGATCGGGCCGGTGATGTCCGCGTCGCTATTCATCAGGCGACGCATGCCTTCGATCAGGTCGTCGACGTAGCAGAAGCTGCGGGTCTGCGTGCCTTCGCCATAGATGGTGATCGGCTCGCCGCGCAGGGCCTGCACGATGAAGTTGCTGACCACGCGACCGTCATTGGGATGCATGCGGGGGCCGTACGTATTGAAAATACGCATGACCTTGATTTCAAGCTGGTGCTGGCGCCAATAGTCGAAGAACAGCGTTTCGGCACAACGCTTGCCCTCGTCATAGCAGCTGCGAATGCCGATGGGGTTGGTGCGACCCCAGTACGACTCCGGCTGCGGATGCACTTCCGGGTCGCCATACACTTCGGAGGTGGAAGCCTGCAGGATGCGGGCGCGCGTGCGCTTGGCCAGGCCAAGCATGTTGATGGCGCCGTGCACGCTGGTCTTGGTGGTCTGGACCGGGTCGTGCTGGTAGTGCACCGGTGATGCCGGGCAGGCCAGGTTGTAGATCTGCTGCACTTCGACGTAAAGCGGAAACGTCACGTCGTGACGCAAGAGTTCGAAGGAGGGATGACCGATCAGATGCCGGATGTTGTCCTTCGAGCCGGTAAAAAAGTTGTCCACGCAAAGGACGTCGTGCCCGGATTCAATCAGGCGGTCGCATAGATGGGAGCCAAGAAAGCCCGCGCCGCCGGTCACCAATATCTGGCTCAAAGTCTTCTCCGTGAATGTCATTGATACACCCGATCCGTTCAAAGACCGGTATGGCGCAGTGTCGATCCCCTTGGCCGCGAACGGGGCGGACACCCCGAAACATTGCGGCAATACAGGGCAAACCCCCTATTTGCGCCGCAGTATCTTACTTGAGACAGGGTGGCCGCGCATCGCGCACGCCAGCGCGTGCCGGGAGTGGCAAAAAGTTGCGCCCCTATCTGCGAAGTGTGTCAGATGGATGAACGCTGGCCGCGCTTGCGTTCAGGCGACTGCGTGCTGCAAAAAGAGGCGAGCGACAGGCCTGATCCTGTCGAGCGAAGAGCCACGGCCGCGATGAGGGGCACGTACTTGCGCTGGTTTGACGATGCCAGGGCCCTGTCAGTGCGCCTGACTTGCGGCGCCAAGGGCGTTGAGGCTGGAGCCGCGTCCATCCCGGACTTGACCTGGGATGGACGCGCATGGGGGGAGCGCGTAACTTCGCTCCCCAGCCGTCAGAGCGCCTGTTCGAGCTCCGGAATGATCTTGAACAGATCACCCACCAGGCCGATATCGGCGATCTCGAAAATCGGCGCCTCGCCGTCCTTGTTGATGGCGACGATGGTGCCGGCGTCCTTGATGCCGGTGAGATGCTGGATCGCGCCGGAGATGCCGATGGCCATGTACAGCTCCGGCGCGATGATCTTGCCGGTCTGGCCCACCTGCAGGTCGCTCGGCACGTAGCCGGCGTCGACGGCGGCGCGCGAGGCGCCCACGCCAGCGCCGATCTTGTCGGCGAACTTGTAGATGATCTCGAAGTTCTCCTTCGAGCCCACGCCACGGCCGCCGGAGACCACCTTGCTGGCGCTCTGCAGGTCCGGGCGATCGCTCTTGCCCGATTGCAGTTCAACGAAGCGGGTGTGCGAGGGCAGGGCGGCGTCGACGCTCAGCGCCTCGATCGGTGCGCTGTTCGCGCCAGTCGCTGCGGCGGACCACGAGGCCGTGCGGATGGTGGCGACCACCGTGCTGCCCGCGTCGGCTTCCACCGTGATGATCGCGTTGCCGGCGTAGATCGGGCGCTTGAAGCTGTGACTGCCTTCCACGCTCATCACGTCGCTCACCTGGGCGACGCCGAGCAGGGCGGCCACGCGGGGCAGCACGTCCTTGCCGAAGGTCGTCGAAGGGGCGAACACATGGCTGTAGCCGGCGGCGGCCTTGGCGATCTGCGGGGCCAGCACGGCGGCGAGCGGGTGGGCATTCTCGGCGCGGGCGATGGTGAGCACACGGCTCACGCCGTCGATCTTGGCAGCCTCGGCAGCGATGGCGTCGGCGCTATCGGCCAGTACCAGCACGTCGATGGCTTCCGGCTTAACGGCCGCGGCAGCGCTCACCGCGCGAGCCGTGGAGGAATTCAGCTTGCCGTTCAAATGTTCGGCGATGACGAGGATCTTGGACATGTCGTTATCTCCCAAGGCTGCTTAAAGCAGACCCTTCTGCTTCAGCGCCGCGACCAGTTCGGCCGCATCCTTGACCATCACGCCCTTGCTGCGCTTGGCCGGCGCGGCGTAGTGCGTGGTCTTGAGGTGGTCGTTGGCTTCCACGCCCATCGAGGCAAACTCGATGGTGTCGATCGGCTTGGACTTGGCCTTCATGATGTCCGGCAGCTTGATGAAGCGCGGCTCGTTGAGGCGCAGATCCGTGGTGATCACGGCGGGCAGGTCGGCTTCGATCACTTCCAGGCCAGCATCGACTTCGCGGGTCACCGTGACCTTGCCATCGGCGATCTCGACCTTGCTGGCAAAGGTGGCCTGCGGGCGATCCCACAGCGCAGCGAGCATCTGGCCGGTCTGGTTGGCGTCGTCGTCGATGGCCTGCTTGCCCAGGATGACCAGGCCCGGCTGCTCCTTGTCGATCAGCTTCTGGAAGATGCGGGCCGCAGTGAGCGGCTGCACGGCGTCCGTGGTGACCACATGGATGGCGCGATTCGCGCCCATGGCCAGGCCGTTGCGCAGGTGAGCGGTGAGGTCGGCCGGGCCGATGCCCACCACGATCACTTCCTCGGCGACACCCTTTTCGCGCAGACGCAGCGCTTCTTCCAGCGCGATATCGTCGAAGGGGTTGGCGGAGAGCTTCACGCCATCCGTCACCACGCCCGTGCCATCGGGCTTGACCTGAATGCGGACGTTGTAGTCCACGACACGCTTGTAGCCAACCAGTATCTTCATTAGGTTTCCTCAGTCAGGTGCCGGCCGGCACGCTGGATTTTGCGAACAGACATTCTAGCCGATGCTCCATTCTCGTACGAATGGTGCGCCATCCGCCTTGCATGGCTAGCCCGGAAGTGCCCGTTTCAGCGCCTCGCTGGCCGCTTTTCCTGAAAAATGGGTGGCCACGTTTGCCATGCCGTTGATGGACATCGCTGACCATAGTTCGGGATCCCGGGCCAGTCGCAAGGTCTGCTGCGCGAAGTCCTCCGGACTCTCGGCCACCAGCGTGTTGAGCCCATGAGTCAATTGCATGCCCTCGACCGCCAGCGAGGTCGCCACCACGGGCACCCCGTAGCTCATGGCCATGTTGATCTTGCCCTTTACGCCAGCACCAAAGCGCAGGGGTGCGATGGACGCCAGCGCAGTATCCAGCCACGGCCCCAGATCGGGCACGCGACCGTGCAACTCAAGCCCTGGCGCGTTCAGTTCGTTGCGCGTGGCATCGGATACATCGCCGAGCACGTGCACCCGAATGTCGGGCAGGTGGACACGCAGCGCGGGCAGGATCTCATCGGCGATCCAGCGCACCGCATCGGCATTGGGAGGGTGCCCGAATCCGCCGATGAACACCAGGTCACGACGTTGCGCATGCGGGTAGCGACAGCCGTGAACCTCATGAATGTTCGAGAGCAGTTCAACTTTCGCGTGCGGCAGCTCGGCGGCGAGCAAGGCCTGCTCGTGCGGGCTCACCACGAAGGTGACATCGCTTTGTTCGATCAGCGCCAGCTCGTTCCTGCGCGAAGACTGAGCCTGGCGTGCCATCGAATTGCTGCCGCTCAGCTCGGCCGCGCGGCGTTCACGCAGGAAGTGCAGGTCCACGGTGTCGAACAGCAGGCGCGCCCTGGGAGCCAGCTTGCGTACCAGCGATGCATATTGGCCCGCCACCGTGTGGCGGCAAAGCATCACGGCCCGAAGCTCTTGGCCATGCGCGCGCAACCAGTGCGGCAGGTCGGAAACCCAGGGGCGGCTCAGCACTTCGACGCCGAGCGCACCGAGCGCGCGGATTTCATCGTCGCTGGCGCGACCATCGTCGGGTAGAAACGAGACGGACCAGCCCTGCTCATCGAGCAGGCGAAGAATCGCGCTCAGGCGCAGCGAACCGGAATCGCGCCTGGGTTCGGGCGTCATGCTGTCGACCACGAGCACGCGACCACGGTAGCGCCAGCGCAACGCGCGCAACAGCGACGTGCCCGCCGGCGGATGAGCGCGCAGGAGCGGCTTCCACTTCGCCACGAAGGTTGCCTGGTTGGTCACCTGGTGACGTTTCATGCCCGCATGCAGGTCGGTGCCGGCGCTGATGCCTTCGCAGTGGATGACCGTGCTGGACGGCTCGTAGTACACCTTCAAGCCCTGCTGCCGAACGGCAAAGGCCAGGTCGGTGTCCTCGTAATAGGCGGGTGCATAGCGCTGGTCGAAGCCGCCAATGTGCGAGAACACTTCGCGGCGAATCATAAGCGCCGCGCCGCTGACATAGTCCACCTCGCGACGGTAACGCCACGCCGGCGCGTCGCGCCGCTCAAAGCGCCCGGCGGTCCAGCAGCTGCCGTCGTCGAAGACCAGGCCACCCGCCTCCTGCAGGCGCCCATCAGGGTAAACCAGGCGGCTTCCGGCGATGCCACAGTCAGCGCGATCAGCAAAACAGCCGAGCAGACCGTCAAGCCAGTTCGGCGTCACCTGTGTGTCGTTATTGAGGAACAACAGGAATTGGCCGCGTGCCGCCGCCGCTCCGGCGTTGCAGCTGCCCACGAAGCCGACATTGCGTTCGTTGCGCAGCACGCGCAGACCGACAACTTGTTCGAGCAGCGCCACCGAGTCGTCGGGTGACCTGTCGTCCACCACGATGACTTCGAACGGCGCCGTGGGGGCATGCCTGACGATCGAACGCAGGCAGGCGAGCGTGTACTCGAGCTTGCCATAGACCGGGATGACCACCGAGACCAGCGGCTGCTCGCAGGTCGGTAGCGCAAAGGGTCCGAAGGGAACCTCCAGCGGCTCGACCTGCAGGCTATCGTCGACGCTGGGGCGGCGTTGGAATTCCTGCTGTACGCGGGCCAGCGTGCCGCGCCAGCCGCGCAGCGCCACGCTGCCGCGGAAGCGCTGCAGCGCGTAATTCAGGCGTTTGAAGCGCCAGGTGAGTCGGGCGGACAGCGCAATGCCCTCTGGTCAGAGATTCTGATAATTCGGACCCGAACCACCTTCCGGGGTGACCCAGTTGATGATCTGGTAGGGATCCTTGATGTCGCAGGTCTTGCAGTGCACGCAGTTGGCGGCGTTGATCTGCAGGCGTTTGCCGGCGTCGTCGCTGACGATTTCGTAGACGCCCGCAGGGCAGAAACGCGTACACGGGTTGCCGTATTCCACCGCGCACTGGGTCACGCACACGTTGGTGTCGGCGACGTGCAGGTGGATGGGCTGGTCTTCGTCGTGTTCGGTGGCGGCGAAATAGACGCCGGCCAGGCGGTCGCGCGGCGGGAGTTCGCGCGGCTGCACGTAGTCGCGCTTGGGCTCTTCGCACTCGCCCAGCTTGTGCAGCGAGGACCAGTCCGCCTTGTTCTTGAGCGTCCACGGCGAGGCGCCGCGCAGCACGGTTTCCCATGCCGCGTTCAGCATGCCGACCCACAAGCCCTTCTTGAAGGCGGGCTTGATGTTGCGTACCGATTTGAGCTCGGCCATCACATCCGACGCGCGCAGCTTGGCGTCGAAACCGGCCGGGTTGAGCTGGTTGGCGACCAGGTGTTCGGCGGCGAGCATGCCGCTCTTGATCGCCTGGTGCGTGCCCTTGATCTTGGGCACGTTGAGCAGGCCGGCGGTGTCGCCGATCAGCAGGGCGCCAGGCATCTCGACCTTGGGCAGCGACTGGTAGCCGCCGGTGACGATGGCGCGCGCGCCGGCGGAAAGAATGCTGCCGCCTTCGAGCAGGGACTTCACCGACGGGTGATTCTTCCACTGCTGGAACGCTTCCCACGGCTGGTAGTCGGGATCGCTGTAATCGAGGCCGCTGACGTAGCCCAGCGCGATGCGATCCTTGTCCAGGTGATAGAGGAAGCTGCCGCCATAGGTGTGGCTGTCGGCCGGCCAGCCGAAGCTGTGCACGATCTTGCCCGGCTGCACGCGGCCCGGCGGCAGCTGCCACAGTTCCTTGATGCCGATGGAATAGCCCTGCGGATCGCTGTCCTTGTCCAGCTCAAAGCGCTTGATCAGCTGCTTGGTCAGGCTGCCGCGGGCGCCTTCGGCCAACACCGTGACCTTGGCCTTGATGTCGATGCCCTGCGTGTAGCCGGCCTTGTGCGAACCGTCCTTGGCCACGCCCATGTCGCCGATGCGCACGCCGGCGACAGAGCCGTCCTCGTTGTAGACGGTGTCGGCCGCCGCAAAGCCGGGGAACACATCCACGCCCAGCGCTTCGGCCTGCGGCGCCAGCCAGGCGCACATCGCGCCCAGCGAGACGATGAAATTGCCGTGGTTGTTCATGCCCGGCGGCACCGGCAGCTTGCGGCCGCCGGTCTTGCTGAGCAGCCAGAACTCATCCTCGGTGGCCGGCACGCAGATCGGCGGCGGATTGTCGCGCCACCCCGGCAGCAGCGCATCCAGCGGCTGCGGCTCGATCACGGCGCCGGAGAGGATCTGCGCGCCGATGGTGGACGCCTTTTCGATCACGCACACGCTCGTTTCCGGCTGCAACTGCTTGAGGCGGATGGCGAACGCGAGCCCTGACGGGCCTGCGCCAACGACGACGACGTCGTATTCCATGATTTCGCGGTCGCTCACGGCTCACTCCAGCTGATCTAGTACGGCTTGCTACACCGTGCTCTGACGTACGGTACGGGTAATCCGGCATTGTCCGGGTTCGGGGCATTGGGGGCAACGGTGGCCGAATCCTTGCAATCCCTTCATGTGCGATAGCGATAATCCCCCCAAAAGCGACCCAGGGAAGAAAGAATGAATCTGCAGCCCCCGATCAGCGAACTTGACCTGCGTCGCGCCACCATGTGCCAACTGCTGCACTGGCTGGCGGTGGATCGCGTGCAGCCACAGGGGCTGGCCGAGACGTATCTGGAGGCCATCGAGCGCGTCAATCCGCAGCTCAATGCCTATGTGAGCCTGAGTTCGGCCATGCTGCAGGAACAGGCGCTGGCCGCCCAGCATCGCCGCCGCGACGGCGTGATCGGGCGGCTCGACGGCATCCCCATCGCGCTCAAGGACAATTTCGACGTCGCCGGCTGGCCCACCAGCGCCGGCCTGGCCGGGCGGCGCAAGCCGGTCACCGAGGATGCCCATGTGGTGTCGCGGCTGCGCGCTTCCGGCGCGGTGCTGATCGGCAAGACCAATATGGACGAGGGCGCGCTGGGCGCGGTCACCAACAATCCGCATTTCGGTGCAACGCACAATCCGCATCGCCACGGCTATACCGCCGGCGGCTCGTCAGGCGGTGCGGCCGCCGCCGTGGCGGCGGGGCTTGCCGTGGCTGCCGTGGGTTCGGACAGCCTGGGCTCCATCCGCATCCCGGCCAGTTACTGCGGCGTTTACGCACTCAAGCCCACTCATGGTGAGATTTCCGCGCGCGGCATGGTGCCGGCGGCACGACGGCTGGATACGGTGGGCCTGATAGCACGCAGCGCGGATGACCTGACGGTGCTGCTGCAGGTGCTGGCCGGGTACGACGCCGACGATGCGCGTTCGCGCCGTCGACGCGTCGCCTTGTCGCCGCCGGATTGGGAGCCGGGCCGCCTGCGCGCCGGATTCCTGCCCGATCTGCGCGCCGTTGGCGTGCATGAGGATGTGATCGGCGTGTTCGAGGCGGCGCTGGCGAAATGGCCGCGCGAGCTGGGCGAGCGCCGCACGGTGGATTTTGCCGACTGGGATTTTGCCCGCACGCGTCGTGCCGGACTGTTGCTGATGGAGGCGGAGATGCTCGGCACCTTCGCCGCTGACCTGGCCAACACGGACGAACGCGCCTCGGAGCATTTCCGTCGCCTGCTGAGCTACGCCGCCGGCAAGAGCGCCGCCGACTACGCCACCGCCGATCGCGTGCTCGATGCCGCCACCTTGAAGATGCGTCGCCTGTTCGCGCAGATCGATGTGTTGGTGCTGCCGACTACGCCGCAGGGCGCGTTCCCGCTGGATGGCCCGGTGCCCGATTCGCAGGCGGACCTCACCAGTTTTGCGAGTCTGGCCGGATGCCCGGCGGTGAACATCCCGATGGGCTATCTGCCTGACGGCATGCCGATCGGCCTGCAGCTGGTGGGTGCGCGCGGCTCGGATCTGCGGCTGCTGGAGCTGGCTTCCGTGTGCGCCGCCACGCTCGATGTGGAACCGGGATTCCCGGCCATTCGTTGAGGCTGGTGTGAGCCTGTTCGATCAGACGACGCCCGGCGGTTGGCAAGCCTTGCCGCTGCCGGGCGCAGCGCTTTCGCTGTGGCCGCAGTGGCTGGACATTGACGAGGCGGACGTGCTGTTCGCCGAACTGCAGGCGACGATCCCGTGGGAAGTGCACCGCATCCGTATCTTCGGACGCGAGGTGGATTCACCGCGTCTCAGCTGCTGGATTGGCGACGACGACGCCAGCTACGTCTACTCGCGCACACGCTTCGCGCCGCATCCATGGACGCCGGCCTTGCGTGCCCTGCGCGATCGCGTGGCCGGCGCCTGCGATGCCCGCTTCAATAGCGTGCTCGCCAACCTTTATCGCAACGGCCAGGACTCGATGGGCTGGCATAGCGACAACGAGCCCGAGCTGGGTCGTCAGCCGGTGATTGCTTCCTTGAGCCTGGGCGCGGCGAGACGCTTCCGCCTCAAGCCGCGCGGCGAGGCGGCGCGCGGCGACGTGCTGGCGATCGAACTGGAACACGGCAGCCTGTTGCGCATGGCTGGCGATACGCAGCAACGCTACGTGCACGACCTGCCCAAGACGAGCGCGGCTGTCGGGCCGCGCATCAACCTCACCTTCCGCTGGGTGGACGCCTCGCGGCGCGCGTAGCGTCAGTTGGTCCGTACGTCGTGGCCATCCAGTGGCTGCTGCAACATCCAGTTCACCAGCTGCGAGGCGAGCGCATCGCTGGCCTGCCCGAACGCCGCGACGACCTGCGGCACGGTCGTGCCGCCCACCGGCTGGGTGACATCGAAGCGGCGCGTGGCCACGATGCGCAAGCCGCTGTTCTTTACCAGTCGCGCATCGAAGCGGATCACTACCGCGGGCTGCCCGTTCTCATACACCGACTGGAACGAGCGCAGGTCGCCGGCGAGTGAGTAGTCCGCCTGCAGGCTGGTTTCGTCGCTGCTGAGGCCGGCAATGCGGCCGTTGTCGCGGAACGCATCCATGATGCGGTTGCGCAGCAAGGTGGTGGCGGTGTCGGCCCAGCGCGCGCCCTGATATACGCTGACCACATTCCCTTGCGGCAACACCGCGATGCGTGAGCTGTCGATCATGCGCTCGGCATTGGGCGTATCCACCCGCAAGGTCCAGTTCACTGCCGGCGCGCTGTCGCGCGGCAGCGGCGTGGACGGCAGGCGGTAGACATCGGGTGATTCCGCCTTGGGCAGAATCGTGCAGGCGCCCAGCAGCACGACGGCAGCACAGGTGGAAAAGCGCAGGCGCAACCTCATGGCACAAACTCCTTGCTGCGGTCACGGCCGAGCAGGAAGCCCGCCGGGTTGTCGTCGAGGCGGCGCGACACGCCGCGCAGCGAGCCGGCCGCATCGCGCAGTTCGCGCACGGCGGGGCCCAGTTCACTGAAGCCTTGCAGGCCGCCGTTGATGGCGGCGCGGTTGTCGCTGAGCAGGCGGTCGATATCGGCGGCGGAATGATCCAGCGAGGCCATCGCGTTGCGCGCGCTTTCCAGCGCGGCGCGGGCCTGGTTGTCGACCAGGCCGTTGGCGTTGCGCACCAGCTGGTTGGTCTGCGCCAAGGTCTCGTTCGCCTGCTTGCTTGCCTGCGCCAGCTGCTGGAGCAATTGGTGAATGTCTTCGCGCTGGTCGGCCACGGTGCCGGTGATCTGGTCCAGGTGCTGCAGCGTGTGACTGATGCGTTCGGAGTTCTCCGGCGACAGCAGCATGTTCGCCTTCGCCACCACTTCATTGATGTTGGTCACCAGGTCCTCGCCGTTGGCCAGAATCTGACTGAGCGGGGAAGGGTCGGCCACGATCATCGGCAACTGGTCGTCCTTGGATTCCAGCGGCGGGCTGCTCGGCGAGCCGCCGCTGAGCTGGATGACGGACAAGCCCGTCACGCCGGTCAAGGTCAGCTTGGCATGCGTGTCCTGCTTGACCGGCACATCCCCGCCAAGACGAATGCGCGCCAGCACTTTGCGCGGGTCCTGCGGGTCCAGCTTGAGCTGGGTGACGGCACCGACCTTGATGCCGTTGTACTGCACCGCGCTGCCCTGCGAGAGCCCGCTGACCGCTTCGTTGAACACCACCTGGTAATCGGTGAACTGGCGGTCCGAGCTGGACTTGGCCAGCCACAACGCGAACAGCAGCGCGGCGGCGACCACGATCACCGTGAACAGGCCTATGAGTACGTGATGGGCACGTGTTTCCATATCACTTCACCTCGGAATTCGAATCGCGTTCGTGCGCCTCTTCAGCGGCGCGGCCACGCGGGCCGTGGAAATACGCCTGCACCCACGGATCGGGATAGCGGGCCACCTCATCGAGCGGGCCCACCACCAGCACCTTCTTCTGCGAGAGCACGGCGACGCGGTCGCAGATGGTGTAGAGCGTGTCCAGGTCGTGGGTGACCAGGAATACGGTGAGGCCCAATGCATCGCGCAGGGTGAGGATCAACTGATCGAACGCCGCCGCGCTGATCGGGTCCAGGCCTGCGGTGGGTTCGTCCAGGAACAGGATTTCCGGATCCAGCGCCAGCGCACGTGCCAGTGCCGCGCGCTTGACCATGCCGCCGGAAAGTTCGGACGGGAACTTGGTTTCCGTGCCCATCGGCAGGCCGGCGAGCGCGAGCTTCACGCCGCCCAGGTGCTGCGCGTCGGGACGCGTGAGGCCGGCGTGCTCGATCAGCGGCATCGCCACGTTCTCCACGATATTGAGCGAGGAGAACAGCGCGCCATTCTGGAACAGCACGCCAAAGCGCCGTTCCACGCGGGAGCGCTGTTCGGGCGACAGGCTCAGCAGATCCTGGCCGAATACGTGCACATGTCCGGAGGTCGGGCGCTGCAGGCCCACGATGCTGCGCAGGAGCACGGACTTGCCGGTGCCCGAACCGCCGACCACACCGAGGATTTCACCGCGGCGCACATCCAGGTCCAGATGCTCGTGCACGATCTGCGTGCCGAAGCGGTTCACCAGGTGGCGAACCTCGATGACATTCTCAGCGGCTTGCGGTTTGGCGACGGCGTTCACCAGCCCATCTCCATATAGAAGAGTGCGGCCAGCGCATCGATCAGGATCACCACGAAGATCGACTGCACCACGCTGGAGGTGGTGTGTTCGCCCACCGACTCGGCACTGCCGCTGACCTTGAAGCCTTCCAGGCAGCCGATCACCGCGATCAGGAAAGCGAACACCGGCGCCTTGGCGATGCCGACCAGGAAATTCTTCACCCCGATATCGGACTTCACCAGGTTGATGAACATCACCGGCGGGATGTCCAGCACCATGGCGCAGACCAGCCCGCCGCCAATCAGGCCGGCGATCATGGCCAGGAAGGTGAGCATGGGCAGCGAGGCGAGCATGGCCAGCACGCGCGGCAGCACCAGCAGCTCCATCGGATCGAGGCCGAGCGCGCGGATCGCGTCGATCTCTTCGTTCGCCTTCATCGAGCCGATCTGCGCGGTGAACGCGCTGGCGGTGCGGCCGGCCAGCAGGATGGCGGTGAGCAGCACGGCGAATTCGCGCAGGAACGAAAACGCCACCAGATCCACGGTGTAAATGGTGGCGCCAAAATCCGCCAGCACGGTCGAACCCAGGAAGGCCACCACTGCGCCCACCATGAAGGTGAGCAGCATCACGATGGGCACCGCATCCAGGCCGGTCTGCTCGATATGCGCCACCAGCGAGGTGACGCGCCAGCGACGCGGGCGCCAGACGGTCTGCACGAAGGTTTGCAGGGTGAGCCCGATGAAGCCGAGCAGTTGCACCTGCTGGTGCCAGACGTTGTCCATCGCCGCGCCGATGCGCGCGAGCAGCTCGGTCACGGTGTTGTGGCGGCGCCTGGCCTTGGGCTTGACGTAGCTGGCCATCGCCTTGCCGACGGTCTGCAGCAAAGCGCGCTGGGCGGCGGGCAGGGTCGGATCCTGGGTGGCCAGGTCGCCCAGCCGTTCGGCACCGAGCAGGCCGGCCAGCAGCGCAGCGCCGGCCGTATCGAGCGCACCCAAGGCGCTCAGGTCGATCGGCGTGTTCTGATGGAGGCGGTGCTTGAGCGCATCGACCGCGCGCTCCAGCATGGCGTAGTGGGCCAGGGTCCAGTCGCCTGCCACACGCAGGCGTGGGGGCGTGGCCGTGGCATCGAGTTGTGCGCTTCCTGTCGCCATCGATGTACTCATGAAACACGATCTTAGTGGAGTGTGGCCCAGATCAGGTGACGAAACGATGGTGAGGTCATCGGCGATGGATCTGATGCGTTCTGGTACGTCCTGTCGATGCCGTGCCTGCCTTGGCGCCCATTTTCCGCTAGATTCCTCCCTTGACCGCGCGCCCTCAGGCGCTATCGGACCCAGGAAACAGTGACGCCACGCATGCCTTCCATGTCCCATCTGGACGCCCTCGAAGCCGAGAGCATCCATATCTTTCGCGAAACGGCAGCCGCTTTCGAGCGCCCCGTGATGTTGTATTCGATCGGCAAGGACTCTTCCGTCCTGCTGCATCTGCTGCGCAAGGCGTTCTATCCGGCCCCGCCGCCGATGCCCCTGCTGCATGTGGATACGACCTGGAAGTTCCGCGAGATGATCGCCTTCCGCGACCAGGTCGCCGCCGCGGGTGACGTGCAGGTGCTGGTGCACATCAACCAGGACGGCGTGCGCCAGGGCATTTCGCCGCTCATCCATGGCTCGGCGGTGCATACCGACGTGATGAAGACGGTCGCGCTCAAGCAGGCGCTGGATCAGTACGGCTTCGATGCCGCCATTGGCGGCGCGCGTCGCGACGAGGAGAAATCCCGCGCCAAGGAGCGCGTGTTCTCCTTCCGCAATGCGCAGCATCACTGGGACCCCAAGCATCAGCGTCCCGAGCTGTGGCACACCTTCAACACCCGCATCCACAAGGGCGAGAGCGTGCGCGTGTTCCCGCTGTCCAACTGGACCGAGATGGACGTGTGGCACTACATCCGCCGCGAGGATATTCCGGTGGTGCCGCTGTATTTCGCCAAGCCGCGGCCGGTGGTGGCGCGTGACGGCGCGCTGATCATGGTCGATGACGAGCGCTTCACCCTGCGCGATGGCGAAGAGGTGGAGTTGCGCGAGGTGCGCTTCCGCACGCTGGGCTGCTATCCGTTGACCGGCGCGGTGGAGTCCACGGCCGAAACGCTGGACCAGATCATCGAGGAGATGGCCGCCTCCCGCACCTCCGAGCGCCAGGGCCGGGTGATCGACAACGACGGCAGCGCCTCGATGGAACGCAAGAAGCAGGAGGGGTATTTCTGATGGCTACGCTGGACGCCACCCCGACGCTCGCGCAAGAGACCAACCTGCTGCGCTTCATCACCTGCGGCAGCGTCGACGACGGCAAGAGCACCTTGCTCGGCCGGCTGCTCTACGACGCCGGCATGGTGCCGGACGACCAGCTCGCCGCGCTCGCCCGCGACAGCCGCAAGCTGCATGCCGAGGCTGCCGACGCGCTGGATTTCTCCCTGCTCACCGACGGCCTCGACGCCGAGCGCCAGCAGGGCATCACCATCGATGTGGCCTACCGCTACTTCCACACGCCGCGTCGCAGCTTCATCGTGGCGGACTGCCCCGGGCACGAGCAGTACACCCGCAACATGGCCACCGGCGCCTCCAACGCGCAGCTGGCGGTGGTGCTGGTCGACGCGCGCAAGGGCCTGCTGCCGCAGACGCGCCGCCATAGCTATATCTGTGCCCTGATGGGCATCCGCCAGGTGGTGCTGGCGGTGAACAAGATGGACCTGGTCGATTGCCGCGAAGACATCTACGCCGCCATCGCCCATGAGTACCGCGAGCTCGCCGCGCAGCTGGGCATCACCAGCGTGCATTGCCTGCCGGTGGTGGCGCCGGGCGGCGACAATGTCGGTCATCGCTCGACGCGCATGGCCTGGTATCAGGGACCCAGCCTGCTCGAGCTGCTGGAGTCGGCCGACACCACCGCCACGCAGGCGCAGGACTTCCGCATGCCGGTGCAGTGGGTCAATCGCCCCGATGCATCATTCCGCGGTTACGCCGGTACGGTCTGCGGTGGTCGCGTCGCCGTGGGTACGGAGATCGTGGTGCAGCCGGCCATGCGCCGGGCACGCGTGGAACGCATCGTCACGGCCGACGGCGATCTGCCCGAAGCCGTGGCCGGCCAGGCGGTGACGCTGACGTTCGACCGCGAGGTCGACGTGAGCCGCGGCGATGTGATCGCTGACGCCGCGTGCCCCGCGCCGGTGGCCGACCAGTTCGCTGCCCACGTGCTGTGGATGGGCGACGAATCGCTGCTGCCCAACCGTGCCTATTGGCTGAAGATCGGCTCGCGCACGGTCAATGCGCGGATCACCTCGATCAAGCACAAAGTGGACGTCAACACCCAGGCCGAACTGGCCGCCCGCCGCCTTGAGCTCAACGAAGTTGGCTACTGCAACATCGACCTGGACCACGCCATCGCATTCGAGTCCTACCAGGACAACCGCACCCTGGGCAGCTTCATCCTGATCGACCGCACCACCAACGCCACGGTGGCCTGCGGCATGCTGGACTTCGCGCTGCGCCGCGCCTCCAACGTGCACTGGCAGCACACCGACCTGAACCAGGAAGCGCGCAGCGTCAGCAAGGGACAGCAGGCGCGCTGCCTGTGGTTCACCGGCTTGTCCGGCGCGGGCAAGTCGACCGTGGCCAACCTGGTCGAGCGCCGCCTGCATGCGCTCGGTTACCACACCTATATGTTGGACGGCGACAACCTGCGCCATGGCCTCAACAAGGACCTGGGCTTCACCGCCGAGGCGCGCGTCGAAAACGTGCGCCGCGTCGCCGAGGTCGCCCATCTGATGGTCGATGCGGGCCTGATCGTGCTGGTCTGCGTCATCTCGCCGTTCCAGAGCGAGCGCCGCTTCGCGCGCAGCCTGTTCGGCGAGGGTGAATTCCTCGAGGTGTTCGTCGACACCACGCTGGAGGAATGCGAGCGCCGCGATCCCAAGGGGCTTTATCGCAAGGCGCGTGCCGGCGAGATCTTCAACTTCACCGGCATCGACTCGCCTTACGAGGCCCCGGAACACGCCGAGCTGCATCTGCTCACGGCCGGGCTGCGGGCCGAGCAGCTGGCGGAGCAGGTGGTGGAACAGTTGCTCGCCGGGCAAGGTCACGCGCCACGCTGAGCCAGCGGCGAGCTCTCAAGCTCGTCATTCCGGCCTGCGCCGGAATGACGGGTAGGCAAGGTCGCAGTCCTTTTTGCTGGCGACCCGCCCGCATGCTGCGTCGCAAGATGTCCAGCGATACGCCCCCGCACGGCGCTCGGCTTGGAATGTATCCATGCGCCCGGCGATAATGTTTCTTTCCCCAGAGCACGACTGCGATGACCGACAAGACCGTACTCAATGACACCCATCGTGCGCTGGGCGCACGCATGGTCGATTTCGGCGGCTGGGACATGCCGATCAACTACGGCTCGCAGATCGAGGAACACCACGTCGTGCGCCGTGACGCCGGCATGTTCGACGTCTCCCACATGACCGTGGTGGACCTGCACGGCGCACGCACGCGCGAGTTCCTGCGCCACCTGCTGGCCAACAGCGTGGACAAGCTGAAGGTGCAGGGCAAGGCGCTGTACTCCTGCATGCTCAACGAGCAGGGCGGCGTGATCGACGACCTGATCGTTTACTTCCTGGGCGAGGAGTTCTTCCGCCTGGTGGTGAACGCCGCCACCCGTGAGAAGGACCTGGCGTGGATCACCCAGCAGGCCAAGGCGTTCGACGTCGAGGTCAAGGAGCGCCCGGACTACGCCATGATCGCCGTGCAGGGTCCCAACGCCCGCGCCAAAGTGATCGGCCTGCTGGCCGAGGTGGATCACGAGCGCATGAAGAAGCTCGGCAAGTTCGCCGCAGCTGCCGCGCAGGGTCCGCATGGCATGCCGTTGTTCGTGGCCCGTACCGGCTATACCGGTGAAGACGGTTTCGAAATCATCGTGCCGCAGGAACACGCCGTGGCGCTGTGGCAGGCGCTCGCCGCCGCCGGCGTCGCGCCGGCCGGCCTGGGTGCGCGCGATACGCTGCGCCTGGAAGCCGGCATGAACCTTTATGGCCAGGATATGGACGACACGGTGTCGCCGTGGGAAGCGAACCTCGGCTGGACCATCGCCCTGGACGAAGGGCGCGACTTTATCGGCCGCAACGCGCTCGAAGCGCAGAAGGCGGCAGGTGTAAAGCGCGTGATGGTCGGCCTCGTGCTCGACGACAAAGGTGTGCTGCGTCACGGTCAGCCCGTGCTCACCGCCAACGGCGCCGGCGAGATCCTCTCCGGCAGTTTTGCGCCGACCCTCAACAAGGCGGTGGCGTTTGCGCGCATTCCGGTCGGCGAGCCGGGCGACGTGCGCGTGGATATCCGCGGCCGCGAAGTGCCGGTACGCATCGTGAAATACCCCTTCGTGCGCGACGGCCAGCCCTGCGAAGGCATCTGACTTCAGGCCTCAACGCAACACGGGCGCAGCCCGTGTTGCCCATCGGGTGAAGCGGCTAGAATTGGCGCTCCACCCACGACCCATACCAACGACTGGATCCGATCATGAGCGAGATTCCCGGCGATCTGAAATTCCTCAAGTCCCACGAATGGGCCCGCGTCGAAGACGACGGCCTGGTGCGCGTGGGTATCTCCGACCACGCCCAGGGCCAGCTCGGTGACCTGGTGTACGTCGAGCTGCCGGAGATCGGCGCGAGCGTGCAGGCCGGTCACGGCGTTGCCGTGGTCGAGTCGGTCAAGGCCGCTTCGGACATCTACAGCCCGGTCTCCGGCGAGATCGTGGCGGTCAACGAAGAGCTCAACGACAAGCCCGAAACCATCAACGAAGACGCCTTCGGCAACGGCTGGATCTTCCTGGTCCGCGCCAGCGATCGCGGCGAGCTGGACGAGCTGCTCGACGCCGACGCCTACGCCGAACTGGTCGAAAACGAAGACCACTGAGTCCTCGCGTTCGATGCTGCACCCGATGCCGGCCGCCACAAGCGGCCGGCTTCTTTTTGAGTTGAAGGATCGGTTTTTTCGACACGCGAAGAACCGATTCGGAGGGCCTCGGACGCATCGATTTTTACGTTGAAGTTATCGCCGTCCATGCCGATAGAAGTCCAACGCGGCGATCCGGGCAGCCGGGGTCGCGTCGCGACTCGACCCGCTTCGACGCCTCCGGGCATCCCCGAGGTGGTCCGAAATGACCCTTCGGGCCGGTCCCCGAAAAAATAAATTCAGTCGTGTTTCGTTCATCAAAGGAGGCCTGCCCGGGAGCCCTCCGGCATGTCGTTGATGTGTCTCGACTTGTGAGACGCACCGCTGTCAGGCGCCCGCGTATGGAAAAGACAAAATGGCTTGTTTTAAGCGGTTTTGTTGCTATTGAGGTAATCGAAACGGCATTAACATCTGGATGTATGGACGTCCAAATGAAAATGCCTCCAAACCCCTGTAAGGCCTTGTATGGCGGGGGTTTGGGCCCTCCCGGGGGTGGGTGAAACGGGATGATTTCATGGTTAAAATCAATTGACAGCTGAAATCTTCAGGAATAGCTTTCGCATCGGAACACGGAGAACGGGTGCCATGGCAACATCGAAA
Organism: Dyella japonica DSM 16301; assembly: GCF_001010355.1. Taxonomy (GTDB): domain Bacteria; phylum Pseudomonadota; class Gammaproteobacteria; order Xanthomonadales; family Rhodanobacteraceae; genus Dyella; species Dyella japonica. Next base: position 59,509 of record NZ_JPLA01000043.1, on the reverse strand, counting down.
TTCATCAAGCCTTATGTCGATCATGGAGAGAAGGCCGGCGCAGTACGCAAGATCACGGTCTCGATTCCATTGCACGTCCTGAGGCCCTTGTCTGACGAACGCACCCGTCGTCAGGTGAACAATCTTCGGCACGCCACGAACAGCGATCTGCTGGTTGAGGCGTTCCTGCACGCTTTTACTGGGCAACCACTGCCAACTGATGAGGAGCTGAGACGAACTATGGCCACTGCCAAGAAAGCCACTGCAAAGAAGCCGGCCGCCAAGAAGGCGGTCAAGAAGGCCGCTGCTAAGCGTGCCGTCAAGAAGGCCGCCGTGAAGCGCGCGGTCAAGAAGGCCGCCGTGAAGCGTGCGGTCAAGAAGGCCGTTGTGAAGGCTGCCGTGAAGCGTGCGGTCAAGAAGGCCGTCGCTAAGAAGGTTGTCAAGAAGGCCGTAGCCAAGAAGGTTGTAAAGAAGGCTGCTGCCAAGCGCGTCGCCAAGAAGGCTGCCGCTGCCAAGGTCGTCAAGGCGACCAAGGCTGCGAAGGCCCCCAAGGCTGCCAAGGCCCCCAAGGCCAAGAAGTAAGCTTCAAGCTTTACTCTTAATAACAAGCAAGAACGACTTTTCTCCCCGCGGTGCCCAGCGCGGGGAGAGTCCTTCGAAAGAGCGACTCGTCCCGGCCCTTGCCGGGACGCTTCGTTTCCGGGGTACGAAAACTCTGTAGGAGCGCACTTGTGCGCGACCGGAGGCACGGCTCCATCGGGTTGTCGCGCACAAGTGCGCTCCTACAAGAGAGAGGGAGCCTCGCCTTGGGTGCAATCTTGGGTAGGAAAATTTCCTAGCGGCGACGGTCAGGCGTCAGCGACGCCCGAGCCAGCCCGATACGACGCGATGTGCGGCTAGTCGCCGACACGACGACCGATTTGCCGTAGTGCTGCATTACGGTTACCTTTCACACATCCGCGCCGCGGTGGCCTGGGGAGGCTGCCGCTCCTGGATTCACAGGGGGAAAAAGCGCGGGTATCTGATGCCACTCGGTGAGAGATCATGGATACCCGAAACAAACGTCATGCGCGTAGCTACGCGCGTGGGGCCATTCGGCCCGCTGCCATTGCCATTGTTGCTGTCGTTGCCGTGCTTGCCGCAGCTTCATGGTTCCTCATCATCAAACCGCACCAGGACCTGGTCGACGCCGACGTCGGTGCGCATCCGTCCACGCCGGTGAAGGCGGGCGCCGAAGCACCGCCGCCACCGGTCAACGTGGCCGCCATGAGCATGAACCAGCTGCTCTCCGAAGCCCGCAAGGCGGTCAACGAGCAGCGCCTGCTGGCACCGGCCGGCAACAACGCGTTCGAGTTCTATCTGAAGGTGCTGGAGAAGCAGCCTGGCAACCAGGTGGCCACCGACGCGCTGCGCGAAACCTTTCCGGTGGGCGCCAGCGTGGCCGAACAGGCCATCAACCAGCGCGACTTCAACGAAGCCCAGCGGCAGATCGACCTGCTGACCAAGGCCGACCCGGCGAACTACACGCTGACCATCCTGCGCTCCAAGCTCGATGCCCAGCGCAAGCTGCTCGATCGCGAGCAGCAGCTGGCTTCGGACAAGGAGAAGCAACAGCAGCTGGCCACGCAGAAGGCTGCCACCGACAAGGCCGATGCCGATCGCCTTGCCGCGGAAGCCCAGCAGAAGGCGCTGGCCGACCAGCGAGCGGCACAGGCGCGCGCAGCGCAGCAGCAACAGGCGGCGGAAGCCGCTCGCCAGCAGCAGACCTCGCCCACGACCGCCGGCGCCGGCAACACCGCGTCGGCGAGCGCCGGCGGTACGCATCCGGCGGTGCTCTTGCGCAACGTGCCACCGCGCTATCCGACCACGGCTGTTCGCGCGAACCAGGAAGGCTGGGTGGAAGTGGCCTTCACCATCACGCCGGAAGGCACGGTGGACGACGTGAAGGTGGTGGATGCCGAGCCGCGTCACGTGTTTGATCGCGCGGCCACCGAGGCGGTGAGTCGCTGGAAGTTCGCGCCGGCCACTCAGGACGGCAGTCCGGTGCCGTCGCAGGACAAGCGCCGCATCGTGTTCAAGCTCAACTGACGGACGGGCCGCACTCGCGGCCCGCACCCGGCAAGGCAAAGCGCCGCATGGAAACATGCGGCGCTTTTTTGTGGGCCGGTGACTAGCGCTCGCTGCCCTTTGCGGTGGCCGCGCTCCTGCTCTTCCTGCGCGTCTTGCCCTTGGCCGTGTTGGCGGCCGGCGCGTCGCTTTCGATGCCCGCCCAGTCCACATGCGGAAGACCGAGCAGGCTGTCGAACACCATCGGCAGCAGGCCGGCGGGCAGGGGGTCGGCAGAGTTCCACATCATCACCAGGCCGACATGCTGCTTGGGCAGGAAGCCGATCATGGTGCGATAGCCTTCGACAGCGCCGGCGTGGAAGATCATCGTTTCGCCTTCGTAGTCGAATACGCGCCATCCCAGCGCGTAGGAGGCATCCTCCAGCCGCGCGCGGCGCCAGGGCGCCGAGTGCATCTCCACCGGCGTGGACACTTCCGGCGCGTGCAGCGTGTTGAGCAGCGAGGCCGGCAGTACATCAGGGCGCCCGCCCATCTGCGCGATCAGCCACTGCTCCATGTCCTTCAGGCTCGCATTGACGCCCGCCGCAGGGGCCACGCGGTAATAGGCATCCTTGGGTTCGAACGGAATCCAGCCATTGCTGCCGGGACGATGCGGTCGCGCCCAGCTCTTGCTGGCTTCCAGTGCCTCGCGACCGTAGCTCGCCGTCTTCATGCCCAGCGGGAAGAAGATGTTCTTGTCGACCTGGCGGGTGAAGAAGTCGCCGGTCTGCGCATAGACCACGTCGCCGATCAGGCTGAAGGCGATGTTTTGATAGCCATAGCATTGACCCACGTCGCAGGTAAGCGAGACCTCGTCGAGCCGGCGCACCAGCTCTTCGTAGGGCACGTTGTCCTCGAGCATGCTGTCGTAAGTGTTCTTGGGCAGGCCCAGGCGCTGGCCGAGAATGTCGCGCACCGTCGCCTGCTGCGCGGCGCTGTCGCTCTTGAGCCGGAAGAACGGCAGCACGTTGACCAGCTTGGTATCCCAGGACAGCTTGCCATCGCCCACCAGCACGCCCGTGAGGGCCGTGGCGAAGGCCTTCGATAGCGAGGCCAGCCGGAACACCGTCTCGGGCGTCACCGGCTCGCGCGTGGCGGCGTTGGCGTAGCCGATGGTGTCCTCGAACACGACTTTGTTGTCGGCCACCACCGCGGTCGCCAGACCCGCCACCACGTTGCGCTGATCCACACGTCCCAGCCACTGCTGATAAGCGCTCAGCGTGTCCTTCATGCGATCGGCCGGCACGCCCGCGGAAGACGCAGCAACCGTGCCGTCGTTCGCCGGCGTCGCCGCCTGTGCGGCGGGCAGGGCGCCAGCGCATCCCAGGGCGGCGGCAATAAGCAGTGGAAGCGTGCGTAACGTCATGCTGTTCGAATGAATTGGGCGTCGCGGTGACGCGGGTCGAAAGACAGCTCGGAGCGAGCTGGGCCTGGAGCCAGGTCGATCCATGACGGCCGCCGGAGAGTAACGCAGGAAACCCGGGAAATCCTCTGCCCATACGGCTGATGGATCTACTGGGACAACACCGCCGCCTGCTTGGTTTCATTCAGGATCAGCGCGCTGGCCCGCTCGGCGATCATGATCACCGGCGCATTGGTGTTGCCGCTGGGCAGGCTGGGCATCGCCGACGCGTCGACCACGCGCAGGCCCTGCACGCCGCGTACACGCAGTTTGCTGTCCAGCGGCGCATCGCTGTCGCTGCCCATGCGGCAGGTTCCCACCGGGTGATAAATCGTCTCCGCCTTGCGCCGGATGAAGTCGGCGTATTCGGCATCGCTGGCGATCGCCCGTTCGGGAAACACCGGTGCCCCGCGAAACGCGTTGAAGGCCTGCTGGGAGAGGATCTCGCGCGACAGGCGGGCGCCCTCGATCATGCGCTCAAGATCGTGCCCCTCGGCGTCGCCCAGATAGTTGGCGTGGATGGCGATGGGCTCGGCAGGATTGGCCGAGCGCAGGCGCAGTACGCCATGGCTGCGTGGATGCAGGTAGCAGGCATGCACCGTGTAACCGTAGCCGGGCAGGCGATGGCGGCCGTGGTCGTCGAGCAGCGCCGGCACGAAGTGGAACTGCAGGTCGCAGCGTTCATCCGTGGCGAGCCGGCTGCGCACGAAGCCGCCGGCCTCGGCGATGTTCGACGTACCCGGCCCCTCGCGATGACGCAGGAAGCGCCAGCCCGCCGCCAGTTCGTTGAGATGGTCGTAGGTGATCTTCTGGGTGCTGCCGTCGAGCGTGCAGATGTCCAGGTGGTCCTGCAGGTTCGCGCCCACGCCGGGCTGATCGACCTGCACGGCAAGGCCGTGTTCGCGCAGATGATCGGCCGGGCCGATGCCCGAAAGCATCAACAGCTGCGGCGTGTTCACCGCGCCGCCGGCAAGGATCACTTCGCCACCTTCAATCAGGGTGTCACTGCCCTGCAGCTGCACGCCCACCGCGCGCCCCTGGGCGAGCACCACGCGCGCCACCAGCGCGCCGGTACGCACCTCGAGATTCGGGCGCTCTCTGGCGGGCCGCAGATAAGCCGCCGCGGCGGAGCAGCGTGCGCCGTGGCGCTGGGTCACCTGATACAGGCCAAAACCATCCTGGCTTGGGCCGTTGAAATCGTCGTTGCGCGCATAGCCGGCGCTCACGGCGCTGTCGACGAAGACCTCGGACAACGGGTTGCGATAGCGCAGGTCGCTGACGCCGAGCGGGCCGTCGCTGCCGTGCAGCCGGCTCGCGCCGCGCGTGTTGTCTTCGCTGCGCAGGAACCACGGCAGGACCTGCTCCCATGACCAGCGCGCATCATCGGTGGCTTGCGCCCAGCGGTCGTAGTCGCCGGGCACGCCGCGGACATAGCACATGGCATTGATCGAACTGGAGCCGCCCAACGTCTTGCCGCGCGGCCACCACAGCGTGCGGCTCTGCAGCTGTGCCTGCGGTTCGGTGCGGTAGTTCCAGTTCAGGCGCCGGTTGTTGGCCAGGCGCGCGATGCCGGCCGGCATGTGGATCAGCGGATGCCAGTCGGAGGGTCCGGCTTCGAGCAGCAGCACGCGCTTGTCGCCGTTCGCGCTCAAGCGATTTGCCAGCACGCAACCGGCCGAGCCTGCGCCGACGATGATGATGTCGTATGTCATCCCGATCCCCCGGTCCTTGTCGGTGTTCGCTAGACCGCATGCTAGTCTGTGACGGACCCCCGCTGGAAACGCCGGTGCATACCCCCCGACCTGCCGCAGCGAACGAAGGCCTCGCGTCGATCCTCTCGGCAGTGGCGTTCTTCTTCGTGATGACGGCTTACTACATCATCCGGCCGGTGCGCGACCAGCTCAGCGGCGCCGTCGGTTCCCAATCGCTGCCCCTGTTCTACGCCAGCACCTTCGGCGTGATGCTCCTGCTGACGCCGGTGTTCGGTGCGCTGGTCTCGCATTTTTCGCGCAAGCGTCTGCTCGGCTGGAGCTACAGCTTCTTCGTCGCCTGCCTGCTGGCCTTCGTGCCGGCCTTCATGGCGCAGGATCGTATCGGCGCGCGCACGCTGGGCGTGGGCTTCTTCATCTGGGTCAGCGTGTTCAACCTGTTCGTGGTGTCGCTGTTCTGGAGCTTCATGGCGGACATCTTCAAGAGCGTGCAGGCACGTCGCGTGTTTCCGTTGATCGCGCTGGGCGGCATGGCCGGTGCGATCTTCGGGCCGCTGGTGACCAAGCTGCTGGTGCAGGTCATCGGCGTGGCCTCGCTGCTGGTGGTGTCGGCGGTGGCGTTGATCATTGCGATGGCCCTGCTGGTGATGCTGTCGTCGCGACACGATTGCCGCGCCGAGGCGCGCAACGAGGAACCCATCGGCGGTTCGCTGTGGGCCGGCATCAAGGAATTGTGGACGCGCCCGTTCCTGCGCTACATGGCGGTGCTGATGGTGCTGGGCGATGGCATCGGCACGCTGGCCTATGCGTTGATGGCCGATTACACCAAGGCGCATCTGCCGGACCGGGTGGCGCGCACCTCGTTCTACAACGACCTGGATCTCTACGCGAACCTGCTTGGCGCCGTGCTGCAGCTCACGCTGACGCGCTGGCTGCTGGTGCGCAAGGGAGCCGGGCCGGGCCTGGTGCTGCCGTCGCTGGTGAACTTCGTGCTGCTGGTGCTGCTGGTGATCGTGGGCATCGGCAACGTCAACCTGTTCGGTGTCATGGTGCCGATGCTCTCGATCATGCTGGTCGGTTCGCGCGGCTTCGCCTATGGCATGACCAAGCCGGCGGTCGACGCGCTGTACACCCGGGTGCCGCGCGAGACGCGCTACAAGGGCAAGAACTTCGTGGAGACCGCCATCTGGCGTTTCGGCGATGTGCTGGTCACCAGTGGCGTGAGCGTGCTGGGCACGCTGGGCATGGCGGCGACCGGCATGGCCGGCCTTGGTGCGGGCGTGGCGGTGGTGGCCACCTGGGTGGCCGCGCGCGCCGGTCATTCACCCGACCTGCTGCCGGAGCAGCGGGCCGGTGACGAGGCGGCGTCGCAAGCCGAAACCGCCAAAGCCTGAGCGATGCTCAGCTGGTGATGTAACGCTGCAGTTGTTCGATCTGTTCGGCCTGGGCGTCGATCACTTCCTTGACCAGGTCGCCGATGGAAATCACCCCCACGACGCGTTCGCCGGTCACCACGGGCAGGTGACGGATGCGGCTGTCCGTGCACAGGCGCATGCAGTCGAACACGTCGGTATCCGGCCCCACCGTCAGCGGCGGGCTGCTCATGATCTCCGACACCGCAGTCTGTGCGGAGGAGCGACCCTGCAGGATCACCTTACGGGCGTAGTCACGTTCGGAGACGATGCCTACCAGCCGATCCTCACGCATGACGAGCAGCGCGCCGACGCGGCGCTCGGCCATGTGCTTGATCGCATCGAGGACGGGCGCGTCCGGCGCAATGCTGAAAATGTCGGTGCCCTTGCCTTCCAGCAAATGCTTGACTTGTCGCATGCTTGAACCTCCCAGGAGGCCGCCGATCGGCCGCATGCAGGGAGTCTAGCGCCGCCGCGTGGACGTGGTGTTGGCCCGACGTGAAGCGCGCACGCGAACGCGCCCTCAGGGCTTGGGGTGCGCGTTGTGACGCTCTTCGATGAAGTACAGCGGACGCTGTTTGCTCTCGGCGTAGTTGCGCCCCAGGTACTCGCCGATCACGCCCAGCGCGAGCAACTGCACGCCGCCCATGAACAGGATCACCACCATCAGCGACGGGTAGCCGCGCACCGGATCGCCAAACAGCAAGGCCTTGCCGAACACCCACAGGCCGAACAGGAAGGCGAGCAGCGATGCCAGCACGCCCGTCCAGGTGGCCAGCCGCAAGGGTGCGGTGGAGAACGAAGTGAAACCTTCGATGGCCAGCTGCAGCAGGCGCCAGTAATTCCATTTGGTGGCGCCACCCTGGCGAGGCTCGCGCAGGTAATGGACGGCCGTCTGCCGGTAGCCGATCCAGGTGAACAGCCCCTTCATGAAGCGCTGGCGTTCGCGCAGCTGGCGCAGCGCGTCCAGCGCGCGGCGCGACAGCAGGCGGAAATCGCCGGTGTCGCGCGGCACTTGGATATCGGAAACCCGCTCCATGCTGCGGTAGAACAAAGCCGAGGTGAATCGCTTGAGGCCGGTTTCGCCCTGGCGCGTGTTGCGCGTGGCATAGACCACGTCGAAACCCTCGCGCCAACGCTCCACGAGCGAAGGAATCAGCTCCGGCGGGTCCTGCAGGTCGGCGTCGATCACGATGGCGGCATCGGCATCCACATGGTCCAGGCCGGCGGTCAGTGCCGCCTCCTTGCCGAAGTTGCGCGAGAGTTTGATCGCGCCGATGCGGGCATCGCCGGCGGCCAGGGTGTTGATGAGCTGCCAAGTTGCGTCGGTGCTGCCGTCGTCGACGTAAAGCACGTCGCAGGAGAGCAGCAGTTCGTCCAACACGCGGCTCAGGCGGGCGTGGAAGCTCGGCAGCACCGCCGCCTCGTTATAGGCCGGCACGACAACGGTTAGGCGTGACATGGCAGGCGCGATGATTCCCCGGAGAGTGGGCGCATGCTAGTGCACTGTCTGGGCGTGGGGCGAGCCTCAGCGTCGCCGCGTCTCGCGCGGGGCCTGTCGGCTCAGCAGGTAACCCGGGCCGCCCAGTTGCCCCATCTGCTGCTGGATCCAGTTCGCTCGGCTTTGCACATAGGCCGTGGGGCGATCCGCGTGGAAGCGGCGAGGGCTGGGCAGCACCGCGGCGAGGCGGGCCGCCTGTGCCGCGCCAAGGCGTGCCGGGGCCATATGGAAGTACGCATCGCTGGCCGCACCCACGCCGTAGATGCCATCGCCCAGCTCGGCGATGTTCATGTACACCTCCAGGATGCGCTGCTTGGGCCAGGTCAGTTCGATCAGCACGGTGAAATACGCTTCCAGCCCCTTGCGGACGAAACTGCGTCCGTTCCACAGGAACAGGTTCTTGGCGGTCTGCTGGCTGATCGTGCTGGCTCCGCGCAGGCGACGCCCTTCGTCGGCGGCATCGACGGCGGTCTGGATGGAATCGAAATCGAAGCCATGGTGGTAGGGGAACTTCTGGTCCTCGCCGGCCACCATGGCTAGTGGTACATACGGCGACACCTGGCTCCAGGGCACCCAGCGGTGCTGCAGGTGGAAATCCTTCTCGCCGTGGATGAGCGCGCCCAGCTGGCGCTCCATCATCACCGCCGAGGTCCAGGGCGGCACGAAGCGCAGCACCAGGACTACCAGCCAGCTCAGCGCCAGCCAGGAGATCGCAAGCAGCATCAGGGTGCGGAGCAGACGGGCGGCGAACGGGCGTCGTGGATTCATGGCGGCGCTTGGACGGAATTGGCGGCAGTATAGGAGGCGCCAGCCCCTTCCCTGACAGCTTGTACCGAAGGTCGTTGTGCCTCGATGCAGGCGCCCCCATCTAGGGGGATTGCTCTTGAGAGGTCGATCCCGTGGAAACCGTGCTAGTCGAAGATGTACTGCATCGCTTCATGCTTGAGCGCGCCGGCGTGCGCGGCGTGCTCGTCCGTCTCGGCCCGGCCTGGCGCGAAGTTGCCGGCCGCGCCCACTATCCCGCCGTGCTGCGCTCCGTGCTCGGCCAGACCCTGGCCGCCAGCGCGCTGCTGACCGGCAACATCAAGCTCGATGGCGCGCTCTCGGTGGAATTGAAGAGCAGCGGTCCGCTGCGCCTGCTGTTTGCCGAGTGCACCGACCACGGCCGCCTGCGCGGCCTGGCGCGCTGGAACGATCCGCTGCCCGAAACGCTGGATCTGGCAGCGATGCCGGACGCCATCATGGCCATCACCATCGGCAATGCCGAGCGGGGCCAGCGCTACCAGGGCCTGGTCGACCTGCAGCATCCGGAGCTGGCCTCGGCGCTGGAGAATTATTTCAGCCAGTCCGAGCAGTTGCCGGCACGCATCGTGCTGGCGGCCGATGGCGAGCACGCGGTGGGCATGATGCTGCAGAAGCTGCCTGACGAAGGCGGCCACGACGCGGTGGAAGACGAAGACGCCTGGACGCGCATCCAGCACCTGACCGCCACGTTGGGCCAGCAGGAGCTGCTGGCTACGCCGCCGGAGCAGCTGCTGTATCGCCTCTACCACGAGGAATCCGTGCGCCTGTTCGACCCGCGCCCGCTGGCCTTCGGCTGCAGCTGCACGCGCGAGCGCGTGGAAGCGGTGCTGCGCTCGCTGGGCCGCGACGAAGTGGAAGCGGCGCTGGAAGCGCGCGAAGGCGAAATCGAGGTGATCTGCGAGTTCTGCGCGCAGCGCTACACCTTCGACCGCGTGGATGCGGAGCATCTGCTGAGCGTGACGCCGGCGGCGAGCGCGCCGCATACGGCGCAGTAAACCCGCTCGATCTTGGGGAAGGCCGGCCACCGCAAGGTGCCGGCCTTTTCTCTGCCCGTCATTCCCGCCTGCGCCGGAATGACGGGTAGGTGGAATCGAGGGAGTGAAGGAAGTAGCGCTACACCCTACGGCAACGCGAAATGATGCTCACGCTGCAGCCACACCTCGGCCATCTTCGGCGTGGCGAACAGAAACCCCTGACCGAAGCGGCAGCCGATGCGCAGCAGGGCCTCGCGCTGGTCCTCTTCCTCGATGCCTTCGGCGATCACCTGCATCTGCAGCGAATTGGCCAGCGCTTGGATGGCGCGCACCACGGCGGCGCCGTGGCCGCCTTCGCGCGGCAGTTCGACGATAAAGGAGCGGTCGATCTTCAGCGTCTCGATCGGGTACTGATGCAGGTAACTCAGCGACGAGTAGCCCGTGCCGAAATCATCCAGCGCGATGCTCACGCCATGACCGCGCAGGTTGTCGAGCATGCGCTTCACCTGGACCGCGTTCTCCAGCAGCGCGCGCTCGGTCACCTCCACGCGCAGGCAGCGCGGCGGCAGGTGATGCGACTCGATCAGGTCGAGCAGGCGCTTGTCCAGGTCCAGCGAACGGAAGTGGCGACCGGAGACGTTGATGCTGACGAAGCCATCGCTGCCGGCCAGCGCCTCGGCCTGGGCGCAGACCTGCTCGAAGATCTGCCAGTCGATGGCTTCCGAGCAGCCGCTTTCTTCGGCCACGGCGAGGAAATCGCCCGGCGTGAGCAGGCCGCGATCCGGATGGCGCCAGCGCAGCAAGGCTTCGTAGCCCACGGTGCGGCCCGTCTGCAGCGCCACGATGGGCTGGTAGAACGGCACGAATTCATTGCGGCTCAGCGCGCGGCGCAGGTCGCCTTCCATTTCCAGCAGCGACAAGGCTTCGCGACGCAGTCGATCATCGAACACCGCGGCGCGATGGCGACCTTCGTCCTTGGCCCGATACATCGCCGCGTCGGCGTCGCGCAGCAATTCTTCCGGACGCTGGTAATGCGGGCTGGGCAGGGCGATGCCGATCGAGGCCGAGGTGAAGATTTCCTTCGCGCCGAGGCGGAAGGGCGTCTGCAACTCGTCGATGATGCGCTCGGCGATCAGCATCGCCATCTTCGGATCGGTGATGCCTTCAGCCAGCACGGCAAATTCGTCGCCGCCCAGGCGCGCCACCACGTCGCGTGTCTTCAGGCAGGCGCGGATGCGGCCGCCCACCTGGAACAACAGATCGTCGCCGACCAGATGGCCGACGGAATCGTTGATGACCTTGAAGCGGTCCAGGTCGATGAACAGCACCGCGAACAGTTCCTGCGTATCGCCGTGATAGCGCTGCAGCGCCTGCTCGAGACGCTGCAGCAGCAGGGTGCGATTGGGCAGGCCGGTCAGCGAATCGTGCAGGGTTTCGTACTTGAGGCGGCGCTCCACGCGCTCGCGTTCGGCAATCTGTTCGCGCAGGTCGCGGTTGGCCAGGGCGAGGGCGCGGGTGCGTTCGGTGACGCGGCGTTCCAGGCTGGCATAGGCCTGCTTCAGCGATTCGGTGGTGTGCTTGCGTTGCAGCGCGTTGGCGACGTGATAGCCCACGAAGGTGAGCAGCTCCTGGTCGCGCACGTCGTAGGTGTGCTCCGGCGAATAGCTCTGCACGGCCAGCACGCCCATGGCGCGGTCGCCCCAGACCAGGGGCACGCCCAGCCAGCACACCGAACGCGAACCACGATGGGTGATTTCACCGCTCTGCTGCAGGCGATCGAATTCCGCCGGATCGGCCAGCAGAGGCTTGGCGTGGCGCAGCACGAATTCGGTCACGCCGCGGCCATGCGCGCGCGGCAGGCGCACGGTGTCGAACTCGTCGACCGAGTAGGGAAAGCTGAGGGTCTTCTGCTCTTCGTCCAGCAACGCGATATAGAAGTTGCGCGCGTAGAGCAGGCCGCCGATCACGCGATGGACGGCGGCATAGAAATTGTCGATGCTTTCGGAGGCATTGGCCAGCTCCGCGATGCGGAACAGCGCCGCCTGCAGGCGCTCGCCGCGCTGGCGTTGCAGCACCTGCTGGCGCAGCACGCGGTTGGCTTCGCGCAATGCGGCCGTGCGGCTGGAGACGCGGCGCTCGAGTTCTTCGTGCGCCTCGCGCCGTTCCAGTGCGGTCTGCACGTGCTTGGCGACGTAGCTGAGCAGTTCGCGGTCGTGCTCGCTGTAATGGGTGTCCTCGCGATAGCTCTGCATCACGATGCCACCGACCACGCGACCGTCGCGCAACAGCGGCACGCCGAGCCAGTGCTCGCACACCGGGCCCAGCAGCACGAAGCGTCCCTTGAACTGTTCGGTCAGCTCGGCCACCGAACCCATGATCGCCTGGCCGCCCTGCAGCAGATTCCAGGTGAGGCTGTAACGCATCTCCTGCAGCGGCACCGATTCGTCGGGCGAGGGCGGTTCCTTGTCCATCGTGTCGACGTAGTACGGGAAGCGCACCGTATCGGTGGCGGCGTCGTACAGGGCGATGTAGAAATTTTCCGCGTACATCAGGCTGCCGAGGATGGCGTGCAGCGAGTGCATCATCTCGGTCATGTTGTGCTCGGCGCCCGCCTGGTCGGCAATGGCGTAGAGCGCACGCTGCAGGCGCTCGGCGAGCGCGAGGCGCGAAATCGCTTCGTACAGTCGCGAGGTTTCCGCCAGCTGGCGCAGGCGGCAGGCCACCAGTCGGCCGATCCACGCGAGGTTCTCTCTCATCGGGTCCGAGATCGAACCCGTGGGCAGGGCCAGCACCAGTGAACGCAGGCCTTGCGGATCCTCCGCCAGATCAAGCTGGGTGATCTGTTCGTTCGGCGGTTCCGTGTCGCCCAGCAGGCGCCAATGCAGGCGGCCTTCGATGCCCAGATCGCGCAGCATGACTTCGCAGATTTCCGCCACGCTCGCAGCATCAGCCGCGCGGAAGAGTCTCTCCACCGCGGCATGCATGGCTGCGACAGCGCTGTCCGCAGGCCATGAGGGCATTGTGCTGGAAGGGACCGATGTCATCAGTCGTAGGGCGATTCCGGGCATTGTCGACAGGAGAGGACTATATATCGCCTCCATTCAGCTTTGTCGCCGGGTCTGTGAACCGGGAACCTATTGGGTTCCCGGATGTCAAAAATTTGTGAGTCGGGCCATACGGACTTGGTTCACAAACTGGGAATCTGGGTGTTAGCAAAAAGTAAAATGTGGTATCGTTAGGCCTAACTCGTCTCTGGGAGGGGGCGAATCCGTTCCTGCCTATCTGTATCGCGGGGGTTTCGCGTTTCATGCGTCGTCTGTTCTTGTCATTGCCACTGCTGTTGATGCCGCTGATCGCGGCAGGACAGACTGCGGCCAATGATTCGTACAGCGCGGCCGGTCGCCTGCTCTCGCAGACGCCGGATCAGACCTCCCAGGCCGCCAACGGCGTGCCGCTGTGGCGCGGCTCCGATGGCCGCTGGCTGGCGCTGCAGTCGAGCAGCGATACGCTGGGTTCGGCCCAGCTCGCCGATACGCCGCTGCAGTTCCGCGCGGTGGATTCGGCCGTCGTGCAGTCCAACGAATTCCGTTATGGCATCGCTCCCAACGTGCAGGCGCACGTGGGCGTGAGCGAGCACAATTGGGCGAACAACCAGGCGCCGCGCATCATCGGCAGCGAAGTGGGCGCCACGTATAACGACGGTCGCTACACGGTGGGCCTGAGCGTGGGCACCGACAACGTGCAGGGCGCCGCCACGCTGCCGCGCCTGCTTCCCGGCGCCTTGCCGGGCGTGAACGGCCTCTCCGGTTTCGACAGCAGCACCCAGCTCAATGCGCGTGGCCGCTTCGCCCTGGACGGCAAGAGCGGCATCGATCTGGGCGCCAGCGTGGGCCGCGTCCGTCTGCTGCCGGGCAATGTGCTGGGCGTGAATGCCCTCGACCAGAAAGCGGTGAGCTTTGGCGTCGATCGCGGTCCGCTGAGCGGCAGCATCGTGGGTCGTACCATGGCGCCGGAAGCGGGTGTGCCCGGCGGCGCCGGCTACAACCCGGATCGTCGCTGGAACAGCATCGACCTGGGCGTGACCTGGCGTCTGCCGTGGCAGGGCCAGTTGAGCATCGGCGCGCAGAATCTGTGGTCGTCGGGCAACGCCATCAATACGCCGGCAGGCCCGGAACCGGACCAGTCGCGCACGCCGTACGTGCAATACCACCAGGATCTCTGATTCACGCCGTCGACCATCGGTTGAGCGTGAACAAAAAAACGCCGGGCTTGCCCGGCGTTTTTTGTTGCCTGCCTGTCGAAGCTCAATCCTGCCGGCGGATGCGCAGGTCGCCGCTGAAGGTTTCGACATTCATCTTGGCGCCGCCGGCGCCGGCCGTGGCCTCCAGCTCGCTGCCCGGACCGTGTTCGGGCTTCTTCACCGTGCCAAAGTCGCTGCGCAGGTCGCCGCTGAAGGTGGAGGCCTTGATGATCGCCGACAGATTGGACGGCACCTGGATCTGCACGTCGCCGCTCATGCTGTCGACGTCGTAGCTGCCATTCGGCGCCACGCCGCCGGCCAGCTGCACATCGCCCGAGACCGTGCTCAGGTTGAGCCTGCGCCAGGGACCGCCGCTGACATGGATGCGACCGGAGACGGTCTGCAGGTTGGCCTCGGCGCCCACGTTCGGCGCGAGGATGTCGCCGCTCACCGTCTGCAGCGCCACCTTCTCCGCGCTGCCGGCCAGCTCCAGGCTGCCGCTCACGGCGTCGGCCTCGACGCTGGGCGAACGGGCATTGATGCGCGCCTTGCCGCTGACCGTGTTGACCTTGATGCTGCCGCCGTCGATGCCGTCGATATTCATCGGCGCGCTGACCACGTCGACGTCGAGTGAGGCGCCCTTGGGTACGCGCACGTCCAGCGTGGTGGCGCCCATCGAGCTGTCGCTGCCCCAGCTAAACAGCCCGGACTTGCCCTGCGACTCGACCTTGATGCTCAGGTTGCTGTTGCTGCCTTCGATGGCCAGCGGCTTGGCGCCGTCGCCGAGGCGGCCGGTGACCTGCACCTGGTTGCGATCCCAGGCGCTGACCGTCACCGCGCCCTTGACGTTGCTGATGCTCACATGCGCGTTGGGCAACGCGTCGTGGCTGAGGTTGATGGGCGTGTCGGCCAGGGCCTGGCCGATCGACAGGCTGAGCAGGAGTGGGATGACGCGTGCGGTTTTCATGGTGAAGGCTCCGCTGGACTCAACCAGCCTGGTGTTCCATCTGTCGCAGCTGCGACTGTTGTTTCTGGGTACGCATCAGCAGTCGCTGCAGCGCCGGTGAGTCGGGCGCCTGTTCGATGGCCTGGCGCAGTTCCATGTTGGCGGCATCCAGTTCCACCGCCGCGCCGGCAAGGCGCGGATCGTTCGGGCGCCAGCGGCTCACATCCGGCGTGCTGGCGGCCGTGGCATTGGCCAGCGTGCGATCGCGCAGGTGCACCGCCAGGCTGCCGGCAAACAGCGACACGCCGATGAAGCTGGCGGCGATCAGCCAGTTGTGCGGCTGGCGCCATGCGCGTCGTACGGTGGGCACGACCGTGCTGGTATCGGCTGCATCGAGTGCAGCGTCGATCCCGGACCACAGGTCGCGGCGTGGCGTAACCGGTTCGCGCAGGGCGCGGGTCTGGCGCAGCCATTCAAATTCGTTCATGAGCGTTCTCCCAAAACTTTCCGCAGTAGGCCGCGGGCGCGATGCAATTGCGCCTTGGACGAACCCACTGCCATGCCGAGTTCGGCACCGATCTCCTCGTGTCGCCAACCTTCCACGTCGTGCAGCACCAGCACCGCGCGCGCCCGTGGCGGCAGTTTGCCGATCGCACGTTCCAGTTCGTCGCGTTCGGCGGCGCAGAACGGCGTTTCACCGTGATCGGGGATGAGTTCCTCGTCCATCATGGTGACCGGGTCCGAGCCGCGCGACCTGATATCCATCAACGCGACATTCACCGCCAGGCGATACAGCCAGGTACTGAACGCACTGTCGCCGCGAAAGCCGGACAGCTTCTGCCAGGCGCGGATGAAGGCTTCCTGGGTGAGATCCTCCGCGCGGGCATGGTCGTAGCCGGCCAGGCGAAGAATGGCGCCGTAGATGCGGTCCACGTGCGCCCGATAGAGCCGCTGGAAAGCCGCGCGATCGCCACTCGCCGCCGCCTGGACGTCGTCCATGTCATGAGGCTCCGCGGCGGGCGCTGGCGGCGGCATGGTGGTTCCGGTGGCGGGGCAGGCAGCAATCATCTTGCCAGCTTGGATGCGCCGGCGCGCTGCAAGGTTTAGAGCCGTTGGCGGGGGAGAGCGTCATCCCGCGTGAGTCGCGGGAGATCCTCGCCGGCCACGCGGGCCGGCGAGGGGGAGGGCGTCAGGAGGCGACGGCCGTGCGCGGCGGGACCGCCGCATCGTTGAGCGCCTTGGCGACGCGCTGCTGTTCGGCATGCAGTTCATGCGGCATGCGCTGGCCGAAGCTTTCCAGGTATTCGCCGATGGCGGCGAGTTCGGCGGTCCAGCCGGCCTGGTCCACTTCGAACAAGGTGTCGACCGTGGCGCGGTCGAGCTGCAGATCGTCGAGCTTGATCTCGCCGGCCTTGGGCAGCGTGCCGATCGGCGTGTGGTTGCCCGCGGCGCGGCCTTCCACGCGATCGATCATCCACTGCAGCACGCGCAGGTTGTCGCCGAAGCCCGGCCACAGGAAGCGGCCGTCCTCGCCCTTGCGGAACCAGTTGACGTGGAAAATCTTCGGCAGCTTGGCGCCCGGCTGGTCGAACGACAGCCAGTGACGGAAGTAGTCGCCGTAGTGGTAGCCGGCGAACGGCTTCATCGCCATCGAATCGCGACGCAGCACGCCGACGGCGCCGGTGGCGGCGGCAGTGGTTTCCGAGCCCATGGCGGCGCCCACCAGGACGCCGTGCTTCCAGTCCTTTGCTTCGAACACCAGCGGAATCAGTGAGGGACGGCGACCGCCGAACACGATCGCGCTGATCGGCACGCCCTGCGCATCCTCGGCGCGCGGCGACCAGGTCGGGCACTGCTTGGCACTCACGGTGAAGCGCGAATTGGGATGCGCGGCCGGACCGTTCGCCGGGTCATACGGACGACCCTGCCAGTCGGTGACCGGCGTGCCCGGCAAGCCTTCCCACCACGGCTGGTTGTCGGCGGTGACAGCGACATTGGTGAAGATGGTGTCGCGCGCGATGGTCGACAGTGCATTGGGATTGGTGGCGTCGCTGGTGCCCGGCGCCACGCCGAAGTAGCCCGCTTCCGGATTGATCGCGTACAGACGGCCATCCGCACCCGGTCGCATCCAGCAGATGTCGTCGCCCACCGTCCACACCTTCCAGCCTTGCTCACGATAAGCCTCGGGCGGAATCAGCATGGCCAGGTTGGTCTTGCCGCAGGCGGACGGGAACGCGGCGGCGATGTAATGCGTTTCGCCCTGCGGGTTCTCGATGCCGACGATCAGCATGTGTTCGGCCAGCCAGCCCTCGGACTGCGCCTGGTAGCTGGCGATGCGCAAGGCGTGGCACTTCTTGCCCAGCAGCGCGTTGCCGCCGTAGCCGGAGCCGTACGACTTGATGGTCAGCTCTTCCGGGAAATGCATGATGAAACGGCGCTCGGGATCGAGTTCGCCGGTGGAGTGCAGGCCCTTAACGAACGTCCCTTCGCGCTCGATGCGCGCCTGCGCGGCAGCGCCCATGCGCGTCATGGTGCGCATGTTGGCGACCACGTACGGGCTGTCGGTGATCTCCACGCCGCAGCGGGCGAGCGGGGAATCGATCGGGCCCATGCAGTAGGGGATCACATACATGGTGCGGCCTTCCATGCAGCCGTCGAACAACGCATCCATCTTGGCGTGTGCTTCGGCCGGGGCCATCCAGTGATTGTTCGGACCGGCGTCGTCTTCGGCCTTGGTGCACACGAAGGTGAGGTGTTCGACACGCGCCACGTCGGAGGGGCTCGAGCGGTGCAGGTAGCAGCCCGGATGGGTCTCCTGGTTCAACTCGATCAAGTCGCCGGTGCCCAGCATGTGCTGCACCAGCTGCTGGTATTCGGACTCCGAGCCGTCGCACCAATGGATCTTGGCGGGACGGGTCAGCGCCGCGACTTCATCAACCCAGCGCTGCAGCGCTGCCAGCTTGCTCGACATCGTTTCCTCACTCTGGTCTGGAGCTAAAAAAGAACAGAAACGGTAACTTACGCGCACTGGCATGGCAAGGTTTAGCGCAGCAGAGGCAACTGGGCGCACCCTGATTTCGCTGCTGGACCCGATAGTTACAAGTGCAACTGCAGACCACTTCGGAAGCTGGACTACCAGTGGTTGGGGTGGTCTTGTCCAAGCCACCCACCGGCCCTGCGCCCACAACAGAAAACGCCGCCCGAGGGCGGCGTTCGTGCAAGCGATGCTGCCTGGCCGAGGGTCAGGCCGGCGTGAGCGTCCGGATCATGTGCTCCACGTAGGCATCGAACTCGTCATGGCTGATGCGCGGCAGGCCCAGCGTGAAGTTCAGCTGCAGGAAGCCCACATAGGCGGCATAGGTGAGGCGGGCGCGATTGAGCGCCTCTTCCGGCGACAGGCCGGCCTCGCTGTAAATCGTGGTGAGGAATTCCATGCGGCGCTGCGAGACGCGCGCCATCACCGGCACCACCTGCGGGTGGTCCAGCGCCTTCAGCAGGGCGGCATACACGCGGTGCGGTGCGATTTCGTGCGCCACGCGGCGGAACAATTCGGGCAGGCGCGCGCGCGGATCGGGCATGGCCTCGATCTGGCTGATCACCTCTTTCTCGCCGTATTGCTCCCAGCGCTCCAGCGCCGCCTGCAGCAGCGCTTCGCGGGTACGGAAATGCCAGTAGAAGCTGCCCTTGGTGACGCCCAGCTGGCGGGCCAGCGCCTCGACGGCGAGGGCGCCAACGCCCTGGTCGGCGATCAGCCGGAGGGCGGCGTCTTCCCAATCCTCGGCGGAAAGGCGGGTGCGTTCGGGTTTGGCGCTTGCATTCATACGCGTATGGTAGCCCCTGTGGGGCGCTTTGCAATTGGCGTACGGGCAAGTCGTTGAATCGGCGGAACCTCCGCGTTGCCGCAGCGCATATTGACGCAGCCAATTGTTGCCATCCATACTCGTGCGTATGGTATCGACAGCCTCCACCCAGAAATCCAGCCACCAGGTCACGGCGGTCGACGGCCTGACGCTGGCGATCGAAGTCCGCCAGCCGACCGGTTATCCGACCCTGCTGTTCGCGCACGGCTTCGGCCAGACGCGAGGCGCCTGGCGCAGCACGGCCGAGGCGCTGGCCGAGGAAGGCTTCCGCTGCGTCACCTTCGATGCGCGCGGCCATGGCGAGAGCGGTCACGTGGCGGGCGGCGATTACCACATGGAGCAATTCATCGGCGACCTGCGCCTGCTGGCGCACGCCGAGCTGAGCAAGCCGATCCTGGTCGGCGCGTCGATGGGCGGGCTGCTCGGGTTGGTGATCGCGGGCGAGATCGATCCGGAGGCGTTTCGTGCGCTGGTACTGGTCGACATCACGCCGCGTTGGGAGACCAAGGGCGTGGAACGCATCCTGGCCTTCATGCAGGCCCATCCCGCCGGCTTCGAAAACTATGCGCAGGCAGCGGATGAAATCGCCAAGTACATGCCGCACCGCGCCGAGCGCAAGACCGAAGACCAGTTGCGCCCTCTGCTGCGCGAAGGCGACGACGGCCGCCTGCGCTGGCATTGGGATCCGGCCCTGCTCAACGGGCTGGTAAGCGAGAGCGAGCGCTATCAGCCGCGCCTGATGTCGGCGGCGGCGAAGGTCAATGTGCCGGTGCTGCTGTTGTCGGGCGGCCGCAGCGATGTCGTCTCGCGCGACACCGTCGATGAGTTCCTGCAGTTGGTGCCGCATGCCGAGCATGTGGAACTGCCGCGCGCCACGCACATGGTCGCCGGCGACGCCAACGACGCATTCACCCGCGAGATCGCACGATTCGTGGGCCAGCTTTCTTCATCCGATCGCAGCGATGCGGTCACCGCCTGAATCCATGTTCCACCAAGACGTCATGCGTAACGAGGTGTTTGAATGTCCGTGATACTGACTTTGCTGGCGGCGCTGATTGCCACTGGCGCCTGTGCCTACCACCGCAGCAGCCTGCGCACGTGGGCGATTGCGACGGTGATCGCCACCGTCGTGGTCGGCCTGATCGCCGGCGCGCCGTGGACGACTTTCATCCTGGTGGTGATCGAACTGGCGATCGCCGTGCCGCTGCTGATGGACGGTTTCCGCCGCAAGCAGATCAGCGCGCCGCTGCTGAAGATCTTCGCCAAGGTCACGCCCAAGCTTTCCGAAACCGAACAGACTGCGCTCGAAGCGGGCACGGTCGGCTTCGAAGGCGAGCTGTTCTCGGGCAAGCCCGACTGGCATGAGCTGCTCAAGCAGCCCAAGCCGGAATTGAGCGTGGAAGAGCAGGCCTATCTCGACGGTCCCGTGGAAGAACTCTGCGGCATGATCGACGACTGGCAGATCACGCACGAACTGGCCGACTTGCCGCCGGACGTCTGGGCCTTCATCAAGAAGCACAAGTTCTTCGGCATGATCATCCCCAAGCAGTACGGCGGCCTGGGCTTCTCGGCGCTGGCGCACTCGGCGGTGCTGCAGAAGCTGGCGACCATGTCGGCCACGGTGGCCTCGACGGTGGCCGTGCCCAACTCGCTGGGCCCGGCGGAACTGCTGCTGCACTACGGCAGCGATGAGCAGAAGAACCATTACCTGCCGCGCCTTGCGATAGGTGAAGAGATTCCGTGTTTCGCGCTGACCGGCCCGTATGCCGGTTCCGATGCCACCTCGATCACCGACTTCGGCGTGGTCTGCAAGCAGGTGGTCGATGGCGTCGAAACGCTGGGCATGAAGCTCACCTTTGACAAGCGCTACATCACGCTGGCGCCGATCGCCACGGTGGTGGGTCTGGCCTTCCGTCTGTACGACCCCGAGAAACTGCTGGGCGACAAGGAAGATCTCGGCATCACGCTCGCGCTGCTGCCGCGTTCCACCCCGGGCCTGGAGATCGGCCGTCGTCATTTCCCGCTGAACGTGCCGTTCCAGAACGGCCCGCTGCACGGCAAGGATGTGTTCGTGCCGATGTCCGTGCTGATCGGCGGCCCGCATATGGCCGGCCATGGCTGGCGCATGCTGGTGGAATGCCTGTCGGTGGGCCGCGCCATTTCGCTGCCGTCCAACGCCACCGGCGGCGTGCGCGCCGCTGTCGCTGCCACCGGCGCGTATGCGCGCATGCGCAAGCAGTTCGGTCTTTCCATCGCGCGCTTCGAAGGCGTGGAAGAAGCACTCGCACGCATCGGCGGCCTGACCTATGCCACGGCCGCGCTGTCGCGCGCCACGGCGGCAGCGGTCGATCGCGGTGAGAAGCCGGCGGTGCCTTCGGCCATCGCCAAATATCACGCCACTGAATGGGGCCGCACGATTGCCGGCGATGCGCTTGACGTGCATGGCGGCAAGGGCGTGCAGCTAGGCCCGAAGAATTACGCGGGCCGCGCCTGGCAGGGCGTGCCCATCGCCATCACGGTGGAGGGCGCCAACATCATGACGCGCAGCCTGATGATCTTCGGTCAGGGCGCCATTCGCTGCCATCCTTATGTCTTGAAGGAAATGCAGGCGCTGTCGATTCCGGAC
Organism: Dyella japonica DSM 16301; assembly: GCF_001010355.1. Taxonomy (GTDB): domain Bacteria; phylum Pseudomonadota; class Gammaproteobacteria; order Xanthomonadales; family Rhodanobacteraceae; genus Dyella; species Dyella japonica. The sequence goes on along the minus strand of NZ_JPLA01000043.1, from coordinate 37,950 downwards.
TATGGCGATCGCCTGAAGGCGTTCGACCGCGCGCTGTTTGGCCACATCGGCTTTGGCATCTCCAACGCCGTGCGTTCGCTCACGCTGGGCCTCACCGGCTCGCGCATCGGCGACACCGCGGGCGATGCCTATGTGCGTCGCTATTACCGCAAGCTCAATCGTTACTCGGCCGCGCTGGCGCTGTGTGCCGACGTCTTCATGGGCGTGCTGGGCGGCAAGCTGAAGTTCAAGGAGAAGCTGTCGGCTCGTCTTGGCGACGTGCTCAGCTACCTCTATATCGCCAGCGCCATGCTCAAGCGCTATGAGGACACGGGTCGTCCGGAAGCCGATCGTCCGCTGCTGGCCTGGGCGTTCCATGAGTGCATGTGGCGCATCCAGACCGCGCTCGACGGCGCCATCCGCAACTTCCCCGTGCGGCCGGTGTCCTGGCTGCTGCGCGCGCTGGTGTTCCCATGGGGCCGCCGCGAAGTGCCGCCGTCCGATCGCCTGGGCCGCCGAGTCGCCGCCATCATCACGGCGCCGGGCGAAGCGCGTGATCGCCTCACCGAGTGGACCTACCTCACGCCGACTGCCAACAACACCATCGGCCGCATGAATGCGCTGCTGCCAGATGTGATCGCGGCCGAGCCGGTGGAACGCAAGTTCGGCAAGGCGCAGAAGGCTGGCCAGTTCAAGTCGCACGACTACGTGGGGCAGCTGGTGGAAGCCATGCAGGCGGGCGTGATCAATACCGCCGAGTTCGAGCTGCTCAAGCGCGTGCGCGAAGGCGTGTTCGAGTTCATCTCGGTGGACGACTTCGATCCGTCCGAACTGCGTGCCGCGGTGACGCGCGCCGATCTGAAGAAGAAGTTGGCGGACGCGGCTTGATGAGGTCGGCGGGGTTTCGTTGTTGAAGGGACCTCGCTTTTCCGCTGTGCGTTGAAGGCGCTGGATCCCAGCTCTCGCTGGGATGACGGTGAGGGTCTCACTCTTGCTCGTCATCCCAGCGGAAGCTGGGATCCAGCGCCTTTGCGGTCCGACGACGCATCCCGACCACGCGCAACTCAAAGGAATGCGACGATGAACCAAGCGTTGTCCCTCTATCGCCGTCTTGTGTCGTTCCCTGGCGGTCGCTGGCTCTACGGCCGCCTGATCTGTTTCAAGGCGCCTTACTTCGCCACCATCTCTCCACAGTTCCGCGCGCTGGAACCGGGCCGCTGCGAAGTGGCCATCCGCGACCGTCGCCGGGTGCACAACCATATCGGCACCGTGCACGCCATTGCCCTGTGCAATGCCGCCGAACTGACCGCGGGCATGATGACCGACGTGACGATCCCGTCGAGCATGCGCTGGATTCCCAAGGGCATGACGGTGGAATACCTGGCCAAGGCCACCGGCACCCTCGTGGCGACGGCGCAGCCTGAATCGCCAGCGCGCGAGGCGACGAGCGGCTACGCGTGGCCGGCGCTGGTGAGCGTGCGCAACGCAGCGGGCGACGAGGTGTTCCGCGCGCGCATCGACATGTGGGTGTCGCCGCGCAAGGCGTGAATCAGGGCGACATCACGCAGCAGTTCTTGCCGCTGTCCTTGGCCTGATAGAGCGCGCGGTCGGCCGACTGGATCAGATCTTCATCGGCTTGTCCGTCACCCTTCCACAGGGTCACGCCAATGCTCGCGCTTACCTGGGCTTCGAACGGGCCATGACGTCCTTCGAGCGGATAGGGCGCGGCGAGCGCGTTGCCGATGTCCTGGCAGCGGCGCATCAGCAAGTCCACGTCGGCCACGTCTTCCAGGATCAGCGCGAACTCGTCGCCGCCCAGGCGCGCGACCGTATCGTTGCTGCGCACCTGGTCGCCGAGTCGATCCGCGATCGCCTTCAGCAGGGCATCGCCGGCTGGATGACCGTGGTTGTCATTGACGCCCTTGAAGCCGTCGATATCGAGCATGGCCAGTGCGAAGCCCGGCCCATGGCGTGGCACGCGCTGCATGGCGGTAAGCAGGCGGTCGTGGAACAGCGTGCGATTGGGCAGGCCGGTGAGCGTGTCGTGGGTGGCCTGGTGGCGGATCTGCGCCTCGATGCGCCGGCGCTCGGAAATTTCCGTGTTGAGCTGCTCGTTGCGCTCCTCGAGCTCGGCCAACGTCGACTTGAGCGCTGCACGTGCACGGTATAGCTCAAGGAATACGCGCACCTTGGACTGCAGGATCATGTCGTTGATCGGTTTGGCAATGTAATCGACCGCGCCGAAGTGATAGCCGCGCACGCGGTTGATGTCGTCGGCATACGCCGCCGTGACGAAGATGATCGGCGTCTCGCGCAGCCGTTCATCCTCGCCGATCAGGAAGGCCACTTCGAAGCCGTCCATCTCGGGCATGTTCACGTCGAGCAGGATCAGTGCGAATTCGTGGTCCAGGCATAGCGCCAGCGCCGCGTTGCCGTTGTCGGTCTCGTACAGCTCGGCGCCGCTGTCGGCGAGCAGGTGACGCATGGCGACGAGGTTGGCGGGCGTGTCGTCGACGACGAGAATCTTCGGGGCAGGCAGGTTCATGGCAGGCACAGGCGGTTGAGCAGCGGCGCAATCGCCGCCAGTGGAAGGCAATGGTCCGCGCCCGCGCGTTCGAGCGCGGCGGCGGGCATGGTCGCAACTTCGGCGTCGGTCGGTTCCTGCACAACGGCAAGCCCCCCCGCTTGTCGCACATGCACGAGCCCATCGGCGCCATCGCTGTTGGCGCCGGTGAGCACGATGCCGATCAGCGTGTCGCGATACGCCTCGGCGGCCGATTCGAACAGCACGTCGATGGAAGGGCGCGCAAAGCTCACGCGCTGATCCACCGACAACGAAAAACGCCGGCTGGCTTCCACCAGCAGGTGGTAGCCGCTGGGTGCCACATGGATCACGCCGCCACGCATGGGCGCGCGCTCGCGCGCCTCCTCCACCGGCAGGGTGGCGTGCTTGGCCAGCAACTCGCACAGCAGATCCACGGTGGCCGAGCCGGTATGGCAGCACACGGCGATGGGTTGGGGCAGGGCAGGATCGATCCCTGCAAACAACTGCTCCAACGCGGTGAGGCCGCCAGCTGAACAACCGATCACGATGGCCTGCGGCATGGCCATATCAGTCCTTGCCTGCACCGCGCGAGCCCAGGCGATAGATGCGGCGTGCCGCATCGACCGGCGTGAAGTCGGCGGCCGAGGGGGCGAAATCCAGGCTTTCGCGCGTGCCCAGGCAGAGGAAGCCGCCACGCACCAGGCTGTCGCGGAACAGCGCCAGGGTGCGGTCCTGCAGCGGGTCGGAAAAATAGATCAGCACATTGCGGCACAACACGAGATGCGCTTCGCAGAACACCTCATCGGTGACCAGGTTGTGGTTGGCGAACGTCACATTGCGACGCAGACGCTGGTCCAGCTTGATCAGTTCGTAGCGTGCGCTGTAGTAGTCGGCCAGCGTGTGGCTGCCGCCGGCCGCGAGATAGTTGCGCGACCACAGCTGCGCATCGCGCGAGGGGTAGATGCCTTCCTGCGCGTGCTTGAGCGCGGCCTCGTTGAAGTCCGTCGCGTAGATCTGCGTGCGGTCGTACAGGCCGGCTTCTTCGAGCAGGATAGCCAGAGAATAGACTTCCTGGCCGTGCGCGCAGCCGGCCTGCCAGATATTGATCTGCGGATAGGAGGCGAGCACGGGAAACACCTGCTCGCGCAGGGCGCGGAAGACATCGGGATCGCGGAACATCTCCGATACCGGCACAGACAGGCCTTCCAGCACCGCCGGCAGGAAATCGGCTTCGTGCAGCAAGCGGGTGGTGAGCGCACTCACTGTGTCGGCGTGCTGCGCATGGGCCAGCTGCAGCACGCGCCGCTTCAGCGAGGCCGGCGCGTACTGGGTGAAGTCATAACCGTGACGCAGCTTGAGCGCCCGCACGAACAGCTCGATCTCGATATCCTCGAGCGCCGTGTCGACCACTTTCGCCTTGTCGGCGCGCTTGCTCATCGATGCAGCCACACGTGCATCATCGACGACAGCTTGTCGATATCGATCGGTTTGGACAGGTAATCGTTGGCGCCTGCCTCCAGGCATTTCTCGCGGTCGCCGCGCATGGCTTTGGCGGTAAGCGCGATGATCGGCAGCTTAGCCAGCTGTGGCTGCGCGCGGATCTCGCGGATGGTGTCGTAGCCGTCCATTACCGGCATCATCACATCCATCAGCACCAGCTCGATATCGCTGTGGTCGGACAGCGCCTTGAGCGCTTTGAGGCCATCCTGCGCCATCGTCACGTGCATGCCCCAGCCGCGCAGCACCTTGGACAGCGCAAACAGGTTGCGCATGTCGTCATCCACCAAGAGCACTTTGCGATGGACCAGCTCGTGCGCATCGGTCAGCGCGGGTGCGGGTGGTGCTGCGGTCGTCTTGGCGCCCACGGCGGCCTGGCGTACGCGGCCGCCCTGGATGCTGTGCAGGAACAGGCTCACTTCATCCAGCAGGCGCTCCGGCGAACGTGCACCCTTGATGACGATGCTGTCGGTGTACTGGCGCAGCTTCAGGCTTTCCTCGCGGCTCAGCTCGCGGCCGGAATAAACCACGACCGGCGGAATGCTGCCGGCGGCGGCGAGCTGTTCGAGCAACTCGATGCCCGAGATGCCCGGCAGGCCCAGGTCCAGCACGATGCAGTCGTACGTGGTGCCGTGCATGCGCTCAAGTGCTTCCTCGGCGCTGCCGGCTTCCTCGATGCTGACGTCGTCGTTGCGCAGCAGGGTGCGCATGGCGGCGCGCGAATCGGCGTCGTCGTCCACGATCAGCAGGTGCCGCATACGGCCTTCGGCAAAATGCAGCAGGCGATCGAAGGCCTCGCCGATTGCTTCGCGGCTGACCGGCTTGGTGAGAAAGCCCACCGCGCCCAGGTCGCGGCCGCGGTTCGCTTCGTCCACCGCGGAAATGAAATGCACGGGAACGTGGCGCGTCGCGGCGTTTTCCTTCAGGCGCTCAATCACCGTCCAGCCGTCCATGCCCGGCAGCATCACGTCGAGCAGGATGCCGGTGGGGCTGTGCTTGGCCGCCAGTTGCAGGCCCGATTCGCCATCGGCGGCGGCCAGCACGCGGTAGCCCTTGCGACGGACCATGTCGGCGAGGATGCGCGCGAACACCGGATCGTCCTCGATGATGAGGATGACGGTGTCGCCCGGCATCATGCTGGCGCGGTCGTCTTCGATCGTTTCCGGCAGCAGCGCCTGGGTCATGGTGGGACGGGCCGGGGCGGGCGTGGTGATTCCGTTGGCAGCCGGCGCCATGGGCACGCCCGTAGGCCCTTCCAGCGGCAGCAGGATGGTGAACGTGCTGCCGTGTCCGACCTCGCTGTGCAGCACGATATCGCCATCGAGCAGTTCGGCGATGCGCTTGGAAATGGTCAGGCCCAGGCCGGTGCCGCCGTACTGGCGGCTGGTGCTGGCGTCGACCTGCTCGAACGCCTGGAAGATCTTCTGCGCCTTGTCCGGCGGGATGCCGATGCCGGTGTCGGTCACCGCGATGGCGATCACGTCCTTGCCCTGCATGCCCGCTGGCAGACTGATCGCCGCCGAGGGTCGCCCGATATGCGCCGTCACCGAGCCCTGGTGGGTGAACTTGAAGGCATTGCCGATAAGGTTGTTGGCGATCTGCTCGAGCTTGGTGGCGTCGGTGCGCAGCGTGGCCGGCAGGCCGGGGTCGATCTTCACGATGAAGTCGATCTGCTTGTCCTGCGCTACGTGGTTGAAGGTGCGCTTGAGCGCGCGTTCGAGGTCGGCCAGCGGGAAGTCGTCCAGCACCACATCCATCTTGCCGGCCTCGACCTTGGACAGGTCGAGGATGTCGTTGATCAGACGCAGCAGGTTGCTACCCGAGTCATGGATGATGCGCGCCGATTCCACTTGTTCGCTATCGAGATTGCCCTCGCGGTTGTCGGCCAGGCTGCGCGACAGGATCAGCAGGCTGTTGAGCGGCGTGCGCAACTCGTGCGACATATTGGCGAGGAACTCGGACTTGTACTGGCTGGCGCGCGCCAATTCTTCCGCCTTCTCCTGCGTCTCGCGCTGCAGGTTCTCAAGTACGTGTTTCTGCTGGTTAAGCGTGTCGGTCTTCTGGCGCAGTTCTTCGTTGGACGCCTGCAGCTCTTCGGTCTGCACGCGCAGTTCTTCTTCCGAGGCGAGCAGGCGCTGCGATTGCTCCTGCAGCTCGTGGGTCTTGGCGTTGAGTTCTTCGTTGGTGACCTGGAGATCCTGCTGCTGGCGGCGCAGGGTTTCTTCCGAAGCGCGCAATTCGTCGGCCTGCTCGCTGGTGCGCATGAGCAGATCCTGCGTGCGGATCGCGCGGCCGAGATTTTCCAGCGACAGCGAGGCAATCGGCAGCAGTTCGTTCAACAGGCGCTGCTGGGGCTCGGTGAAATGGTGGAAGCTGGCCAGTTCCAGCACGCCCAGCAGTTTGTCGCGCAGGATCAACGGCAGCACGGTGATGGTGTTCGGCGACGCCTCGCCGCTGCCGGAATGGATACGCACGTAATCCTCGGGCACGTCCTGCAGCGTGATCGGTTTGCGCTCCAGTGCGCTCTGGCCGACCAGCCCTTCACCCAGCGCGTATTCGGTGCTCAGATGGCGACGCTGCTGGTAGCCGTAGCTGCCTTGCAGGCGCAGCCGCTGGTCCTGCTCGTCAAAGCGATAGAACACACCCACGCCGCACTCGAGCAGCGGCCCCAGCGTGCCGGTAAGCTGTTCGGCGAACTCGCGTTCGGTTTCCACTTTCTGCAGGTCGCTGGCGATCTGCGAAACCTGCGTCTTCACCCAGGTCTGCGCCGCCGTTTCGATGGCCATCTGCTTGAACACCTGCAGGGCACGGGCTATCTCGCCGATCTCGTCGCGACGTTCGAGCTGGCGGATTTCCACGCTGTGATCGTGTCCGGCCAGGCGCGTCATCAGATCCGTCATGCGGCGAATCGGCCGCGTGATCAGGCGGAACGTCATGTACACCACCGAACCACCCAGGAGCAGGCTGAGCAGCATGGTGATCCAGGTGACGGCGCGTACTTCCCGCACATCGCGCTGCTGGGTGGCTTCACGCTGGTCCAGCAGGGCGGCCTCGGTGTCGTCCATCTGCTTGAGCACGCCGAGGATGTCGGCCACGAAGACGGTGCGGTGCGCGAGATAACTGGTCTGCACACGCACGCGTTCCAGCGCCGCTTCGGTGGCGTCGCTGCCGCGGACCGCCTGCATGGGCTCGATGCCGTGCTGCAACGCGTCCTTCTGCCATTGGTCCGCCATCGATTCGATGCGGTCAATGCGGCCCTGCTGCAGCGGGTTGTCGGTCGTGAGGGTGCGCAGCTCGCTCAGGTCCCGGGCGAGCGCTGCGTCCGCCTGCTGGTGCGCTGTCAGCTCGGCACCTTGCGGATTGAGCAGGAAACCGCGCAGCGCCATCTGGCTGGCCTGCAGGTGTTCGGTCACGTCGTCGATCTTGGCGCGCACGTCGTAGGTGTGACGCGACCAGTGCGTGCTGATGTCCTGCCGCGACAACGACTGCAGGCTCACCACGCTGCAGATCACGAACAGCAACACCAGGGTGCCGATGGCGACCAGGATCTTCTGCTGCATCGGCTGGTGGGCCAGCCAGGAATAGCGATTTTTCGGGGCGGCCATACGTCTTCACAGTGGTCTAGGCCTGGCAGTCCTGCCAGGCCGGGGCGGTTCCCTTCAGGGTATCCGCAGATTTGTGAAGACGATAGCTGGCCTCAGACCGTGCTGGAGGCGCGACGCCAGGACGGCGGCACGATGCTGCCGCGACGCACGGCCACGATCAGCAGCAGGGCCGAGCAGGACGAACATACGATCAGCGCCACCACCGAAGCCTCGGCACCGAACACGCCGCCGCTCAGCCAGTCCGGGCCCGTGCAGTTGGACACCAGCCAGCCGTGCGCGGCCGTGCCCGAAACAGGAATGCCGTAGACCGTGCCCTGCATCACATTCCATGCCGCATGCAGACCGATGCACGGCCACAGCGAACGCGTCACGTGATAGAGCAGGGCCAGCAGGATGCCGGCCTCGATCGCGATGGCGAGTGAGCTCCACAGCGTGGCGCCCGGATTGAAGATATGCGCCGCGCCGAAGAACAGTGCGGAGATGGCCAGTGCCCACCAGGTGCCGAGGCCTTCTTCCAGCGTGCGGAAGAGGATGCCGCGGGTAAGGATTTCTTCGAACACGCCGGCGCCAATGCCGGTCAGCAGCACAGCCGGTAGCCAATTCACTTCGGGATTCGTACCGGTGACGTGATAGCTGCCGGCGAGCCACAGCACGAACACAACCAGGCTTATCAGCAAGGCGCCTGCCAGGAGTCCGGCGAGGCCGAGTGTGAACATGTCGCGCAGCGCAAGTTCCCGCAGGGGGCGTCGTTCGATGGCTTTCACCAGCACGGCATACGCCACCAGCGATGAAATCAACTCCATCGCCAGGATGCCGATGGCGCGCGACAGCGGCGACACGCCCGGACCGACCAGGCCGATGGCCGCAACGCTCACGGAGACGAGCTTGAACAGCACAAAGCACAATGCGCCGAAAAAGAAGATGCGGCCCATCGGCGAGAACACCATCCAACGTTGCCACGGCGTGGCGGTGGCGGGCGTGGTGAAGGCGACCTGTCCTGCTGGCATGGATTGATTCCCCTGAGAATGCAGGGGAGGTTAGCAGGCCCCGGCGGTTACCGGGGCCGCTTGACTGGCTTACAGATCCAGCGAGGTCGCATGCTCGCGCGTCGCCGAGAAACGCACGCCGGGCGAGCGCTCCTGCGCCAGCTGCAGGTTCACCCGCGAGGGTGCGAGATAGACCAGTTCGCCGGCCGCATCGATGGCCAGGTTGTTGGCGTTCTTCTCGCGGAACTCCTCCAGCTTCTTGGCGTCGTCGCAGTGGATCCAGCGCGCGGTGGCCACGGTGACCTGCTCGAAGCTGGCGTCTACGCCGTATTCGTCCTTCAGGCGATAGGCCACCACGTCGAACTGCAGCACGCCGACCGCGCCCAGGATCAGGTCGTTGCTCATCAACGGGCGGAAGAACTGCGTGGCGCCTTCTTCGGACAGCTGCGCCAGGCCCTTCTGCAGCGCCTTCATCTTCAGCGGATCGCGCAGGCGTGCGCGGCGGAACAATTCCGGCGCGAAGTTGGGAATGCCGGTGAAGCTGACCATCTCGCCTTCGGTGAAGGTATCGCCGATGCCGATGGTGCCGTGGTTGTGCAGGCCGATCACATCGCCGGGATAGGCGTTCTCGACGATCTCGCGATCGCTGGCCATGAAGGTCAGCGCATTGGCGATGCGCACGTCCTTGCCGGTGCGCGTCTGCATCATCTTCATGCCGGCGTTATAGGTGCCCGAGCACACGCGCATGAAGGCGATGCGGTCGCGGTGCGCGGGATCCATATTGGCCTGGATCTTGAAGACGAAACCGGTGAGGGCTGCTTCTTCCGGCTTCACCTCGCGCGACAGCGTGGCGCGCGAACGCGGCGAGGGCGCGTGCTCGACGAAGAAATCCAGCAGCAGCTGCACGCCGAAGTTGTTCACCGCCGAACCGAAGAACACCGGCGTGAGCTTGCCGGCGAGGTACTGCTCGATGTCGAACGGATGCGAAGCGCCCTGCACCAGCTCCAGCTCGTCGCGCAGCTCCGCCAGCGCCTCGGCGCCGATCATGGCTTCGAGACCTGGTGCATCCAGACCCTTGAAGATGGTCGAGTCCTGGCGCGTGAAGTTCTTGCCCTGCTCGAACACGTGCACTTCGTCGAGCAGCAAGTGGTACACGCCCTTCAGGCGCTTGCCCATGCCGATCGGCCAGGTCAGCGGCGCGCAGGCGATGCCGAGCACCGATTCCACTTCGTCCAGCAGTTCGATCGGCGAGCGGCCTTCGCGGTCGAGCTTGTTGATGAAGGTCATGATCGGCGTGTCGCGCAGGCGGCACACCTCCATCAGCTTGATGGTGCGTTCTTCTACGCCCTTGGCGCAGTCGATCACCATCAGCGCCGAGTCGACCGCGGTGAGCACGCGGTAGGTGTCTTCGGAGAAGTCCGCGTGGCCAGGGGTGTCGAGCAGGTTGACGATGCGGCCCTCGTACGGGAACTGCATCACCGAGGAGGTCACCGAGATGCCGCGCTCCTTTTCCAGCGCCATCCAGTCGGAGGTGGCGTGGCGGGCGGCCTTGCGGCCCTTCACCGAGCCGGCCATCTGGATCGCACCGCCGAACAGCAGCAGCTTTTCGGTCAGCGTGGTCTTGCCCGCGTCAGGATGGCTGACGATGGCGAAGGTGCGGCGGCGGCGGGTTTCGGTCAGGTGGGCAGACATGGAGGCGGATCGGCAGGAAGGCTAGCCGCCAATGATAGCGTGGAACGGCCGGCCAGCCGGGCTTGGGGCCTCGCCGGCCCAGCTGCGGCTGGCTGCGGCGAGCCAGGCCGCCATCTCGTTCAGTTTTGCGGGAGCGGTTCCAGCACCACGGGAGCTGCGAGCGCATCCGGCTGGCCCATGCGCTTCAGCCAGCGGTAGTGCGAGGCCAGGCCCGCGCCAAACGAGGCATTGGCGTGATAAGGCACGCCGTATTCGCGGCAGGTCGCTTCGACCACCTTGGCGATGGCCGGGTAGTGCACGTGGCAGATGCGCGGAAACAGGTGGTGCTCGACCTGGAAATTCAGGCCGCCGACCAGCCAGGTGACGAGCCGGTTGTCGCGCGAGAAATTCGCCGTGGTTTGCAGCTGATGGATCGCCCACGGCGTGTTCATGTGCCCCGGTTCGCTGGGCTCGGGAAACGCGGCCTCTTCCACCGCATGCGCGAGCTGGAACACCAGGGCCAGCTGCAGCCCCGCCACCACGGCGACCAGGCCGTAGCAAAGCAACACGGCGCTCACCGAATGGAAGATCAGCGGCAGGCCCAGGGCAAGCGTGAAGAACACCAGCTTGCCGATGACGAAGACCGCCAGATCCTTGCCCTTGGGTCGCGGAAACCGGCGCTTGCCGATCGTGCCCATGATCACGTCGCGAAAATCGTCATGCAGATGCCAGCTCACCACCGTCAGGCCGTACAACACCCACAGATAGATGTGCTGCCAGCGATGATGCCAATAGTGCTTCTGCTGCGGCGCGAAGCGCGCCAGCGCACCGAGGTTGATGTCGCTGTCGTAGCCGTCGATGTTGGTATTCGTGTGATGAAAATGCGCGTGCTTCCAGTGCCACACATACGAGCTGCCACCGACCAGGTCCAGCGTCATGGCCATCCACTTGTTGACGCGCCGATGCTCGGAAAAGGCTTGATGGCCGGCGTCGTGCATGATGTTGAAGCCGATCTGCGCCGTTGCCACGCCCAGCGCGATGCTGAACAGCACGCCCTGCCACCAGGTGGCCGCGACAAACACCAGCAGCACATACGAGGCCACGAAGCTCGCCAGGATCAGCGCCGTCTTCAGGTAGATATGCGCGCCATCGCGCTGCTTTTGCCCGGTCTGCTTGAAATGGGCTTCGACCCGCCTGCGCAGTTCACGCTGGAACGTGTTGTCGCCGTTGAACTTGAGCCGATCCGTGGAGGCAGCCGCATGCGGCGTTCGAACGGCTTCAGCCGTTCGATCAGATGAAACAGGGGACATGCAGGGCACTCGGGCGGGGCGGGGAGTGAGTGCATGCTAGTGGATGCACCGTAACGGTTTGTTCGGCGACCCTCAGTCGCGGGTCAGCAGGTCCTCGTAGAACGCGCCGTAGGCTTCGGTCGGGTGCGCGATCTGGATCTCCAGGATCCACAGCCCGCTGGAGGGTTGTTCATCGTATTCGCCCAGATCGCCCGCCTTGTGCACCGAATGCGGGAAGTCGCTGACGCGATGACCCTTGATCTCGTGGTTGAGACGCCAACCCATGGCCTGGGCCTGCTGCTCGGCAAACGCATACAGCGCTTCGCCGCTGAGACCCTGGCTGCGCCATGCATCTGCGGTGACGCGGAACAGCTCGCGTGCTGCATCCGCGCAGGCCTGCAATTCCGGCGCGTCGCCCACCACGAAGGTGTCGCCGACATCGCCTTCATGGCCTGCGAAGACCAGGCCCAGATCGATGAAGTAGATGTCGTTCTCGCCCAGGCGCACTGGCTCGGAGCGTTCGCGGTAGGTCTTGGTGGTATTGCGGCCGATGCGGATGATCACCGGATGCCACAGCCGCTCCATGCCCAGGGCGCGGAACACGTCGGCAGCCTCGGCCTTCGCTTCATCCTCGGAAATGCCCGGGCGCATGCGCTCGCGGATGCCGTGCAGCGCCGCCCAGGTGCGTTCGCGGGCATGCAGCATCTGCTGCGGGTCGAAGCGGTCGCCGACCGCTTCCTGAGGCACAAGAGTCATGTCGAGCCGGTGCTGGCGGGGAAGGGGAAAAGGATGGCACAGAGCCGTGCCCGATGCAGGCTACCCGCCTGCCCCGCTCAGGCCAGCAGCACCAGCACGATGCCGATCAGTGCCGGCAAGGCCTGGATCCACAGCACCTTGCGGCTGGCGGTGAGGCCGCCATAGATGCCGGCCACCAGCACGCAGCCCAGGAAGAACAGCGTAACCGCCCGGCCGGCGTCGCCCAGCCACAGGCCCCAGCCCAGGCCGGCCGCCAGAAAACCGTTGTACAGGCCCTGGTTCGCCGCCAGCACCTTGGACTGCTCGGCAAACTCTTTGCTCAGGCCGAAGGCGCGGCGACCGGCGGGGCGGGTCCACAGGAACATCTCCAGCACCAGGAACCACACGTGGAGCAGGGCGACGAGGGCAACAACGAGATGGGCGAGGAGTGACATCGGGATCCGCGGGCAAGGAGGCGTGGCGCGCAGTGTTGCAGCCCGCGTGGAGGCCCGCAAACCGGTTACAGCTAACCCTTCCGGCCAGTGGCTGTGGTGCCGGCCCCGGCGTAGGTTGATGGGGCTGGGTCTTGGCGCCCGAACGACAAGGACGTGGCACCTGGGGGTTAGGGCATGGCCTGGCCATTCCATACTCCGGGGAGTCACCTCCATGAACAAGTCAGTATCGCTGGGCCTGTGCCTGCTTCTGCTGTTTCCCCTTGCCGCGATGGCCGATGGGCCGTTCGACGGCACCTGGAAGGTCGACATGAGCAAGGTGCAGATGCCCAAGAAGCCCGATGTCTTCGTGCTCAAGGACGGCATGTACGACTGCAAGACCTGCGTGCCGCCGGTGAGCATCAAGGCGGACGGACAGGATCATGCGATCAGCGGTCATCCGTACATGGATGCGATGGCCATCCAGGTGGTCGATCCGCACACCATCAAGGAAACCGACAAAAAGGGCGGCAAGGTGGTCGCCACCCAGACCATCACCGTGGCGGCCGATGGCAAGACCGCGCATTTCGAGTTCAGCGACAGCAGCAACAGCAGCGGTGCGCCAGTCACCGGCAACGGTGAGCTGAAGCAGGTGGCGGCCGGCCCGGCCGGATCGCACGCGGTGTCGGGCTCATGGGTCACCGCCAGCATCGCCAACATGTCGGAGAACGCCACCGAAATCACCTTCAAGGAAGAGGGCGGCATGCTCAACATGAGCGCGCCGACCGGCCAGTCCTATCAGGCGAAACTGGATGGCACCGAAGCGCCCTACAAAGGCGATCCGGGCATCAACAGCGTGACCGTGAAAAAGACCGGCAAGATGTCCATGGTGGAAACCGACAAGCGTGACGGCAAGGTCGTGACGGTGATGACTTCGACCGTATCGGCCGATGGAAAAACGATGGACGTCCATATGGACGACAAGCTGCACGACCGCAGCATGCACTTCGTGGCCGTCAAACAGTAATGGTGGCCTTTGCGCCCGGGCCTGCGGCTGGCCCGGGCGCATCCCACGGTGGTTGCAGCTGTAACCGTCGTTTTTTGCCACGAAAGGTCGATGGCTAGATGCATAGACGTTTAGACGTCTATTGACATGGGCGATCAGGCTCGTTAGATTCCCCTTTACTCATCGAGACCGGCGGAGGGACAGGCCCTTTGAAGCCGGGGCAACCTGCGGAATTTTCCGCGACGGTGCCAATTCCTGCGGCAGCGCCTAGGGCGCAAGCCGCGAGATGAGGGCAATCAAGCACCACCGCGCCCCGGCCGGTCGTGCCTTGCTCTCCTCTCCGGTCCGCAGGTCGATGCCGACCGGAGAAGAGCCCCATGTCCAGCCAGCCGCAAGCCATACCGTCCGTCGCCACCGCTCCCGCCGCGGTCATTGGCGGCATGCGGCCGGACCTGACCACCCAGCGCTGCAGCCGCCGCCTCGTCATCACGCCCAAGTACGGCAGCGCGCCGTGCGAGCTGGAAGTGAGCTACCTGTGGTGCGGCGCGCCCGACGCGCCCACGGTGATCGTGCAGGGTGGCATCTCGGCCACGCGTGACGTGGTGGCGCTGGACAGCGAAACCCCGCCGGGCTGGTGGCAGTCCCAGGTCGGCGCCGGCCAGCCGCTGGATCTGGACCGCTACCGCGTGCTCTCCATCGACTGGGTCACCCCGGCCGATCTCGATGGCGCACAGGCCGTGTCCAGCGAGGACCAGGCCGATGTGCTCGCCGCCCTGGTGGAGTCGCTCGGCATTGGCCGCGTGCATGCCTTCATCGGTTCGTCCTACGGCGCCATGGTGGCCCTGGCCTTTGCCGCGCGTCACCCTTACGCCCTGGGTCGGCTGGTGCTGCTGGCCGGCGCGCACCGCCCGCATCCGCTGGCCACGGCGCAGCGCTCGGTCCAGCGCGGCATCGTGCGGCTGGGGCTGGCCAGCGGTCAGTCCGACGAGGCCTTGTCGCTGGCGCGCCAGCTGGCCATGACCACCTATCGCGGCAGCGAGGAATTCGCCCGGCGCTTCAACGCCGCACCGGAATTTCGCGATGGCCGCTTTCATTTCCCGGTCGAGGACTATCTCGAACACGCCGGTCGCCGCTTCGTCGAGCGATTCGACGTCGAGCGCTTCCTGGCCCTGTCCGAGTCCATCGACTTGCATGACGTGACGCCTGAGCAAGTGGCCGCGCCCGCGACCCTGATCGGCTTCCCGTCCGACCGCCTGGTGCCGCTGGCCGACCTGTGCGAGCTGCAGCGCCGCCTGCATGGCCCGGCCACGCTTGAAGTGGTCGAGTCGCCCTACGGCCACGACGCCTTCCTCAAGGAAACCGACCGCCTCGCGCCGCTGCTGCGCGACGCGCTGGCCGGCTGTTGATCCGAACTTAGAACGCATCACGCACGGAGATTCACCATGAGCGACACCCCCAGCCTGTTCACCCGCGCCGTGCGCGCCGGCATCGAATCGGACACCCAGCACGGCGCCGTGGTGCCGCCGCTGCATCTGTCGACCAACTACGCGTTCGAAGGCTTCGGCAAGAAGCGCGCTTACGACTATTCGCGCAGCGGCAATCCCACCCGCGATCTGTTGGCCGAGGCCCTGGCCGAACTGGAGCAGGGCGTGGGCGCGGTGGTGACGGCCAGTGGCATGGCGGCGGTGGCGCTGGCGCTGGAGCTGGTGCCTGCCGGTTCCCTGGTGCTCGCTGCGCACGACTGCTACGGCGGTACCTGGCGACTGCTGGATGCCTGGGCGAAGAAGGGGCGTTTCCAGGTCCGTTTCGTCGATCTCACCAACGCGCACTCGCTGGCCGAAGGTCTGGCCGCGAAGCCGTCGTTGGTGTGGGTGGAAACGCCATCGAACCCGCTGTTGCGCATCACCGATATCCGCCACGTGGCGCAGGCCGCGCATGCCGTGGGCGCGCTGGTGGTGGTCGACAACACCTTCCTCTCGCCGGCCCTGCAGCAACCGCTGACCCTGGGCGCTGACGTGGTGGTGCATTCCACCACCAAGTACATCAATGGCCATAGCGATGTGGTGGGCGGCGCCGTGGTGGCGCGCGACGCGGCCATTGCCGAGCAGCTGAAGTGGTGGGGCAACTGCAACGGCCTTACCGGTGCGCCGTTCGACAGCTTTCTCACCCTGCGCGGCCTGCGCACCTTGAACGTGCGTCTGCGCCAGCACCAGGAAAACGCCGTGCGCATCGCCGAACGTCTGGACGGCCATGCGGCCGTACGCAAGACCTATTACCCGGGCCTGCCCGGCCATGTCGGCCATGCGCTCGCCGCACGCCAGCAGCAGGGTTTCGGCGCCATGCTCAGCTTTGAGCTGGAGGGCGGCGAGGAACAGGTCGCCGCGTTCGTCGAGGGTCTGCACTACTACTCGCTGGCCGAGTCGCTCGGCGGCGTGGAAAGCCTGGTGGCGCATCCCGCGTCGATGACGCATGCCTCGATGGCACCGGAAGCGCGCCGCGCCGCCGGCATCGCCGATACGTTGCTGCGGCTGTCGGTCGGCATCGAAGATGGCGACGACCTGCTGCGCGATCTGGATGCTGCCTTGTTGCGCGCCGAGGCGGTGAGCCACGCCAAACGCCGGGTGATTGCATGAGTGCGGTGCTGATCGAGCCGGTCCAGGCATCGAGAGCGCAGGCAGCGCCGGCGATTGCCGCGGTGCTGCTCGGCACCGGCGTGGTCGGTGGCGCCTTTCTGAAGCTGCTCAACACGCCGGCGGCAGCATCGATCCGGCTGGTGGGCGCGGCCAATTCGCGGCGTCAGCAGACCCAGGGGGAACAACTGGCTGATCGCGCCCTGCGCGAGAAGCTCAAGACCCATGGCGATGTGCGCAACGACGCGCTGCTGCTCGAAGCGCTGGAGAGCCATGGCGCGACGGTCAAGGTGATCATCGACGCCACCGCCTGCGGCACGCTCGCATCCCGCCATGCCGAGTGGCTGGCGCGCGGCTATCACGTGGTGACGGCGAACAAGTCGCTGGCCGGCGGCGATCTGCCGGGATGGCGCGCGCTGCAGGCCGCGCTCGCACAGGGCGGTCGCTATGGCGATTCGGCGACGGTCGGTGCGGGCCTGCCGGTGATCTCGACCTTGCGCCGCCTGCGTCATTGCGGCGATGCCTTGCTCACGCTGGAAGGCGTGTTCTCCGGCTCGCTGTCGTATCTGTTCAACCAGTACGACGGCAGCCAGCCGTTCTCCGCACTGCTGCGTCGTGCGCGTGAACTGGGCTATACCGAGCCCGATCCGCGCAGCGATCTTTCCGGCGAGGACGTGGCGCGCAAGCTGCTGATCCTGGCGCGCTGTGCGGGCTTTGCCTTGCGTCCCGACGAAGTGGAAGTGGAAAGCCTGGTGCCGGAAAGCCTGCGGCAGCTGGACGTCGAGAGTTTTCTATCGCGCCTGGAGGAACTCGATGAACCACTGGCCACGCGCTATGCCGAAGCGAAAGCGCGCGGCGGCTCGCTGCGTTTCCTGGCGCGCCTCAATCAGCGCGGTCGTGCGCGTGTCGGTCTGGTCGAAGTGCCGGCGAATCATCCGGCCACGCGCCTGTATGGCACCGACAATCAGTTTGCGCTCAGCACCACGCGCTACAACTCGCAGCCGCTGGTGATCCAGGGGCCTGGAGCGGGGCCGGAGGTGACGGCGCAGGCGTTGTTGGGGGATGTGTTGGCCTTGGCCTGAGGGCTCGTGAGTCGCGCACAGGGTGCGCTCCCACAGGTCACTCGAAACTTTGTGGGAGCGCACCCTGTGCGCGACAAGCCTCTCGGGAAACTGCGACCCACAAAAGAAAAACGCGCGGTGATGAGCCGCGCGTTTTTCATGACATACCTCTGCCGATCAATCGTGCACGTGCGGATTCGCCTCGGCCTCTTCCACCGACGGCGTGCGCCAGCCGGACTTCACGCCCCACACGTAGAACACCAGTCCAATCAGGGCGACCACGGCCAGGTCCCAGCCATAGCTGAGGTAGCCCTGGCCACCGAAGTCGGTGCTGCCCACGTGCGACACGAAAGCCAGCGTCGGCAGATAGAAGATCAGCCACCACGCGCCCTTCAGGTGGCGACCGAAGTCCTGCCACTGCTGCTTGGCCTGGTAGTACAGGTAAACCGGCAGCGCCACGACCATCAACAGGATGATCTCGCCGGTGAGCGGCCAGCGCGCCCAGTACAGCAGCTCGGTCGCCATGATGAAGGCGACGCCGGCCAGAATCGGCAGGCCGGTGATGCGCAGCGGACGGTGCAGGTTCGGCGCGGTACGGCGCAGCGTCATCGCGCTCACCGGGCCGGTGAGGTACGAGATGATCGTGGCCACCGAAATCACCGCCGCCAGCGTGCCCCATCCGCGGAACTGGAACAGGAACAGGTAGGACACGACCAGGTTGAACCACATCGCCGGACGCGGCACGCCCCACTTGGCGTGCACGTTGCCGAGGATCTTCGGCAGCGTGCCGTTGCGCTCCATGCCGTAGATCATGCGCGCGGTGGTGGCGGTATAGGTCATGCCCGTGCCGCTGGGGCTGATGAACGCATCCACGTACAGCAGCATGGCCAGCCAGTGCAGATTGACGATGATGGCCAGCTCGGCGAACGGCGAGCGGAAATCGATGCCGTGCCAGCCAGCCTTGGCCAGCATGTCCGGCGGCACCGAACCCAGGTAGGCCACCTGCAGGATGATGTAGACCACGGTGGCCAGCAGGATCGAGCCGATCACCGCGAACGGAATGCTCTTGCCCGGATTGCGCGCTTCGCCGGCCAGATTCACCGGACTCTGGAAGCCGTTGAAGCTGAAGACGATGCCGGCGGTGGCCACCGCGGTGAGCACGGCGGCGAAGTCGATGGCATGCGTGTCGCCATGCACGCCCACCGAGAAGTTCTCGCTGTGGAAGCCGCTGGCGATCAGGGCCAGGCCGGTCGCGGCCGGCACCACCAGCTTGAACACGGTGATCAGCGTGTTGGAGCGCGCGAACAGCTTCACGCTCCAGAAGTTGACCAGGAAGTAGATCAGCACCAGCACCGCGGCGATATACAGGCCCGGCAGGCTCAGTTCGCCGTGACCGTCGGGCATGTGGATGTACAGATCCTGCGCCCACTTCCACGGCCACGAGGCCATGTACTGCACCGAGGCCTCGGCTTCCACCGGGATCACCGAGACGATCGCGATCCAGTTGGCCCACGCACCGATGAAACCGACCAGCGAGCCGTGCGAATAGTGGCTGTAGCGCACCATGCCGCCGGACTCGGGGAACATCGCGCCCAGCTCCGCATAGGTCAGCGCGATGGTCATGATGATGGCGGCGCCTAGCACCCAGGCCCATACCGCGCCCGGACCGGCGAGGCCGGCCGCACGCCAGGCGCCAAACAACCAGCCGGAACCGATGATCGAGCCCAGGCCGGTAAGCATCAGGGCGAACGGGCCGACATCGCGGCGCATTGAAGATTGAGACATGCAGGTCCCCAGGGACAGTGGATCGACGGGCCGCCCCCCGGGCGACACAAGGGGCCGATGATGACAGACCGGTTGGGGAACTGTCAGCCCGCTGGGTGCCGTGCAGCGTGGCGCAGCGCAGCAGCCAGGTCATTGAATCGACGGCTGAAACGATTCGAAAACCGGTCGATCGACGCAATCCTGGAACGGATCGGAGGCAATCTCGGCATCCCGGAAATTGGCGTAGGCGGGGCGGACAGCTAGTATCGGGGCTTCCCCCTCGAGGTCGGCGAACCATGATCCGTGCGACGTGGTTGGTGGCGATGGCCGCGGCAGTTGCCGTGCTTTCCATGCCGGCGGGTGCGGCAGCGGGCGATGCGACCCGCGACGCGCTGACCAAGCGAGCCCAGGCCGGCGACACCCAGGCGCAAGTCGCGCTCGGGCGCTCCCTGCAGGACGACGGCATGGCGGCCGACAAGGCCGCCGGCACCGAGTGGTATCGCAAAGCCGCTCTGGCCGGCAGTGCGGAAGGCGCCTGGATGCTTGGCTCGGCCACCATGGCCGGGGTAGGGGTCACCCGCGATGTTCCGACCGCGATCGACTGGATGCGCAAGAGCGTCGCCATCGACCAGAACCCCGATCACATGGCCGTGCTCGCCGTGGCGCTGCTGTCCACCGGTGGCATGCCCGAAGCCCTGCAATGGGCGCAGAAAGCCGCCGACAAGGGCTCGTCCAAAGGCATGGAAGTACTGGCGATGGCGCGACTGTCGGGCGAAATGGGCCTGCCCAAGGACGTCGCGCTCGCCGAAAAACTATTGAACGCGGCGGCACAGAAGGGTGATACCGACGCCCAGCTGTCGCTGGGCCAGTTTTATGTCACCGGCCTGTTCGGCCGCCAGGACGTCGCCGCGGGTGTGCGCTGGCTGCAGTCAGCCGCCGATGCCGGCAGCGCGAAGGCGGCGGGCACGCTGGCGTATTTCCTGATCACCGGCAAGCAAAGCGTGCCCGTGGATGCTCCGCGTGGCGTGGCGTTGGCGCGCAAAGCCATGGCCAGCAACGAGATGCTTGGTCATTACGCGCTGGGCGTGGCTTACGTGACCGGCGCGGGCATCGCGGAGAATCCGGCGGAAGGCTGGTACCAGATCTCGCTGGCGCAGCGCATGGACAGCCAGCAGCAGCTCAAGAGCGCCGCCGACTACCTGGCCAAGGCGTCGGCCAAGTTGACGCCGGCACAGCTGGCGCAGTTGAAGGCGCGGGTGGATGCGGATGCGGGCGCCGCGACGGCGCCCCAAGGCTGACCAGGCGTTTCAATAGTCACCATTTTTTGCCGTCATCCCAGCCTTCGCTGGGATGACGGTGAAAAGCGAGGCGGTATCGGCGAAGCCCCAGCATCAACACTCGATAACGTTGACCGCCAAACCGCCGCGCGAAGTTTCCTTGTACTTGTCCTTCATGTCGCGACCCGTGTCGCGCATGGTGGCGATCACCTTGTCCAGCGACACGCGGTGCTTGCCGTCGCTCTTGAGCGCCATGCGGCTGGCGTTGATCGCCTTCACCGAACCCATCGCATTGCGCTCGATGCAGGGAATCTGCACCAGGCCGCCGATCGGGTCGCAGGTGAGGCCAAGGTTGTGTTCCATGCCGATTTCGGCCGCGTTTTCCACCTGCAGCACGTTGCCGCCGAGCGCAGCAGTGAGGCCACCAGCGGCCATCGAACAGGCCACGCCCACTTCGCCCTGGCAGCCCACTTCGGCGCCGGAGATCGAGGCGTTCTCCTTGTAGAGAATGCCGATCGCGCCAGCGGTAAGCAGGAAGTCGATGATGCCGTTCTCGTCCGCCTTCGGAATGAAGCGGTGGTAGTAGTGCAGCACGGCCGGCACGATGCCGGCGGCGCCGTTGGTCGGCGCGGTGACGACGCGGCCGCCAGCGGCGTTCTCTTCATTCACGGCGAGCGCGTAAAGGTTGACCCAGTCGAGGATGGTCAGCGGATCCTTCAGTGCCGCTTCCGGCTGGCTGCGCAATTCCTCGGCCATCGCCGGTGCGCGACGCTGCACCTTCAGTCCGCCCGGCAGCACGCCGGGCGAGCGCAGGCCGCGATTGACGCAATCCTGCATGGCCTTCCAGATCACCAGTAGTCCGGCGCGGGTTTCCGCCTCGCCGCGCCACACTTTTTCGTTCTCCAGCATCAACTGGGCAATCGTGAGCTGATGCTTCTCGCACAGCGCCAGCAGCTCGTCGCCGGTGGAGAACGGGTAAGGCTGTTCAGTGGTGTCGGCAACGATGCGGTCTTCGGCCGCTTCATCGTGGTTGACCACGAAGCCGCCGCCCACCGAGTAGTAATCGCGCGTGGCCAGCTCATGGCCTTCGGCGTCGTAAGCGGAGAAGCGCATGCCGTTGGTGTGGAACGGCAGCTTCTGGCGCTTGTTGAACACCAGGTCGCGCTTTTCTTCGAATTCGATCTCGTGCTTGCCCAGCACGCGCAGGCGATGGGTGGTGCGGATGCGCTGCAGCGTCTCGGGGATGTGATCGGGGTCGACCGTATCCGGATGCGCGCCTTCGAAGCCCAGCAGTACGGCCTTGTCGGTGCCATGGCCGCGGCCCGTCATCGCCAGCGAGCCATACAGCTCGGCGCGCACGCGCACGACGCGGTCGAGCACGCCTTTTTCTTCGAGCCAGCGTTCGGCGAACCGCGCAGCGGCGCGCATGGGGCCAACGGTATGCGAGGAGGACGGACCAATGCCGATCTTGAACAGGTCAAATACGCTGACAGCCATGGAGACACGCAAAGTGGGCGGGGAGAACCGCCTATTCTACGCGTGCCGCCGGGCGTGCGTTGCCGCGCCGCAGCGATGCGACGGTGCGCGAGCGTATGGACTGATTCGTCACATGACGGAAAGCAGCGTAGCGGGAGACCTCCCGCTACGCTGGACCCCCTCAGAACGCGTAGCGAACGTTGACCATGTAGCTGCGCGGCGCCGCGTAAAAGCCCTGGTCCCAGTACAGGCTCGGGATGTACTTGCGGTTGGTCACGTTGTCGAGGTTGAGCGTGGTGCTCCAGTGCTGGCCGAAGTCGTAGCCCGCCATCAGCCCAACCACCGCATACGAACCCTGTGTGGTGAAGATCTCGCTGCCGTCCAGCGCCACCGCCTGCTGGTCGCGGTAGATGCGATCCTGCCAGCGCAGCGTGCCGCCCACCTTGAAGCCGGGCAGGGCGTCGAAGCGGTAGCTGGTGGCGAGGCGGAACATGCGGCGCGGCACATAGGTGCGCACGTTGTTGCCCTGCGGATCGACCAGGCCCAGTTGCGTGTAACCGCCGCTGACCTGCCAGTTGTCGGTGAGCTGGCCGCTCACGTCGAACTCGTAGCCCTTCGAGATGGCGTCGATGCCGGTGTAGTAATCCTGGTTGGTCGCCAGGTTGTGGCCGGCATATTCGGCCAATCCATCCTGGCGCGAGCGGAACAAGGCGAAGGTGGCGTTTAGACGTCCGTCGTACAACTCGCCCTTCACGCCTACTTCCAGGTTCGCACCGGTGACCGGAGCTAGCACCTTGTTGTTGATGTCCAGCGAGGTCTGCGGATTGAACAGCTGCGCATAGCTCGCATACGCCGAGTAGTGCTGGGCGAAGTCATACACCAGGCCCACGAACGGCGTGGTCTGGGTCTTTTCAAAGTTGCTCGGCACGCCGTAGTTGGCGCCGTATTGCTCGATATGCACCAGGCTGGCGCCAGTGATCAGAGTGACCGGATCGGCCAGGCTCCAGCGGGCGGTGGCGTACATGGTCTTGCGCTTGATGTGGAAGTCGCCGTTGCCGTACGACGCATCAAACGGCGGTTCCGGATAGTCGCCCGTCCATTCGTTGAGCGGTGGCAGCGGCGTGCCGATGCCTTCGCCATAGCTCGACAGCTGATGCACGTTGTCCTCGGCCCAGTTGGCGCCGAGCACCAGCTCGTGCCTGCGGCCCAGCAGCTCGAACGGACCGGTGGCATACAGATCGGCCACGTACTGGCGTTCCTTGCTGGTATACGCGGAGGGGTAGGAATACAGCCCCAGGCCGGTCTGCGCATCGGGCGTGCCGTAGACGTAGAACAGGTTGCTGTCCTCGGCGATGCGGCGATAGTTGAGCGAGCCCTTGAGGCTCCAGTCGTTGCCCAGCTGCTGGGTGAGTTCGACGAAGGCGCGCGTATCGGCGACATTCCAGCGCGACCAATCAGCCGAGGTGCTGGTGCTGCGGTCGTAATCGGTCGGCGTGCCATCGGTGTTGTACAGGGGCAGCGCGCCCCACATGCCGCCGTGGGTCTTGTTCTTCTGGTAGGTGACGCCGGCGGTGAGCAGGGTGCTGCTGCTGAGATCGGCTTCGACGATGCCGCCCAGCACTTGCTTGCGCAGGTTGTAGCGGTCCAGGTAGCTGTCGGTGTCCTGGCCGGCGGCGATCAGGCGGCCGCGTACGCTGTGCGCATCGTTGAGCGGGCCGGACAGATCCACGTCCAGACGACGGTTGTCCCAGCTGCCGACGGTCACGCCGACGCTGCCCTGAAAATCGCCCGTCGGACGCTTGCGCACGAAGTTGATCGTGGCCGACGGATTGCCGGTGAACGACAGCAGGCCGTTCGCGCCGCGCAGCACTTCCACGCTCTGGTACAACGCCGTGTCCAGATCGCCTTCCTGCTCGCCGTTGGCAAACGGCAGGCCGACGCCGTCAACCAGGAAGTTGGTGATGTCGAAGCCGCGCGCGCTGTAATAAGTGCGATCGGTTTCCACGCGTTCGACGTTAACGCCGGTGGTGGTGTCGAGCACCGCGTTGACGTTGTTGAGCCCGAAGTCCTTCATCTGCTGCTCGGTCACCACGCTCACCGACTGCGGCGTCTCGCGCAGCGACAGCGGCAGGCGGGTGGCACCCGAGGCTGCCTTGGTCGTGTAAGAGTCGCCATCGCCGGTCACCGTGGCGGTGGCTTGTACGCCCTCCAGATTCTTGACCTTGGTGGCGTCGGACGAATCCGGCACGTCTTCTGCGTGCAAGAGGGGCGCGGACAGAGCTAGTGACAGCGCCAGAAACAGGGCGCGGTAAGGCAACTGGCGTCGCGCGGGCGAGGCGAGGGAGGGCATGGGCTGGCCTTGGGTCTTGTTGGTATCGGGAACCCGGGGCGGCGGCAACCCGGTGGGCTCGTGTGGCCCTTGGTGCAAATGATAGGCATTATCATTTGCGAATACCAGTCTCGACCTTGGTCGAGATGCCGCACGAACTGTCGCCAGGGCTGCCGGTCCGCCCGGAGGGCATCGCGAAAACGCGGGGCGCAAGCTATTGTCCCGCCCCTATGCCGACGCGATACGTGCTTTATCAGCGGGACTACTGCCACCTGTGCGACCAGGCGCTGGCCGTGATGGCCGAGGCGCATGCGCCTGACTTCGACAGCCTATGGGTGGACGACGACGAGGCGCTCGAGCAGCGTTACGGCACGCGCGTGCCGGTGTTGCGTGACAGCCACGATGGGCGGGAGTTGGACTGGCCGTTTGATGCGGAGGCCGTGCAGCGTTTCGTGGGTCTCCCCGTGTAGGAGCGCACCCTGTGCGCGACCGCGGCCTCCGGCGTTACCGCATCGTGCGAGGTGGCGGTCGCGCACAGGGTGCGCTCCCACAACGGAGCGAGCGCGTGTTGCTTACTTAGCGGTCAACACCAGGTGAGCGTTGATCTTCACGTCGTTCGCAATCACCGAGGTATCGGCGTAATCACCGGTGCCCACGCCGAAATCAAGGCGCTTCACCGTACCGGTGACATCCATGCTGGCGCCCGTGCCTGCGGGCTTGAACACCACCGTGAGGCTCACCGGCTTGGTCAGGCCGCGCAGCGTGAGGTTGCCGTCGGCAATCACCTGCGCGCCGTTCTGACGGAAGCCGGTGGTGACGAAATGCGCCTTGGGGAATTTGGCCACGTTGAAGAAATCCGAACCGGGCAGGGCGCCGTCGCGATCCTTGTCGCCGGTCTTCACACTGGCCAGGTCCACTTCCACATCGAACTTCGAAGCGGCCAGCTTGGCCGGGTCGTAGCTGATCGCGGCAGTCCACTGGCCAAAGTTGCCATCGAACGACTGCCCCTGGAAATTGCCACTGAAGCCGAGCTTGCTGCCGGCGGGCTGCACGGCGTAGTCGGCGGCGCTGGCCAGGCTGGGCAGAGCGAGGGCAAGCAGCAGCGGTGCGAGCTTGAGCGCGTAGCGGTTCATCAGCGTTCTCCTTGAGAGTTCCGGCGCACACGGGCAAAGGGGAGCATGCGCCGCAGGGTGTTGTCGCGATCGATCAGGTGATGCTTGAGCGCGCCGGCGATGTGCAGCACCAGCAGCACGACCAGAAACCAGAACAGGTATTCGTGCACGCCATGCCAGAAGCGTCGCGTGTCGGCATTGGCGTCGGTGAGCGCGGGCAGGTTGAACATCTTGAAATACTGCAGCGGCTTGCCGGCGATGGAATTGAACCACCAGCCACTCAGCGGCAGCAACGCCACCAGCGCGTAGAGCGTTGTGTGCACGCCGTGCGCCACATAGTGCTGCCAGCGCGAGGTGGGCTCATCCCGCGGCGGACGATTGGCCAGGCGCCACAGCACACGCAACAGGAACAGCGCCAGCACGGTCAGGCCGATCGACTTGTGCAGGGCGAGCCAGTTGATCTTCTGCATCGGGCCGTGGGCCAGGTCCATGCACAGGCCGAAGATGCCGTTGCCGAGGATCAGCAGCGCGATGGTCCAGTGAAAGAATCTGGCGACCGATCCCCATTGGTGGTCGGTGTTGCGAAAACTCATGGTGATTCCTTGCTGCTATTGGCGTGGTCTTCCTGGATGGCTTCCAGTTCCAGCCACACGCTCACGCCGTGGCCGATGGAATTGGGCGTCGCGGTGATGCCGTAATCGTCTCGATTGAGCATCGCCGTGCCAGAGAAGCCTGCGATGGTATGCATGCCGTAGATGGTGGTGCCGTGCCGGTTGAAGGTAAACGGGATATCCACGGTATGTGTCACGCCACGCAGCGTCAGGTTGCCATGCAGCACTCCGTGCGTGTCGTCCTTGCGCTCCACGGAGGTACTTGCGAAATGCGCGTAACGAGCCTTTTCCGCATCCAGATAGGCCGGCTTGAGCACCGCCGCATTCCATTCGGCATCGCCCATGTCCAGGCTGGCCAGGTCGATGTCCAGCTCGGTGGCCGACTGGCTCCAGTCGTCCGGATCAAAACGCAACCAGCCTTTCGCTATATGCAGCCGCCCGAACGGTCGCGAAAACCCGTTGTGGTCGATGCTGAAAAGGATCTGGCTGTGCGTGGTGTCGTAGTGGTACGTGGTTGGCGCAGCCTGCACGGAGGCAAGCGGAGCGCAGGCGCACAGAAGGGCGAGCAGAAGGCGGCTGGGGCGGCATGACCTTGGCATGCCGGGAAGTCTGGACGATCCGCCACGGCGGCGCCAGCCGTCGCCCTGGAACGGATTGTTTCCCCACCGGCTACGCCGTCGGGGCGGCAGGGCGCGTCGGCCAAAAGCCATGCTCGTTCCGCACCGGCAGGTCTGGCAAAATCGAAAGATTCCGGGGGAAGTGCATGCTGCCGTCCTTGCTGCTTCGCGTTGTCCTGATCATGGGCGCGTCCACGCTGGTGGCAGTGTGCGTGCCCGCGGCCGCGCAGACCGCGCCGACGCCGTCATCGCCCGAGCACGTCAATGCGGCGCTGGCGACGCCGCAGTTCCGTCGATTCGGCACGGCCGATGGCCTGCCCAGCAGCAGCGTCTATACCGTGGTGCAGTCGCCGGATGGTTCGATGTGGTTCGGCACCAAGAGCGGCATCGCGCGCTACGACGGCGTCAACTTCAAGGTGTTCCGCCATGTGGCGGGCGACAGCCAATCGTTGTTCAACAATGGCATCTCGGCGCTGATCTTCGATCGCGCGGGCGGCCTGTGGGCGGCGGGTCTGGAAGCAGGCCTCAACTGCTACGACGATCGCTCGGGCACCTTCCATCACTGGGGTCATGACGCCAACGATCCGGCGAGCCTGGGCAGCGACAAGGCCTGGTCGATCGCCCAGACCGGCGACGGCTCGATCTGGGTGGGTACCGCGCTGGGCCTGGACCGCATGCGCCGTGACGGACGCGGCTTTGACCACATGCAGGTGACGGGCAACGCACCGGAAGCCTTGGGCACGGTGGGCGCGCTCTACGTGGACGCACGCGGCCAACTGTGGGTGGGCAGCGACAACGGCGTGTTCCGTCGCGATGCCAACGGCGAGTTTCATCCCATCGCGATGGCCTCGCCGGAGAAGTCGCTGGACGCATGGCGCATCGAAGGCGATGGCGAAGAAATCCGCGTGGCCTCCTCGCATGGCCTGTTCATCATCGGCGCGGACGACGTGGCGCGGCAGGTCGGCAGCAGCGAGCTGCCCGATACCAACATCCTGAGCAGCGTGCGTGACCGCAGCGGACGTCTATGGGTGGGCACGCAGCACGGCCTGTTCCTCAAACAGGCGCATGACGCCAAGATCGAGGCGGTCACCAACCAGCCGGTGCTCTACGGCAATCTGCCGGGTACCTGGGTGTGGCAGATCCGTCCCGACAGCGAAGGCGGCCTGTGGATCGCCTTGTTCGATGGCGGCGTGGCCTATCTGGCACCTGGCTGGGACAGCGTCAGCCGCTTCACGCATATCCCCGATGACGACAACAGCCTGCGCGATTCGGTCGCCTACGCGGTGGCGCGTGGTCGCGATGGTGCGATCTGGGTCGGTGAGCGCGGTGGTCGCGTGGATCGCCTATGGCCGTCCACCGGCAAGGTCGAGCACGTGATTTCCGGCCTGCGCGGCGACGTGCTCGGCCTCACTGAAGATGCGCAGTCGCGTCTTTGGGTGACCGTGCAGGGCGCCTTGTTCCGCTATGCCAACGGCAAGCTCGATGCCGTCGATGGCGCTGCGCACGGACTCAAGCATCCGCTCGAAGTGGAAGTGGGACCCGACGGCAAGCTCTATGCGCGCAGCTTCGGCGAAGGGCTGTTCCGGGTCGACCAGGACACGCTGGCGGTGACTGCGGTATCCGTGCAGCCCGCGCAGGAAAAGGCCCGTTGGGGCAGCCAGCTCACGCTGAAGGATGGCACCTTCTGGTACGCCAGCGACGGCGGCATGCTGCGCCTGGATCGCAACCGCGATCACTTCGAGCCGGTGCCCGGCGTCGACAATCGCCAGGCGGTGGATGCGTTCGACTTCACCGACGACGGCCTGTGGATGGCCCGTCCCGACGGCCTGGAGCACTATCACTACGACCACGATGGCCTGGTGCTCGATCGCAAGATCGACGCCACGCGTGGATGGCCGTCGGTCAACGTGGTCGACGTGGCCGTCGACCAGCATCAGCGGGTGTGGGTGTTCGGCCGCGATGGCCTGTGGCGGTTCGATCCCGCCACCGCGCAGTTCCACGAACTGGGCCTGCAGGATGGTCTGAGCAACGGCGAATTTCTGCGCGGATTCAGCCGCATGACCGACGGCATGATCTACTCGCCCACCCTGGGCGGCGTGATCGGCTTCAATCCCAATCGTCCGTCGCGTAGCACCGAGCCGCCGCGTCTGGCGCTCACGCGCATCAGCGTGCGCCGCGAAGGCGCCGTGCGCGAGTTGCCGGTGCCGCCGTCCGGTCACCTTTCCATCGGCTGGCGCGATTCAGGCCTGATCGTGGATACGCGGGTGTTTTCCTATGTGGATCCCGCCGCGAACCGCTATCGGTTCCGCCTCGCCGGCCTCGACAACAGCTGGGTCGATACCGGCGGCCACGGCGAGCGCGATCTCACCGGCCTGCCGCGCGGCGACTACACGCTCGAAGTGATGGCCGCGGGTGCGGACGGCGTGTGGACGCAGCTGGCGCAACCGCTGCAGATCCACGTGCAGGCGCCGCCGTGGGCGCGCTGGTGGGCGTGGTGTGCGTATGTGTTGCTGGCGGCGCTGCTGGCATGGCTGGGCTTGCAGGCGTGGCGCCGTCGCCTGGCCGAGCGGCACCAGATGCAATTGGCGGAACAGCGCAGTCGCCTGGCCGAGCAGGCCAGCGCTGCCAAGACGCAATTCCTCGCCACGCTCAGCCACGAGATCCGCACGCCGATGACGGGCGTGATGGGCATGGCGGAGCTGTTGCTGACCACCACGCTCAGCCGCACGCAGCGCGACTACGCCGAAGCGATGCAGCGCTCGGGCAGCATGCTGCTCAAGCTGGTCAACGATGCACTCGACCTGGCGCGCATCGAAGCGGGCAAGCTCGAGCTGGACAACGCGCCGTTCGATCCGCGCACGCTGATTGAAGACGTGGCGAAACTGGAGCTGGGCCAGGCGCGCGCCAAGGGTTTGCGCTTCGAGCTGGACATGCCCACCGACCTGCCGCCGCGCATGATCGGCGATGCGCTCCGCATTAAGCAGGTGTTGCTCAATCTGGCCAATAACGCCTTGAAGTTCACCGAGCGCGGCGGCGTGACGCTGCGCGTGCGGCGCACCAACGACGGCATGCGCTTCAGCGTGATCGATACCGGCCCGGGCATACCCGAGGCCAGCCAGGCGCGCCTGTTCGAGCGCTTCGAGCAGGTCACCGGCCCGCAGCGCCGCGCCGGCAGCGGCCTGGGCCTGGCGATCTGCCGCGAGCTGGTGGCGATGATGGGCGGCAGCGTCGAGCTGGAATCGAAGGTCGCTTTTGGCAGCACCTTCCACGTGCGCCTGCCGCTGCCGGTGACGCAGGAGCCGCTGGCCGCCGCGACACAACGCGGCGATGGCGTCGAGGCCTCGCCGCTGCGCATCCTGCTGGTGGAAGACGACGTCATCGTGGCTGCGGTGATACGCGGTCTGCTCGAGCGAGCCGGGCATGAGGTGCGCTATGTCGGCAACGGTCTGGCGGCGCTGGCGGAACTGGCACAGGCGCCATGCGATGTGATCCTGCTGGACCTGGACCTGCCGGGCATCGATGGTTTCCAGATCGCCCGTCTGATCCGTCAACGCGAGCCATCGGAACAGCGCATCCCGATCGTGGCGATCACGGCGCGTTCGGGTGGCGATGAAGAAGCGCGGGCCCGCGAGGCAGGCATGGATGGTTTCCTGCGCAAGCCGCTGACCGGCGAGCAGCTGCAGGATGCGATCAACTTGCAGATGGTGGTGCAGGCGTCGGTGGACGACTGACGCAACGGATTCCCTGTGGGAGCGCACCCTGTGCGCGACGGCAGCTACATAGCGTTACCTCACCATGAGCGCCAGTCGCGCACAGGGTGCGCTCCCACAGGAGAGCGCCGTGGCTCGGCATCACATATCGTGCTTGCTCACCTCAAACTGCCGCCGCTTGTATTCGGTCCAGCGCGTACGCGAACCCTCGCGTTCGGCGGGATCGGCGGCCACCACTTCCAGCACGCGGTCGTAGCGGCCCGGCGCACACTCTTCGCGCAGATTGATCAGCATCGGACGGTCGGGCGTGTCGATGCCGGGCGGCACGATCAGCACGGCGGTGATGTGGTCGTCATCGTCACCGGCGATCTGGTGCGTGATGAAGCCGTCCGGATCGAACTCCCACATCAACTCGTCAATGGCCTCCGCTTGCGCAAAGTCGCGCGCCAGCACCAGGGTGGGCTGCTGCGCGGCGTGCGCCCGCTTAGCCAGCTCACACACCAGCAATAGCGGTTGCTCGCGGAAGCGCGGCTTGTCGATCAGATAGAAATCGGCGCGAGGCATAAGGGCAAGGAGTGAGTGGAGAGGAGTGAGTAGCGAGAGTGGCGGTATTGCCATCTCTCGCCAGAAGTTACTGCTTTCTGCTCTAACGAATCGGCGAGAAGCGCATACAGCCCATGAAATGAGAGAAGTCGACGTCGCCCTCTCTCACTCCTCACTTCTCACCTCTCACTGCTGGATCTTACTTACTCGCCTGATCCATCAGCCACTGCACCAGCAGCGACACCGGGCGGCCGGTGGCCAGACCCTTGCGGCCTTCGTCCCACGCGGTACCGGCGATGTCCAGGTGCGCCCAGCGCTGGCCTTCGGTAAAGCGCGCCAGGAAGCAGCCGGCGGTGATAGCGCCGGCGTTCTTGCCGCCGATGTTGGCGACGTCGGCAAAGCCCGATTCCAGCTGCACCTGGTAGTCGTCCCACAGCGGCAGGCGCCATGCGCGATCGAGCGTGGTTTCGCCGGCGGCGATCAGTTCGGCGGCCAGATCGTCATGCTTGCTCATCAAACCGCTGGCGTGCTTGCCCAGCGCGATGACGCAGGCGCCGGTCAGCGTGGCGGCATCGATCATCACCTTCGGCTGGAAGGTCTGCGCGGTATAGGTCAGCGCATCGCACAGGATCAGGCGGCCTTCGGCATCGGTATTGAGCACTTCGATGGTCAGTCCCGAGAGGCTGGTCAGCACGTCGCTGGGGCGGTAGCTGTCGCCATCGGGCATGTTTTCCACGGCCGGCACCACGCACACCAGGTTCACCGGCACGCCGAGCTTCACCGCGGCGACGAAGCTGCCGAGCACGCCGGCGGCGCCGCCCATGTCGAACTTCATTTCTTCCATGCCCGGGCCGGGCTTGAGGCTGATGCCGCCGGTGTCGAAGGTGATGCCCTTGCCGACGAAGGCGTACGGCTTGTCGCCTTCCACGCCGCCCTTGTATTCAAGGATCACGAGCTTGGGCTTGTTGGCCGAGCCGCGGCCCACGGCCAGCAGCGAGCCGAAGCGCAGTTCTTCCATCTTCTCGTGGTCGAGCACCGTGCAGCTCACCTTGTCGTGCTGCGCGGCGAACTGTTCGGCCTGCGCGGCGATATAGGCGGGGTTGCAGATATTGGGCGGCAGATTGGCCAGCTCACGGGCGAAGCGCACGCCTTCGGCGATGGCAGCGGCCTGGGCGAGGCCCGGCTTGGCATCGTCGGCGCCGGCAAAGGCGATCGCGGTCAGTTCCGGCTGCGCGGACTTTTCGCGCGGCTTGAAGGTGGCGGTATAGCGGTAGGCGGCGTAGTCGGCGGCCAGGGCGGCCACGCGCACGCGCCAGGAGGCATCGTGACCGGGCACGTCCACCTCGGTGAGGTAGGACACGGCGCTGTCCAGCGGCAGGCGGCCCAGGGCGCGCGCGGCTTCGATGTTTATCTTTTGGTAGCGTGCACCGTCGAAGGTCTTCTGCGTTCCCAGACCCACCACCAGCACACGCTTGGCTGCCACGCCCTCCGGCGCGAACAGCACGGCCGTGGTGCCGGCCTTGCCGTTGATGTCCCCGCTCTCCACCTGGCGCTTGATGGCGCCGTGCGCAGCGGTGTCCACGCGGGCGGCGGCACTGGTGAGCAGACCGTTCTCATAGACGCCGACCACCACGCAGGGGGTTTCGACGGATTCGGGAGCGGCGGAGCCAAGGCTGAACTGGAGAGTCATGGAGAAGTCCTACGGAAAGGTCCGGCAAGGCCCGGACAGGCTAGACTTGGGGATTGCCGCGCCCGGGGCGGGGCGGCGCCAAGCCCTTCATCTTATCGCATGTCGAGAAACTGTCCCTCCAACCCGTACACTTCGCAGTTGTTTCTTGTCCCGTGCGACGCGTGCGGGTTCGACCATGCCTGAGGACCGGTTCTGAGCATCCTCGATCGTTATTTCCTGCGTGAGCTGGCACAAACCGTGGCCGCTACCGCCATCGTGCTGCTGGCTGTCATGGCCGGCACCTCGTTTGCGCACGTCCTGCAGCAGGTGGCGAACGGCAGCTTTCCGGCCAGCGTGATGTTCCAGGTGCTGGGCCTGAACATGCTCGACGGCCTGTCGACCCTGCTGCCGCTGGCGGCCTTCCTGGGCATCCTCAACGGCCTGGGCCGCATGTATCGCGAGAGCGAGATGCACGTGCTGGCGTCCTCCGGCATGGGTCCGAACGGCTTGCTTCGTCCGGTGTCCATCCTGGCCGTGATCCTGGCCATCCTGGTCGGCATGGTGGCGTTATGGCTGGGCCCCTGGGCCGCGCGCACCTCCGACCAGCTGGTGGCCGCGGCCAATCGCTCGGTGATTGCCGCGGGCCTGGACGCCGGACGTTTCACCCCGCTGCCGGGCAAGGGCGGCATCATCTTCGTCGATGAGCTGAGCCGCGACGGCAGCACGCTGGGCAACACCTTCATCGCCACCGAGCGCATGGGCCACGACAACGTGCCGCACCTGAAGCTGGTCACCGGCAAGCACGGCCAGCTGTATCAGGAAACCGACGGCAGCGGGCGTTTCCTCGCGCTGTGGAACGGCTTCCAGTACGACATCCCGCTGGGCGCGGACAACTGGCGCAAGATGAAATACGAGCGCAACGACGCCTCGCTGGACAGCATCCAGTCCGATGAGGATGCCGAAGATCCCGCGCACTCGATGACCCTGGCGCAGCTGCTGCGCACCGACAATCCGGACACGCGCGCCGAGTTCGCCTGGCGCACAATCGCTCCGGCGATGACCCTGGTGCTGCTGGCGTTGGCCTTGCCGCTGTCGCGCCAGAGTCCGCGCGAGCCGCGCTTCGGGCGCATGTTCCTGGCCATCCTCACGTTCTATTTCTACTACCTGCTGCTGGCGATCTGCCGCGGCCAGATCATCAAGGGCCACTGGCACCACTCGTTCCCGATGTGGATGGTGACCTTGCTGGTGTTTGCCGTGGCGGCCCGCATGTTCCAGAACCAATACTCGCCGCGTAAACCGCGCAAGGCAGGTGCGTGATGGCTGCACTGCGCATCCGGCGCGTCGACTGGCTGGTCGGCACCACGGTCCTCGGCGCCATGCTCACCGTATGGCTGGTGATCACCGGTCTCGATGCGGTGTTCCAGTTCCTGCGCCAGCTCGGCAACGTGGGCAAGAACGGCTACACGGTGACCAACGCGGTGGTGTACGTGCTGGTCACCTTCCCGCGCCGACTGTACGAGATGTTTGGCAACGCGGCGCTGATCGGCGGCCTGCTCGGCCTGGGCGGCCTGGCGGCCACCAACGAGCTCACCGCGCTGCGCGCCTGCGGCCTGTCCAAGCTGCGCATCGCGGCGTCGGCGGTGGGCGTGGTGGCCATCCTCGTGGTCGGCGTGGTGATCCTGGGCGAAACGGCGGCGCCCTGGGGCGACCAGCAGGCGCAAGCGATGCAGTTGCGCCTGAAATCCAACAACGTGGGCCTGGGCGGCGAATCCGGCCTGTGGGCGCGCGATGGCGATCGCGTCATCAATGCCAAGGGATGGATGGCCAAACACACGGCGACGCACAGCACCGTGCAGTTGCATGACGTGCGCGTGTTCACGCTTACGCCGGACGGCCAGGTGAAGCGCTTCGACTGGGCACAGACAGCCGAACACGACGGTCACCAGTGGGTAATGAGCAAGGTGCGCAGCACCACGCTCGACGATGCCGGCACGCACTCCACCACGGCCGACAGCCAGACCTGGGATTCCAAGCTCAATCCGCAGGTGCTGGAGCAGTCGGTGATCCAGCCGCAATACCTGCCAATGCGCGACCTGCGCCGCAACATCACCTACCTCGAGCAGAACGGCCAGAATCCGGGCGTGTATGCCTCCGCGTTCTGGACGCGCGCGCTGTATCCGCTCAACGTGCTGGTGCTGGTCCTGCTGGCGATGCCGTTCTCGTTCGGCACCCTGCGTTCCGGCGGCCTGGGCAAGCGCATGTTCATCGGCATGCTGCTGGCCATCGGCTGGTACTTCCTGCAGAAGGCGATGGTGAACTTCGGCACCGTCTATGGCGTGCCGCCGCTGGTGGCCAATGTGTTGCCCGCCTTGATCCTGGCGGTGATCGCCTGGGTGTATTTCCGAAAACACGGCTGATGTGGCACCGCCCGGTATGGGCGGCGTGGCCATGGCCATCACGTACAGCTAAGCGTCAGTGGCTACCGGATCGTCCGGTGCATCCGGCGCGAACTGGCCTTCCTGCGCCAGGCGGGCGAACAGTCCACCCTGGGCGATCAGCTCGGCATAACGCCCCTGTTCCACCAATCGTCCCTGATCCAGTACCAGGATGAGGTCGGCGTTGCGCACGGTCGACAGGCGATGCGCGATCACGAACGTGGTGCGGCCGATGGTCAAGCGATCCAGCGCGCGCTGTATGCGTGCCTCGGTGGCGTTGTCGAGCGCGCTGGTCGCTTCGTCGAGTATCAGGATCGGCGCGTCCTTCAACATCGCACGTGCAATCGCCAGGCGCTGGCGCTCGCCGCCCGAGAGTGAGCGGCCGCGTTCGGCGACCAGCGTTTCCAGTCCCGCGGGCTTGCGTGCGATGAACGCGGCCGCTTCGGCGGCGGCCACGGCGGCATCGATCTGGCCGGGCTCGGCTTCCGGATTGCCCACGCGCAGATTGTCGAGGATCGAGCGATAGAACATGCCGGCATCCTGGAACACCACGCCGATGTTCTGTCGCAGCGATTCCAGCGTGACATCGCGGACATCGTGGCCATCGACGGTCACTCGACCCGCGCTGGGATCGTAAGCGCGATAGAGCAGGCTCAATGCCGTGCTCTTGCCTGCGCCGGTCGGGCCGACCAGGGCGATGGTGCTGCCGGGTGCCGCGCGGAAATTGAGCTCGTGCAGGGCCGGCTGCACCGGGTCGTAGCCAAAGCTCACCTGTTCGAACACCACCTCGCCACGCACGCGGGGCAGGGCGATGGCACCCGGGCGATCGGCAATCTCCGACTGGCGGTCGAGCACGGTGAAGAAATCGCGCAGCGATTGCGACTGGAAGAACAGATTCGAAAGGAAGGTGGCGAACTGCTCCAGCCGGCCGATCAGCAGCATGGAGAAACCCACGAAGCTGACGATGCCGCCCACGCTGATCTCGCCACGCGCATGCAGCGCCGCGCCCACCGCAAAAATCGCCACAATGGTGAGCGTGCTCGCCGCGCGATTGAGCACTGAGAGGATCGCCCAGCCGCGCAGCACCGGATATTGCGCATTGAGCGTGCGCGTCATCAGCTCGTGCAGCGCACGCGATTCGGCCGCAAGGCGCGTGAAACTCTGCACCACCGTGACGTTACCGAACACGTCGCCGGCACGCGTGGCGATCTCGTGGTGCAGCTCCTCCACTTCGCCCTGCGCCTTGTGCGTGCGCTGCACGGCGATGGCGTTGAAGATGGAAAAGCACAACAGCAGCGCAATCATCAGCAGCGCCAGCTTCCAGTTGATCCACAGCGCCACGGGCACCATCACGAAGATCGACAGCAAGGTGGCCAGGTGTTCACGGAAGAAACTCAGCCAGAGATTGAACAGGTTGCTGACGCCCACGTTCATGATGCGCGACAGCCGGCCCGTGTGATATTCACCGTGGAACGACATCGGCATGGCCGCGGCATGTTCGAAGAACAAGGCGATCGCGGCGAGGCGCCGGCGATGCGCGAGCCGGTCCGCATGCAGCGACACCCACACATTGGCCAGCACGCCGGCAAAGCCAACACCGGCCCATAGTGCGATCAGACGGGGCGCATCCCCGGCATGCGTGCTGCCCAGTGCATCCACCACACGGCCAAACAGCACCGGCTCAAGGAAGAACACCCCGGCCAGCGCCAGGTTGGCCAGCGCCAGGGTGATCGCCAGCTTCTTTTCCGGTGCCAGCAACGCGATGACACGGACATACAGATGCAGGAACGACATGCCCTCGCCTCATGCGGAGACCCGATCACAAGGCTAGCCCAAGCCGCTGCTGCCCGTCAGGCCCGTGGCCTTTGATTCTGCCAAAGCGAGCGTTCAAACTCGGGGTCTGATCCAGCTACCGGAAGTCCATCGTGGAACTCATCGACCTGCGCAGCGATACCGTCACCCGTCCCACCCCGGCCATGCGTGCGGCCATGCTGGAAGCCGCCGTGGGCGACGATGTCTATGGCGAAGATCCCACGGTGAACGCGCTGCAGCAGCGGCTGGCCGCCGATCTCGGTTTCGAGGCGGCGGTGTTCGTACCCACCGGCACGCAATCGAACCTCATCGCGCTGATGTCGCATTGCGAGCGCGGCGATGAATACCTGGTGGGCGCCGATGCGCATACCTACAAATTCGAAGGCGGCGGTGCCGCCGTACTCGGCTCGATCCAGCCGCAACCGATCCCGCACGACGTGGATGGCAGCCTGCCGCTGGACAAGCTCGCCGCCGCAATCAAGCCGGTCGATCCGCATTTCGCGCGCACGCGCCTGCTGGCGCTGGAAAATACCTGGCACGGGCGCGCCCTGTCGCTGGATTACCTGAAGGCCGCGCGTGATTTTGCGCGCGAACGCGGCCTGGGTTTTCATCTGGATGGCGCGCGTCTGTTCAACGCCGCCGTGGCGAGCGGCGTGCCGGCCCGCGAGATTGCCGGCCTGTTCGACAGCGTGTCGGTCTGCCTGTCCAAGGGCCTGGGTGCGCCGGTGGGCTCGGTGCTGGTCGGCTCCGCGGCGTTGATCGACAAGGCGCGGCGATGGAAGAAGGTGACCGGTGGCGGCTGGCGCCAGGCGGGCATGCTTGCCGCCGCTGCGCAGTACGCGCTGGATCACCATGTGGAGCGGTTGGCGGATGATCACGCTCGCGCGGCCATGTTGGCGACGGGGTTGGGTGAGCTTCCCGGCGTGAAGTTGCTTGGGCAGCACACCAATATGGTGTTCATCGATGTGCCCGCCGATCGCCTGCGCGAATTGGACGTCCATTTGCGGCAGGCGGGTATCCGCATCAGCATCGGGTATCTGCCAACGTTGCGCTTGGTGACGCATCTGGATGTTGATGATGAGGGTGTGGTGCGGACGGTGGCGGCGTTTCGGCAGTTTTTTGGGTGATGCCGAGGTGGTGTTCTCCCTCTCCCCTCCGGG